>JAGQUX010000009.1 GCA_020438215.1 Armatimonadota bacterium | reverse complement strand
ACTTGTTCTTTGGATCATGCTTCCCCACCTGTTTCACGTGAAACAGTAGCTTTGCCCACCAGTCACGTTTCACGTGAAACACTCCTCGGTAGACTCGCAACTGTCTTTCACGACAGGAAAGCAACATGAGCGAAGAGAAGAAAAGTTCAGGCTACGACGCCTCCAGCGTCGAATCAAAATGGTATGGCGAGTGGGAAAAAGCAGGTCTATTTGAACCTGATTCCGACAAAGAGAAGCCCAAATACTCCATCACCATCCCCCCGCCGAACATCACTGGCAGTCTCCACATGGGACATGCACTCTGCTACTCCTTACAAGATCTCCTTGGACGCTACAAGCGGATGCAAGGTTATCGAGTCCTGATACTTCCTGGACAAGATCATGCTGGCATCGCAACGCAGAGTGTTGTTACTAAGCAACTTAAGGCAGAGGGCGCTTCCCCCTTCGAAATTGGGCGCGAAGCGTTTGAGAAGCGCGTATGGGAATGGCGCGAGGTTTCTGGAGATACCATTCTCACTCAATTTCGCTCATTGGGATGTGCTTTTGACTGGTCGCGCACTCGTTTTACGCTTGATGAAGGCTATATAGATGCTGTCCTCAAGGTCTTTATCGAGTGGTTTGACCGTGGGCTGATCTATAAGGGTGTCCGTGTCGTCAACTGGGATCCCGTGCTCAAAACAAGCGTTTCTGACATTGAAACCGAGCGAAAGCTGATCAAAGGACACCTGTATCACATCAAATACCCGTTTTCAGATGGCTCTGGTCATGTCACGATTGCGACAACACGCCCGGAAACCATGCTTGCTGACGTTGCCGTTGCCGTGCATTCTACAGACAAGCGCTACGATGGATTGATCGGAAAAACACTCAAACTTCCTCTCACTGATCGGGAAATCCCATTAATTGCTGACGAATATCCTGATCCTGAGTTCGGAACCGGTGCCGTTAAGATCACTCCCGCCCACGACCCTAATGACTTCGAAGTCGGTCAGCGGCATGAGCTACCAATGCTGGTCATGATGGACGAATCTGGTTTTGTGACTGAAATCGGAGGCAAATATGCAGGTCTCGACCGGAAAAAGGCACGAGAGGCCATCGTTTCTGACCTGGAAGAGGCCGGTTTCCTCGAGAAAATCGAGGATCATGAGATCGCGATCCTCATCAGTGACCGAAGTAAGGAGGTTATTGAACCCTTAGCTTCAGATCAATGGTTTGTAAACCAGCGCGCACTTGCTGAGCCCGCAATTGAGGCTGTAGAAAGTGGCGATATCCGCTTTGTTCCGGAGCGATACACCAATGTTTACCTAGATTGGATGAAGAACATCCGCGATTGGTGTATCTCCCGCCAACTTTGGTGGGGGCACCGCATTCCTGTTTACTACACTGCAAGCGGTAAAGCCGTTGCCGCCACCAATTGGGAAGAGGCAGAGAAGAAAGCCGGTGAGAAGATTGAACGACAAGAAGAGGATGTTCTGGACACCTGGTTCAGTAGTGGTCTTTGGCCGTTCGCTACGCTCGGTTGGCCAGAAAAGACGGCTGATCTAGACGACTTTTATCCCACAGATGTGCTAGTTACTGCACGGGATATTATCTATCTTTGGGTTGCACGGATGATCATGATGGGACTTGATTATGTGCAAGATAAGCCATTTCAAGATGTATATATCTATGCAACGATTCTAACGAAAGATGGAAAACGTATGTCCAAAAGTTTGGGCACGGGCGTTGATCCAATGGACGTGATTCAGGATAAGGGGGCGGACGCTCTCCGCTACACGCTGTTTGCTCAAACTGGATACAACCAAGACCTCCGCTATGATGAGGCGAAAACCGTTGAGGCGAGGAACTTCTGCAATAAGATTTGGAACGCCTCCCGCTTTATCTTCATGAATTTGGAGGGATACCAAGGTGAGACACCGGCACGCTTTGATGTTACTGATCAATGGATACTCAGCCGGCTAGCCACATGCGAGAAGACGGTTCGTGAATCGTATGAGTCATATGACATTCAGACCGCCATGCAGGCCCTGTATCAATTCTTCTGGACAGAACTTTGTGACTGGTACATCGAGCTCAGCAAGGCACGATTGCAATCGGAATCAAATCGAATTGCGCCTCAATGGGTGCTGCTGACATGCCTGGACGCATTTTTGAAGATGATGCACCCGGCAATGCCGCATATCACCGAAGAAATCTACTCCCTCATGCCGAAGGCGCACAAAAAAGCGTTTTTGATGGCAGAAGACTGGCCAAGTATCGAAGACAACTGGGCTAACCTTAAGGTGGAGTCACAAGTTGAGGATTGGTTGAATGTTACACGCTCACTCAGGGCTCTACGAGCAGAAATTGGTATTGCCGCTCTCAAAAAGCTGCCTTTAGCGTTTTTTGAAGGGGATTTGGGTGACGGAGCCGCGATTGTGCAGGATCAAGCCTGGTTTGATGAGCTTCGCGCGGGCAAGCCAGAAGGTAAATGTATCTCGACAACGATTTTGGGAATTGATCTGCACCTCCCGGTTGAGGGGTTGGTAGACGAGGCTCAAGAATGTGCGCGCCTTGAGAAGGAAATCGAAAAAGTGGGCAAAGAGCTTGCGAAGTTAGAAGCGCGTTTAAACAATCCGAACTTTGTTGAGAGGGCTAAGCCAGAGATTGTTGAAGCTGAACGAATAGCGGCAAAAGAGTTGCAAACTCGATTAGAAAAATCCAAGGAAAGGCTAAAGTTATTTAGTAACTAAAGGCATCCTTTTGAACGTTTGAGATTCGGCATCATATTGATAAGATATGGTGCCGCTTACATCCGTCCTCCATACATTGATGTTGCGCACACCTGCTCGCTCCAAAACATCCGAAGCAGGGTGACCAAAGCTGTTGAGCCGTCCACAACTCACCACAAGGTCAGTCGGTTGAAGGTGGTCTAGCCATGCGTCGGATGTAGATGTATTGCTTCCGTGGTGACCTGCTTTTAAAACTGGAATTGGCCCAGAAACTTGGCTCAGTAGTGCTTGCTCTTCCCGCGAGGATGCGTCACCCGTAATGATCGTCACCGGCTTTCCGCTATAGTGTACTTCCGTGATCAACGAAGCTGTGTTGTCATCTGATCCGCCCGACAGAGCAGTGACATGAACGTCAAAATTCTCAATTTTGAATAGGTAAGATTCGCTAATCCATAAGATACGGGCACCCCGTGATTCTGCCAACCTTATGGTTGATTGTAATAACTCGTGGTCTTCGAACGCTGATGAAACAATAAGATTCTGTACTTTATATCGTTTCAATGTGGCTTCCACCCCTCCAATGTGATCGAGGTCTGGATGGGTTAGTACCACGGCTGCAAGCGTTTGCACATTCCGCTTACGGAGCTCCGGAATGATCAGCCGCTCGGCAATTCGGTCACTCGCTCCAACATCAATCAGAACAGCGGTATCCCATTCCCGTATCAGAGTGGAATCCCCCTGCCCCACCTGCAAATAGTCAACTGATGCTAGCCCGAAATTGGTGGGGACAGAGATGATCAATCCTGCCAATGCCAAGCTCCAAGTCGACACAGCTCCGACCCAAACTCGCTTCCAAGCAAACAACGCACCTAAGTGCCACCAGCCAAACATCATCAACCCGAAGAACGGAATGAATACGATCCCCGCATCCCAGCGAGCTACCCAATCCAAAAAGCCAACTAATGTCGTACATGGCAATTCCACCAAGACTTGCCCAAGCGAAAGCCCAACTTCAGGAACTCCCAGCCCAATCAGCCACGAAATGACCGATCCCCATAAAGAAACAGTGGCTAAGGGAATCGCAATCAAATTGGTAAGGGGGCTGAGCCAAGCAATCTCGCCAAATGTATCCCCCGAGATCGGCCAGGTGGCAAGCGATGCAACAACACTCACGATCAACGCCTGCTTGAACCTGAACTTCGCCAATTCCCAGCTCGATTCGGAAGGAGGCTTTTCCGTTGGGACGAACATCACTAGCGCCGCAACCGCGGCAGTCGACATCCAAAATCCGACATCAAACACGGAATCCCGGGACAAACCAAGAATCAATAGCCCAGATAGGCCAAGCGCAGATAATCCATCCGGCTGCCGACGCCAAAGATACGCACTTGCCATCACAAGGCTCATAATCACCGCCCGGATGATCGGAGGCCTCAAGCCAGCCGCTCCGGCGAAGACCAGCAGTAAAACGCCCAGAAACGCGATCTGGAGCCATCTGGGAATGGGGAGGAGACGCAATAGCAAAAACAAGAGCCCCGCCGTGATCATCACATGGATGCCGCTGGTAGCAATCAGGTGGGTTGTGCCCGTCCGGACAAAGGTGTCGTATGTCTTTGAATCGACGCCTTGCGTTTGATTCATGCCGAAAGCGGGCATAACCTCATGAGCAACAGGAAAATCCTTCTCGTTGTAGAAGCCAACAAAGCTCTTACGAAAGGCCAGGGCAATATTCCAGACCGGGAAACCTCCGGATATCCGCTCCGCAGATTGAGCATCAATGACTCCACGCGCACCTAGCTTCCGCTCTTGAGCTTCATGCATCGGTAGAAGCTCGCCTTTGACCTGCAATATGTCGCCGAGAATCCAGTCTGTTCTTGCGGGAAGCTCGATAAAAGTCGTTCCTTTGTCGCTGGTAGCAATAGCAACTGGTTTGCCCTCCCAATTCTCACGGGGCATGGTGATGAGCTCCACTTCGCCTTCAAAAGGGCTCTTCTCCAGCACGATGTTGCGATCTGGAGCTGGTGGTTGGAAGATCAGTCCGGCAATGACAGCAAGAGAGATCAGGCCGCGTTTGGGCCAGCTGATCGACATCAAGCAAAAGAAAAGCGGCACCAGAAGATAAGCAGCAGAGTGTCGAAACGCTAACCCACTTGCCAAACCGATGAACAAAAGCAGAAGCGGGCGATGCTCAAATTCTTCGCTCAGCGAACGCCAACTATCGCCGAGTTTTGCGAACTCCGACTCTGATTTTTTCGAAGAGGTTGGGTTCATCGGCGGCCTCATTGAGTCGATTGAGAATCAACTCTTCTTGCATTCTGATCTCTTGCGCCCATGCGGTTCCAGTAGCGGCAATCCAAAGCGTGCCACGGTCGTAGCGATCTGGTTCGGAGTGAGTCGCGACCATGTCGCCCACAATCTGAGACCAATTTTTCATCACGATCTGGGCGCGAACGGCTTTGAGAACATCTTGATCCTCAAAAACTCCGCTTAGCAGATCGTGGATTCGCTTCACCGCTCGGTCACCTTGCCAAACTGTACCGAAAAGACTTTAGCCTGCTCGATGAGTTCTCCACCAGCTTGTTCAGGTTCGGTGCAAGAGATGAAAACCTGACCGCCTTCTTCGAGCGCGCAACTCACCAGACGAGAGCGACGATGCTGATCAAGGTCGCTGAAAATGTCATCCAGGAGGAGAACGGGGGCATCACCGAGCGTTTCTGTTGCGACTTGGGAAACCGCGAGCTTGATGCTGATCACTGCCGTGCGCTGTTGTCCTTGTGAGCCAAATTGCTTGGCGGGTTTGCCATCCACAAAAATTTCAATGTCGTCGCGATGCGGCCCGATGGTAGTGGAACCTCGTCTGATATCGATGCGACGTGATTCCACGAACCCCATTTGTAAATCCTCGACTTCATCCTTTACAAGGTACTGAAGCGAAAGCTTCTCCCCTGCTCCTAAACGATCTTGAGATTTCATTGCCGCTTGATTGACATGTTGAACCCATCCAATTCGAGAATCACGCAGGTGGGAACCAGATTCGGCCATCTGCTCTTCCCAGACTTCGAACTCATGATCCATCACATGGCGGTCGTGAGCTTGCTTCAGGAGGGCATTGCGTTGCTCCAAGCCACGTTTGTAGATTGCCAGATGCTTCAGGTAGGAGGGAAACAACTGGGATAGCTCGCTATCGAGGAGAAATCTGCGGTCTGACGGGTCGCCAATCACGATTCTGAGGTCAGATGCGGAGAAAGAAACGGTTGGGAGCCTTCCCATCAAATCAGAAGCACGTGGCAAACCAAGATCATTGAGCAGAGCTTTCTTTCGTTTGCCTTCCGCGAGTTCAACGCTCACTTTGGTTTCTGAGCCGAGAAGGATTCCATCCACTCTGGCAAAGTCTGATCCCGACTGAATGGCTTCTCCATCTCGCGAGCCGCGCATGACCCGTCCGGTCGAAATCAACGAGATGGCTTCGAGAATCGTTGTCTTCCCTTGAGCGTTCTGCCCGGTGATCAGATTCAGGTGAGAAGAGGGAGAGATCGATTCATCCTCAAAGAGTCGGAAATGGATCAACCGAAGGGATTGGAGAGCGAAGTGAGGAAGGGATTGATCCATAAAAAGAAAATTGTTCTTTAAGTTAAATTCATTTTATTATTGTTAACGTGGGGATAAGCGGGAAAACCCTAATTTCATAGGTTCAGTTGAACTGAACGGAAACCCATGGAAAACCGAGGGTAATACATCAAGAATTCTCCCCCAAAAAACTTCCCAACATCTGTCCCCCACGGACCCCCACAGTTCTCCCCATGGTTTTCCTGGACCTCTCCACACCCTTAATAAAGGTGCAAAGAGCCTGCTTTTTCGATGGGATCGTCGGGCCGAATTTCGCGTACAAAGAATGGTTCAAAGCCAAGTTTCTCGTGGCCTGTTGTCAGCGCATCCGAGAGATTTTCGTAAATCCCCAGAACACTGGATCCTTTGATGAGGACGAATTTGCCTGCGTGGGGCAGAAGAGCAGTCATTTGCTCGTGGTAGGTTCGGATTTCTTGATCAAGAACCATGAGGCTATCCCTATGTTACAGGAGACTGCCGCTAACGCCAAAAAAATTCACACCAACTTATGCAGACGCCCATATTTCATCACGACAGCTTCCATCTGATAGATCGGATGCTTGTCGGGGAGCATATGGATGCCTTTCTCTTCGGCAAATGGAATCCAGATAGATTGGATGCTCCGTACCTGTTCTGGTTGGGGCAAGTAGGGGAATCGGTCGCAAAGTCGTTTGATCGCAATGTATTCGGCGAGAGTCATTCCCCCAAGGTCACCGATCGTGTGCTCGAGCGGATGAATTCCGGCACGGTGCGGGGCGGCACTGAAGCCCTCGATCTTGCGGCTAGTGCGAACAACAACGGTATCAGCGAACATATCACCGAGCCGTTGTGCTCGCTGGTTAACCATGATGCTGATAATGCCGGTCATATACAGCATCGGCATAAAGTCACCGAGGCGGAGAAGGTTCCGGAGCATTGCCGCCCGTGGGGTGATAGGGGTGCCATCGGACATCAAAACCCTGATACCAGCTGATCGTTTTCCGAGGGTTTGGCCTTGGCAATATGCTTCCATCAGGATGAAATAAGCGAAAATCCCAAAGGTGATGAACAATCCCATGAAGAGTGCGAGCAATCCTTCTGGAATTACCCATCCGACAACGCTGACAAGTAGAGAGATCGCGATCGTAGCTCCGAAGCAAATCAGGAGATCGACAAGATGTGCTCCGATGCGTGCAGAAATTCCCGCAACGGTGTAATTGACAATCGTCTTTTCTGGCGTCAGAACGTATAAACGATCATGCACGAGTATCATGCTACCAAACGCGCGACGAAATGTTGATTCCCAGTCCCCGATTTTGGTTTCTGCTCGCTCTTTCCATTCCTTTGGCTTTGGTAGGAGCAATCATTCCGCGTTTTGAATTGGTCTCCATTGCTTATACGCTCTTTCTTTGCATTGCGATGTACGTCACTTTCCGATTGGCAAAGAATTGGGAAGTTGTTCGCGTCAAGCGGTGGCATGATCCTGTGCTATCGGTGAACACGAGCAACCGTATCCGATTGGTGATCGAGAACCTGACTATGAACAGCATGACTCTGTGGTTCCGTGATGAAGTTCCGGATGTCATGGAGACAACAGACCAGCAACAACGCCTTGATCTTGAGCCCGGGCGAATGCACATGGTGAGCTATCACGTCACTCCGCGAACTCGAGGGGAATACCAATTCGACGGCACCTACGTTCGGTTTCTCGCTCCTTTTGGGCTTTGCACGATCCAAAAGAAGCTGGAAAACAGCGCGCCGGTTCGGGTTTATCCGAATGTTCAAGCGGTGCGAGAGTTCGACCTTCTTGATCAGAAAGGGTCGATGAAGCACATGGGGATTCGTCGATCGCGAGCCAAAGGGATTGGCACCGAGTTTGAGTCTCTCCGGGATTACCACGAAGACGACTTCCGCAAGATTGACTGGAAAGCTTCCGCGCGGCGCGGGAAGTTAGTGGTCAAAAACTACGAACAAGAGAGCAACCAGACCGTCATGGTGTGCGTGGATGTTGGTCGGCAAATGCTGAGCGAAGTCGATGGCGTTCGTAAGCTGGATTACTGTTTGGATGCCTGCTTGATGCTCCTCCACGCGGCGAACCGAGCTGGTGATCAGATGGGAATGCTGCTGTTCAACGATGTTGTTCAGCGGTATGTTGTCCCGAAGAAAGGCAAGCACCAGATCGCGATGATCATGGATTCGCTTTACGATGTCAGTGCCGAACCAGTACAAAGTGACTACATCGGCGCGCTGAGCTACTTAGCGAAGAGGAACAAGCGCCGGTCGCTGATTATCCTCTTCACCGATGCAGAGAACTACGATCAAGCGAATGAGATTGCTCAGGCCCTGGAACCGCTTCGGCGACGACATCTGATCTTTGTGGTCCGGGTCAGCGATCCGCACATCAAGGAGCTGGCGGTAGCGAAAGTCGGCTCTGATCAACAGCTTTATGATCGGGCGGCGGCAACTTGGTACAAGGTCGATCGGCGGCGGGCGGAGATGCGCCTTTTCACCAAAGGCGTTGAATCCATTGACGCTGAGCCACAAGATTTGAGCGCGGCACTAGTTGGCGCATACTTGCGCGTGAAAGAGCGGAATCTGCTCTAATTCGCACTCCGGAAATGCACCCAGTTGAATCCCGGCGCGGCATCTAGCGTGAATGTTGTGTTCCCTTGTCGATCAACAGTCGCGGGAAACTTTCGAGCACGATTGTCGCTGGCAGTCACGCGCCCCATCAATCCGGAGTTTCCGAGCGGGATATTGAACGAAAGCTGCTCTGTCTTATCGCTTGGATTCCAAATACAAAGCATACCCTGACCGAGATCGGCAGTGTCGGGCAGATAGTGGAAGACGGCATCAGCATTCGGCGACTTGAGATGCTGGGTGAAGCTAGTCAGCAATGCCTGATGCTGTCGGAACCACTTCATGCGTGCTCCAAACCGATCCATTTGCCATTTGCTGAGCTCGGCAACATCGAATTCCACGCTGACACCGAATCCAAGAGCGGTCGATACCCAGTTATCGAATTCAGCATCACTCAAGTTGATGAGCGGAATTGTGACCAGCAGTGCGCCCGGTGGCAGAGACTTGACTTGGGGAGCGAGCCATTCTCGAAAGGCGCGGGCGGATTTGATCTCATCCGGCGGGGCGATAGCAACCGCACGCGTGCCATCCATGAGCGAGTTTGTGGTGGCAAAAGAAGTCTTGTTCAGGCGCATGGATGTGTTCCACAGTGACTTCAGGGCCCAACGCTGATTGACGAGCGAATCTTGCTCGTTTTGGTGACCAGGGTGGCCGATGCCATCACAGGAGTAAATCGGATGGGGGTCAGTCATCCAGATGCCCGGCGTGCCGGAGTTCGAAGTGACCGAAAGCAGACGGTTGTAGAGATCCTTTCCATCGCGGCTGAGCCAACAGAAATCGGCACCCAGTTTTCCTGGCCCGATGGGAGTTTTCAAAATCGCGCGGAGGCCAAGGTTTCGAGAAATGCTGTAGTCCAGCTCAGGATAATTGGCAACATCATCTGAAGTCGTGACGGTGAGGGCATCCACGCCTAAGGTTTGTGCTTGCTTCAGGTTCGATTCTGTCCAATCTCGCGGAGAGTAGAGAACGGAGTTGGTACTCGTCCACGGGGCTAGATACGTCCAGATTTTCTGCCAAGCAAATGGTTGATTTGAGTCCGCAACCGTCAAAATTTGCGGACTTATGTAAATATCCCCCGGACGGAGAATCAGACCAACTGCGTACTTTTTCTCCATGGGAGATAAGCCAGTGCCTGGCATGGCAATATTAGAAACGCGCTCAGCTTTGGAGTCTGCATCCAGTGCACCGAGTTCGAGAGAAATGGAATCCACTCGAATCGGAATCCGACCCGTGTTCCGAACCTGAACCCGCTTCCCTAGAACCGGAATCATGTCGTAAAGCTCGTGCTCAACATCAACAATGACTCCGCTGAGCCGGCTGTTGGCGTAGCGGAATCGCAAACCCGCACCGCCGGTTGGCCAAACCGCGCTTTGGAGAGCACCTTCACCGGTCCATTTGAAATCGCGCTGGATGCGAATGAGAGCCATATCAAACAGCCTCCAAGAATCTGGCTGGGCAATGTCCTGCTGTCCGAGCGTGTACGTCCTGCCATCAATCGTAATTTGAAGTTCAGGAGCCGCTTCGCTCGCAATAATCTCCCCGCTTCGCATCGAGGTTTGGAGACTGATCGGCTCGGGATTCACGAGAAATGTGCGCCGAAGAAGCCCGTTATCAAGCGAGACTTGGTTTTCCGCTGGGCCACGATACACCTTCGCGCGCGGGGTCACACGCTCGGATATCCAGTTGCGCTGGGCCGCCGGCGCGTATTTGATCTCCGGAAAGTTGGGAATATCGTATTGCGCCAAAGCCGATGCAGAAGCAAGGACAAAGAAAATCGCGCTCTGGTATCGTTTCATCATGCCGAAATCGCTCCACGATTATGTCCAGGAAGCTTTGCAATCGGTGAAAGAGATTGCCGTAGAAGACCTTCCGGACTATTCGGAGTACGTTTTGTTAGACGTACGAGAGCCGGACGAATACTCGGATGGTCATATTCCGGGGGCGATCAATATCCCGCGTGGATTCCTAGAAGTGCGTGCCGATTTGGAGCATTATAAGCGCGACGAGCGAATGCAGGATCGAAGTCAGAAGTTCGTGTGTTATTGTGGGGGAGGGCACCGTAGCGCAATGGCGGCGAAGGTTTTGCTGGAAATGGGCTTTGAGGAAGCATTGAGCCTTGCCGGTGGCTGGACTCGTTATGTTGAGACGGGTGGCAAAGTCGAGTCGTAAAGGGAAAGAAGTTTTATGAGTGAAAAGGTTGAAAGTTTAGGTGCGCTTTTCCGGCGCTCGGTGCACCAGTACGGGAGCAAGCTGGCGTATCGCGTTCCTGAGGGGAACAAGTACAAGGACTACACCTACGAGCAGGCATGGGAAGTGGTCTTTGAATATGCAAAGGCACTTCACGCGGCGGGCTTGAAGCGCAGTGATCGACTGGTTATTCTCGGGGAGTCTTGTTTTGAATGGGCGATGACAGATTGGGCGGCGCAAACCCTCGGGATTGTCACTGTTCCCATCTATCCGACGTTGCCGCCCGATCAATCGCAATTTATTGCCGATGATGCCGGAGCCAAAGCGGCAGTGTGTCTGGATACTCGGCTGGCTTCAAAATTGAGCGGGCTGACCACTTATCTCCTCCGACCGGAGAAAGGTGAATCGGGCTTGCTCGACTTTGCTAAAGATTCGACGCTTACAAAAGAAGAGTGGAATCAGTCAATTGACGAAACAGGTTGGCTCGATTTGGCTACTCTCATCTACACCAGCGGAACCACCGGTCGCCCGAAAGGGGTGATGCTGGATCATCGGAATTTTGTTTCGCTTGTCGAGAACATCCGTGAGACGATTCCGATCACAAAGGACGACACTTTCCTGAGCTTCCTTCCTTTGAGCCATGTTTATGAGCGGTTTGCTGGTCACGCTCTCCCAGTTGGTGTTGGGGCAACTGTTGCGTATGCGACGAGCCTGGCTTCGCTTGCCAAAGACATGATGCGAATCAAGCCGACGATCATGCTCTGTGTGCCGCGATTCCTAGAAAACGTTCGCGCCCGGATTGTGGATGCAGTCAAGAAAGATAAGCCGATCAAACAAAAGCTGTTCAACATGGCTTTGAAGCAGGGATTAGCCAAACAACGCGGCGAATTTGCTCCGCTGGCTGGATTGCTTGACAAGCTTGTCGGTGCGAAGATTCGGGAGAAAACGGGCGGCAACATCCGATTCTTTGTCAGTGGTGGCGCGGCTCTGTCCCCTCATGTGAGCGAGTTCTACATTGCGTTTGGCCTGAATGTGCTTCAGGGTTATGGATTGACGGAGACGACGGCGGCAACTGCACTCAATATGCCCGAGGATATCAATCCGGCAACGGTTGGGCCTCCAATCCGGGGTTGTGAAATCAAAATTGCACCAGATGGTGAAATTCTTCAACGTGGCGATTCTGTGATGTCTGGATACTACAACCTGCCTGATGACACAAAGGCAGCGATTGACGCGGAAGGGTGGTTCCACACCGGAGATATTGGTGAGCTTGATCCTGCTGGTCGCATCAAAATCACCGACCGAAAGAAGGACATCCTGGTTTTAGGGAACGGCAAGAACGTTGCTCCTCTCCCAATAGAGAACAAGATCAAGGAAAGCGATTTTGTAGAAGAAGCAGTGGTTCTCGGTGACGGAATGGAGTACTGCTGTGCTCTCATCATCCCAAATTTCGAGCGACTCACCCATGAACTCGAAGCGAAAGGCATCACCGAGAAAGATACTCACCGATTGGTGGAAATGGACGAGGTTAAAGCGATTTTCAAAGAAGAGATCGCCAAGGCCAACAAGCAGTTGGCTGACTTCGAAAAGGTGAAAAAGCATGTATTGGTTGGCAAATCGTTCACGGTTGATGATGGTGAGCTCACACCGAGCCTCAAGGTGCGGCGACGGGTTGTGAAGGACAAATACGCTACCGAGATCGAATCGATGCAGCGCTAACCTATCGCTCGCCGGGGAGAACAATCCCCCGCATGATGACTCGCTGGGCGGCCAGGAATACGAACAGTGTTGGTACGGCGGCAATGGTGACTGCCGCCATCATCACCGCGCGCGGGGCGATGAGTTGTAGCTGATAGATGAACACCATCAGTGTCCACATGCTTCGGTCTTGCGCGACGAGGAATGCGTAGAGGAATGCGCCGTACGCTCCCATGAAGGCGAGCAGGGCCATGTATCCAAACACTGGTTTGCTGAGCGGAAAGGCGATTTTTAGCATCATCAACCATTCCGGTGCGCCATCGATCTGCCCCGATTCAAACACCTCCTGGGGTAGGGAATCAAAGAACCCTTTGAGCAGGAAGATCATATATCCGCTTGCAGCGGTGGGGAGTACAAGTGCGGCAAAAGTGTTGAGTAATCCCAGATCTTTGAGAAGAAGGAATGAAGGGATCATCGCGACTTCTGCCGGGAACGCCATCGTTGCCAAGAGGAAGAGCAGAATTTTCCCGGTCGATTTCATCGGGAATCGGCTGAGGGCGTACGCTGCGAGCGGGTTCACCGTTAGCTGGATAAGGATGGTGAGGATGCAGAAAATCGCGGTATTGACGACGGCACGACCATTAATCAAAACGTAATCAAGGACGTAATTGTAATTGCGCCAAGTGAATTCTTGCCGGAGCGATTTTTCTGAGGTTGCAACCAGATTCTTTTCCGCCGCAGCGATTGGGAGAGGCAGATCGTGTCCCTGGGCTTCCCATTGCTGCTCGATCGTGCCGGCTGATTGGAACGCAACCGGAACAACCTCGTCAAGGATCAGTGCCCTACGTTTATGATCCGAAGGGTAAGCGATTTCCTCGAACTTGGATGCTCCTTCCTTTGCTTCCTCTGGTAAGGCATCAAATTGATTTTTTGTATCTGTACGCAGATAATCTTGCCAGAGCCGTTGCCCAGTGATCGGAATACGGAACTCGGCGGGGAGAGTGTTCTTGAACTCCAGCCAGTCCTTCCATTTTTGGTCGAGCTTGGGCTCCCAGCCTTTGATTTCTAGTCGTTCTGGCGGTGGCGAAACAAGCTGCATTGCCCCGTTGATTTCATTGAACGCGGCATTGACACTCTCAACCGTGCCGTATTTCTTTTCAAGAAACTGTTGCCAACGCTGGGTCAAGCGGCTGGTAACTTGGTTACTCGGCGTTTTGAATCCAGCGATCCATTGATCGGGGGGCAAGCTCATCAAGAATTCGTCGTATCCCTGAGTGTCGGCGCTGTCACCGATGCCCATTGTGGTCATGAGTTCTAATGAACCTGAATACTTGTCGTCGCGGTATTTGGCGAGGAGTTCTTCGTTATCACTCCAATAGGAGGGCACAAGCTTGTTATCGTTCTGGTCGGTTGGCCCCTTGAACCCGGTTGTCACCATGATCAGGAAGGGATAGACAGTCGTGATCGCGCCCGCAATGAGGAGGAGATACACCATCGCCATTGCAAACCGAGCACGAAAACGCTTGCGACCAACTTTGCCGACCAGCGGCATGGCTCTATTCTATCCCTCCAGTGGTGGCAATTCACTCAGAATCTGCCGGACAAAGTTCGGGCCGCCATAAACAAATCCAGTGTAAACCTGGATCAGATCGGCTCCCAGCTCAAATTTGCGCACCGCGTCGGCGGTAGCCATGATGCCCCCAACTCCGATCAAAGCCATGCTTTCTGGCATTACGGAGCGGAGATGAGCAACAACGACATTCGATTTCCCGGTGAGAGGTGCGCCGCTGAGGCCACCGGTTTCGTTGGGATCACTTGCGAGCATGGATCGGTCGATCGTGGTGTTTGTGGCGATGATGCCAGCCAGTTGATACTCACTGGCAACGCTGACAACATCATCCAGAGCTGACTCGGAAAGATCAGGTGCGATTTTCACGAGAAGCGGAGGCTTATCATCAATTTCGCGCAAGGTACTGAAGATAGCTTTGAGCGAGTCCTTGTCTTGCAGATCGCGGAGACCGGGAGTGTTCGGGGAAGAAACATTCACCACAAAGTAATCGCCGAGCTCGTGGAGGAGGCGATAGCTGTTGCCGTAATCCTCTGCCGCTTCTTCAAGGGGGGTGATCTTGCTTTTCCCGAGATTCACTCCAACCGGGATCGTTGCTTGCGATGCCGCGAGCTTACGTGCAAGTGCCTCTGCTCCGTGGTTGTTGAACCCCATCCGGTTGATGAGCCCCATTTCCTCTTGCACCCGGAAGAGCCGAGGTTTGGGGTTGCCGGGCTGAGGATGGAACGTCACCGTCCCCACTTCAATAAACCCGAATCCCAATCGTTCCCAGAAATCAATGGCGACTCCGTCTTTGTCGAACCCGGCGGCGAGGCCAATAGGGTTCGGAAAATCAACGCCAAAGACGGTTTTGCGGAGATCGGTGCGTAAGTTATCGCGCGTTCCCCCGATCATGCCGCTGGTAATCCCAGACATGGCAAGGTGGTGGGCGGTCTCGGGGTCAAAGGAGAAAAGAAGAGGTCGGAGAATGTGTTCGTACATCATTCTTCCGCTTTTTTCTCCAAAGGCAGGTTCGGGTACGGCTCAACTTTGACCGGTTGGTTGCCCCGAATTTGGGGATACACCCAAAAGAAGATGATCCCAACCACCAAGAGGATGAGCGGGAACCAAGGCACCTTTTGTCCAGTAACGCCTGCCATCGAATTCAATTATAGTCTTGGATGGTGGGTGTTCCCCGGTATTCTTACGATTCAGAGAGCACCTGCAAGTGAACTTGAGCGCGGCATCACCTTGGCTATGGATTTCCCGCACCCTCGTCTTTATCGGGGAGTGCTGCATCATTGTTTGGGAAGCGCTCAAGAATCTGTTCCGCCATCCTCGGGAATGGAAAGAAACGGTGCACCAGATGGCATTTATTGGAGCATCTTCCGTTCCGATTGTTGCGCTGACCGCGATGTCCTACGGTGGAGTTTTGGCTCTGTATTTCGCGGAGCTTTTGCAGGATTACGGTGCCGCCTCTTTGGTAGGAAGCTCCATTGCTCTTTCAATGGCGAGGGAGGTCGCACCAATCCTCGCCGGGATCATGGTGGCGGCAAGATGTGGTTCGGCGATTGCCGCACAGATCGGAACGATGGCAGTGACCGAGCAGATTGAAGCTTTGCGATCCCTCAATGTCCCACCCATCAACTACCTCGTTATCCCGCGGCTGATCGCGGGAACTGTGATGCTTCCGGTGCTTGGGCTTGTGGGGATGTACGCCGGGGTTCTCGGGGGCTATTTCGTCTCTGTTCAACTTGTGGGCGTGCCAGAAGGCATCTTTATGCGCTCGATCCGCCAGTATCTAGAACTGAGTGACGTCGTGGGGGGTATGGCCAAGACCATTGTCTTCGGATTCATCACCGTTGTCGTTGCGTGCCAACAGGGTTTGAGTACAAAAGGTGGTGCGGTGGGAGTTGGCGCGTCCACCACCAGAACCGTTGTGATCACGATGGTTTTGATCTATGTGGCGAACTACTTCTTGACCGATCTTATCTTCCGATAAACATCGCAGATCGTCATCGGGCTAAAATCGAAACAATGGCCAGATTTGATATTTCCATGGACTACCTTGTCCAGACCCTGGAGGATTTGATCAACACTCCGAGCCCGACCGGGGATACGGATTGGGCGGTGAGCTTTGTTCAGCAGGAACTCAGCAATATGGGCGTGAGTTCCGAGATCACCCACAAGGGCGCGCTCGTGGCAACAATGGACGGCTTGGACGACGCTGAGCCTCGCGCTCTTTCTGCTCATGTAGACACGCTGGGGATGGTTGTTGCTGAGATCAAATCAAATGGTCGCCTGCGCATGAATGCTCTGAACGGCATCATGTGGCCAACGGTCGAAAGCGAAGGCGTCACGATTCAAACTCGGTCGGGGAACGGCATCAAGGGAAGCATTGTGCTGGCGAACGGCGCGGTTCACGTCAATAAGGAAGCAGGATCGGCCTCCCGCAATGCGGACAACCTCGAAATCCGAATTGATGAGCGCACTACGAGCGCAGAAGAAACTCGCTTGCTTGGGATTGAAGTCGGAGACTTCGTTTACCTTGATCCGCGATTTGTGAAGAACGAATCCGGCTTTATTCGCTCTCGCTTCCTGGATGACAAGGCTTGTGTGGCGTGCGGTCTTGCGGCCATCAAGGCACTTCGAGATGTGGACATCACTCCGGCTCAACGCACGAGTTTCTTAGTCAGCAACTTCGAGGAAGTCGGTCATGGTGGGATGGATTCGTTGCCGGAAGATCTTCATAAGCTTTTGATCCTGGATATGGCGGTTGTTGGCTCCGGGCAGAACGGTTCGGAATCTCACTGTTCCATCTGTGTGAAGGATTCCAGCGGGCCGTACAGCAAGGAATTCACGAATCGTTTGCGGGATATTGCTGATCGCGCTGGTGTTGATCTCAAGCCGGATGTTTATCCGTACTATGGCAGCGATGGATCGGCGTATTGGCGAAGCGGTGGTACTGCACAGGTTGCTCTCATCGGGCCGGGCGTGGATACATCGCATGGCTATGAGCGCACACATATTGACGCGCTACGCGATACCGCGAATTTGATCGCAGAATTCTTGATCGACGAAAGCTGATTGCATTGTGGTGGCTGAGTTTTCGTGCTCATAATGGGGCATGAAGTTCAGCCACCGCGTCATAGAAGTCAAGCGACTTTTTCCTCTCACAATTTCGCGAGGCACAACCGCAAGCGCAAAAAACCTGTTTGTCTTCGTTGAAAAAGATGGCGTGACAGGTTGCGGTGAAGCCGCCATCGGGACGGGCGCGCCGGATGATCTGTATCTACAAGCTCCGCAGATGCTGGAGCAGCTTGTTCAGGATACGTTGGGTCAGTCCATTCTGGAAATCTGGGAAGAAGGCGTTCGTCGCGAGATTCCGATGGCAGCTCTTGCTTCGCTGGACATTGCCCTCTGGGATTGGGTGGGAATGAAAACGGGGATGCCGCTTTATCAGTTGTTTGGGTTGCCGAAACCGACAGTTCCCACCAGCGTTACAATTGGGATTGAGCCCAAAGACGTTGTTCGCGAGCGAGTGCCGAAGGTCATTGAAATCGCAGGTGCAAAAGCACTGAAGATCAAACTCGGGAGTCCGCAAGGACAGGATCACGATAAGGAGATTTTCTTTACCGCTAAAGAAGCGGCTGAACCATACGGAGTCAAGCTCCGGGCCGATGCCAATGGGGGATGGGATGTCCCCCGTGCGATTGAATCTATGAAGTGGCTCGCCGAGGGAGGTTGCGATTACATCGAACAGCCTTTGGTGAAGGGAGCCGAAGATGATCTCCCGCACATCTTTGAAAATCGTCCAATGCCGATCTTTGTGGACGAATCCGTGCAGACCTCATTCGACATCCCCAAGATCATCGGCAAGTGCGATGGTGTGAATATGAAATTGATGAAAACCGGTGGGCTGACCGATGGTCTGCGGGTTCTCCAAGCCTGCCGTGCGCTTGGGTTGGGCACGATGATCGGGTGTATGTCTGATAGCTCCATTGCGATAGCTGCCGGAGCAGCGGTCAGTGGGCTTTGCGATCACATTGACCTGGATAACCACTTCAACCTTGATCCTGATCCGGCGACCGGGCTAGAAACCTTTGAAGGAATTGTGATGCCAAGGGATGTGCCTGGACACGGCGCATATTTAGTCTAACCGAAGAGCATTGTCATGGGTATGCCTGTCAACCGCTTGGTGAATTTCTGAATTTCTGATCCTGTATGCAGGATGTAGCCGTGGTGGAAGTTTTCCTCGGCGATGGATTCCAGGAACTCTAGCCCTTCAAAATCGTTTGGCTCCGGCAAAGGTCGATCAATAAAATCCATTCCAATGATTTTTCCATCCCGATGGGCAAGAACTATCGGCACAGACCATTGACGTGCGGATCGGAAATGACTAACTTCATACGGCTCGTCGCTCCACGTGGACTGCTTATGGAGTTCCATTGCGATCCAGTTCAGCCAGATTTGAGGGGTGAGGCGATCCGGCTTTGATATCCCTTGCAGATGGCAGAGTAACCCTGTATCTGTGAATCCCACCCGGGCAGTTTTGGCTACCCGGGCTTCCGTGGATGTCCAAGCCGGGAATGTGCGAGTGAGGAATACGCCTTCGAGCAATGACAGGTAGCGGGTCAAGCTAGAGGCAGGGACACCCGTCGCTCGGCTCAGGGCGGCGATATTGAGGACTTCATAAGTGCTTTCGGCGAGAGTGCGGAGCAAACGCGGGATTTGCCGCAACCCTTCCACATCGCTCAGATCGCGAATGTCGCGCTCGATGAGTGCCTTGAGATACTGCTCGAACCAAGCGGAACGCCGCCGCGCAGAATCACGAGAGATCGGTTCCGGGAACCCTCCTTTCAGGATGTCTTCTTCTGGATCAAATTCGAGGGAAGTCAGGGGCTCATTGTTGAAAGCTTTGGCTGCGAAATCCTCCCGCAAACCGCGCCGCTCCCCAACGGAGAAGGGCCAGAGGGGCACCACTTCCATTCGCCCGGCAAGCGAGTCGCTGAGCTTAGGCAGAACGAGAACATTTGCTGAGCCGGTCAGCACGAACATTCCAGGCTTGCGATTTTTATCAACCGCCGCTTTGATAGAGCGAGAAATCTGTGGGGCGCGCTGGACTTCATCAATAATGCACCCGTTCGGATATGCACCAAGAAATGAACCAGGGGTGTTGAGTGCGGCATCAAGAGCGAGGTTGTCGTCCAGTGTGACGTACTCGAGATTAAGGACATCTTTGACGAGAGTGGACTTTCCACATTGGCGAGGCCCGTGGACAACAACAACTGGAGTATCGGCGCATGCATCTTGTAAAAAAGGAGCGATGTTTCGCTGAACTAGGCCTTCCATGGCATCAAAATGATACCTGGCAAATGAGAAAATCCACCACTGAGTGGTGGATTTTCCACGAAATCAAACTTGATTTATCGTCGTGCGGCGACGAGCATATTGCGCCACTTTTCGACCCGGAGGTCATCCACATCCACGCCCTTATTGTTACTAGAGCTATGGATAAAATACGCGCCTCCATCTTGGAAGAAGCCAAGGAAGATGCCTGTGTGACCGATCTTGCCGCGTTTCTTATCCCAGAAGTACAGGCGATCACCTTTCTGGAGATTTTCTAGTCGCTCAATTGGCTGACCAACTTTTGCTTGCTCGGCGGCTGTGCGGGGAAGGTTGACTCCAATCCCTCCGTAAAGCTGTTGCACGAATCCTGAGCAGTCAATCCCTCTTTCTAGATCGTTGCCGCCCCATTTGTACGGCGTACCAATAAAGTTGAAACTGTATTCCAGCATGGAATCAACATTGGTGCCGGCGTTGGCGGGCTTGCGAGTTGATCCCGAGCGGGATGTCATCTGCTGAACTTGGCGAACCGGCATCTCCACGTTATACGGGAGTTGGACGACCATTTCGGATTTGATATAGCCAGTCTTGCCGTTGATGAGTAGAACGGAATACCAAGCGTCGTATTTCGTCTTGTTCAAAACAAGATACTGATACGATTGGACGCGCGAAAGCACACGCGCTTTTGAATCCATATTGACGCGAATCTCTGTCGGCTCAATCGATTGGCCCAACACACCCACCACGCGCTTTTCTTGGGCAAAAGCAACGCTGGCCAAAGTCAATATTGATAGGATAACGGTTGTAATCCTCACCACAATCTCCATTATAGGCGAAAACTGAAATGACCTTAGGTGGTCACAAGCTCAAAACTTTCAGCAAAAGCCCGCAAAATCACCAGGCCATCGTCGCCACCCAGCGATTTTTTCGTTGCTCGCTCGGGGTGAGGCATCATTCCGAGCACGTTTCCGCGCTTGTTCACGAGGCCAGCGATGTTTTCGATTGATCCGTTCGGGTTTGCGTCTTCACTCAGTTCGCCTGATGCATTGACGTACTGAAATGCGACCAAGTTCAGATCGTGGATCATTTTCAGGGTGTCGTCATCGCAAACGTAGCGACCTTCGCCGTGAGCAATGGGGATCGAAACGATTTGATCAGCATTTCTCGTCCACGGAGAGGATCGGTTCACAGCTTTGAGCAAGACGTTTTCGCAGCGGAATCGCTCGGATTCGTTTTGCATCAACGCACCAGGGAGAAGGCCCGCCTCGCAAAGCACCTGAAAGCCGTTACATGGGCCGAAAACCGGTCGTCCCTCGTTGGCAAACCTGATGACCTCGCTCATGATGTTAGCGCGGGCGGCAATGGCTCCGCACCGCAGATAGTCGCCGTATGTAAACCCACCAGGGAGGAACACAGCATCGTAGCCATCCAGACTGCCCTGGGCGTGCCAAACGTATTCTGCGGTAATGCCGAGGTCATCATTCAGCGCATGGAAACCGTCTTGTTCGCAGTTCGCACCGGGAAACCGAACAAGGGCGACCTTCATTCGATGACCTCGAACGTGTAGTCCTCAATCACAGGGTTGGCGAGAAGCTTGTCGCACATCGACTTCACGCGAGCTTCGTCGTACTTCTCCATTTGGAGAGTGACAGTTTTGCCAATACGGGCATCTTGCACTTCAGAGAAGTCGAGATCGCGGAGGGAACTCGCCACCGTTCTGCCGGCGGAATCGAGAAGTGACGGTTTCAAATTGATGCTGACTCGGACGGTGACCACAGCTCTATTTTGGCACTGAGTTCTGCAGGTCAGTGAGGAACTTATCCGCCTCGCAAGGGTGTCGGAATCGGATCACCTGGATATGACCCGGGTTGGCATCGAGTTCATCGTATTGCCGTAAACGCCTTCGAAAGGTGCGGATGGTGTAGGGGATCAGCCCCATCTTTCCCGTGAAGGCAGCGCGAAATGTTTGTTGAGAGTGCCCGTACATCATCTTCTTACTAGAGACATCGCGAATGGATCGACGCAATAGCCGCTTCATGATCAGCCAAAAGGAGTAATTGAGGATGATCACTGTCTCTACCCGCTGACTAAAAAACTCAGACTGGGAGCCGTAGTTACCGTCAAAGATCCACTCTTCACCAGAGAGAGCTTTGTCCAAGCGATCAGCAAATTCTTCGTTTGTAGGGGCTGTCCAATTGGCTCGCCAATAGATCGTATCGCCTTCGTAGTAGGGGATGCCAGTGATCTCGCTCAGGCGTTTGGCAAAGGTCGATTTCCCGCTTCCGGAGCTTCCTTTGATTTGAATTCTCCGCCCGAGCTCCATGAATTCGGGTTTACCTGACTCGGGATGACGTAGAATCTGCCGCATGAGTAAACGGCCTGTGCGCCCAGAAGATATCGCCCGCATCAAAGTGGTCAGTGACGTTCAGATGTCTCCTTGTGGGGGCCATGTTTTGTACTCGCTAGCAGCGGACAACGACAAGAATAAAAAAATCAGCCATCTTCATCTTGCTGATGTCGATAAGGGTAAATGGCGAAAGCTAACGCAAGGGGATTCGAGTTGCGCGAATGGACGTTGGTCTCCTTGTGGTGGTCGCATCGCTTTTATCTCTGGTCGGGAGGACAAGATGGCGCAAATTTATTTGCTTCCGATGGATGTCCCCGGCGAAGCCACAAAGTTGACTGATTTGCCAGAAGGTTCAGTCGACTCATTGGCATGGTCACCGGACTCAAAGTGGATTGCTTTCCGATTCCGTCCGACTCACGCTGCTTGGACACAAAAGGCATCTGAGGAGCGCAAGGGCAATGGCCTGAGTACCCCGCCAGTGGAAATTGATGACATTTGGTATCGCTTGGATGGGGATGGCTACTTTGGGAATCAGCGATACGCAATTTGGCTGGTGAATGTCCAAACCGGAGAAGCGAATGAGCTTTACGGCCCGAGTCGCCTGGATTTCTATTCCTTCGATTGGTTGAAAGATTCTAGCGGGCTGATTGTTGCTCATAGTGCCGAAGATCATCCGATGCGCGAAAAGCCGAATGAGCAGCTTTACCGAGTTGACCTTGATGGCAATGCATCGATGCTTCCTGGACTAGAAAAAGGCTCTAAGGGGTCGCCATCAGTTTCACCATGTGGTGAATTTGTGGCGTATTTCGGCGATACAGAGCAAGACCATGTTTGGGGAGACCGGAACACAAGGCTCTATGTCAGCCCAGTTTCCGGCGGCGAGCAGCGATGTATCTCCGATTCCGCTGATTACTGTTTGCAGGCCGCGACATTGAGCGATGTCGGCGCAGGTGGCGGAGAGTGCATGGAATGGATGCCGGACGGGAAATCCATCCGCGTGACGATTGCTTGGCATGGCGAAATTCAAATCGGTGAATTTGATGTTGCCACTGGAGAAGTCAAGGTTCTGACGAGCGGCTGGCATCTTCTGGCTCCTTGTTCATTGAGTAATGATGGAAAGCGTCAAGCAGTGACCTATGCCGACTGGCAACGCCCCAATGACGTTGGCGTTTTTGAAAACGGCGAATTCAAAGTTCTCACCGATCACAACCGCGAGCTTTTAGATGAGCTAGAACTGATTAAGCCAGAAGAGATTTGGGTGGATTCGACAAATGACAAGAAGGTTCACGCTTGGGTGATGCGCCCATCAAGTGGAGGCAAAACACCCGGGATCCTGGAAGTCCATGGCGGCCCGCACACGCAGTATGGAGTTGGGTTCTTCCACGAATTCCAGTTACTTTGCGCCCAAGGCAACACAGTCGTATTCAGCAATCCGCGCGGATCGAAGGGATATGGCGAGGAATTTTGTTGTGGCATCTTCCAAAACTGGGGTTCTGTAGATTGGGATGACATTCATGCTGTGACTAAGTGGATGCAGTTTGACCATGACATCGATGAAACGCGAATTGGAATCATGGGTGGTAGCTACGGTGGTTACATGACGAACTGGGCGATTGGACATTCTCAAGATTACAAAGCGGCGATCACAGACCGTTGTGTTTCCAACTGGGTAAGCATGGCCGGAAACTCGGACTTCCCGCTAGCTCATGATGAATACTTCGGTGGCTACGCTTGGGGTGATATTGAAAAGATCAGAGAAATGTGGCGGCAATCTCCAATCGCTTACTTTGATAAGGTTACAACACCAACTTTAATCATTCACTCGGTTGGTGATCTGCGATGTAATGTGGAGCAGGGAGAACAAGTTTTCCACGCATTGCAGATGCAAGGGATCCCCAGCCGATTTGTCCGTTATCCAGACTCAACCAGTCACGGAATGAGCCGCAACGGACCAAGCGATCTTCGCATACACCGACTAAAAGAAATTGTCAATTGGTGGAAGAAGTATCTATAATCTTTAATAGATGTTAGGGGAGCGCGAAGCGACCGCCAAAGTGGATCCACTGCTCAGACAGTTTTCTGAGCAGTGTGATCTCTTTGCGCGGAATTGGAAGGTTAAACTCCCACTTGAGAAACGGGTTGAACTCCTGCGCTTTTGGGCACTGCGCGTTCTCTTCCTGAAAGGGATTGATCATATTCAGGGATCAATGCTTGTTTCTGGGTTGGTCAATCGTTGGCGAGCAAAGGATCATCCTTATTGCTTCCACCAAATGGTTCATATCTTGCTGTCGCAAGCGACGAGCACAAAATCTGGTCGTGTTCGGAGTTTGTTGAACCGAGCGGTGGGGTCGACGGAATATCTCGGCCCGGTTTTGCTCGCAACCAGCGAATCGGATACATTGCCGTTCCCGCCGCCAAATGAGTTTTGGAATTCCGTTCTCAAAATTCCGGTTGCTGATCCTATTGTGATCTCCCAACTTCAAGCCGAGTTCATGGGAGAAGGGGAAGTGCACTCTTGCGCAATCCCGGAAATGGATCCAGTGATTGAACCCAACGCGGGATCAGGAATTCGAGTTGGAGAGTGGGTGCGATTAGCGCTAGAGTCGGGGAAGGATTGGAGCAAGTGGAATATTTTTTGCGCCGACGATCTCTGTGCTGAAGCGATTCGTTTCCGGATTGCTCTGGAACATCTGCGTGCGAATTCTGCCCCTTGGCCAGACATCCATCATATTGTGAACATCGGGATTTTGCCGGGGAATGTGCTCTTCGATCGATTTGAAATCTCAACCGAAAATGCGACGACGGAATTCAAAGCAAGTTGGGAATGGGATCGGCGTCGACAACAAAAAGTCGGCGATTTGAAGTTCAATGTTCTTCGTGCGATTGTCGCCTTTCTGAATTCAGATGGGGGTCGTGTGTGGATCGGAGTGCAGGATGACGGCGCGATCCTTGGACTGGAAGAGGAGTTTTTCAACCTTAAGGATGAAGCGAAAGAAGATACTTTTGAAGGGAAGATTCGCGAGGCGATCAAGTGGCACGTTGATCCGATTCCACTGAATTCAGTCAATATCAGCTTCCCGCAAAAAGAGGGCAAAACCCTTTGCTTAGTGGAAGTCAAGCCGCTTCATCAACAAGTGACTTACCTCATCCGCCCCGGCAAGAAAGAAGAGCCCCCGAGCGAGGAGCTTTGCGTGCGAGATGGCAACCGTACTTTGAACCTCACCGGTCGCCATCGAGACCAATTCGTGCTGGATCGCATCGAAAATTCGGCAAACTAGAGCCATGAATCGAGAAGTAGCTTGGCAGATAGTTTGTGAGTTCACCGAAAGCGAGTCCCTCCGCAAGCATATGCTGGGAGTGGAAACCTGTATGCGGTGGTATGCCGAGAAACTCGGCGAAGATATTGAGCTGTGGGGAGTCTGCGGTTTGCTTCATGATTTTGATTACGAAAAGCACCCCGATGAACACCCGATTTGGGGGATGAAGTGGCTGGAAGAGAGAGGCACTGATCCGGTGATTATCCGTGCAATTGCCACCCACTACGCTCCCAAAACCGGTGTTGAGCCAGAATCGCCGCTGGAAAAACACCTGTTCGCTTGCGATGAACTAAGTGGGTTCATTACTGCATGTTGCTATGTCCGCCCCAGCAAATCAGTTCATGACTTGGAAGCAAAGAGCGTGACCAAGAAGCTAAAAACACTCAACTTCGCAGCGGGTGTGAATCGAGAGGATGTCTACTCTGGGGCAGAACTGATTGAGTTGCCGCTGAATGATCACATCAACAATTTGATTACGGCGATGCGTGGAAATTCTGAGGCGCTCGGGATCAAAGGCGAACTCTAACCGCGACCGATGGGGCCGTTGATGGTCGGAAGTCCGCCGCTGGTTGTGGATCCTGTTCCGCCTCCGGTTGAACCACCGCCACCTTGCTCTTCTTCATAGATGAGCGTGCCCATCACGCCTTCGCCTTCCATTTCGTCATCATCCTTTTTGGTGCTGACGATGAGATAGAACGCCATGAGGTCATCCCCGACAGAGTTGCGCATTCGCACATCGCGGACATTGTCTGCCTTTGACTTCAATGTGAGCTTTTCTCGCTCGCCATCGTATTGCGCGGAATGGCAAGATATAGTTCGCCAGTCAGTAGCACCAAGTTGTTGCCGCGCCCAAGGTGAACCAGTAACAGTTGCCCGCCGCTGACCTTCTTTGTAGTAGTAATCCACCTTGCCCGCTTCGATTACGGTTGGGTATTGCCGCAAATTGTCGGTTTTGCGAACCGGGCTCTCTTGAGTGTTTGTCCGAGGAGCCGCCGGACGACTTCCCTTGATTTCATCGGGGACGAACGGGGTGAGCGGCGGGATTTCCGATTCTTTCGGTGTGGATTGATCTTCCGGTTTCACAAGCATCGAAACCCGAGTGTTAGAAGTTAAAATTGCGCGACCGATATTGCGCTCAATGACCGCCTTATCGCAGGAGACATTGGCGTCGATACCGAAGTACTTGACATCGCCTTCCGCCGTGATGATCTCATTTTTCTTGTCGTAAGTCATCGTTTTGCAACGGATGATCATGTCGTCATCTTGTCCTCGAGCATCTGTCCATGTGCCGATGCCATCTTTGTATTTGAACTTACCGACGTCAATTTTCCAGGTGGAGAGCTTGCCGTTCTGGAGTTCTAGCTTGCCGACCCAAGCCATCTTGTCGGTGCGGAGTTCACCTGCGTTGAGATCAATGACGACGTTTTCGGCTTTCATGGTGCCGCCATTGACAATGCCTTCGACTGGCCCTTTGATCTGGACTTGCTCAGTCAGGTGATCATAAACGAATCCTTCGGCTTTTAAGTCCAAATCTTCGTTCGTGATGCGGACGCCATCTTCCACAACAAACGCTTTGCTGACTCGCCCGTAGACCGCTTTCGTGACTTCAAAGCCAAAGGTGTCACCGTCATCGGTAATGAATCGTCCATCACTGATGCCTTCAAGCGTCACTTGGGTGCGGTCATCTTGAACGATTGCCTTATCAACATCCGCCGCGACTTGAAGAGTTTCGCCCTGATAAGTGCGAATCTCGAAGCCTTTCATTACAATGCCTTCGCGGTTGCGAGGTTCTCCTGTATCTCGATAAGCTGCCATCGGGTCTTGGCGCATGATCATGCTGACGCCCGCGTAGACGGCCGCAATAACGCCCACCAATCCAGCAAATGCAAGTAAGTTCGTGGCTTGCGATTTAGCTGACGGGGACAGTGATCGAGATTTGGCTGTTGACATTGGTGACCGTAAAGTTAGACGTTCCAGATGCCCCCGAGGATGTAACCCGGGCCGTATACGTCCCAGCCGGGAGCCAAACTTTGAACTGTCCGAGTCCATCAATGATGGTTGTTCGGATAACGGTGGTTCCACTGAGAATTTCAACTGTGCCACCAATAGCCGCGTTCGCGGGGGTAGTGGAACCGTTCACATTCGTCGGGAGAGGTGGAGGCGTAGTGCCTCCCACTGGCGTCATGGAGATCGTTCCGATGCCCACTATTCCGTTCACGGGTGTGGAGGTCGGGCTGAAATTGGCTTGAAAGTAGTTGGTTTTGGTGGCGATACCTTGCAGTCCAAAGAAAACCGTTTGCGTGTTGCTGGAATACGCAACGCCTGGGATTGAGAACGATCCATCGGAAGCGCTGATTGCTTGCCGCCCGGCAATTTTCAAAGTGACTCCAGAGAGTCCTTGATTTGTCGTGGAGTCCTGGACCGTCCCCGTGAGGGTGACTTCTTCAGGCCCAACAAAGAGGTCGCCGAGATCAGTATCGGCAGTGATGCCAGCAAAACTGAACGAACGAACAATCGGGCTTCCGCCAGTCGGAGTGTAAGTGACCGTCAGCGAAGTCGTGTTGGGTGGAACCAGGATATTGAAAAACCCATCGGTGGAATCGGTAAGGACAGCGTTTTCGCCGACGCGCACGGTTGCCACGGGATCTGGGTCAGAACCGGTTTCGATATTGATCACGAACCCGCTGAGATTGTAATTCGTGACCGTGCCACCACCGCCTCCCCCGCACCCCAGCGCGATGAGGAGCATGACAAGAAGAAACCATGGAAAGAACGCTTTCGTCCGTTGAGTTGTCATCGTGGGGTCACCTCAAAGACTTGCTTGGTGGCTGTCGCACGGAAGCGATATGCGCCACCCGAGCCAATATCTCCGCCACGGGCACTTCCGACAGGGCGGATTTGCATTCTGGTATTGCCCAGCATATTCGAGGCGCGGAATGTGTACCACTGACCCGGAATCAAGCCAACAGCGGTGATTTGGAACGTTTCTCGATCACCTACTCGCCGGATATCGCGGTAAAGCGGCCCGAAGTCCGTGACGACAATTTGAGTTCCGCCTGGCCCAGGAGCAAGAAGAGAATCTTCACGATCTGTGAATCCGCGCAACGCACCAGGAGCTTGTCCAATTTCGCAAGCGCAGAAGTGGCCAAGGTCGCTTGACATCTGCACTTGGGACATCCAGCTTCCGAGTTGAGTTCGGCTTCGAGAGACAGCGCGCGCGGCGAGGGCGTTGCCGACACTAATGGCGGCTCGGCTGGCCTGAGGAGCGGAGCTACTCAGTGTTCCAAAAACGAGAACCGCGCCATTCGGATCAAGCACGCGCACGAAGTACGCCTTGGCGGTCTCGAAAGTGGATGCGGAAAGGAGTGTGCCGAGATCGGGGTTCACCGGGTCGCGGTTGAATTGGAAAAAGGTTGTTCCGATTACGGTGCCAAGAGCAGAGCTCCACGATTGCGGGGAAGATGTTCCCGTAATCACTTGCGGCAGGCTTGAACCAGGCGATGGGTTGGAAACGAGGTTCCAGCCTGGTTTGAGCGCGACCGCGATCGGGGTGCGAGGAGAAGTTGTCCCCTCCACCAGAACACCGCTTTGCGATGTGCCACGGACGAAGTAGCCGAGCCCTTCTTCAAACTCACCTTCATCGGGATAGAAGATGTATCGACCGAGCGTGGGGTCGTAGCGAGCAGTGAGCGTTTGATCGTCGGTCAGACCAAGAATGTCAGCCGCATTGGGACGAAATGGCTCGAGCGGGATGGCGACCGTGCGGAGTTCGCCTGGTCGGCTAAAGACGTGACTTGTGAAGCTGTCCGGGTGGCGAATTTCGAGGGCCAGTGCCCCTTTGCCTTTGTTCACCGTGCGGCTCATCACTACACCGGCTTGGCTAATGACTTGAACGGTGATCGTCTGCGCGTTATCAAAGTTGCCGACTAGCGGAGTGCCTCCGAAAGCGTTTCTCGCGGCGGAGAAATCCACCGTTGTCGCTCCATAAGTGAGACGAACCACGTAATTTCCGGTTGCCAAAACTGGGAATCCAACAAGAGTTCCGTAGAAGGTGTTTGGCGTCGGATTTGTGCCCGTAGCGATTGCCCCAGCGGGCAAAGTAAGGCGAGCGAGTTTGCCTTCATACGGCAAGTCGATAGTCACTCGGTACGGGCGGTTATCGGCTGACTCTTCGGGAAAGTTCGGGACGATAGATCCGTAGCCATCGGCAACGCTGATGATGTCATCTTGCGCGCTGGTGAAGAATCGGTTGAAGTCATCGCGCCAGAAGATCGGGAAAGATTGTCCGGCGAGCAGGGTTTCGTTGCCGATCGGGTCGCTTTGGAAAGCGTTCAGGACGATACCAAATACGCCGTAATCGTTGGAGGCAGGCGTTGGATCAATGGGGAATGCTTGCGGAACGACCTTTACGCCGCCGTTTCCGCGCATATCCAGGATGCGCTGACGCTTCACCCAGTCGGTGTAGGACAGACCTTCGACGGTCGCGCTACCGGAGCCAGCAAGACCGTTGATCACGAACTGACCAAGGGCATTGAGCTGAGCCTCCGTGTTATACGAACCAAAGTTCGCATACTGGAAGGAGTTCATCTGAGCAATGAAACCGGGATATTGAACAAGAACTTTTGCCCAAGCGGTTCCCGCCATCTGCATACGGAGTAGGAAAATGCCGCCAGTGCTTCCGCCAAGGGGAAGTGGCTGGTTCAGTAGGTTTGGAGCAATGAACTGCTTAGCTCCGATCCCTGGTTGGTTGCTCCAATCATAGAATGTGCTGACATCGTAGAGGTTGTCGAGCGTGGATTCGATAACATCGGAAGTTGAGCTTGGAATTGAGCCTGGGGTACGGGCGACCTGCATGGTTGCCGCGCGAACAAATCCTTCGTTGTAGGCATCGTGGATGTACGCCTTAGTACCGAGATAAGCCAGCAAAAGAGTGTGAACGTAGTTGATTCCCGCGCTGGTTGAGCTTTGATAGACAGGGAATCGGATTTCTGGACCATCTGGTCCATTCGGGATGTAGTAGCCGCCGCTGACAGCGAGGCGAGCTTGGATGTCCGCGTCGTAGTTCCGGACGTGGACGATTCCGCCTAAGCTTGGCATCCCAAATGTGGCATTCATCGCTGGTTCGGCAGCAGTGAAAACAGATTCGAGGTAGGTGCGGTATTCGCTGGGGAAGGCGCGGGCGCCCGTGGCATCAAATGTTGGGATGAGAGATCCGACGGCGCGGCCCTGAGGTCGCACAGGGAGAGGAACACCGTTTTGAGTGAGAACGATACGAAGCGGCATCGAGAAGGTTGCCGTATCACCACGAAGCTCGCGCATCTTGTCGCTAAGCTTCGCAAGGCGGAAGTTATAGTTCCGCGCAACCGCGTCCAGATAGTCGTCGAGTTGGTCGCCGCGTGACTGACCAATCTCAACCGTGAGCGTGTGCGCGGATGCCACGCACATCACTCCCAAAGTAGTAAGGGCGGCGATTGCCGCCCTCATGAATCTCAATCCCATGCTTGTTTGAAAACCTCTAAGGAATGAACGTTCCAATTTGGCTAATCGTTCGGCTCTCATCGCCATTCGCTAGCCCAAGAACCAGGTAGTAGTATGTTCGACCAGCTTGAAGCGATGGGCCGTTATAGACCTGGCTCAGTCCAACCGTGCGGTTGTTGGCGTTATTCCAGAGAGAATCGACACCAATCGAGGGGAATTCATCAAATACGAAGACAACGTAGTTGTCGGCACCCGAACCGCCCTGCCACGAGAATGTAATCGGCCCGGTGAGGGGAACGTCGTTGACGTTCAGCAAGCCGAGCGTATCGACAACTATCCGTGAACTCAGTGACGATTCCGTCTGATTTTGGAAGTCGGGGTACAGAGTTGAGATGGTTGTGAGTGCGTAGCTGTATGTGCTGAACGGGTTCAAGCCGCCATCAACATAGTACGGAGCCAGAGGCTCGAAGTAGAAGTCCACACCGCTGAGTGCACCCGTTGCCGAAGCCGCGCGGTAGATGCCGTAGCCAAATTGATCGGGGAAGATTTGCTCATCCCAGAACAGTTCCACTTCGACATTGATGTCCGTGCGAACGTCGCGAGAACGGCTGATGAACTTGCGGTCTTTGCCGTCAAAAAGCCGCATCACGTTTTCGATGGCTTCGTTTTTGCCGACGGCCCGCGTTGCGTCTGGGTGAGAAACAAGCGAGGTGACACCGATGTTCTGCGGAGGATCGAGAGTTGGCAACCCGGGATTATCAAGAATGAAATCGAGGTTGCGGGTCTCGTTGGTGTTGAGCTGGAAAGTGGTTTGGTCGCTCCGATAACCTTGACCACTTGCGCTGACCGCGTATGTGTATCCAGCAGCAAGATCACGGATAGTAAATCGACCATTCAGGTTGGTGAAGGCGCGGTGGCTGGCACCAGAGCCGTTGTAAACGAACACCGATGCTCCTTCCAGCATAAAGCCATCGCGGTCGCGGACGATCCCGGTTAAAGTTGCTGACTGGTTCGTTGGGACAACAACGATGCTGACAGAGCCGTTTTTATCGTTCTCGAAGTTGAGAACATTGGTTCGTCCCCGGAACTGCTGACCATTTTTGAAAATCTCAGCAACCACTTCCACTTGCCCGTTCGGCAGCGAATTGAAGGAATAAGCTCCGTTTGCGGATGTTTGGGTGGTCAATCCGCCAGCACGCACAGTCGCGTCTCGCACGGGTTGGCCATCTAGGTCGAGGACGTTGCCGGTAATCGACGACGTACGGGGAACAGTATCGACACAACCCCAAAGGGCGAAAGCCGAGAGTCCAACTGCAATCCAATTCAATAATTTCATTTCTCAGTCTTCCTGGTAACTCTTTAACGGATATTTCCTCCTGAGAGTTACGAATAGATCCTAGCGGAAAAAGTTGAAGGCCAGCACGATATCGAGCCCTTGGGAGCGATATGCGCCGCTGGTCAAGTTGATGTCACGGTTCTTGACATCACGGAATCGGTAGCCAACGTTGAGGGCCAGCGACTCCCAAATCTGATATTGATAGGTGAGAGCCATGTCCAGGTCATCCTGTGGCAAATAACCGGTCACTTGCCCCGAATTGAAGCTGAAATTGAGTGAGTGCCGTGGGGCAAGGCTATAGTTCATATCCGCTTCGAAGGTGAGGGCATCTTGCTTGAACTGGCTATCTCCACCGGAAACCAGAGCCGACACACCAGTACGGTACGAGAATCGGCCCGCAGGGCTCCCGTTGAGGAACATATTGAGCGTTGTTGCCGAAGATCGAACCCCGGAGCCAATGAACCGTGTGTCACTCAAATCCAAAGTGCCGGAAAGACGAGTTCGTCCGCCCAGATCGTAGTCGATTCCACCGCTGAGCGCACGGGTTTCACTGTTGGAGGTGATATTCCCGGTTGATCGGAATAGCGTAGCCGAGCCAATAAGAGCAAGGCGGTCATCAACTTGCCAGTCCCCGCTGAGACGCATAAGGCGTCCGGCGGCGGCGGCGTTCGTAGTTGGGCTAACGGCACCGCTGGTGAATCCGTTGCCGTTATATCCGGTGCCAAATCCATTGTTGAATCCTGAGATCGAACTGACCCGCCCCGCATCAGAATCGGCGAGCTGAAGGCGAACGTTGAAACTGTCGCTGGGGCGATAGCGGGAGGTGAAGCTGATATCGTGACCGGTGCCATTTTCGCCATTGGCGGCAACTTGGCTCAGTCCGAGTTCTGTGCTGAAGCTCCACACATTACTGGATGTATAGTCCGCCCCTAGAACCCAACTAAAGAGGTTTGCGGATGTCGTGCCCGTCACCGACTGCTTTTCTGCTGAAAGTCGTGTGTTCAACTTGCCGAATACGCGGTTGGTGCCGAGCGAGATCGTGTCGATATCCGACTCATTGGACGCGGTACGAGCTTGGTTTCGGCTTGCCGTCAGAGAGATCGGCCAACCTTTGTTTGCCTCGCCAAGAAGGGTGTAGCTGGCTTCCGCACGGGCAAATCGAGAGCGAGTGATATTAGTGGTGGAGCCAGAAACTGTCCGCTGAGCGATGCTGTAGTTGCTTTGTCGTATGCCAAAAATTTGGCCGTTTTCGGGTTTATATTCAAGGTCAAAGTTGTGTCCCTTCTCGTTTCGGTTGAACGAAGTGCTCTCGATGGAGACAAATCCGTCGGGTACATCGCGCACTCCAGCGATGAGGGTGAATGGTCCGCTTCCGTATCGGAGTTCGGCCGCCTTTGCCGATCCGCTGGATGGGTTCAAAGTATTCGTGAGGCGTCCTGTTGCATGGGAAAGGAGTAGGTTTCCGTTATTCCCAAGTGGCAAAGTGTAGTCAATACCAATCGTTTCGCGGTCACCCTGGACGTCAGCGGTGGGTTTAGGCGTGTAAACCACCTGGATATCGCTGGCGGCAGGCATGAAGCGGTTGAAGTAGAAGATCGCCGGGTTGCCTGTGTCAAAGCGGTAATCCAGCCCTTCGGTTTGGATGACGCCGTCAACACGGATGATGATCGGCTGGGTAAGGAGCGGCTCAAATTGCAGGAAGTAGGGCGTTGATGGTGCACCAAATCCCTGGAAGAATTCGGTACGCGTGGATTGCTGATTGGTGCCGTTCCCCATCTGGCGGATGCCGGTGAATCCAACCTTCCCCGATTTACCGAAGTTGTAACTCAGCCCAACCCCTTCAATTCGTCCTGCTGAACCATTGAAGTTGAACGATTCATAGGTGACAACGATAGAGCTTGTCGGGGGGATGATCTTGCCGGCAAGGGTCACCCGGTTCATAAATGTGATGGAACCGATTTCGTAGTCGATCGTGTAGTCCTGCCCGAAGACCTGGGGAACGCCATCAACTTCCACTCGTTCTGAGCCGCGTATGATTTGGCTACTTTGCAGGTAGTACGGACCGGATGAGTTTGTGCCCTGGATGGTGACAGTACGTGCTTGTCCCCGCGCCTCGCTGGCAATGACTCGCGCATCAAACCCTTTTGAGGCATAAGCGAGCGAAACTCCGCGGAGGGTGTTGTTCACACGGGCAAATCGGTTCGTGTTTTGAAGCTGACCGCGAATATCTCCAAGACGACCGTTCCACTTGCCCTCATCAACGGCGACGGTGAACTTCTCACCTTGGGGGTCTTGGAAACGACTGTCTTGGATATTGAAATCGAAATCGAGGTAACCGCCAACCTTGCGACCTTCCACGCGGATCACGCCAAGATCGGTAAAGCGGTTTCCGCCGAGCCCGCCGTAGTTGGTTTGGTTGAATGCATCTCGGTCGCCAGTGACTGAGTTCATGTGATAACCCAGCCTTCGATACCCTGTAATCTTGATTCGCTTCAGAACTTTATCGGAAAGGAACTGAACGGTTTTGCTCTCGGCATGGCTTGGAGCCGAGACAGCGATCCCCAACGCAAGAAACGCGTAGGTGAGCGGCTTAGCCAAGGGTCTGATTGAGCAGGTCAATGTTCCCTTGAGAAAGCTTTCTCTGCTCTTCGCTTCGCTTGACGATGCTTTCCGCAATTCGGTCTCGATCTTTGATGAAAGTCTGGAAGCCATTGAAAATTCGGTCGGCGGTGATCCCTTCCATGGGAAGAGGGGTTGAGAAGCCCATGACGTTCGCAAATGCGCTTACTTTGGGGTCATATGAGAGCAAATACGGAGGAACACCCACGATCGAAGCAAGAATTCCCGAGTGAAGCCGCATCCCGATAATGGCTTCCATCCGTGACAGTCGCTCCATCAGCTGAATTGGATGATTGACACCGCGCAATTCCGGAAGTTTTCCGCCGTATGTTTTCGCCATTTTGGTGACGAGCGGTTGATCTTCCGTTTCATCCAGATTGACCATCGTGGGCACGTATCCCGCCCCGTGTAGCTTTTTGATGAGCTCTGTGAAGATCGCCATCGTTTCCTTTTCTTTCCCAAAAGGGCGCATAGAAATGCCGATGGTTTTCATCCCGGCAACACCAAAGCTGGATGATTCTTCTTTCAGTTCTGGTTTTTGAAGCAGGAATGCAGTGTCAGCGGTGAGCTGAGGGTTGACCTTGACGCCAAGCGAGCGAAGCGTGTTGATGGATTGGGGATCGCGTACGGCGATGGCATCGCACGAGTTGAATGCGCTCACCGCCATGCTCTTGCCGATAAAGCGATTGAGTGGCCCAATCCCTTGACCTAGCATGATCACCTTCTTGTTTTCTTTCTTAGCGAGCTTGACCAAATTGCTGTAGTAAGCAACGCTGCGGACGCTCGTCACATCTTGGAAAATGCTCCCGCCGGGGAAGACCAAGGCATCACACTCTTTGATCGCTGTTTTAACGCGATCCATTTCAGTCTTTGAAATTCCGATTAGCCCGTAATTGCGCATGAGTCGCTCTGCGCTCCCCGCAACAACTTTGAATTCGTGACCATGGGGCTCAATACCCCGAGCAAAGCCCAGAAGAATGGCATCATCGCCGAGATTCCCAGACCCAAAATAGCCGGCAAGTAATAACTTAGACACTGCCCGTTTTTCCCTCAAATAAGCGTGGCAACAAAGATTTAATCAATCCCAAACCAAGAAGTCCGAGAATACCACCGAAGACATGACCAATGACGACTCGCATGAGACTGAGTTCGACGGGGGTATGCAAATGGCACATTGTGTTGGTGACACTGGTTTGACCAATCACGGAAAAAGCAAGGAAGGCAAGCCCAATTCCGCGCCACTTGGGTTTCTCAACGCTTCCAGCAAGAAGCCCGAGGCCAACCACTAAGGCAGGGTGCCCGATCATGAATTCTTTGGTGCGTGGTCGGGCAGGAAGCAGAGCATCAAGCAGGTCGCGGAACTGAAGCTCGAGGCCGCTGACACCCGCCGGGTTATCGTTGCCCGTGCGCGACATCATGAACTGCAGAGCTATCAAGACGAAAAGTGTTCCGAACGCTGTGCCCCACTGAACCGGTGTCTTGAGAAAATCTTTGATCGGAGTGAATTTGGCAAGGCAAAGGTAGGCGATGATGAAAATCGGCAGGAACGTTTGTGCTTTGACTCCTGGGAAGATTGCCGCTTGGATCATGTACTGTTGCCCGACCATCAACCCAGCCACCTGGAGCCCTGCAACGATGCTGCTTACTGAAACAACAAGGTATCCGATCAGCGGCTTGATCTTCTCTTGGCTAAGAAGCCACATATATCCGACCAAGAGAACTCCAATTGAGCCGGCGAGTGCTCCCAACCCGATAAAAGAGGGGTGGGCAGGGAGTAACCCTGCAAGAGCTCCGGCCAATCCGGCGAGCTTGCCCAATCCACCTGAAAACAGTGCCGTTCCTACCCAGAACAGAATCGGAGCAAGGAAAACGGCGATCAAGATCGGAATCCAGCTGGGGCGTCCAGGGTTGTCAAATGGTCTTGGACTTTTGACTCCGCCTCCATCTTTGATCACTGCGTTTTTGATGGAGCTGACCAACCCGGCAAATCCTTCGATTCCATCCGAAACGTCCATTGGGCGAACGAGAAGCATCCGCATGTTTCGTTCGCGGGCGGCTTTGGCGTATCGCTCCACAACGGCGGCCTTGCCCATACGGATTAGCTCAGCTGACTGCGCGGCATGGAGACGAATCACCATTTCTGGGTGTTTGGCTTTGACGCCGGATTCTCCGACGGTTTTGGTGAATTCCGCTTCGAGATACTTGACTTGGTTAGCGCTCAGAATTTCGATGAAATCGTCAATGTGTTTAGCTGCCCCAGGAACGGCATCGCCAAGCGGAAGGAAATACTCCGACCCTTGTGATTTGGCGGTGGAAACGAGCCAGGCCATTGCCTCTTTTGTCAGTAACTCTGAGTTGGAGAAGCGCGAAACTATGTCTAGTTCTAGTTCTGGAGGAGGAAGCTGGTTTGTCGGCAGGCCGAGAGAGAGCCGTTTGAGGCTGCTTTCTGATGCGGTGACCAGAAATCCACCTTCTGCCGCGCGTCCATAGCTGATGCCGTATGCTTTGAGAGAATCTTCGATGCGCGCAAGCTCTCCGGGGAGTACATTGCGGGAATCAATGCTGGTGATGCCGGAAACTTGGTTGGTGGTGACTTTATTGCCATACCACTCGCCGAGATACTCCTCGTTGATGACCACCCCGGTGACACCAGCTTCTTTCAGAAGTTGCCACTTCTCCTGGATGCTAATGGAGGGGTTCAGATCGGCAACGGTCTGCGCTTCGACAACAATTCCAACGGCGCGATTCGACTTCTCGACTTTGTAGCGATACGAGATTCCGATGAGGCTTGCAATCGCCAGCCCAGCCATACATATCCAGACCCAAATCGGTGGTTTAGTCATCGTCATCCTCAAGTTCTTTGAAGTCACGCCCAGCAAGGACTTTCTTTCGTCCACCAAGCATCAGAATTGTGAGCATTCCTGCCAGGAAGCCCCCCGCATGGGCCCAGTTTGCCACCCCTTGTTGGGGGAGAAATATCTGAAAGAGGAACCAGCCTCCCAAGAGCACCCAGCTTGCGACCTGAAACGGCAGGAAAAACAGCGGCGGAATCACAACCGAGACACGGCTCCCCGGGAAGAGAAGGAAATACGCTCCCAAAACTCCGCCGATTGCTCCTGATGCTCCTAGAACTGGGGTCATGGAAGCGGGATCAACGAAGATGTGGGCTCCGGCGGCGAGAATTCCCCAGAAAAGGTAGTAGAGCGCAAATCGCATTCCGCCAATGGCTCGCTCGACATTCGGGCCGAACGCCCAAAGGAACAGGATATTCCCGATGAGGTGAGCCAGGTTCCCGTGCAGAAACATGCTCGTAAAAATCTTCGCGAATGCCATCGGGTCGCCCAGTGAAGTGAACCCCTTGATGACTTCGCGTGGACGGAAGGTGAGGTCGGCAAAAGCGATACTCGGCCCACTGAGCCCGCCACCACGATCCCAGAAGTAAATCAGCACCAAAAGACCGATGAGGGTGTAGACCAAAATCGGCTTTTCCCGGCTGACGATGTTGTCGCGAATTGGGATCATGCGCGCCGGTTATGTTACTCCCGTCATAGGCAAGACCAACAGTTATCGGTCGTAGAAGATTCCCAAGGCAGAGTCTTCGGGACGATCGTTTTTGGTTGCGTATCCCACCGAGCGTTTTGCGTTGTCAATCCAGTCGTAGCCAGCGGGATAGGTGTCGCGGCCGCCACCATCATAAAAGAACCCAAGGGAGAACGCTTTTGACCGGAGCGAACCATCTGTATTGGCTCGCGCACGACCAAAACAGTCATTCCCTTTTGCCGTGTAAGTGTCAGCCCCATCCAGGTCGAAGAAAATGCCGATTCCGTTTGCATTGCCTGCCCCCAACGATAGCGAAGTACCGAGATAAAGATCGTCTCCAGATTCGTCGATGAGGTAGCCCACCGAGAAGTCGTGCCCCGCACCTTGCGCCATGTTCATATAGGCGGTGTACTCGTCTTTGCCAGCGCGATCTTGCAAGTAGCCGATGCCAAAGTGAGCCGCCGCTCCCTGCACATACCACTGACCGGTGTATTTGTCGTTACCGTCTTTATCGGTGAGGACACCAACGCCCATCCAGTATCCGGTGCCCTGCCCAAAGACGCCACAGGTGTAGGAGTCATTGCCACGAGTGTCGATTAGCATCCCGATTCCACCAGCGATGGAGCGACCATCGACATAATCCATGCGGCGACCATAGCCCGCTCCCTGCGCCATGCTGACGTTGTGTTCGGCAGATTGCGCACTAGGGAAGTCAATGACGGTGTCATCAGCAAGATAGGTGTCATCCCCAGATTGGTCAATGAGCAAGCCAACGCCGCCAGGCATCCCGATCCCTTGGCATTGGGTGAATCCGGTGTAGATGTCCTTGCCCTCCACATCTTCAAGGATGCCGATGCCGAATTTGCCGTAGCCGAGGCTCTCGCCGTACACATCGTAGATGTCATCGCCGCCGGAATCTCGCATAAATGCAACTCCAAACGTCGCCGATCCAAAAGAAGAGCGTGCGGAGCGATACAGGTCGTTGCCCTCCATATCAATGAGGAATGTGTATCCCATGGTTGCCGAGCCGGGGCCAGGTAGCCCGCGTTGAGCTTTTCGGGTTGTGGCTTCCGCTACGGTCTTGCCCTCGAACCCACTGCTGGAAAGATACTTGTCATCGCCAGAACGATCAATCACAACGCTGAGCCATTGGTTCACCGTTTGGTTCGTTGGGCAGTTGATGTAGGTGTCTTTCCCGCTGAGATCAATGCACAGCAAGATTTTCTGATCGACGTACATGTTGTCCGAACCGCTGGAAAGCACAATGTCGCCGAGTGCGGTGGTGAGTCGCCACATAAACGAACCCCCTTCGAGAGTTGTTACGCGAGTGGTAGCAACCTGAACGGCAGCGGCAATGTCTTGCGCACCGGCATAAAGCGGAGCCAGGTCCATGTTTTCGATTTCGCGACGGCTTCGCCGCTCCATCACTGGGTTGGCAACATCTGGATCGGTGGTGATAGCCCGCTTGAATGTATCAGACATTTCTTGAACTTCAGCGAACGCGGCCTCCCGGTACGGTTCGGAGTCCATCATGACTTGAAGAACAACAGCCGCGGCAGACTGCACTTCTAGCGGGATTGAGTCGGTGGGAGGGATATCGGTGGTGATGAGCCCGCGTTGTTTCATGCGTTCTAGGGCAACACGGAAGGAGTTCTTATCAGTGGTGTTTTGGGCGGCGATACCGGCAGGGTCACCCAAGAGATCGCGACGAACGCCTGAATCTGTGAGACGGGAAGCGAGCGAAATCGTCTTATGGGGTTGTTGATTGGCAAAGGTGAGTTCTTCTTGCGTGACCTCGAGTAGGTAAGGGGTTCGCCAAACGTCAGAAAAACAGGCCTCATAAAATGGTGATCGAAATAAACCATTCCGATAGAAATCCGAGATCGATTTATCGAACTGAGCGGTGCTCCGCTTCAGGCCCATTTCCCCGAGGGCATTATCGGCTGCATTGTCTAAACTGGACGCATTCAGAGAAGCGAGCATGCCGAAGCTGACGACCATTGCGAGACTGTTCATAACCGGTTTGCTAGCGGCAACCGTATCATCACTGACCTGGGCTCAAGGGTTACTTGATCCCCCAGAGAAAATCGAATTTGGTCAGTGGCGACCTGCCGCTCAGACAGAGTATTACGCAAGGTACTGGATGTCGTTTCCGACGGCCCGGCCCTCGCAATATCCTGAGAATAACGACGTTCGACTTCAGGTGTACGTGCCAACAAATCGCATTGGCAAGGTTCCGGTCGTCTTACTCCTTCACTATTGGGGGGCAACAGATTCCACTTTGGAAGAAGAATTTGCTGAGATTCTCGCGACGAAAGGTATTGCCAGCGTCATCATGCCGATGCCATATCACCTCTCTCGAACACCTGAAGGCTATCGCAGTGGTGAACTGATGATCCAGGCCGATGTCGAGGATATGAAGCAGAAGATGGCGCAAACCGTCTCTGATATCCGCCGGACGGTGGACTGGATGGAAACCCGGCCCGAGTTGGATATGAATCGCCTTGGGTTGACCGGTACGAGTTTGGGTGGAATTGTCTCAACAATGGCGTTTGGGATCGAGCCCAGGTTCAAATATGGTGCGTTTTTGCTCGCCGGGGTGGATATGGCACATATCATCTTCCATTCCAATAAAGTGGCAGAGCAACGCGAGCAGTTCCGAAGAAAAGGCTACACCGAGGAATCTTTGCGGGAGGCACTGAAAGAGGTTGAACCCCTGACGTACCTTTCACCCAGCGATCCTCGCCCAATCTACATAGTCCGGGCGCGCCATGATGAAGTCGTGCCGCTATCGGCAACGGATCGTTTGGAAGATGCCATCGGCCCACACCAGACTCTTTGGTTAGAGACTGGACACTACGGCGGTTTCTTGGTGAAGCGTGGACTAGTTCGGAATGTCTCCTCCTTCTTCCAAAGTGAGTTCACGGGTAAGAGCTTTGATGCTCCCAAAACGTTCTACGCTCCCACCATTCGGGTAGGTGTTGGTCTCAATCCTGAAGATGGGATGCAGGTTCTCGCCGGGCTGGATGTCTGGCGGCTAGAAGGAAACAAGGCGTTTGGTTCGATCCTGTTCTCCCCGCGTGGGCCGAGAGCTTTCCTGGGTTCAGAGCTTGACCGTGGGATATCGGTAGGGGCGATGTTCACACCACAAAAAACAACGTTTGGAGTGTTTTGGAGCACCGTATTCTGAGCCCGCATCTTGCCGCTCGAGAAAATGTTATCGAAACATATCTAGAGCTGGCGAGAGCCGTCCCTCAAAGTGAAATTGAGTGGCGGTCGGATTACGTTGTTGTCCGTGGCCCATCCAGCCTGTCGTTCTGTAACTTTGCGGCTCGATTTGAGGCGAGCCATCCCGTACATGGGTTAGCAGAAGAGATTGCTGATCTGAGTCATCACTGGCCCGGGTTTTGGATTTTCGTGACCGATGGTGATCGCCCAACCGACCTTTCCGAGAGGTTGATTCAGGCTGGATTCATGGTGCGGCAGACGCTCAGCCAGATGATCTGGGAGCCAGATGGTGTTGAGTACGAAGAGTTCGGTCAGGTGATGGAGGGGCTTGTTCCTCGCCGAGAGATGGCGCGATTCATGGCCGATCAGTTTTTTGTGAGAACTCCGCAATCCATCCGAGCCGAGATTGCCGAGGCGACGGCCCGCTCTACTCACCGCTTGATCTCGGTGCGGGACGAGATTGGTGCGTTTTTGGGCGGGGTGATGATGTCACGTACTCCGAATTCAGTTGGCTTATACAACTTGTGTGTCAGCCCGCAGTTTCGGCATAAAGGAATGGGGAGTTCGCTCGTGCGCGAAGTGCAAACTCAGGCAACTGCATTGGGGGTTCCGGTTGTGCTTCAATGCCATGGCCCGCTGATTGAATGGTACGAGACACTTGGATTCCGCACCGTTGGACAATTGCGTGCTTTCACTTGGGGAACCGGTTGGCGTGATATAATTTAGGAGATTGGGCCCAAAAAGTTGGGCGAATTTCCGTGAAGAAGCATCAAAAGCGCGGTTTCACTTTGATCGAAGTTTTGATCGTGATGGTGATCATAGCCATTCTGGTGGCACTCCTCTTCCCGACACTTTCTGTGTCGCGGCGAGAAGCGTTGCGCGTTTCTTGGACTGACAAGATGCGGCAATCCACCATAGGGATGCAGCTTTACCAAATCGATTACGACGACCGGTTTGCATTGGCTCGATATAACCCGGATGTTGAGGATTCGCGCGTGGATCGAACTTGGGTACAGAGCGTTCTTCCTTACACCCGCGATTTTGATCTTTACCAATGCCCAGTTGACCAAACGCGCCCGCAGAACTTCACGCTTTTTGATCCGGATATCACTCTTGGTGATTCGATCACGCGGTTCTATTTGGCCTCCATGCGTTCGAATGTTGGGTTCAACTTTGTATATCTCTCCCCGATTTACAAGCAGGGCTCCTGGACTTCACGACCGAGAAGCTCAACCGATATTGAAAATGTTTCCAAGACCATTCTCTTTGGAGAGTCCGCCTGGGAGATTGAGGATGGTCAGCCAAGGGGTGGCGGAAATTATCTCATCATTCCGCCTTGTCGGTACGAAGGCCGGAATTCTATCGATACTTTCGGTTTGAACGGCATCCCCGATGACGACATTTACCGCGGTAATTTGGATTGGGAAGACGGCAAAGTTGAAGTCAATGGGGGCTTGTATCCTTGGTTCTCGCCAAAGGTGAACATCGCTTTTGCGGATGGTCATATGGCGCGAGTCTCGATGGAATCTGTCAAGCGTGGTTGTGAAGTCGGCAATCAATGGTCCGGCGCGATTATTGATTCCGGTAGCTATCTTTGGGATTTGCGCTAATCGTCTCATCTGTCCCGAGCGTTGCCCCGAACCTGTTCCCATAATGAAATCAAGCCTCATTTGAGGCAAGAGTTCGTATTATGAAAGTTAGCATTATCGGTGGCGGTGGTCGCGTTGGATCGGATGCCGCATTTGCCCTTCAACTCGGCGGAATCGTTCGCGAAATTGCTCTGAACGACGTCAACCAAGATCTCGCTGCTGGCGAAGCCCTCGACCTGCGACACGGCGCTAGTCTGCTCAACAACCAAGTCTTTACTAGCGGTGACTATGGCGTTGTCGAAAACAGCGACTGCGTTGTGATTACCGCTGGTCTGCGACGCAAGCCGGACGAAAGCCGCCTGGATTTGATCAACAGAAACGTTGGCTTGTTCAAAGGGATTCTGGAAGAGCTCAAGAAGGTCAAGCTAGCTGATGGCGCAACCATCCTGGTTGTCTCTAACCCGGTTGACATCCTCACCCACCTGACCGTGGAAACCGGCATTCTCCCAGCGAAGCAAGTCCTTGGTTTGGGAACCGTTCTTGATACGGCTCGATTCCGATCTCTTATGGCTGACCACTTCAAGGTGGGCGCATACGATGTGAAGGCATTGATCCTAGGTGAGCACGGCGATTCGATGGTGCCAATCTGGAGCTCCGCAACCATCAATGGTGTGCACATGGCTTCGATCCCTGGTTTCTCGCAAGAACTCGGCGACGAACTGTTCGACAAAACCAAGAAATCCGGTGCTACCGTTATCGCTCAAAAGGGCGGTGCGGGTCGCGCAGTTGGCGTTTCCATCAAAGAAGTCGTGGAAGCAATTGCCCTGAACAACGGAAAGCTCCTCCCAGTTTCTTCTGCTCAAAACGGCATCTTTGGCATCAGCGACATCTCGCTATCTATGCCGACAGTCGTTGGTCGCAACGGTGTGGTCAATGTATTTGAGCCGGCAGTCAGCGACAAAGAGCGCGAACTGCTCCAAAAGAGCGGCGAAGCGCTGAAAGAAACGTACGCTCTTGTCAAATCTCAGTAAGTTGAACTGAACCTATAGTGAATGTCTCCCAGACAATTGTCCGGGAGACATTTCTTGTATTTTCAACAACTTTTCGGTATAACAAAAATCATGCGGCTCGGAACCATCGAGCTTTTTTGCGCGGATGTCCATGACACTCGTGACTTTTATTTGAACGTGCTAGGATTTGCGTCAGTTGAGGAAGACGACACTATTCAACTGAGCCTTGGAACTATTTGCTTGACCTTGAAACAAGGTCGACAGAAGCAACCTGGCCCGTACGAGTGCACGCGTACGGCACTTGTACTTTTAGCTTCAAATCGCCCAGCTTTGCTCATTTCTTTGAAAGAAATGGAAATCCCTCACCAGTTTGATGATGCTGATCCCCCAGGCATATTAGTTCAAGATCCTGATCGCCGTTGGATCCACATCGTTGAACCCTGCTAGATATCCGAGCGTTTCAGTCATTAAGTCCGGTTCTTATTCAATTACGGAACCTGATAGATATGAAGTCCAGTAAATCGGGATAAGAAATCTGGAAATGGGGCAGGAAAATGACGATTCGAGATTATTCCACAGGGCGCAATCTGAACGATGTTGATATTCAGTTGACATTGTCAGAAGCGGAAGAGCTGCACGGTGTGCTTTCACGCTTGCTGGCACGGCCAGAGCTTTCCTCTGTTCAAATCTCCGAATACAAAGGATTTTTGCTGAAATCTGAGCTCTGTCTCACCTTAGATGAGGGTTTTCCTGCTTTAGAGGCATAGTGAAACTCAATTCTTCGCAAATAGGGGAACTTAGCGCGAGGCTGAACCCAATAGTGAGAGGAATGAAGCTGGGACATCTTGAATTCTTTTGTCGAGACTGTTTCAAGACCTATGCGTTTTACGTTGATGTGCTCGGCTTTGAATTCGTGACAGTCCAGGACGAGACCTTTGTCTGGATGCGGCTCGATGAGTTGGAAATTCTCCTTCGTCCCGGTGAGCCGCCAAAACCCACATTGGCACCTACGTCTGGGAGTTCCTTTGTGTTGTATGTCGACGACCTTATGTCGCTGGAAGATAAACTGAGCGAATTAGACGTAGAAATTCTAACCAGTGAAGAAAATCCTGAACTGATCGCATTCCAAGACCCGGATGGTCGCTGGATTCAGGCGAAAGAAGCCGAATAAGCTCCTACCAGCGGATCAGGTTTGCGCCCCAAACGAGACCGGCACCAAATCCAACGGTCATCACGACATCCCCTTTCTTGAGGCGACCCTGTTTGCTGGCTTCGTATAGCCCAAGCGGGATGGAGCCTGCCGATGTGTTTCCGTATTTGTGGATGTTGATGAACACTTTTTCTTCCGGTAAGCCGAGGCGGTTCGCCGCACTTTCAATAATTCGAATGTTAGCCTGGTGAGGAACAAAAAGGTCGATATCAGCGGGGGTAAGCCCAGCTTCATCCAGTACCTTACAGCACGCATCTCCGAGGGCCCCCACTGCGAAGCGGTAAGTCTCCGCGCCGTTCATGAAAATCGAGTTGCGGACTGCATCTGGACCTTCGGTTACGGATGGGTTTCGAGAACCACCGGCTTGTCGGATGATATGTTTCCCGCCAGAGCCATCCGAAAGGAGAACGGTTTTCAGTACGCCTCGATCCGTGTTTTCTTCGGCGGAAAGGATGACGCCCGCCGCCGCATCCCCGAATAGGATGCAAGTTGAGCGATCGGTGAAATCGACAAACTTGGAAAGGACATCGACGCCGAGAACCATGATGTTCTTGCATTGTCCACTTTCGATCATTGCGCTCGCTGTAGAGGTTGCATAAATGAACCCAGCGCAGGCTGCTCCCAGATCGAAAGAGCCAGCTCGCTTTGCTCCTAGTGCATCCTGAACCATGCAGGAAGTTGATGGAAATGGGTAGTCGCCCGTGACGGTGGCGACGATGATGAGATCGAGATCCATCGGATCCATACTCGCATCAGCAAGCGCTTCTTTTGCCGCGGCGATAGTCAAGTCACTGGCGGCTTCATCTGGCCCACAAATGCGTCGTTCCTTGATCCCCGTGCGTTGAGTAATCCACTCGTCGGTGGTGTCCACCAGCTTTTCCAAGTCTAGATTTGTCAAGACTTTGGCGGGGACTGAGTGCCCGATTCCTTGGATGACTGCGCGTGGATTCATGAAGTCGTAACCTTTTCGCCGAGATGGGCCACAGATTCTTGAATCGTAGAGACCAGCTTGGCTTCAACACTATGCGCGGCATTGAGCACAGCATTATGGATGGCGCGTGCATTACTACGCCCGTGTCCGATTATACAAATTCCGTTGAGCCCGAGGAGGGGTGATCCGCCATATTCGGCGTAATCCATCTTTTGTTTGAGCGGTCGCAGTGCGCCGCGCATAGGGAGGAATAGTGCTCGGGCTGGCCACCCTGGTACAGACCCCTTGATTTCATCCAGGATGAATTCGGCAACACCTTCACAGGCTTTGAGCAGGATATTTCCCACGAAGGCATCACAGACGACGACATCAATTTTCTTGCGGAAAAGATCTTTTCCTTCGATGTTTCCGGCGAACCAACTTTCTTGGGAGAGGAGTTCGTAGGCAGTCTTGGCAAACTGGTTTCCTTTGCCTGGCTCTTCGCCAATGTTGAGGAGATGGGCGGTTGCATTCTTTTTGCCCATCACGCGTTGCGCGTAAGCAATCCCCATGTGGGCAAATTCAACCATATGGTGAGGCTCAACATCTGGGGAAGCACCCGCATCAAGCAGGAGGAATCGACCGTGTTTGGTCGGGAAAACGGTGGCGATTGCGGGGCGATGAATCCCGGGGATTTGTCGCCATGCGATCAGTGAGGCAGCGGTTGCAGCTCCGGTATTACCTGCACTGACAAGGGCATCAGCTTCGCCTTCTTTGACGAGTCGTGCCGCAACTACGAGGCTCGAATCTTTCTTTTTGCGGATTGCCTCGGTCGGCTTTTCATCCATACCAATGACTTCGGTGCAATGGCGGACGCTGACGTTTTTCGGTAATCCAGCAGGAGGCGTTACTTTCGCGATTTCATTTTCATCGCCGACGAGGATAATTTCGCCTTTGATCTCGGTAGCGGCTTGGCAGGCTCCGATAACAATCGGGCCGGGAGCATAGTCGCCCCCCATTGCATCTACGGCAATCTTCACGCTTTATCCTGACTCCGGAATTTTTCCAACTGCATCATCGCGGGGTGACCTTTTGCATTCAGAGCTTCAGTATGACTCTCTGATTGATTGGGGCACGGAATTTCCCAGCTTCCGGAGCAAAGCAACTGAGTTGGCATATTGATCAGCAATCCTTGCCGAACATAGCTATCAAGAATGAGCGCGTTCTTCTTGAAAATAGGTTGAGGCTCATCTTGAACGACTTCGGCATAGCCATCCGAGCCATAGCAACTGGGGACACCCTCAACATCGAATTCGTCGCTCATAGAAAACTCAAACTCAAGTTCAATGGGTTCGCCGCAGCGAGCGCATTCGGTGACGAGCTTTGTTTTGAATTTTCCGCTGATGAGGAGGATGTTCCCGGTGGAAACACCGTTCAACTCTCCCGAAATAGGTTCAAGAAGGTCAATATCCTCTTCGGATTCAAGCTCGGTATGGACAGGAAAATTGAGCTTTTTTCCGGGGTTTTGGACAGCCTCATTGAAGTCGACTAGACCGTCACTTTTCATAGTCATTTGAGTCTACCAGCGGGGAAAATACGGCCCATTCTGCACTCAATCGTCGTGATTATATTTTTTGTGAAAACTTTGACAATTCGAAAGAACAGGTGCGGATTAATTGCCTCCGAGAATTAGTCTTGGAAAGGGGAACAATGTCCGCCGAACCAATCACACTATCCACCGGAGTGACCCTGAGGTCGCTCGCACTACGGGCACTTGAGAAACGTCAAGTCGCCGCGATGCTTAATAGACTCGCTTCGGTAATCGGAACGGAGGACATGGCCCCCACCATGCTTGCTCGGCTTGTCGCAATGGATGAGAAATGGGAGTCATCTACGCTCAAAGGGTTGGCAACCAGCGCATTTGTTGAATGTGATATTGAATTCGCGCGAGTCGCCGACGCATTCCGCGTATTAGATGCTGGAACGTCTTGGTTTGCCGCTTGTTGCGGTGGGCTCCATGCCGTCGCCAAGTCTTATCTTGAGCAGTCTCAGCTCCCTGTCGATCAATTTATGGCTCACGCTTTGGTGACGGCACATGTTTGCCGACACTATGCAAAAAAGAAAGCGGATGGAGTCGAAATGCGCTTTGCCCTTTGCGGGCTGTATCACAACATCGGCATCTTGGTGATGGCGAACGCACTACCACCAGTCTATCAACGGATGCCGGAGTTTCTTGGGGGAACAACGAAACAGCTCCACGCACTAGAAAAAGAGCAAATCGGGATGGATCACTGCGAGGTGGGAGACTATTTTCTCCAAGCCTTGCAGTTTCCGTCCTTTATCTCTGATTCTGTTGCCAACCACCACGGGGCCACTGATTTGCTTGATCCGCTCACTCTCGCGGTGCAGCTCGGAGATCACCTGGCGCACCAGATGGGATGCTCGATGGGGATTGGAAATCTTGCACCAGAGCTTCCACAGGGCTACTTCAAGAACCTGGGATTTGATGATAACGATCTGAATCAGCTCGCCAATGAAAGCAGCAAAATTCTTTCACAGTGCTCTCGTTTAGGCTAAATCCTCGCCAAATCGCCTGATTTGAACGATTCCCGGGCGGAATTGCGTCAGAATCTGTAGTCTATTCGCGTACTTGCGCAAGAAACTTTCTGGTTTCTCCTCGAAACTTTTGACCTAGAGGGGAAAACTAGTGTATTCTTGTCGCCGTTCGTGAACAGGAGTTTGCCTTGAGGAATTGGTGGATAGCATTTGTAGCTGGTGCCGTGGTCGTCGGATGTGCCGGCGGTAACGGTGGAATTACGACAACTTCAGGATCAGGTTCGACAGCCGGTGGCACTACCGGTACAACTGGTGTGACTCGGGAAGTCCCCAGTGTTAACCTGCCTTCAACATTGACAGATATCCGTGTCTTGTTCCTTTCTGGTCAAGCGCGTCGCGGTATTGGATCAACCTATGCGAAATTGGACTATGTCAATTTGCGCATTCCTCCGGTAACCCAAATTCCGTCTGATCTCCCAACTGGTTTGGATGGCTTTGACGTCAAGCTCGATGGCTTTACTGTCAACACATTCCAATGGTCAGAAGGTTCATCTCCAGATATCTTCACCGACTTTGCGGCCACAGTCAAGAATCTTCGAACCGAAGATAATGTTGGTGCGATCACTTTGGATTGGGAAGGCACTTTCGCTCTCCCAACTCAGCCGGTTATCGTTCCGCTTGTTCCTGGTCGTCAGGTGTCATTGCCGATTTATCTCAGCGATGCTTCGTTGTTCTTCAACACGACGACGAACCTTCCTGAGTTCAATCAAGCGATTTTTGATACCGAAAACTCAATTGATGTTGCTGGCCCAATCCCAGCATCGCTTAGCGATTTGGTGACAATCAATCTTTCCGCACTTGCAACTGCAGACCGACCGACTATGGCAAATGCTTCTTCGGCAAATGAACTGGTTGTATCCGGCGATGCTTACGGTATTGCAAACGGTCGCGGAACCGACGGTTCACTCGACATCATTAGCAGCTTCTTCATCGATAGCGGCACCATCAACAATGGTATTCCGCTTCCAGATCCAAATAACCCGGGTTCGTTTATCAACTCGCCAGGTTCCTGGACAGTGCTGGAAGACGATCCGAGCGCACCACCGGCATCCGGTGCACGCGTGACCGCCCTTCAAGGGTCTTGGTTCCCGCTCACCAGCCGAGTGACCGCCGCAGGCGATTTCACCATGGTGATCTTCCCGACGACGAATCCTTCCGGTCAACACATGGTTGTGGCTATGAACGGCCCGCTCTCCGCGCCGACAGCAGTCTGGTTCGGCCGAGCAACCTACTCTGGTAACAGCGGCACAGTTGAACTCTGGTCAGTCGATCAGCTAGACAACCGCACCGAAAACAATAAAGCCGTTGGTACTTTGAACAACTTCACAATGGTTGGTGGCGTACCAAAAGATGGTGACTTCACCATCTCCACCGTGCCGACAGGATTCCCATTCCCGTCCAGCGGCTCCTTCGCGGTCTACCGATAATGTGATGATTCCGATCCTCATCGGAACGGAAACCGAATACGGTTTTACAGTTGAGGGTCGGACAGTTAAAAATCAGGCAGACGATGCAATAGCCTTCGTTCGGAGTTATCCGGACGAAGGCTATTCTGGTTGGGATTACAGGTATGAAAGTCCGCGTTCGGATATGCGGGGCTTCCAGGTTTCGCAGCTTGCCTATGATCGTCGCGATGCCGAGTACGATCGCGGGCGCCAGAGGACATCTGCCGAAGATGAAAGGTCGGATTGGGTTCTGCCCAATGGGGCGAGGTTCTATAACGATCACGGGCACCCCGAATACTCAACGCCGGAGTGTTTCAGCCCGAATCAAGCGGCTCTGCATGACTATGCGGGGCAAACAGTGGTCTGCCGGGCGGCGGAAGCGTATGCGGCAGAAACGGGTCGTGAGGTTGCCGTTTACAAGAACAACACCGACTACTCTGGTGCAAGTTATGGCACTCATGATAACTTTCTGGTGCCCCGAGACATTCCTATTGATGAGTTGATCCAGGCGATCACTCCGATGCTGATTGCCCGACAATTCTTGACTGGAGCCGGCAAGGTGGGGAGTGAATCCGGAGGGCCAGTGAGATTTCAGCTTTCTCAGAGGGCTGATTTCTTCGAGGAAGCGGTCAATTTGGAGACGCTTTCTCGTCGCCCGATCTTCAACACTCGTGATGAGCCCCACTCTGATTCGCAGCAATGGCGGAGGATGCACGTCATCACTTGCGACGCGAATTTGATGCCGAGTTGCACTGCGCGAAGGCTGTTTCTTGTTCAGCTTGCCATCCGGCTATTGCTTGAGGGCAAAGCACCTCTATGGCGTGTCTCCGATCCTGTCCGTTCGTTCAAGTTGACATCGCGAGATTTGGAGGGAGATGGGCGGATTGAAACTGAGGAAGGGCTCGTAACGGCGAGATCGGTGGCGGAATCGTATCTGGATGCGGGAAGTGAGCTTGATTTGGATGAAGAATCTCGTGAGCATTTGAGTGAATGCCAACAGCTTTTGGAAGCTCGCAAGAGTAACTTTGAGTGGTTCAAGTCCAAAGTGGACTGGGCGGCAAAGTATTGGCTACTGGATCAGTTCCGGGAATCCGAGGGGCTGAGTTGGCATGATCCGCACATGCAGTCACTCGACTTGGAATACCACCAGGTTTCGGGAGAAGATCAACTCTTTGCCGGATTGGCAGAGGGTGGTTTTGTTGATGCCCTTCCCAGCGATGCACAAGTCGAAGCCTGTCTGAGGGGAGATGACTTAGATTCGCGAGCGTTAGTACGATCGCTTGCAGTGAGCAAATGGAAAGAGCATCTGGTCACGGCAAGCTGGACTTCTCTGGTTGTGCGACCCGATTTGAACCAACAAACCACCGAAGAAATCAAATTGCGACCAGAAATCCGGTACGACGAGGGGCTAAGACGCGTAGAATCATTTGCAGAGTTTTGTCAGTGCATCAAGGAGCAAGCATGATTTTTTCCGCCGAGAGACCCGTCCGACGCCGTGAAGCCGAGCCGCAACGCAAGCTAGGTGATGATTCTGGGCCATCCAAGCCCGATGTTGATCGCCCCAGTGCGCCAAACGAGCTTCTGAAACGGATGAAAAAGGTTGACCCCGACCAGGCGAAGAAGTACCGCCAGCGCTCGGGAGAATAATTGGTCATGGCAAGGCAGTTTTCTGAGCTGGTTGACTTCAAATCCAGCCCTCATCACGATGATGAACAGGTTGTTCACGGGACAACTGTTCTGGCTCTCCGCTATAAAGATGGCATTGTGATCCTCGCCGACCGGCGCGCCACAATGGGCAACCTCATCATGTACGAAGAAGCGGAGAAGATTGAGGTTCTTGACGACCAAACGGTTGTGGCGATCAGCGGGGCGTACGCCCGCTCCATTGAAGTGTGCCGCTATCTCAAGCACGCTTTCAAGTATTACGAGCGGCTGAATCAATTCCAGATTTCGACGGAGGGCAAGCTGATGGAGATCAGCAAGGCTCTCGCCGGGAATATGGAAGCGGCGATGAACGGAGGCATTTTCCTCCCGATTGCGGCGGTCTATGACCCCAAGGATGAAGAGTTCAGCGTGCATTTCTTTGATGCCGCCGGAGCACGCTTCCCAGGGATGGATTACGCGACAGCTGGTTCAGGCTCTGAGCGGATACGAGGTGTGTTTGAATATTTGAGCCGCACCAAAGGGCCGTGGAACAAGCGCAAGCGCGATGATGTGCTGCTGGATGCGCTGGTGATGCTGGATATCGCATCGTCTTTGGATTCCGCGACGGGTGGGTTCCAACGACGGCTTCCTTCGGTGGTTTTGCTCACTCGGGATGGAGTGGAGCGGCTCGCTGAGAAAGAATTGGAAAAGATCGCGAAAAAGGCTTTGAGTTAGTTCACTGCTCTGAAACAAATAACGCCCGAAGCTCAATGAGCCTCGGGCGTTTGGTTTATCAGCGAACCGAATTTAGAATCGGTAGCCGAGGTGGAAACCGAGAGCGGTTGCGCGTGCGCCGCCAGCGGAATCGCTGTAGGTGAAGCTGAGTTCACCGAACAGGTTTTCGCCCAGTTCCTTACCGTAGCCTGCGCGTGCACCCAGAACAACATCTGAGTTGGTGAGGTCAGCAAAGACCACGCCGAGGCCGTAGAAGAAGTAGGATCGGCCGTAACCGGAATCGCTATAAACCTTGTTGTTGATCATCACCGGGAAAGCGTTACCCTTCGCACCGGAGCCGGACTTGCCGAACCAGTCGATGGAGATGTAGCTTTCGCCTTCGCTCATCAGGTTGAAACCTTCTGGGTAGATGTCAATACCAATGCCGAGGTAGCTCGGGGAGATATTGCGCATGGTTGCGTCGACTGGGTAGACATAACCGAGTCGGAAAGCGATGTTGGTTGGCTCTTCCAAGAGATTCCCTTGAGCACTGCTGATTGCAGCGACGCCCAGGGCAGCCAGTACAGTCAATTTCTTCATAGTGTTTTTTTCCGGAAAAACAGATGGTTCATGCCCAAACCGAGTTAGGCACCTCCCCATTCTACTGGACTAGACGGCTCAGGTCACACCAAAGAACCAGAATTTGGAACGGTAAACTCAAATCTTCATGCCGAACCTGCTTTTTGAACTAGGCTGCGAGGAGTTGCCAGCGAGTTTTGTCCGCAAGGCTTATGAGGATTTAGAGCGACTCACTGGCGAGGGCTTGACCGAAGCACGCCTGAGTTTTGAGTCCAGCCAGAGCCTGGGGACACCGCGCCGCCTCATTATCGGGATCAATGGCATTCAAGATCGGCAGGAGGATTTGCAGGTTGAACAGCGCGGACCATCGCTCCAAGCGGCATTTGATGGGGATGGAAATCCCACCAAGGCTTTGGAAGGATTTTGCCGGGGTCAGGGCGTTGATCCCAGCCAAGTGGAACGGCGCGAAGAGTATGTTTGGGTGACTAAATCGGTTGCGGGCAAATCAGCGATGGAGGTTCTGCAAGAAGTGCTTCCGGGCGCGGTGCAGTCACTGACTTTTGCGAAGACAATGCGCTGGGGCGGCGGAAAGATGCGTTTTGCCCGGCCAATCAAGTGGTTTTTAGCTTCACTTGATGGGGCTTGCGTTCCTTTCGAGGTTGGTGGTGTTCAAAGTGGCCTCAAGAGCCGAGGGCACCGGTTTGATGCACCTGCAGAATTCGAAGCAAAGACTTGGGATGAATTGATTGACGGCTTGCGAGAACGGAATGTTGAGCCTGATCCGGTTGTGCGCGAAGGGCGAATCCGGGAAGAAGCGATGATGGTTTCGACCGGGGTGCCGGATTTGCCAGAAGCTCTTGTGGATGAAAACACCTTCCTCACCGAATGGCCGACCGCGCATCAAGGCGAATTCTCCGAAGACTATTTGAACTTGCCAGATCCGGTTTTGGTGACGGCGATGGCAAAACACGAGCGGTTCTTCCCTGTGCGAACACCGAGCGGGGAGATCACCAACAAGTTTGTGTCGATCCGGAATAGTGGTGATGAAGCAACAGTCAAGGCGGGGAACGAGTGGGTTTTGAATGCCCGGTTCAACGATGCCCAGTTCTTTTTTGAAGAAGACCAGCGTTCCAACATGGATGAGTTTCTTGCTCAGACCGAGCGGATGTTGTTCCAAGATAAGCTCGGCACGATCCGCGAGCGCGCCGATCGGTTGGCTGATTTGATGGCGGAATTCACCAAATGGTGTAATTTTGCAGATTGTGAATCCGATGCAAAGCAAGCAGGCTTGTACGCCAAAGCTGACCTGAGCACTGGCTTGGTGAATGAGCTCAGTAGCCTCCAGGGAGTCGTCGGCGGGGATTATGCGCGTCGTGAGGGGATGCCGGAACGTGTTGCCGGAGCCATCGCCACGCAATACAATTTGAAAGCTGCTTTGAACCTGAATCACCCGCTTGGGGTTGGGCTTTTGATCTGCGATCAGGTGGATAAGCTGGTCGGCTTCCTCGGGCTGGGCTTGGTGCCCAAGGGGTCAAGTGATCCGTTCGGATTACGCCGTGCAGTGACACTTTTGATCGAAGCGGCTTGGGGTCGTGATGATCTTGGCGACAACTATTCTCACCTTTTGGTGAAAGCGCATGACCGCTACGCAAACCAAGAAGTGTCATATGCCTTGGATAAGGTAGTTGAGATTTTTGAAGGTCGCTACGAATCCATGATGGGCAATGTCCGACATGACATTCTGGATGCGGCGTTAGCGGATCGGAGTCCGGAGATTGTCTTGTCTCCGCGGGCGGTCAAGGCACGATGTGAGGCCCTAGCGAAACTAGCAGAGGACGAAAAACTGGTTCAAACCCTCACGCGACCACTGAACATCCTTTCCTCGGCACGAGGCAAAGGCATTTTGATTCCAGAGAGTTTCGATTCTTCAAGTTTGAAAACCAGCGAAGGCAAAGCACTCGCTGATGCGATTCAGAATACGGATGACCTCAAACAGCTCGAAAAGCCGATTCATGATTTCTTTGAAGCCACGATGGTGATGGATGAAGATGAGTCTGTTCGGGCCGCGAATCTAGGATTGTTAGCGCAGGTGGAGCAAATCATCCTCAGAACCGGTGATTTCTCACGAATCGTTCAAGAAGGTTAGATTCACATGGGCCAAACTGCACTCAAAAGTGCAGTATCGTCCCATTTGCCCGCGACTAGGTTCAAAAAAGGTCGTAGAATGGGGTTATCACTATGCTTGAAGTCAAAAATTTGCATGCAGTTGTTGCCGAGGAAGAAAAGCAGATTCTGCGCGGAATCAATCTCACTGTAAAGCCAGGCGAAGTCCACGCGATTATGGGCCCGAACGGAAGTGGAAAATCGACTTTCGCGAACGTACTGGCGGGCCGGGAAACCTACGAAGTCACTGATGGGTCGGTCACCTTGGATGGTGCAGATATGCTGGAGATGGAAGTCGAAGATCGCGCCCATGCGGGTGTTTTCATGGCTTTTCAGTATCCGGTTGAGATTCCTGGCGTGAGCAACACTTACTTCCTGCGTGCGGCCCTCAACGCAAAGCGACAAGCAAATGGTGAAGAAGAACTCGGCTCGATGGAGTTCATGAAGTTCATCCGCGAGAAAATTGATCTGCTCAAGCTTCCTCAAGATCTTCTCACTCGCTCAGTGAATGAAGGCTTCTCTGGTGGTGAGAAGAAGCGTAACGAGATCTTCCAAATGGCGGTTCTTGAGCCTCGACTATGCGTTCTGGATGAAACGGACTCTGGATTGGATATTGATGCCCTTAAGACCGTTGCCGATGGCGTGAACGCTCTTCGATCCCCTGATCGGATGTTTGTGGTGGTCACCCACTACCAGCGACTGTTGAATTACATCGTTCCCGACTACGTTCACATTTTGATGGGCGGGAAGATTGTCAAGAGCGGCGACAAATCACTCGCTTTGGAATTGGAAGAAAAAGGCTACGGTTGGCTGGAAGAAGAGTTTGCTGGAGCTACCCAGTAAGAGCAGAATGAGCAACATTTTGATGACTTACGAAATCGAGCAGTCGCAAGTGCTTGCGATGGCCGAAAAGCGGTCTGGTGATGGCCCGGCTTGGCTCCGGGATCTCCGTACAAAAGGGTTGAAAATCCATCGCGAGCACGGCATCCCTACCCCCAAAAATGAAGAGTGGAAGTACACCCCACTCCGTGATGTTGCCCGCGTGGACTACACCGTTGCTGAAGGTGGCCCCGCTGTATTCGATCAAGACTTTGGCAGCCTGAGCGGTAGCCCAATTCGCATTGTGATGGTGAACGGTCGCTTTGACCGGAACCTGAGCGAAGTGCCGGCTCAGACCGGATTGATCGCCTGTTCACTTCGTGATGCTTGGATTGAGCACGAAGAGTTAGTGCAAGCGCACCTTGGTCAAGTAGCCCGGATTGAAGAACACACTTTTGCCGCCCTCAACACCGCTCTATTCGATGACGGCCTGTTCATTTGCTTCAAAGATGGAGCCGCAGTTGAGCATGTGATCGAAGTGATCCACGTTTCTTCTGGCGAAGAAATGGTCGTCGTGCCACGCACACTCATCGTGGCGGGTGAGAATGCCAGCGGCAAGATCGTTGAGCGTTATGTCACCGATGGGAATAGCACCTGCTTGACTCTGCCAGTGACCGAGGTTTTCACTGCACGGTATGCGAATATTGAGCATGTCCGCGTTCAAGATGAAGCAACAACCAATTTCCATATCGGGCTTTGGGAGATCAAGCAAGTCGAGAACTCGGAGTACCGCAGCTATAACGTGGCGTTCGGTGCAAAAATTGGTCGCCTGGATCAAAACATCTGGCTGGGTGGCGAACATGTTGTTACGCGGTTGGATGGGGTTGTCGTGGCTCGTGGGGAACAGTTGCTAGACAACCACACGCGACTGGATCATGCTCTGCCGAACTGCAATTCTTACGAAATCTACAAGCAGATCATTGATGACAAGGCGACGGTTGTGTTCAATGGCAAGATTTTTGTTCATCAAGACGCACAGAAGACCGACGCTGAGCAAACCAACCAAGCCCTGCTCCTTAGCCCAACGGCGACGATCAACTCCAAGCCTCAGCTAGAAATTTTTGCCGATGACGTGAAGTGTACGCACGGCGCAACAGTGGGTCAGCTTGAAGAAGAACCGATGTTCTACTTGCGATCTCGCGGTGTGACTAAGGATAAGGCCGAGGCGATTCTGGTTTACGCCTTTGCTGCCGAGGTTCTTGAGTTGATCTCGGACGACACCGTGCGCGATAACTTAGAAAAGCGGCTATTCGACAAGCTCGCGATTCTATAGGATGAAGCTCATGCTCGATGAGTGGTTTTCCGAAGCATTCCCCGAGCTAAGCCGTGCCCGGAACGCGGAAGCTGTATTTGATTCTTGGGAAATGCCAGGCGAAGATCGCCGCGCAATTGAGATCGTCAAGCAACTTGCGGAGGAGCGCAAAGATTGCCCGGGGGTTCGGGCAGGGTTGTGGCTCTATGCGGGGGATTGGGAAACGGCTCACCTCATCTGTCAATCGGATGAGTCGGCAACAGGGAGCTGGTGGCACGCCATCATTCATCGGTTTGAGGGGGATGCGTTCAATTCAAAGTACTGGTATCGCCGAGCGGTGGATCATCCAGTTCGTGATCTCATCACATTCGACCCTCGGGAGCTGGTGGAGTACTCTCAGGGCAAAAATGAAGGTCGTTTGTATCTCCAAAAGGAGGAGTTTTTGACCCTCTTGCGCTGGTGTGTGGAGAATAGGAAGTAATGCTAGAAGCCAATCAGTTGCAGGAAGATATCCAAAAAATGGTGAATGCGGCAATCTTGCGATTGCCGGGTGTGGTTGCCGGATTAATCTTACTCGTTCTGTTTTGGTTAGTTGCCCGATGGGTGCGAAAAGCAGCACAAAAGGCGGCAGAGCGAGTCGGCGCGGAGCTGACCGGTCGCCTCCTCATTGGTCGCATTGCATTTTTTGCAGTTTTCTTGCTTGGTTTGCTGCTGGCGGCATCCGTTTCCGTCCCCGGTTTTGAGTTTGGGACGCTTGTTGGCAGCTTGGGCTTAGGCTCTGTTGCGATCGGATTTGCCTTCAAGGAAATCTTAGAAAACTTCATTGCTGGCTTATATTTGATGATCGCGCGCCCCTTCAAAGTCGGCGATGTCATCGAGATTGGTGGAACTAGGGGCACGGTTACTGAAATTGGTGCTCGCGCGGCAACGATTCAGGAGTTCAACCGAGAAGTTGTTTTGATGCCATGCGCACGACTCTTCAAAGAAGATGTTCGAGTTGTGACCGCAAATAGTATTCGCCGCCTTGAAGCCTCAGTCGGGATTCCTTACGAGGCTGACCTTGAAGCGACACAATCCCTTTTAACGGAAGCGACTTTGAGCATTGAAGAAGTTATGGATGATCCGGGGCCGCTGGTTGTTGCCACACAGTTTGGGCAAAGTTCAATTGATTTGACTCTTTACTTCTTTGTGAACTTGTCAGAATACGACGGTCGATTGGTGAAGGCGAAAGTGATGCAAGCAGTGATGAAAGCGTTGACGGATGCAAAGCTCTCCGTGCCTTACCCAACTCGAACGATCATCAATGTTGCCGCGACTTCAGAAGACGTTGATTAGCGCCCCTTTCTCAACCACAAACACTTCAAGTACAAGCTCTCAGGGAAGTGAATCGGTGCTGGGTGATCAATATCCTGAAACGTCAGCCTCTCTAAGTTGAGTGTTGTGCCTTTATCGGATGCCGCGATCCGACAAGCCTCAATTGTGGATTGCCAGGTGAGCTGATACGAGCAGTTGCAAACCATCAGCATTCCGCCCGGTTTCAGGTTGGGCAAGGCATGATAAACCAGCTTCCAGATCGCCCATTTCAGCGCGTCCCTCTTTTCTGATGTTTTGGCGATAGCGGGCGGATCAAGAATGATGTGATCGAATGGGCCAAGACCATCCACTCCCGCTTCGAGATACTCAAAAGCATTCGCCTCGATGAACGGGATTTCTAGATTATTACGGCGCGCGTTTTCTCGGGCCGTGTCCAGCGCGATGGGAAGGATATCAACACCCGTGCACTTCGCTCCCGCCCTGGTCGCTGCAAGTGAGAACCCACCCGTGTAGCAGAAGGTATCCAGCACCGTTTCGCCAGGCCTGACGAACTGCGCAAAGTCGTGGCGTGTGTTGCGTTGATCAAGATAGAAACCAGTCTTCAACCCCTCAGCAATCGGGACAAGCAGGTTCATCCCATGTTCCGACATTTCAACAACATCGGGAGTCGAACCATGCAGGTGCTCGACGCGGGAATCAAGCCCTTCTTCCTTCCGCCCTGCCATTTCTGACTTCTCGTAGATTGATTTGGGTTGAAATACGGCGATGAGAGCAGGAAGCCAAAGTGATTTAAGGTTCTCCATCGCCAGCGAGCGCACCTGAACCACAAAGTGTCCGTTGAACTGGTCAATGATCAGGCCGGGGAGTCGATCTGCTTCGGAAAAAACCACTCGCCAGGAATCAGTGATTCTTTTCAGAGATTCGCGTGCGGGGATGGACTCGCGAAACCGCCGAACGAAAAACTCCTCGGTGATTGGCTCATCTTTCAGCGTGAGAATTCGAACTGGAAAGCGGGATTTGCCATTGTAGGTTCCGATGGCAAGAAAATCTTGCTTGGCATCAAGAACGCGAGTGAGAACGCCGTCCTCGACATTCTCCTTTCGATGCAGTTCTCCACGCTGAACCCAAGGGTATTGATTGCGAATTTTCTTGGCGCGACCGTGCTTAAGTGTCACTTGCCCTTGGATTTCCATAATCCCTGCAACGTACCGCGCGGAACGAACCAGGCTCGGGACAAAGTGCGCCCAAGTTGAATTCAGGTTCGGACGGTAAACTTGCTGGTTAGAAAATGACCTCGCGCAGGCCGTTGATCGGGATGACAACGACCGAGCTTCAGGCCGTCGTGCAGGAGCTGGGTGAGCCTGGCTATCGCGGGAAGCAACTTGCGAATTGGATTTATGCCAAAGCGGTTAGCGACTTTGATCAAATGCTTGATCTCCCCAAAGCGTTTCGGGAAAAGCTAGCCGAGCAATATGTCGTCAATCCGCTTTGTGTTGCCGACCATAAACGCTCAACGGATAACGTGGATAAGCTCCTTGTTCATAACGGGGATGAGCAGGTTTACGAATGCGTTCTGCTCCCTTACGAAGATCGCGTGAGCTGCTGTGTTTCTAGTCAAGTGGGTTGCCCAATGGGATGCACTTTCTGTGCAACAGGAATGGGTGGCTTTGACCGGAATCTCGATGCCAGCGAGATCGTGGGGCAATACCTGCTTCTCCAATCGCTTTCTCCCAAACGGATCGGTCACATCGTGATGATGGGGATGGGAGAGCCGCTTTTGAACCTGGATCAGGTGCTGAAAGCCCTCAGAATTCTCCATGAAGAGGTTGGGCTGAGCTATCGCCATATGACGATTTCAACTGTTGGGCTCGTGCCGCAGATCAAGCAATTGGCGAAAGAAAAACTCCCGATTCACCTGGCCCTGTCGCTCCACTCTCCCCGCGACGAAGTGCGCGACCGTTTGATGCCAGTGAATCACAAGTGGCCCGTGGAAGAAGTTGTTGGCACGATGAAGGATTATCACCGTGCTACTGGTCGGAAGGTCACTTTTGAATATCTGCTCATTGACCGCGTGAACGATGATGAGCAACAAGCGGCAGAGTTAGCGCAGCTTGTGAAAGGGGTTCCAAACGTTATTAACCTCATTCCGTTCAATTGGGTTGACACGGGACACGGATTCAAACGTCCTGAAAGAGAAAGAGTGAAAGCCTTTCGGCGCGTGCTGGAATCCAAAGGGGTGAACGTGACTGAGCGAGTTGAGCGGGGGCATGATATTGCCGCCGCCTGCGGTCAGCTAGCTGGTATGCATCAAGGACGATTTGCAAGGAGGGATAGGACATCCGAAATACCGCTTTCTTCCTCGTGATTTGTCTTGCCCTTACCGGATGTTTTTCTGGTGGAAACAAGGGCGGAAAAGCCGACGGTGCCAGCTCCGCCGTAAAGGGCGTTGGCTCGAAGATGGCGGAAGAAGCCGCTGGTCGCCGAGTTGTGAATTCTGGCGAAGTCACCATCACGATGAAGCGCGATGATGGTTCAGTAGCATTTGAGATCAATGCGGAGAGTTCTCGGGTGGGAATTGAGGATGGGAGCCAGGAAGCATTTTTGAATGGGGTCACCGGTTCGCTCTTTGATGAGGGCAAGGAAGTCAGTCAGTTCGAGGCAGAAGAAGGCAAAGCAGACAGTGAAAACAAACGCCTTGTTCTCACCAAAGCCAAAGTGAAGTCAATGGAGCGGGACTTAGCCTTGAATGCGGATACGATTCGGTGGATGGAGGATCGGAAGCTGTTTGCCGCCGAAGGAAGCGTGACGATCCAGGGAGCGAATTGGTCTTTCGGGCCAAGTGACGTTTTATGGGCATCGCCCGATTTGAGTGAGCTAGGCTCACCGGAGAAGTTTCAAAAGAAATGAAGAGTCGATGGATTTGGGTTTTGAGTTTGGTTGCGGCAACGAGCTTTGTTGCCGTCGGTCAGCAACGGCAAAAGCCGTCTTTGAAGAGTCAAGGCGGCGAATTTGCGATCACGGAAATCGACAAGATTTACGTTCAGAGTTTTGATGGCAATGCGGTGAGATTTGATCTGGAAGGATCGCCGATCAAAGGCAAGAGCGATACGCAAGGCATTACATTCCAATCCAGCCGGATCAAGGGCAAGATGGTGACCGCCAAAGGCGGTGCTTATCTAGATGAAGCGACATTATCTGGTGGCGTGAAAGTTGTTCGAGGAAGCCGTACCATTTCATCAGAGCAGATTCAAATTGGCGAGAATGCAGACCGAAAGGGATCCAAAGTAACTCTCCCGGGCGCATTCACCGTGACTTCCAGCGATAATTCTGAGGAACTTAAGGCAAATTCTGGTTCTGTTCAACTAGTAGAAAGTAGCGGGGACAGGAAGATTCAGGTTGCTGACTTGATCGGCAACGTTTTTGTCCGATCGGATTCTGGCTCCTCAAAACGCTCCTTGACTGGTAGCCGCATCACGATGAGGGAGCAGGGATCGAGCACTCTATTTACGCTCGGTGCTGGATTCACCATGGATTCACAAGTTTCTGATGGAGGAACGACTTCCAAGATACATTTGACCGCATCCAGTGGAACCATCACTACAGAGAGCCTCACCGGGGGCAAAGCCGCGAAAATGCCGCTTCTTGCTGCCAATCTGAAGGGCCGCGTCAAGGCGAACGTCAAGCAGACCAAGTCTGGCGATACTACCGAGCTGGATGTTGAGAGCGATTCCATGCTCTTCGACAAACTTTCTTCGGCAGAAAAGCAAGCCATTTTGAAAACTAAGAGCGCGGGCTGGGCCGACCTCACCGCGACTCTGACCGTGAAGGGCAACGTGGATATGCAAATGACTCCCGGGCCGAGCTACTCCGGTTCTGGGGCGGCGGAAACCATCGTGATCTATCTCAATTCGGAGATGAAAGTGCTGGGCTACGAACTCAAGGGCGGGGCACAACTCGATGTGAATCCCAAGAAAGGGGGTGGCTCCGTTTGAAGATCACGAGTACGAATTTAGTCAAGAAGTACAAGGGCCGTGCGGTTGTCGATGACGTGTCGTTCGACATCTCAACCGGTGAGATTGTTGGCTTGCTTGGCCCGAACGGGGCGGGAAAAACCACGACGTTTTATATGGTTACTGGTTTGGTGAAGCCTGATCAGGGCAAAGTTCAGTTTGATGAGAAAGAAATCACCGCTTGGCCGATGCACATCCGTGCCCGGGCAGGGATTGGCTATCTTGCTCAAGAAACCAGTGTCTTCCGCCGGATTTCGGTGGCAGACAATATCAAGCTCGTTCTGGAACTCCAAAAGCAGTCGAAAAAGCAAATCCAGGACAAGATTGATGAGCTGGCAGAAGAACTGCATATCACTCAGATTCTTGATCGCACGGCTGGCGTCTTGAGCGGTGGCGAGCGTCGGCGTGTTGAGATTGCCCGTGCCCTTGCTACCGAGCCACACTTTATTCTGCTTGACGAGCCCTTCACCGGCATTGACCCGGTGACGATTGAAGAACTACAAGGGATCATCCGCAAACTCCGGAATCAGGGGATCGGTATCCTGATCACTGACCACAACGTGGATGCAACTTTGAATATCACCGATCGGAATTACATTTTGGTGGAAGGCAAGATCATTGCTGAGGGCGACCAAGATGCCATTCGAAGTAATGATTTGGTGAAGAAGTTCTATCTCGGGCAGGGATACGATTTCATCAATAAGCCAAAAGGCAAGTCGGAGCAAGAGAGCGAATGAAGCGCATCGACCGGCTGATTTTGGGAGAACTGTTCGGGCCCTGGGCTTTCGGGGTGGCGATTTTTACAGTCCTCATCATGGCTGGTTCGTTCCTTTTTCAACTCACCGACTACCTGGCGAAAGGAGTTGCTCCATTCACCGTTTTCAAGGTTGCGATGTATTTGACTCCGGGCGTCATGGCGAAGACATTCTCAATGGCGATGTTGCTCGGAACTCTCCTTGCATTTGGGCGGCTGAGCGGAGATAGCGAGATCGTCGCTCTACGCGCTGGGGGTGTGAGCGTGCCGCGGATCATTATTCCGGTCGGAGTTTTTGGTTTGGTGGTTTCGCTGGTTGCGTACTGGATGACCGATTTCTTAGTTCCGGCGGCGGCAACTCAAGCAACGGCGCTCAAATCTGAGATCGCTAAGCAGCTCAGTACGCAAGGCACTAAAGCAACAAGCATTCCTCTGATGGAAGAGGGCAAGATGGTTGGCCAACTCATGGCCAAAAACTTTGATATCTTGGAGCGGGAGCTCACTGGCGTGACCATTGTTGGCTACAACGGCGAAGGGAATCCCGAGTATTTCTTGCTTATTGATAAGCTTCAGTTCACCGATTTGGAAGAGTGGCAGGCGTCGGGGAGTAGCAAAGTCATCATGGTGAAAGATGGTTCGATCATCGAATCTCCGGATGGGTTTTGGCCCGATGCCGTAGATGAAGCCCGCCCCGAAGATTTCCTGGCTCGTGATCTGCGTGATCTCGATACATTTAGCTCAAAGGAAACCGCCGAGCAGATCAAAAAAATGCGTGCTGAGCCGGAGCCACAATGGAAGCAGATTTACAACCTGGAGTACGGTTTTTACAATAAGTTCTCCGTTCCACTGGCCGCGTTCGTCTTTGGGTTAGTGGGGGCACCGCTCGGAATTCGTAATCACCGTGCTGGAAACGCGACTGGCTTCTGGCAGTCGGTGTTGATTATCTTTGGCTACTTTCTCATCGGGAACGTGATGGGGATCATGGCGCAGGGCGGCGCAATCCCCAGCTGGACGGCGAGCTTTATGCCAATTGTCATAGGGATTGTCGTCTCGGTCTACTTGATTCGGAGGAAGAATATTTCGTAGATGGGCGTTAGCATCTTCTTTATCGCGGCGATGGTTCTGGTAGGCGGCGTAGTTGCCTACCTGGGTGACCTTATTGGCCGTCGACTAGGGAAGAAGCGTCTTTCATTCAAACGTCTCCGCCCGAAACACACCGCCGCGCTCGGCACCTTCATTGCGGGCATGATTGGCACCTTGGTGACGATTGGAGTCTTGTTTGCCGCAGTGGAGCCAGTTCGAGTTTGGATTCTGGAAGGGGACAAGGCGCGCGCTGAACTGGTAAAGGTTCAGCAGGAACTGACCGATGCGAAAGCTCAACGCACGGATATTGAGAAGCGACTGACAGATTCAGAAGGCAAACTTACGGCCTCGAATGAGAGCTTGGCTTCTAGCCAAAACGAACTCAAAACGGTTCAGATTGATCTGGATGCGGCACGGAAAGATTCAGCTCGTGCGGCGGTGGAAGCCAAGAAGCTCCGTGATCAAGCGGGGATGCTGGCGCGAGATGTTCAACGGTACACCAAGGAACTCAAGAAGTCCTCGGATGAGGTGAAGGCGCTCGCGGCCCAATCAAAAAATTTGCAAGCACAAATTGATCGGCAAATACGGGAGTCTGGGCGACTGGAAGGGGACAACAAGCTTCTGCAAACGCGAAATCTTGAGCTTGAAAACCTAAATATTGACCTAGAGGCTCGCGTAAATGAATCAACCACAAAGGTAGATGGGCTGGAAACAGCATATAGCGAGCTCAATTCCGCATATCAGCGACTGAATGAAACGTTTGAAAAACAGCAGAATCAGAATCGCGCGGATTTGGAAGCGGCCCAGAAGCAACTTTCATCCCTCAATGCGGATGTGGAGCAGCTGAGAAATGCTCGAGATGCCCTGCGAAACATGGTTGACCAATCTCGCTTGCAACCACTTATCTACAACATCGGTGATGAGCTTGCTCGCCTTTCGGTCGGCGATCGCCTGAATTTGGCCGAGGCGCAGAACTACTTTGCCGCCGCCGTTGAGCGAGCAGAAGACGATGCCCGCCAAAATGGTGCTGCGGGAAGATTTGCCGTCATTCGGCCGTTCCAGGGACTCAATCCGGAGCAGATTACTGAGCGCGCCCTTCGGCAACTTTCCGGCAAAAACTTCGAACAAGTAATTTTGCTGAGAACACTCGCAAACGGATTCAAGCTAGAGGAGATTCCGATTTCTGTTTTCGTTCTTCCCAACCCCATCGTCTACCAAGAAGGCGACATGGTGATTGAGGTGCAAGTGGATGGCCGATTGACCGATAGCCAGATCGCAGATCAGATCCTCGACACACTTTCTGCCAATCTCACCAAGACTGCGGTGGAAAAAGGCATGATTCCTGCTATAGGTAAACCAAACCCACTCGGCGAGTTGAATCGAGAGACGGTATTGCAGATGGTTGACCGGGTCAAGGAAGCAAATCGCCCAATTCGACTACAATTACTTGCTGAGCGGGAAACGCGTGCGGCGGATGAACTCCGTTTGACCTTCCGCTTGCGTCCATAAACCAGTTATGTTGGGAGAAAAAATCGTCCTTGCTATCGATCCGGGTAGTTCCAAATGTGGAATGGCCCTGGTTCGTCGTGATGGCGCGGGCGAATTGGATTTAATCTGGAAATCCATCGTTTCCACCGACAACTTGGTTGAACGCATTGAATCCGCTCGAGAAGAAGACGAAATTCATCTTCTCGTCATTGGTAATGGCACTCGGTCACGCCCAATTGTAGAGGAGTTGCGAGACAAACTCCCAGGGCTCGGCATTTTGGTCGTGGATGAAAAAGACACCACAATGCAAGCGCGGGAACGATATTGGCAGTATCACCCTAGAAAAGGGCTTTGGAAGTTCATTCCATCTACACTACGCACTCCACGCGATCCAGTAGATGATTTTGTCGCGTTGATTCTCGCCGAGCGCGTTTTGAAGGCGTAGTTATTCTTCGTTTTCGTAGAATCCAAGAACGGTTTTCTTCATTCTGCTGAATTCGGAATCCGCATATCCTGCCCACGCACGAGCGATGTATCCCTTTTTGGAAGTGATATAAACGTAAGGCGTGACTGGGATGCCCCATTTCTTTTCGATCTCGCCTGATTCATCCCAGTAAAGCGGGTGCTTACCTTCGCCCTTCGGTTTGGCTTTTCCGATGCTGACTTCTATGATTTCAGCATTGTGTTTGCCAAGCTCACTTTGGAGTTTGAGGAGATCGGTGCGGAGCTTCGGGCTGATCTTGCATTCTGGGCTGGAGAAGAGAACGATTGTGTTTTTCGTTCCGCGAAGACGCTGAACGTTATCCGACTTGCCTGTTCGAGCATTTTGCCATTCACTATAAGGCGGCTTTGCTCCCGGAACCAGAGGCGCAGAGCGGATTGGCAAGATATCAGGCATATAGCCGTTGGGAATAGCCGCCAGGTTGCCCATTTGCTTTGGCGATCGATCAAACGGGGTGAATTCGTACACTTCTTGTAATTGAGCGGGAAGCGCCGCATCTCGAGAAATGAGCTTGACGACCTGACCGAGGTCATCAACAGCGAAATCGACCTGAATTACGCCTTGCCCTGCTCGATATTGAGTGCGGACGGCTTCAAACTCTCCGCGATATGTATTCATTTTCGGGATAGGTTTGAATTCAGTGTTATCCAATGCACCAGTGATCAGTTGGAGCAGATCGGAAGGATAAAAGAACGAAATGGCGGTTCCCGGAGGCGCTGAGCTAAACCCGTCCGTGGGGCCATATTCCACATAGCTTGCATCGCGATGATCGAATGCGAGAATTGCCTCGTGACTTTGATTGTAGCCAAACTTCAATAGTCCGGAATTCAATTGGAAGCTTTGGCGATTCGGGCGTTTGAGATACCAGCTGACCTCCCGAACAGTGCCGCTTTCATCTCGAGCTCGGACTCCCACGGTGAACTCATTCGTGTTGCGATAAAAGTTCAAAAGTCGCTCCTGTGCGGATCCATCCGCTTGGGATGCGAGGAGGGTCAAAATGGCTGAAATCATGGGGTTGGCCTATTATTCCTTCTTTCCGTGAAAGTTACCGGCATATTTCCAGACGTCAGATGGAATCAAATCGTTGAAGGTGTTTCATGGCTGATCACAAATTTGTCGTCTTTCAACTGAACAATGAACTTTACGGACTACCCATTGAGGCAGTTGAGCGAATTCTGGAAGATCAATCTCCAACGAAGATTCCAGGTTCGCCAACCGCAATGTTGGGCGTCTTTGATCTGCGCGGCTCGGTTATCCCAGCAGTGGATATGCGAACGCGATTTGGAATGCCGGCTCACGAAGCCGCCGGGGTGATGGTTGTGGCAATGTCCGCAGGCCAACGTGTTGGACTTCGTGTTGATGGGGTTGATGGGATCTATGAATTTTCAGAAGATGAAATCCAGCCGAGTCCTGACTTGCTGCTGGATAGTGATGACGACTATTTTGCTTCGGTTGGTCAGCGTGAAGACAAACTGGTGGTGATGCTCTCACCCGATCAGGTTTTGCCGAAGGATTTGGCAAAGCGCGTTGCGAAAGCTGCAGATCAGCAGCTTGCCGCTGCCGCGTAGCACTTGGCTTTTCAAGTAGAGATCGGAGGCTAGTTTTAGCCTCCGATTTTTGTCGTATTATGAGCCTATGAATTTAGATCAGTGGCTTGAAAGCGCAAGAGACTATTGGGCGGAACCTTTCCAGGGTGATCCGGGGGATGATCCCCGCTACTGGTGCGCCGTAGCTGACCTTGACCGCGTCAAGGCTCTTGTACAAAGCATTGAACCATTTGGTGAAAGTGGTTGGGGGCCAATCCACTATCTATGCTTTTCTAAGTGCGAAAAGAAAGATCCCGCAGATGCCTTGAAGTATTTGCTGGAATTAGGTGCCGATCCTAACGCTTTCTATATTCACCCAAACGGTTTGGATGAACCACTATCAGTTTTGTATGGTGCTAGCGGGGTGCTCCATGACCCAGAAATGACCAAGATTCTCCTCGACGCGGGTGCGAATCCAGATGATGGAGAGTCAATTTATCACTCCTGTGAGGCGGTTTCTGAGGATTGCATGCGTGTCTTGCTAGAAGGTGGAGCGAAGAATGAAAAAACCAACGGGATCAAGCATGGGGCAGATTTCCCGAATCCTAAATTGATTCACCTTATGGTGGAACATGGTGCTGATCCCAACGAGAATGTTGGGGGAGAACCGATCATTCACCACGTCATCCGGCATTACCGTGACTGGGATTACTTGGAGCCGTTGTTCCGAGCGGGAGTGGATACCAGCGTTCGCTCACAAGAGGGGTATTCGGTAGGACGTCATCTTGTGCGGCGCGGCGCGATGGAGACACTTACAAATGTCGAAGATCAGTTGGATATGAGCGACGTCACCGAACATGATCGCCAGATTGGGAGGGCGATGGCAGGAGAAAAGGTCTCCCCGGTGACCTGGTCATTCCTAGATCAGACGCTTGTCCCCGCTCTCGCCCAGGAAGGCCGTATTGATCGCCTAAAGAGCGTTTTCGCGAGTGGTTGTCCGGTAAATGCAAAAGGCGGATGGGGAGAAACGGCGCTCCATTGGGCCTCGTGGGGAGCACAGGTGGAGTGCGTGCAGTTTCTGATTGAATCAGGAGCGGATTTGAACGTTCAAGAGCGAAATTTCAAGGCAACTCCGATCCAATGGGCGTGCCATAACGGACTCACTGTCGCTCGAGATCGCACTCGCAATGTCCAAGTGATTCGATTACTCCGTGAAGCAGGTGCAGAGATGCCCAGCGAATGGGCAAAGGGCAACTCGCAGATTGATGCGGCTATGACTGACTGAATTTGGCAGGGACCTGTATGCTTCCCCGGCTCGGGTTTGGTATCATAGGCTCCTGGTTCGCGCGGGTGGTGGAATTGGTAGACACGCTACCTTGAGGTGGTAGTGCCCACAAAGCGTGAAGGTTCGAGTCCTTTCCCGCGCACCATATCTTCTCTTCTTGCAGATTGTAAACTTCTATTGAAATGCTTATACGAGACAATCTCAAGACATTTGTGCTTGAAGCACTGGTCGTCCACAATGGTAAGGCTCATCTGACACAAGTAGCCAAACATATTTGGGATAATCACCTCGTTGAGATACAAGCTGCGACGAGTCTAAAGTACACATGGCAGTATGATATGCGGTGGGCTGCTACACGCTTGAGGAAGGAAGGAGTTTTAAAGCCTGCAGAATCATGTGACAAGGGCGTTTGGGAACTAGTCTAATTGCGGGCGAAAGCTCATTAGTCGATCCACATGCTTCGCCAGCACATCAAACTCTAGGTTCACCGAATCTCCGACACTCAACCCGCTCAAATTCGTTGCCGAAAAAGTATGCGGAATCACGGCAACAGAGAACTCCGAACCGTTTGGTTGAACAACCGTCAGCGAAATCCCATCCACCGTTACCGAGCCTTTATCCGCTAAGAACTTTGCCGATCCATCGGAGCATTGGAAGCCAAACACCCAGCCCTCACCTGACTTTTCAATCCGCGTGACCTTGCCCACTTCATCAACATGACCCTGCACAATGTGCCCCCCAAGCCGATCTCCCATCCGAAGGGCGCGCTCCAAGTTGACTTGTGCGCCCGCTGGTAAAGAACCCAGGGTTGTTCGCTCCAGAGTTTCTTCGGAGAGGTCAAACGCTAACCCATCCGATTGATCGACAAGCGTCAAGCACACACCGTTTACGGCGATGCTCTCTCCATGCTGAAAAGGTTCACCAGTCCAGGCATTGGGAGCATCCAGAACCAGGCGTGCGCCCGTCTGTCTGAGGGTTCCCACTGCTTGAACAAGGCCCGTGAACATAGAATCAGTTTGGCATCCCGTGCCAATCCGACCCAAACCAAAAAAACCCAGCATTTCCTCGCGTGTGACTTGGATTGAATCTAGCCAATACAAACATCAAGTGGCCCACGAGGGGCAGGGAAAGAGAAGTGCGTCAAGGACTGAGGCAATCAACTGGCATCAAGCAATCAGCGAATTTGAAGGTCGATCCAAAGATCGTCCTGGGTTCGCAGCTCTTGCAGATGAGTCAATTCGAGTTAGAGAAAACGATTGAGTCGGAGCTTATCGAAAATCCAGCTCTCGAACGAATTGATGACTACGAAGAGCCGCTGATGACAGAGGAAATCCTCAAGGCCATCGCACCGGCGGAATTGAAACCGACGAGTGAAAACTATGAAGCGAAGCGTTCCCTCCCTCAAGACAGTAGCGACAACCTTGATTGGTTGGATTTTGCTAGTTGCGACGATTCGCTGTGGGATCATCTTATGGCCCAGCTCCGTCCTGTTGTTCCTGCGGAGCTATGGGAAGTCGCGATCTACTTGATTGGCTCGGTCAATGATCGTGGATATCTCACCTGCACGGTCGAAGATGCTGCGCTTGATTGCGATGTTGCGCTGGAAGATGCCGAAATGGTCTGGCAAGAGCTTCGAGAATGTGAGCCGGCTGGAGTTGGGGCAGAAGATCTTCGTGACTGCTTGATTCTGCAACTCCGTGATGCGCAGAGCGATGAAGAGCGTCTCGCGCGATTGATCCTTAAGCGGAATTGGGATGAGCTTGTTTCTCGTAATAAGAAAGCTCTCGCCAAAACTTACGAAGCGGAAGAAGAACTGATCGAAGCGGCTTTCGAAGAAATTTTGAGTCTGAATCCGTTCCCGGGCGAGACATTTTCGCGGGCAAAAACCACGAAGGCGAGCGATAAACCAATTCCCGCCAAGCCGGATGTGATCATCACTCTGGATGAGATTGGTTGGATTGTCGAAGTTCCTGGGCCTTCCACCATCAACCTGCGGGTGAGCCGCGCATATGAAGATCGCAAGAAGGTACTCGCAGAAAAATCCACCGCGGATGCGGCGGAAAAACGACACATCAATGAGTTCATGGATCGCGCCGGGCGATTCCTAGATGCGTTGACGCAGCGTCGCCAGCAGCTTGCTCGGCTTGGGAAATATCTGGTTGAGAATCAGAGCGGTTTTGTCAAAACCGGGGAATACAAGTTCCTCCTCCCGATGACCCGCTCACAGATTGCGAAGGAACTGGGTGTCCACGAAAGCACGATCAGCCGTGCGACTTCGGGCAAGTTCATCCAGCTTGCCAATGAAGAAGTTGTGCCGTTTGAAGTGTTCTTCAAGCCTGCGCTTCGTGTTCAAAAGATGATCGAAGAGATTCTGGAAACCGAGAACCCAGATAATCCATTGAGCGATGAGCGCATTGCGGCGATGCTGGCGGAAAAAGGCGTGAAAATCGCTCGCCGCACGGTGAACAAGTACCGAGATCGCAATAAGCTCCTTTCGAGCCGATTACGCAAGACAGGCTAGTTTCGCGAATTGTGTTCAGGTATTCCGCTGGTGATTTGCTAAAATTGCCAGTATGAGTTTCTCCGTGAAGCTGGAGTCTGATACCTTCACCGTTGAGCCAGGCTCTTCGGTAGCGGTGGCGGTGGAAGTCACCAATTCAGGAGAAACATCTGATCACTTCGAGCTTTCGGTAGAAGGTCTTGACCCTCAATGGTCGGCGATCCCGACTCCTAGCTTCCGCGTCGAGCCCGGCGAAACCATTGTCGAAAGGTTCTTCCTGAAGCCCGCGCGGGAAAGCGATAGCAGTGCCGGTGACTATCCGTTTGTCACCAAAATCCGTTCGCTAGAAAGCGGAGATTCCAAGACAGCACAGGGTGTTTTGGAAATCAAACCGTTCCATCACTTGAGCGTGGATGCCGACCCGCGCCGCATCACGATCTCGGGAGCTAAGCCGGAGAACACGTTCACTCTTACGGTGATGAACCTCGGCAACGTGGAGCAAAGCTTGCAGCTTTTTGCGACCGACACCGACGACGAGTTTGTTTTTGAATTTGATCGCGACCAAGTGGTGCTTCCTCCGGGTGGGCAAGTCAAGGTGGGAGTAGGCGTCACCGCAATGCAGAAGATGTGGTTTTCCAGCACACGTCTGCACCCCATCACGCTGAGTGCCCGCAACATTGAAAATCCTGCGGTGGCAGCATCTGTTCAGGCGCAGGTGGAGCAACGCCCGCTCGTTTCCCCAGGTTTGCTGGGAGTCATTGTTTTCGCTTTTCTGCTACTCACTTTTTGGATTGTTACTATTCCAAAGGCACCGGTGGTGAATGCACTCAGCATTAACCCGTCATCGGTGATGGTGAACGACCCAGTGAAGATTGTTTGGCGAACATCCCATGCCGATTCCGTGACGCTGATCATCGGGAAAAGAACGATAGAGAACCAACCGGACAGCGGCGAATTCACATTCCAGCCTGATGAAGCCGGCACTTTTGGGGTTGCTGTTTATGCACTCTCCGGTAAACGACAGAGCAGCCCTCGAGAAGGCGAGCTGAAAGTGAATGTTCCCGAACAAGTGCCTGATCCGAAGATTGAAGACCTTTCTGGACCGAGCAAAGTCAAGTGCGGCGAACAGTTCACCATTCGCTTCCGAGTCAATGACGCGGTCACTCGCTTGACTCTGGAACCAATCGGAACAATGGATCCGAAATCGAGTTCAATTCAGGTCACTTCTCCAAATAGCCCGGGAACGCAAACCTATACGTTGATCGCTACGAACGCCGAAGGTAAAGTCGTCCGGCGCGAAATCAAAGTGGAGTTTGAGAAACTCACGGCGGCGAAAATTGTGAAATTCTCGGCTGATCCATTAGAAGTTGATCCCCTGTCTGGTTTGGTGACAATTAGTTGGCAAACCGCTGGCGCATTTCGCTTGGAGCTTTCTTATAATGGCCAAACGATAGAGCTTGATCAGAACGGTCGCCGCGATATCCAGATTATCCAAGATACGGAATTCACACTGACTGCCTACGACATTGATGGCTTGACGGCCACAAAGACAGTGAGCGTCAAGCTGAAGGAAGAGCCAGTGGCGGAGCCGACGACAGGCGGTGGAGGAGTTACTCCTCCTCCCCTTGATCCTCCGGGCGGAGGTTCTGGCGGTGGGCGTACGGTCAATGACGACCGTGATGGTGGCAATGCGCCCCGTCGTCCCAGGCCAGCAACGACCAGCATAGGAAACTAAGGGGCATGCCCCGAGCCCTCCTGAGCGTCACAGATAAATCTGGTCTGGCGGAATTTGGTCGCGCACTTGCTGATCGCGGATTTGAACTCATTTCTACTGGCGGAACCGCCAAAGCCCTCCGCGATGCTGGCCTCACAGTCAAGGATGTTGCGGAAGTTACTGGCTTTCCAGAGATGCTGGATGGTCGCGTCAAAACCTTGCATCCGAAAGTGCACGGAGGCTTGCTGGGGGATCGCCGAAAAGATTCCCATGTAGCGCAAATGGCGGAAGCGGGCATCGAAGGATTTGATATTATTGCCGTCAACCTTTACGCGTTCGAGAAGACGGTCAGCGGCGAACACTCGCTAGACGATGCGGTGGAATCAATAGATATTGGTGGGCCGGCAATGGTTCGCGCGACGGCAAAGAATTTTGCGAATGTTGCGGTAGTTGTCGATCCGTCTGATTACGGTTCCGTAGTTGAGGCTTGGGATGCAGGCTCGCTGAGTGAAAAGCGGCAAGGGCTTGCCGCGAAAGCGTTCCGGCACACCGCGTTTTACGACAGCATGATCGCGCGATACCTCAGCGGAATAAGTTCAGATGAACTCTTCCATGAAACTGACACACTCGGTTTGCGCCGATCCATGACCATGCGCTACGGCGAGAATCCGCACCAGCGCGCGGCTTTGTATGTTGATCCGCTTGGTGCGCCGGGGATCGCGCAAGCCAAACAACTCTGGGGCAAGGAGCTGAGCTACAACAACTTCCTAGATTCCGATGCGGCTTGGGAGCTTGTTGCCGATTTGCCCGAAGGCTCATGCGCGATTATCAAGCACGGGAACCCTTGCGGTGCGGCAACGGGTGCAGACTTAGGCGATAGCTACCGCACGGCGAAGCAATCTGATCCGATTTCAGCGTTTGGTGGGATTGCGGCTTTTCATGGGGTGGTTGATGTCGCCGCTGCGGAAGCAATGACCGAAAAGGGCAACTTCCTCGAAGTTGTCATTGGAACAAGATTTTCGGAAGAAGCGCTTGAAATTTTCAAGACTCGCTCTGGCTGGGGGCAAGATGTGCGGTTGCTTGAAGCGCCGCTTCCGCCCAATGAACCGAATCTGACGCTCCGCACGATCCGTGGCGGGATGTTGATTCAGGATTCTGATGAAGAGCCGACCGAAAACTGGAAGGTTGTGACCGAGCGTCAACCAACCGAAGATGAATGGAGTGCTTTGCGCATGGCGTGGCGGATTGTTCCTCACGTGAAATCAAATGCGATTGTGTTGGCGGGCAAAGATCGACTCTATGGAGTTGGTGCCGGTCAAATGAACCGAGTTCAGTCAGTTCGGCTTGCAATTGAGCAAGCCGGGGAACATACGAAAGAATCTGCTCTTGCAAGCGATGCGTTCTTCCCGTTCCCTGATTCGATCGAGACAGCGGCGGCGGCAGGAATCAAATGTGTGATCCAACCGGGCGGCAGTAAGAAAGATCAGGATGTGATTGAAAAGGCGAATGAACTCGGAATCGCAATGATTTTCACAGGAGTGAGACATTTTCGGCACTAAGTTGCGTCCAAGCAATTGAGAAGCAGAACCTGCTACAATAAGCACATTCTCGAGTATCCGGAATTGAGGAGTCGAATTTGAAGAACCAGACCGATATCATCGTATCGATTGCCGCCATCCTTGTCGCGGTCATTTCGATCATTGTTTTCGCTGTCCAAGCACCGAAACCAGCAACCCTGACCCCACCAACAACGGTGGACGTTACTGAAGTGCAAACCCCTCCAGGAGCAGTCGTCTACGCGAACTCGCTTCCCGGCGCTAGTGCTGGTGGTGGTGGAGCAGCTGGTGGTCAACGCGCACCGGGTGCGCCTCTGGTTGCACCGGCTGGCCGCACTCAAGGTAGCCGCGGTAGCCTCTAAGCTTCCGGTACCTATTTCAGATTTGGGCCCACCGGCATGAGTCGGGGGGCCTTTTCAGGTTTATTTACAACTCGTGACAGACTCCGCACCACCACCTTGGGTTCGCTGGTTTAGAAAGCAATTCACCCAGAATATCGGTATCGATCTTGGTACCGCGAACACCCTTGTTTATGTGGCGGGAAAAGGTATCACCATCCGCGAGCCAAGCGTTGTTGCTGTCGATAAAGATAAAGGCAAAGTTCTTACCGTTGGCGAAGAAGCCAAGCGGATGCTTGGTCGAACCCCTGCCAATATCATCGCAATTCGACCACTGCGCGATGGCGTCATTGCGGACTTCGATCAAACGCTAGAAATGATTCGCCAATTCGTCAAAAAGGCGAAATCGGGTGTGAGTCTCTACACGACTGTCGTCGTCGGTATCCCGAGCGGTGTCACGGAAGTTGAGCGCGATGCGGTTTTGGACGCCTGCGCCAAATCAGGTGCAAACAAGGCTTATGTGATCGAAGAACCAATGGCCGCCGCCATCGGGGCCGGACTTCCCATTGAAGAGCCAATCGGATCGATGATTGTTGATATTGGCGGGGGGACAACCGAAGTTGCCGTCATTTCGCTCGCTGGGATTGTTCACTCTCGCTCCATTCGTACGGCAGGCGATGAGATCGACGATGCGATCGCAGCGTACATTCGGCGGGCCTACAACTTGTTCATCGGAGAACGAACAGCGGAGCAAACCAAAATGGCAATCGGCTCTGCTTACCCGCTTGAACAAGAAATGACGATGTCGCTCAAGGGGCGAGATCTCGTTTCTGGTTTGCCGCGTAGTATCGAGGTCACAAGCGAAGAAATCCGTGAGGCGATCAGTGAGCCGATCATGGAGATTGTTGAAGCAGTCAAATTGACTCTGGAAGCGACCCCTCCTGAGTTGGCGGCTGACTGTATGAACAACGGCATCGTCATTGCTGGCGGTGGTGCGTTAATCAGAGGTTTGGACTTGCTCTTGGAAGAGCAAACCGGAATGCCGGTTGTGATTGCGCGTGATCCGCTCAGTTGCGTCGCGATTGGCACAGGACGGATGTTGGATATGATCAATGAAAGTCCGGCAATCCGCCGTATGTTGGAGAAAGCATCGAGAGGCTAAACGATAAACCGAAGCGCGATTGGATTGCGCTGATCGTTTTGATCATCCTCGGGTTCGGTATCGGCACGTTTCAGAACCGAGCTCGGGCACAAGGACGCCTCGACCCAGTTTCCAACCTTGTTCAATCTCTCTTGCTGCCTGCATCCAGCCGCATCGATTCATTTTTTGATGCTTCTTCTGATTTTGCCTCCGGGGTGCGCGATGCAAAGAGCCTTCGAGAAGAAAACCAGCGTTTGAAAGACCAGCTCCATGCTGTCAATCAGTACATGGAATCAAGCGAGCGTTTTGCCGTGGAGCTGGATCGCCTGCGCAAAACGGTTCATCTTGATCCCAAAGGGCGAACAGCGGTGTATGCCGACGTTATTGGCCATGTTCCTTACGATAATCGCATCACCATCTCTGCTGGGGCGGATAAGGGCCTCAAGCAAAATCTCGCCGTTGTGACGGTCGATGGGCTCCTAGGTGTGATTAGCACCGTAGATGAGAAGTCTTCGCAAGTCATTCTGATCACTTCGAAATCAGTTCAAATTGGCGGGCTTGTGCAATCAGATGGACAAAACATCCCTGGGATGGTGCACGGTATCGGCCCGCGCCGGCTGAGCATGGATCTTCCTGCTGGATCAATCGCACCGGGCTCAGATGTTATCACGACCGGGTATTCGGAGAACATTCCGCGCGGGATCAAGGTCGGTACGGTCACGGAGTTTTTCGAAGACGAACAATTCGGGGAATATCGCGCGACAATTCTCCCTTCGGCAAAACTCGGGCTAGGCACCGAAGTGGCGGTGCTGAAATGAGGCAGTTCACTTCCATCATTGTTTGCGGGCTACTCTTCTTTCTGGCCGGTGTGCTGCAGTTCTCGGCAATGCCACGGATCGATATTTGGGGTGCGCACCCTGATCTCTTGCTGGTCGTGGCGTATTCACTTGCCGTTTTGGTGCGACCTGGACAAGGGGCTTTGGCAGGATTCGTCAGTGGCATGTTGATCGGGGGAATATCCGGCGCAACTTTGACTCACTACATTTTGAGCCGAACGGTCGTCGGATACGCCCTCGGAATGACTTCGCAAATGGAGCCGGGAATTCGAGCAGCAGCGGGTCTTGTTGCGGCGGGAACCCTGGTAGGACAACTGATTCTTATGTTTCTAGCCCCACCTAGCGGCATTGGAGTCTTTCTAAAGGTTACAATCTTAGAGGCTCTCTTGAACGGAGCCATTGCGATCCCGGTTTTCGCACTGTTGCGACGGGTGGTACGACCAAAGGTGGTCTAAAGGAAACAATGAGCGAATACAACGTTTTGGAAATGGCGCGCCAACAGCTCTACAATTCGGCTCGCTATTTAGATTTGGATGACGGACTGGTTGCGGTACTGGCACGACCAAAACGAGCCGTCACTGTGAACTTCCCGGTCGTGATGGACAGCGGTGAAGTTGTTGTTTACGAAGGTTATCGCGTACAACACAATCCTAGCCGTGGACCAACCAAGGGTGGCCTTCGTTATCACCCCGACGTCGACCTTGACGAAACCACAGCTCTTGCTATGTGGATGACCTGGAAGTGTTCCGTCGTCAATATTCCTTACGGCGGGGCAAAGGGCGGCGTCAAAGTCAATGTCAAAGAACTGAGCAAGCGCGAAATTGAAAAGCTCACTCGGCGCTTCGCATCCGAACTCAATATCATCGTGGGAGAGCGAAGCGATATTCCTGCTCCCGATATCGGAACCAACGCACAGGTGATGGGCTGGTTCATGGATACGCTTTCCATGCAGTGCGGTTACACCGTTCCGGGCGTTGTCACTGGTAAGCCGATTGAACTCGGCGGCTCTGAAGGTCGCGTGGAAGCAACCGGTCGCGGTGTTATCGTCTGCGCAATCGAAGCTTGCCACAACATGAATCTGAACTTTGAAGGTTCACGCGTGGTTGTTCAAGGCTTTGGAAATGTCGGTTCGGTGGCTGCTCGCCTTGCAGAGCGCGAAGGTGCCATCGTTGTGGGCGTCTCTGATGCAAGCGGCGGGATTTATAATCCGAACGGACTTCCGATCAACGAACTTTACGAAAAGTACACCGGCGTTGATGGTGGTATCCAAAACTACAAGGATTGCGAAAAGGTCTCCAACTCGGAACTTCTAGAACTTGATTGCGATATCTTGATCCCGGCGGCGATTTCTGCTCAGCTAACCGCTGAAAATGCAGACAAGGTCAAAGCTAAGCTGGTTGTTGAAGGGGCGAACGGTCCGACGACACCCGAAGCCGACAAGATCATGCACGAGAAAGGGATTCTGGTTGTTCCGGACATCCTCGCCAATGCGGGTGGGGTTGTTACTAGCTATTTCGAGTGGGTGCAAGACCTTCAAAACTTCTTCTGGGAAGAAAACGAAGTCAACGACAAGCTCTCAAAGATCATGCGGCGGGCTTATGGTGAAGTCGCTCATGTTATGCGCGAGCACAATACGGATATGCGCACCGCGGCCATGATTATTGGTGTCAAACGTGTCGCTGATGCGACGATCATGCGCGGAATCTTCCCGTAGGCTTACAACTTTCGTTGTTTCCTGTTACGAAGCGGCTCGAGTTTTTACTTGAGCCGCTTCTTTATTTCTCCGAGTGCTTCCGTAAGGATTGCTTGCGGAGCCTGAGTGGCGTCGATTTTGTGCCAGCGACTTGGTTCCCGCTCTCGTTCCGCGAGGAAGCCATCACGAACCTTTTGGTGAAATTCGATTGGCTCTGAGTCAAGGCGGTCTTTGTTTTCGATGCGGCTAAGCCCCACTTCGACCGGGAGATCGAGGAGAAAGATGAGGTCGGGGCGCACATTTCCGGTCGCCATCAGGTTCATTTTGCGGAGTAACTCAACATCCAATCCACGAGCGTAGCCTTGATATACGATGGTGGATTCTGCATGACGGTCACAGAGAACCACTCTATCTTCATTCAGGGCCGGTTGGATTATTTTCACCATATGGTGAGAGCGGTCAGCGAGAAAAAGAAAGACTTCGCTGGTTGCGGGAAGGTCATCGCCATGCAAAAGGAGGCTTCGAATTGCTTGCCCAAACTCCCCGGCTCCTGGCTCACGAGTGGTAAGGACATCATGGCCCAGGGATTCCAGCTCACTAGCTAGTGAACGAATGAGAGTGCTTTTTCCTGCTCCTTCTGGACCTTCGAATGTGATGAACACGCTTGCAAGGATACACTGGAGAGACGCGATGGAAGAGTCACAAATGGTGGCAGAACTCGGACGCCTGATTGATCCGGATAGGGTTTTGACAGGATCGGCGGTGAAACGAGCGTATGAGCACGATGCTTATACGGTTGAAAAGTTTCCGCCGACCGCTGTTGTGCTCCCTGAAACGACGGAAGAGGTGGCCCAAATCGTCAAGTGGTGTGGCGGAAACCAGGTGCCATTCACGCCACGCGGAGCAGGAACAGGGCTGAGCGGTGGGGCCATGCCGGCGTTGGGCGGTGTTGTGATCAGCACTAAGCGAATGACCTCGATTTTAGAGATGAGTCCAGCCGATCGGTGGGCGCATGTTCAATCAGGAACGGTGAATCTGCGATTGACCAAGGCTGCTCAACCATATGGTTTACACTTTGCTCCGGATCCGAGTAGTCAGTCTGTCTCCACGATTGGCGGGAACATCGCGGAGAACAGTGGCGGGCCTCACACCCTCAAATACGGAGTGACGACCCAGCATGTTTTGGGAGTGAGGATCGTTGTAAGTGGGGGTGAAGTGTTGACAATCGGCGGGCCGGATGGGATGCCTCCGGGATACGATGTCCTCTCGCTCGTGATCGGCTCGGAAGGCACGCTCGGGGTGGTGACCGAGGCTTGGGTGCGGCTGACCCCAAACCCCGTGGCGGTAGAAACGGCTCTGATCTCCTTTGGCTCAATTCGAGCGGCAAGCGAAGCGGTTTCGACGATTGTCAAATCTGGGGTGTTCCCCGCGGCACTAGAAATGATGGATCGCAATGTAATTCACGCGGTTCGGGATGCATTTGGGCTGGAATATCCTGATGGAATGGAGGCGATGTTGCTCGTTGAATGTGATGGCCAGCCAGAGGTTGCTCGGCAGGAAATGGAAGAGATTATCCAAATGGTGGATTCCGCTATCGATGTGCGGATTGCTCAAAATGAAATTGAGCGGGCAGAGCTTTGGAAGGCACGTAAGAAAGGAATTGGCGCGCTCGGGCGGATTTCTCCAACCGTCGTCACGCATGATGGAGTGATCCCTCCTTCCAAACTCCCGGAGATGCTCGAGGTTGTCTTTGGTGTTGCCGAGAAGCATGGGTTGATTGTTGGGAATATCTTCCATGCCGGGGATGGCAATCTACACCCGATTTTTTGCTTTGATGAGCGTGAGTCTGGAAAGATTGATTCTGTCGTCGCGGCTGGAGAGGAAGTGATTCAAAAGTGTATCGATCTCGGTGGGTCAGTGACGGGTGAGCATGGTGTTGGAGTGGAGAAATCATCGCTTTTGAACAAGCAATTTGATGCGGAATCTCTCCATTGGCAAGGCAAAGTCCGCGACGTTTTTGGTGCGGGCGAGCTGTGCAATCCATGCAAAATGATCCCCGATGCAAAGGGGTGTATTGAACACAAAGTGCGATGGCGCGGGGTGGCAACATGAGCTTCATCAAGCCTGAGAGCATGGCCGAATTCAAAGAGGCGATTCGCGCCCATGACCGCTTGCAAATTGCCGGGTCAGAGTCCCGACACGAGTGGGTGCTTCAAAGCAGCCATCCAAGACTATCAACCAAAAGGTGGTCGGGGATAATGAACTATCGCCCTGATGATCTTGTTGTCACGGTCAAGGCAGGAACACCGGTGGATGAGCTTGTCAAAGAGGTTGAAAAACAAGGTTTGACTATCCCAGGTTCAGCAGATTGGGGAGTGCTGGGAAATCGTGTTGGAACTGTCGGAGGCTGGGTTGCCACCGGCTTGCCTCACGCCTGGGAAGGGCGTTGGCGAAGTGTGCGGGATTGGGTGCTCCAAACCAAATGTGTTACTGCAAGTGGAGAAGAGTTTGTGAGCGGAGCGCAGGTTGTCAAGAGTGTCGCTGGCTTTGATCTTCACCGGGCGGCTGTTGGTTCCCGAGGCGGGCTGTTCCTGATCACAGAAATCACCTTAAGGTTAGCTCCTGCTCGCGCTGTATTCTCTCTTGAAGAATTGGGGTTCAGGCCGGACTATATCGGCAGAATGCGCCTCTCCGAGATTCCGAATGAAGTCCCGCCAGAAACGCGAATTTGTCGAGAAACCGGAAATGTGTGGTCATCAAACCCAGAAGTGCTGAGCAAAATGACGAGCTGGATGGGCCGCAATGGGGCAAGGAGCCCGATTTCACCTGACTTGGGGCGTTTAGAAAGGAGAATGAAGGAAGTGTTTGATCCCGAAATGAAATTTGCCGAGGGGTGGAAGCGATGAGTGAGCAGGAGATCCTTTCGAAAGCTCAAGAATTTCTCGAGCAAGAGGTTGCGCCGAATGCCAATGCAATTGATGGCGACGAAGTTGCTCTTCAGGTAGCACTTGATGGTCTCTGCCAGCGAGACTTGATGGCATTGCGGCGACCAGAGGAGTACGGTGGCCCTGCTCTCAATGAGATGGCTTTTCGCGAATACCAAGAGTCGGTGGCACGATATTCAGGTTCGCTGGCGTTCTTGCAAACCCAGCATCAGAGCGCGGTGAGTATGATCGCGAAAGGCGATAATTCTGATCTGAAATCCGAGCTCTTGCCAAAGATGGGCAATGGTGAGCGGCTTGTTGGCATTGGATTTAGCCAGCTTCGCCGACCCGGTGAGCCGATCCTCAAAGCACAGGAAACTCCCGATGGATACCGACTCACAGGGCAAGTTCCTTGGGTGACCGGGCATAACTTTTATGGCGATTTCCTGATTGGAGCGTCGCTTCCCGATGGACGTGCAGTTTTTGGTGTTGTTCCGTTTATAGATACTGTGTTGGATAACGGAAGTATCAAGTTCGAAGGTCCGATGCGACTCGCGGCAATGGAATCTCCACGGACAATGTCAGCGACCTTGGATAATTGGCTTCTGCCCAACCAGTTGGTGGGGTTTGTCAAGCCAGCAGGATGGATTGAGAACAACGACATGATCAATGTCACACTCCAAGCCTGGTTTGCGCTGGGGTGCGCGCGTGCGGGCTTGGATATTGTTTGGAAGGCATATGAGCGGCGCGGTGCTGGCTTTCTCAAAACCGCGTGGACAGCACTCGACAAAGAATTGAGTGAGTGCCGCGAAGCCGCCCGGAATCTGGATTTGCCTTTGGAGCAGCGCCTCAAAGCGCGAGCTTGGGCTATTGATCTGGCGGCAAGATGCTCTCATGCTGGTGTGGCGAGTAGTAGCGGCGCGGCGAATAGCATCCATCACGATGCTCAGCGTGTTTACCGCGAGGCGCTGGTCTACACTGTTTCGGCACAAACGGCGCAGATCATGGAGGCAACATTGTCTCGTTTGGTAGCGCGCGGCGGT
>JAGQUX010000099.1 GCA_020438215.1 Armatimonadota bacterium | reverse complement strand
AACGCTGGCGATTGGCGGAAACGGCTGCGACGTCCAATCTCCTCCCTTGTGGTGGGGTCCGAAGGACGGGCCGAGACGCGTGGCTCGGGCCAACAAGGTAGGACAGAGGGGGGTGTTTATGACGTGCATGCCTTTCCCACTCATCGAACCTTGGCTCCGGGCGTTCGGCCGTTCGAAAGCATGCCAATGCGAGCGTCATTCCGGGGCCGCGTAGCGGAACCCGGAATCCAGTTTGTCGCGCCGAAAGACTGCCTGCCACGCGTCGAAACGGGTGGTAATTGACGTGGGAGACATCTCCTGCACCGTCCCTGCTCTGGATTCCGGGTTCCGCTACGCGGCCCCGGAATGACGGCGGTGTAAGGTTCGGCGCGGCTCCCTGCCCTGCCCCACCGCGCTTGGTGCGGCGTGCCGAGCATGCGATGGTGGGGCGGACGACACAGGGAGACCGGCGGATGCAGCATTTCGGGACTTTTTCGGCCGCGGCGATTGTGGTCGCCGTGCTGGGCGCGACGCCGGCACCGGCGACCGACTGGAAGGCCGCGATGACGGGCGTCGACGGCGTGATCGTCTACTGCCAGTCGACCACGCGGCAGAACTATGCCGGCGTGATCTGCGAGGGGCTCGGCAAGGCGATCGAGGC
>JAGQUX010000098.1 GCA_020438215.1 Armatimonadota bacterium | reverse complement strand
CTTCCCGCCCTCGATGCACGACAAGCACGGTCTTGTGCCGGTCTATTTCGAAGCGGCGGCCGTCATCGTCGTCCTGGTGCTGCTCGGCCAGGTGCTGGAACTGCGGGCCCGGGAGAAGACCGGCGGAGCCATTCGCGCGCTGCTCGATCTCGCCCCGAAAACGGCCTTGCGCGTCCTGGACGGCGGCAAGACCGAGACGGTGGCGCTGGAGAGCGTCAATGTGGGCGATGTCCTGCGCGTCCGTCCCGGCGACAAGGTGCCCATCGACGGCACCGTGACCGAAGGGCGCAGCCACGTCGACGAGGCCATGCTGACCGGCGAACCCGTGCCGGTCGAGAAAACCGAAGGCGACGCCGTCACGGGCGGTACGCTGAACGGAACCGGCTCGTTCGACATGCGCGTCGACCGGACCGGCGCCGAAACCACCCTGTCCCAGGTCGTCCACATGGTGGCCGAGGCGCAGCGCTCCCGCGCGCCGATCCAGGCCCTTGCGGACACCGTCGCCGGCTATTTCGTCCCCGCCGTGATCGCCGTGGCCGTCATCGCCTTCATCGTCTGGATGCTCGTCGGCCCCTCGCCCCAGCTCGCCTACGCGCTGGTCGCGGCCGTCAGCGTTCTCATCATAGCCTGCCCCTGTGCGTTGGGACTCGCCACGCC
>JAGQUX010000097.1 GCA_020438215.1 Armatimonadota bacterium | reverse complement strand
TCGGGGAGATCGTCTCGACCGACTGGGCCGGCCTGCCGGCGGTCGTCTGGTGGGCGATCCTCTACCTTTCCGTGTTCACGACCGCTGGCACGTTCTTCCTGCTGCAGTTCGCGGCACTGCGGCTGCCGGCCTCGAAGGTGCTCGCCTACAACTACCTGACGCCGTCCTTCATCATCCTCTATGAGGGCCTGCTGGGCCATGGATGGGCAAGCCCGGTGATCGCGGCCGGCGCGCTGGTGACGGTGCTGGGCCTTGTGGTCCTGGCGTTCGCGTCCGACGGCTGAAGCAGGGAACAGAGCCCGCGGGCAGTCCCGATTTGCGTCATTCCGGGGCCGCGTAGCGGAACCCGGAATCCAGTATGCCGGCCTCGTAACCAGCAGTGTTTTGTAACCGGCAGGGCAAATTGGCATCGTCACGAACCTGGATTCCGGGTTCCGCTACGCGGCCCCGGAATGACGGCAGACGAGAGGGTGCACGGCCCGGAATTGTTTGTCTTGATCTGGTTAGAATGGCGGAGTGGGGTGCGTGGCAACGGCATGATGGCGAGCATGAGGTTTGAGGCCGAAACTTGCCGTCTGTGCGAGAGTGATTGACGCTAGCGCCGATGCAGCGTCATCGGCATCGGGCCGCCGGGCCTCAGCGTCAGGATGTGCGACGGCCAGACCCTGAAGCCGGAGGCGGGCTCGAGGCGAAAGGCGCGGACGATCATCGCGAGATGGATCGTCAGCGACTGCATTGCGAACTGGTGGCCGACGCAGATTC
>JAGQUX010000096.1 GCA_020438215.1 Armatimonadota bacterium | reverse complement strand
GTGTGCCACCGGTGCGGCCAGTTCGATGTGGCCCATCCGCTCGCGGCGCACCTTGGAACGGGTGACCTCGACGCCACAGCGCTCACAGATGATGCCCTTGTAGCGCACGCGCTTGTACTTGCCGCAGTAACATTCCCAGTCGCGAGTCGGTCCGAAGATCTTCTCGCAGAACAGACCGTCGCGCTCCGGCTTGAGCGTGCGGTAGTTGATGGTTTCGGGTTTCTTCACCTCGCCATGCGACCAGGCCCGGATGTCATCGCCGGTGGCCAGGCCGATGCGCAGTTCGTCGAAGAAGTTCACGTCCAGCACGTGGTGGTCCTTTGCTGTCTCGTTTGTGGACTGATTGTTGGACTCAATTGCTTGTGTGCGGTTGCCCGCGTTGGTCCGTTAGACCTCTTCGACGCTGCTCGGCTCACGCCTCGACAGGTCGATACCCAACTCCTCGGCTGCCCGGAAGTACTCGTCGTCGGTGTCCTTCATGTCGATGGCCGAACCGTCCCCGGCCAGCACCTCGACGTTCAGGCACAGCGACTGCATCTCCTTGACCAGAACCTTGAACGACTCCGGAATACCCGGCTCGGGAATGTTCTCGCCCTTCACGATGGCCTCGTAGACCTTCACACGGCCGAGCACATCGTCGGACTTGATGGTCAACAGTTCCTGCAACGCGTAGGCGGCACCATAGGCCTCAAGGGCCCACACCTCCATCTCGCCGAACCGCTGTCCACCGAACTGCGCCTTACCACCCAGCGGCTGCTGGGTGATCATCGAGTACGGCCCCGTGGAGCGGGCGTGGATCTTGTCGTCCACCAGGTGC
>JAGQUX010000095.1 GCA_020438215.1 Armatimonadota bacterium | reverse complement strand
GATGGAGTTTGCCGTCGAGGCGCAGAAGCTGATCGGCATTTCGCTCGAGGGGAGCGTGGGATGATGAACATCGCGCCCGTCATTCCGGGGCCGCGCAGCGGAACCCGGAATCCAGGATGTCGCCACTAGAGGAAAAACGCGATGTCGGGATGGGTCTACATCATGGCATCGAAACGAAACGGAACGATCTACACCGGCGTGACCAGCGATTTGCAGGGTCGCGCATATGAGCACAGGACGTCGGCAACGCGGGGCTTTGCCAGCAGATATGGCTGCACGCTGCTGGTCTGGTACGAACGACACGACAGCATCGTCGAGGCGATTGCCCGGGAGAAGGAACTGAAGAAATGGCGCCGGGACTGGAAGCTGCATCTGATCGAAGGGTTCAACCCCGACTGGGGTGACCTTTTTGAAGTGTGTTACGAGAAAGACAATCCGGCGGATGCGATCAGGGCGAGACAGAATGGGATCTGACAACCAGCCAAGGTCGGCGATCTGGATTCCGGGTTCCGCTGCGCGGCCCCGGAATGACGGGCGTCGGTCGGATCAACCCGGTAAAGTGGCAATGCTCAATCGGAATTTGACCGCGGCCGTTTCCAACCGGCGTCATTCCGGGGCCGCGCAGCGGAACCCGGAATTCGGAGTGCGCGAACCGCGGGCGATGCCAAGTGATTTTGCGTGGAAGGGCCAAGGTTGCCTGCATAGGGCCGGGAGTGACGTGTCCGTATCAACCGAAGGCAGTGTGGGGTAGCGACGATGGATCCTGTGACGCTGACGTTTTACGCCGCGGTCTGCGGGCTGCTCTCGGCCTTCGCGCCGGACAAGGCCGGACGCGTGCTGCGTTTCGCGATCGGGGTCGTCGTCGGCTTCGTTGCGGCCGGCCTGCTGCCTGTCGCGCGACGCGTGCTGGGGATCTGAGACGGGAAGACATTGAATACGGCGGCGGCTCCT
>JAGQUX010000094.1 GCA_020438215.1 Armatimonadota bacterium | reverse complement strand
TCCGACAAGTTTGTAGAGGAGCCACGCCCTGCTTCCTATCGCGGCCAGCGGGAACGCACCGCTTTTCAGGTAGACCGGGCCCGCTACGACGAAATCCTCCTGAGCCATGCGCAGTCAATTGGGTGTGATGTGGAGCAAGGGGTTGGTGTTGCAAAAGTGAGAATCCGGGGCGATCGCGTAGAATCGCTTGTGCTTTCAAACGGCAAAGAAGTTGTCGCCGATCATTACATCGATGCCTCCGGCAATGTCGCCGTGTTGAGAAAGGCCATGGGGGTCAAGATTTCCGAACCAGCAGCGCTGCGGAACATTGCCATATGGGACTATTGGGAAAACGCGGAGTGGGCAAAATCAATCGGTATTGGCGGGACCATGGTTCAGGTAATGAGCATAGCCAATGGGTGGATCTGGTTCATACCATTGTCGCCTACGCGCACTTCGATTGGTTTCATTTGCCCGGCTGATTACTACAAGAACTCCGGCAAATCGACCGAACAGCTTTATCTTGAGGCTCTGCCAAAGGATGAAAACATCCTTACCTTGATTGAGAACGCTCAGCGCGAGGGTAAGCTTCAGGCTACCAAGGACTGGTCCTTCCTTTCTGAACGTATGACTGGTGAAAACTGGCTGCTTGTGGGGGAGACGGCTGGTTTCGCTGATCCTATTTTAGCCGCTGGCCTGACCCTTACGCACTGCAGTGCACGAGAAGCAGCATACATCGTCGTCGATATGTATCGGGGTAGTCACGATTCTGCCTGGCTCAAAAAGCATTATGAAGAAACGCAGAAGCAACGAATATTGCAGCATATACGTTTTGCTGACTTCTGGTATGCCGCCAACGGACAATTCGAAGACTTATTTGATCACACTGCCAAGATCGCAAAAGAGGCAGGCATAACTCTCACTCCCGAAAAAGCGTTCCAGTGGCTGGGCACTGGCGGGTTTGCAGACGATATCCAAGGGCAGGCGGGCCTCGGGGGCTTCGATATGAACGGCATCAAACAAATTACGAATCTGTTCCTTGATGGCGATCTTGACTGGATGCTCAATCGCTACAACACATTCAAGCTAGACATCCAAGGGGCAACTGAAGAAGCCATTCCAGTGTTCAAGGATGGAAAAATCACCAGCCACAGATGCTTCTTTCGCGACGGACGAAAATTGCCGATAGTAGGTTTTTTTGGGTTGATATATGAGGTTTTAAGAAAGCACAGTGATATTGTTTCGATATTGCAGGAACTTGTAATTCAACTTCGAAAGCATCAGATTAAAGCGGATATAGGATTAGCTGTTCGCTATGCTATTCAACCGCTTGAAGTAATGGTCACAGAAGGTTGGGTAAATGG
>JAGQUX010000093.1 GCA_020438215.1 Armatimonadota bacterium | reverse complement strand
ACCAAGCGCAATTCACTTGGAAATTAAATTACACCAAACAATTTGGCGAGTTCGTAATTCGGCGTGTTGTTCGGGCGAAAAGGAATATCTGCCCTACCTTCACTCAATACAATTCCGCCCGATTTGAGTACCTCGATTGCGATGTCTCCTAAAGCGTTGAACGGCAACCAGTTTTGCCAAGAACCGAATTGTTCCCATATGTTTTGGTACACGGCTTCCAACAAAATAAAATGCTCTTTGAACCAGTGGCCAGCTAACGCGGTCTCGAGTTCAACCAAATCTGTAATCTGTCTGTTCTGACCATGCATGGTGCCTATAATATAAGAAGCCCATTTGATAAGTTGTGCATACAGCGGCAAAACTTCACCTAAGACCCGGTCCAAATCGCAATGTATTCGGTAAGAGCGAACAAAATCATCAGCTTTGGAACCGGTTGTTTCTAATGCAGTAAGCAGGATCTCCAGGTAGCCCGAGATTGGGTCTTCTCCCCAATTCGCGCTCATTCGTGTGGCAGCATACTCCTCCCAACAAGCGTAAATTACTTCTCCCCGATATCGCAAATAGTAACTGTCATACTTTTCCCTCAAAATGACATCGGGAAACACTTTGTCAAAAGCCAAATGAATAGCCGCATGAGCACACTCGTGAACTAGGGTGTGCGCTGCTTGTTGAAAGAGTTCATGTTCGGGATCAGCAAGTGGCGAAACAATAGCCGCATGAAAAACCAAATGGGTTTTCACTTTCCCATCACGAAGAACAGCAGGTGACATTGCAACGCCGAAAACCCCTTCGTGTTCTGGCGTCGATGCTATTAGAGGTCGCAGCCCATCGAGACCGCGATCAATCCCAAGAAGTGCTTGACGGTAATCAAAGGAGACTGTCACGCCGTCAATCCCGGACAAGTCCATCGACCGTCCGGCGAGAAGCATCAACCCTAAGATCGCCTCACCAACACGTCGAGCTTCCTCTTCCGTAGCAAATCCATGAAGGGAGACGTTGATATCGCTGGCAAGTGTCGATGGCGATTCAGCCTCTTTGTAAGGTTGTGGCGATTCGTTTATTTCATCCATAGAGCTAGTCTAGCATATTTTAGAACAAAAAAAGAACAAATTCATGCAGCCAGTCAGCTTTGTCAATACACCGCCGTGTTGCAAGCGTTCTTCAGATATAAACATGTCTTACTGGGCCTTCCCCACATACCCGCCTCCCATCAGTTTCATGCCGGCCACCTTGAGCAGCTTGTGAGTGGAGGCGAGATCATGCCCCGTTGTGACATACCCCGCAACCTGAAAGCGAAGGCGCGAGCAGATACCGAACCATGTCTGAAGTTTATCACAACCACCGAAAAATCCCCTGTACGTCGCCGCAAACGGCGAAAAACCCACCAGACAAGGCTGGCAGGCACTCCAGACTTGGAAAAGGGAGACCAGTATGCCACTCTCAGCGCATCGCGAATCCTCATCTGGGGGATGTCCACTTACACCAAGCGAAGGCGCAAAGCTGGCCGAGCAATCAGGTTTGGCAGGCGATGCCACGTATCTTTATGCCAAGTTAAAAGAAATTGGTCTATTTTGAATTATAAAATGTATTAATTTCAATTTTATTCTTAGAATGGATTTTTAGATGAGTAGAATTTTCCCATAT
>JAGQUX010000092.1 GCA_020438215.1 Armatimonadota bacterium | reverse complement strand
ATCTGCGCGACCCGCGGCAAGGCTGTCCACCCGCGGATCTGCGACCGCCGCCAGCAGCACTTGGTGTTTGGCGGTCAGCTGCGGCAGCACAGTGATCAGGCCCTCGTCGATCGCCGAGGCGTTCAGGTCGGTCAGCAGTACCACCAGCGCGCGCCGCCGCGCCCGTCGCTGAATTGCGGCGACCAACGCGCGCGGATCCGACTCGATCAATGCCGGCTCCAGAGGCGCCATTGCCTCGACCAGGTGGGCCAGCAGCTCGGTGCGTGCGGCGCTGAACACACCGGCACGCGTGACGCGGTCATGGGCCAGGAAGTCGACGTGGTCGCCTGCCTTCGCAGCAAGGGCCGCCAGCAGCAGTGCCGCGTCCATCGACCAGTCCAGCCGTGGCCAGCCACTAGGATCGGCGCCGGTCGGGTCGACGCCCACCCGACCGGCCGACGTACGTCCGGTATCGAGCACGATCACCACCCTGCGGTCGCGTTCGGGCCGCCAGGTGCGCACGACCACGTCGGCGCGCCGGGCGGTGGCCCGCCAATCGATTGAGCGGACGTCGTCGCCGACAACGTACTCCCGCAGCGAGTCGAACTCGGTGCCCTGGCCCCGAATCAGCACGGGTGTCATGCCTTCGAGTTCGCGCAGCCTGGCCAATCGCGAGGGCAGGTGCTTCCGCGACAGGAACGGCGGCAGGATCCGGATCTGCCATGGCACCCGGTGTGAGCCCTGCCGCCCTGCAAGGCCCAGCGGCCCAACAGATCTGGCCGTCACCAGGGCTGACCTCTGATCGCCTCGACGTACCGGGTGCAATTGAGTATCGATCGTGATGTGTTGACCTGCAGCAATATTGACCGAATGCATCCGGGGCGTCGCGCGCGCGCTCGGAGCCCACGCATCCCGGATCACCCCGCGGAAGCGAGACCGGCCGCCGTTGTCGACCAGCAGCACCGCGGCCACCGGCTGGCCCAGCCGGGCCGACGTCTGACCGCTGCGGGTCAGCGCCAGCGCCCGCGGGCTTCCGGCCAACGCCACATCAACCACAACCGCGACGACGAGCAGGGACAGCAGCGCGATTAGGGCCAGGGTGGGGCGGGCGGCGAACGCAATCGGAAGCGCACACAACACCGCGATCAGTCCGGTTCGTCCGGTGAGAATCACGGGCGCGCCGCTATCTTGGCACCGGCACGGCGGCCAGGATGCCCTCGATCACCCCGTCGGCGGTCGATCCTTCCAGTTCGGCCTCGGGGCGCAGCGCGACGCGGTGGCGCAGCGTGGGCCTGGCCATCGCCTTGACATCGTCGGGGGTGACGTAATTACGGCCCGACAACCAGGCCCACGACCTCGCGGTGGACAGCAGGGCCGTCGCACCGCGCGGGGAGACCCCGAGCTGCAGCGACGGGGAATGTCTTGTCGCGCCGACGATGTCGACGATGTAGCCGAGGACCTCGTCGCCGACCAGGACCTGTCGGACCGCTTCTCGTGCTGCCGCCAACTCCGCCGGGCCGGCGACGGGCTGCACGCGGGACAGATCGCGGGGATCGAACCCGCGCGCATGCCGGTCGAGGATGGCGATCTCCTGGTCACGAGGTGGCAGCGGAACGTTGAGCTTGAGCAGGAAACGGTCCAGCTGAGCCTCAGGCAGCTGGTAGGTGCCCTCGTACTCGATGGGGTTCTGGGTGGCCGCGACGATGAACGGGTCGGGCAGGGCACGAGGGTCACCGTCGACGCTGACCTGGCGCTCCTCCATCGCCTCAAGCAGGGCTGCCTGTGTCTTGGGAGGGGTGCGGTTGATCTCGTCGGCCAGCAGCAGGTTGGTGAACACCGGGCCCGCGCGGAACTCGAACTCTGCGGTGCGCGCATCGTAGACGAGCGACCCGGTGACATCGCCGGGCATC
>JAGQUX010000091.1 GCA_020438215.1 Armatimonadota bacterium | reverse complement strand
AATCATCCGTGTGGTGGATGCCCTAAAAGACCGAGATGCGAAGAAAAAGAACGTTCCCATCAAGAACGTTGCTCAAATTAGCCGCGTCACGATGAATATCATTGCGGAAAGAATTGAACGAGAAATTGGCTCCCCGGATATTCAAGTTAGGGTGTTGAACAACAATATTCTAATGGAGGGTACCGCCCAGGGAAACTTTGAGGCGGATAGGGCGATCGAAATCGCCAAAACCTACTTACCCGAAGTTTTTGTTCAGAAGAACAAAGCGGACGAGGGTGAGGTTAAGCCCAAACAAGCTGGCGGTCAGACTGGTGGTTTGCCTATTATCATTGACTTGCTGAGAATTGCGCCTCCACCCGCTTCTGCACCTGGAAAAGATATCAAGATTACGATGAACTATGTGGAGCTTACCAACGAATACGACAAGACGTTCAACTTCATTTGGTCACCGTTGGTTTCGGACAGCAGCAACTTTCAATACAATAGTGGTCTTGGAGAACTGAGCGCCAATTTGGTTGCGACGGTTTCTTCATTGTTTCCGAAGCTGAACTCCGCAAAGAGTCACGGTCACGCAAAGATCCTGAAGACTGGACAGATTATCGTTAAGGACCGAGCGGAACAGCCCGCAGCCATCGAAAGTTCTGTCGACTTCTTCACGCGCACGGTGGATGCGACCGGGAACTCTGCCTTGACGCCAGTGCAGGTTCAGAACGTAACCAAAGTGAAGGCGGCTACTATTCCTGGCTCGGATAGTTTGGAGTTGGGACTTCAGATTACGCTCAACTCCTTGCTTGGTACCAACCAAGGGGCTCCAATCATTGCAAAGAACTCCCTGCAAACCCAAGTCATCATTAAGAACGGTGACTCCGCAGCGCTTGGGGGCTTTGCGGTAGATGAGGCGCTATCCGGCTACAACCGCGAACCCGATCGCAATGTGAGTGGTGGCGGCCAAGGCCAGCAGCAAGGATCTCCACTGTTTAATTTGAACAGAGGAAAGAATTTTAGACGCAACAAACAACAGTATATTATTTTTGTCACACCGGAAGTGATCCGTACGGCGAGTGCCGGCACGGAAGACATAACAAGGAAGTTTCGCTTAAACGCAGGAGAGCGTTAAGAAAGGCGAAACATGTCCAAGTCGCACGTTATAGTGGTCTTAGGTGGTAAAGGCGGGGTGGGAAAGTCCACCTTTGCGGCCAACTATGCCATTGCGACCGCTGTCGATAGCAAAAAACGTGTGTGCCTGGTGGACATGGACCCGAAGGCTTGCGGCGATTTGGCGATGATTACCGGTGCCAAACCGAAGAAGACTTTAGTCGAGCTAGGTAATCACGAAGGGCGACTAGAAGCCAATCATATGATGGGCTATGTGGCTCCTCACCCCTCTGGAATTCACTTTATACCCAGTATTCTAGATCCGGATCAACTTTCCGCGATGGATCCTGAAAAAACGGCTCAGGCCATCAAGCACCTGATGAATTTTTATCATTACGTAGTGATCGATCTCGGCTCGGAAATAGATCCGAACGCCGTGAAAGCCTTGGAGCTTTCCTCTTTGATTTATGTTGTGACGATGCCAGAGATTCTGGTTTTACGCCACACCCGCAGAATCATCGAAAAAGTGCAAAACCTACTGTTCCCGTCTGAGATGATCAAGATCGTATTGAATGCATTCAGTCCCAAGATGGGAATAACTCCACAGATGGTGCAGAACAATTTGAAGAAACAAATTGTTGCTGTTGTTCCCGAAGATGAAACAGTAGCCGTTGCCTCTTTGACAAAGGCTCAGCCTTTTGTTGTTTCCAGTGCGCGCTCAGAAATTACCAAGGCCTATTATCTACTTGTTCGAAGTATCGCTGAACACCAACTCCTGGAAAAACTGGCGACTCTTAAAAAACCGTCGGACGCTCTAT
>JAGQUX010000090.1 GCA_020438215.1 Armatimonadota bacterium | reverse complement strand
TTGATACAAAACCTGAAGCCATCGCAATCTCGGTGACGGCCCTATTTGTTTGGGTCAGTAATCGCCTCGCTCGATCTAGTCGAAGCTTCAAATAGTATCTGCCCGGAGAGCTTTTAAGATACTGCCTGAACAACCTCTCCAGATGCCGTTTGGAAATTCCTGCTTCCCAAGCCAGTTCGATTGGGGGCAGCGGATTATCTAACGTCTCAAGCATGCGCCGTACGGCAACTGCGAGGTTCTCGTTCTGCAGTTCAATAGTTCGGTAAGATGGCTTGTGAGCCAATGCCAGTTGAAAGTCTCCTCGATACACCATCTGGTCTGCCACAGCACAGGACAATGCGCGCCCATGCTCTTGGCTAATCAGATGCAACATCAAATCGGTTGTTGCCGCACCGCCTGATGCAGTCGTGTACTTGCCGTCAGCCACAAAAAGACTTTCCACTAATTCAACTTGCGGGAATTCTTCGGCGAAGCTTTCATGAAAATCCCAATGGATGGTAGCGCGCTCGCCGTCGAGAAAGCCCGCCTTGGCAAGGATGTGCGCTCCCGAGAAAAGTGCGCCAATCGAAGTCCCACAGGCTTTCTCCCTGCGCAATGTGTTCAACAGCTCACAGCTAATGTGATCTGCCACATCCAAGCCTGACACGACAAAGAGCCGGTCACTTCTGGGCAAGTTCCTGAAGTCGTATTGTACTAGGTTGATTGCGTCGTTCGAACAGGTGGCCGATCTTCCATTCCTCGAAGCAAGCGACCATTGGTACAGGCGCTCCCCGCTCAGGCGATTTGCAATCTGCATGGCTTCCAGGGCGCAGTAGAGGGTCAGCTGTGAGAACCCCTCAACCAGAATAATGGTGAAGTGCTCTCTTGCTGTTCTAGTCGTGCAAGGTTGGTCACCAAATGTGCTTACCCCACATTCTTCTCTGCCAGCACTTGCAGCGAACTGATGTATGCCCGTCATGAGAACCAGCTCCATTTGGTAGAAAGTTGGTGGATACGTAAATTGTATGTTGCAGAAATTTCTATTGTATGCAAATTGTATTTTATTTGCTGCTGAAGATCGCATTGGAGCGACAGATGACGGATACAGGGAAGGCCCGGAAGATAAAGCTCTTCCAGGAACTCAAGACAGATATACTGACGCTTGGACTGCAGCCGGGCGCTGATCTCGACGAGGCGAGCCTTTCCGAGCGCCATGGCCTGTCACGCACACCGTTGCGCGAAGTTTTGAGGGAGCTTGCAGGCGAAGGATATGTCGAGCTGCGGGATAACCGTGGGGCACGTGTTTCCGACATGTCTTTCACAACATTGCGGGAGTTCTTTCAGGCAGCACCTATGATCTATGGCGCCATACTGCAGTTGGCTGCTCTGAACCGGACCCAAGCGCAGATCGACGAACTTAAATCGGCTCAGAATGATTTTGTATCCGCCTTGCGCAAGGGTTCTGTTGCGGAACGCACACTAGCCAACAATCGCTTTCACGAGCTGACCGGTGAAATGGCAGGTAATGTCTACCTCCTACCATCCTTCAAGCGGTTGTTGATCGATCACGCACGGATCGGGATGACATTCTACCGGCCCATGAACAACGAGATGGCGGACAAGCTTTCCGAGGCCAGCTTGCAGCATGATGCCATCATCAGCGCAATCGAAGCCATGGATGACCAGCAAGCGGTTGAACTTGCAGAAAAGCACTGGAATTTATCCAGAGGCCAGATTGAGCTTTTTGTCACCCCTTCCGGCATTGAAGCCTCACTTGGTTCAGTTAGCCGTCCTCCCAAAACAGCGTGAGCTAAATCATGGCAGCTATCTTCCAATTTGAGGGTATCTATACCCCTCTTGTCACGCCTTATAAGGCAGATGAGTCAATCGACTTCGACGCGCTTTCTGACGTGATTGAATTCCTGATTTCCAAAGGTGTGCACGGCCTCATTTCAGGTGGCTCGACAGGCGAAAACTACACTCAGACCGTTGCCGAACGCATCGAGATAGCCCGCTTCTGCAAGGATCAGATCAAGGAG
>JAGQUX010000008.1 GCA_020438215.1 Armatimonadota bacterium | reverse complement strand
GTTAATGCGGCGGGGACGGAGTTTGCTCATGGCGATAGATCAAACGGTCAAAAAATCAATGTTGAGTTCGTTTCCGTCAATCCGAACGGGCCGATCACCATCGGTTCGGGGCGCGGGGCGGCTTATGGCTCCACGCTTTGCAATGTGTTGGAAGCGGCGGGGAACGAAGTGCACCGCGAGTACTACATCAACGATGGTGTGAACTCCGAGCAGATGCGCCTCTTTGCGGAATCGGTGAAGGCGATTATTGAAAGACGCGAGGTTCCGGAGAATGGCTATAAGGGCGACTATGTTCAGGATGTTGCAAGCAAGATCGAATCCAAGCCCGGTGCTGAAACGCTTTGGTACCAGCAGGCATCCCAAGACCTGATGATCGAAAAGCAAAGAGAAGACTTATCTTCCTTCCAAGTCGAGTTCGACACCTGGTTCTCCGAACAGTCCCTCCACGACAATGGCGAAGTCGAAAAGCAAGTGGATCACTTGGTCAAAAACGGTGTTGCCGACACCAACCCCACACGCACCGAACTCAAACTAGGCAAGGGTGGCGAGATCAAAGAGGTCAACCAAGTCGCCCAAGAGTTGCAAGGCACTCTGTGGCTACGCTCCACCAAATTCGGTGACGACATGGATCGCCCGCTCAAGCGTGCGGATGGTCGCCTCACCTACATCGCCAGCGATGTCGCCTACCACAAGGATAAATTCAACCGACCGCCGAATGCAGATCGCTTGATTACGGTGCTCGGACCGGATCACCACGGCTATATCGCGAGATTGCAGGCGGTGGTTGCCGCTGACCTGTTTGATGAGGTCGAGCCAACCCAGAATGACGCCCCTCTAGACGAACACGAAAGCAAGATTTTTGCGAATGTGGAAGAGCGGAATCGTTGCGCCGCGGCCCTTGCCGAAGCGAAAAAGAGACTGGAAGTTCAAATATTCCAGATCGTGCGCTTTTTGAAGGACGGCAAGCCCGCCCCGATGCGTAAACGCGATGGCAATATCTACGCGCTGATTGATCTCATCAATGAGATCGGGGCTCAGCTCAAACCGGAAGGCTCCGAGGCAGACAAGCAGCAAGCGGGATCGGATGTCGCGCGGTTCTTTTATCTCATGCGCCACCACGATACGGCGATGGATTTTGATCTGGAATTGGCGACCAAGCAGAGCGATGAAAACCCGGTTTTCTATGTGCAATACGCCCACGCCCGCATCCAAAGCGTGATTGATAAAGCCAAGGAAGCGGGGCTGATGCCAGCGTCATCAATCCAAGGTGATCTGCTGACGACTCCGCAGGAAACGGCATTGAGTTTGAAGGTGCTGGATTTGCCGAACGAAATTCAACGCACCGCCGAGGATTACAGCGTTAATCGCCTCGCCAACTACGCGATTGAATTGGCGAGGATCTACCACGGATTTTATGATAACTGCCGCGTGATCCAGCCGGAGCAAAAGGAGCTTTCGGAAAGCCGTTTGGCCCTGTGCAAAGCAACCCAGATTGCGCTGAAATCGACGCTGAATTTGCTCGGCGTGTCTGCTCCAGAACGGATGTAAATAGAATGCCTGGTCAAAAAATGGACCAGGCTCTAATTTCATGTGAAGTGTATATCAGGAGGCGCGAAACATCAAATGCGCCGAAGATGACTGACGCAAGCCGCGTGCCAAGCCTTAGATTTTCATGTCGGAGCTATGACCGGGGAAGAGCTTCGCGTTCGGATCGATCATCGTCTTGGCGATGCAGACGGCCGTCGCTGCCTCGCCGACTCCGGTTGCGATCAGCTTGAGCTTGCCATCGAATGTGCAGACATCGCCGACAGCGAAAACGCCCGGCAGACAGGTTTGGTAGTGCTCGTCTACTTCAATCTGGTTTTTGGTGATCGTCATGCCCCAATCTTTGAGCGGACCAAGACTTGATTTGAACCCGATATTCACGACAAGAGAATCAATTTCATACCGAGCGGTCTCTTTTGTCTGTGAGTCGGTGAGAGTGACCGCTTCAAGGTGGTCGGAGCCGTGGAGCTCAGTGACTTGCTTCCAGAGCAGGAACTCCACTCCCAACTCTTTGACTTGCTTGACCGTTTCTTCGTGAGCGCGGAATTCATCGCGGCGGTGAACGATGGCAATCTCGGATGCCGTGCCGTGAAGGTTCAGTGCCCAATCAAAGGCTGAATCTCCGCCCCCGACAATGAAGACCTTTTTTCCGGTCAGAGCGGCTTTATTTTGTACGCCGTAGGTGATGCCCTTGCCGACAAATTCGTCCTCGCGTTCCACTCCGACTCTTGTAGGGGAAAAGGCCCCGTTCCCAGCCGAGACAACCACCGTGCGGGTGGGGAGTTGCTCACCTGTAGATGTCGTGATGAGATAGCCGTCGTCGTCTTTGGTCAGGGTTTCAGCGGTTTGCCCGATAGCGAGTTCAGGAGAGAATCGCTCGGATTGTTTGATAAGCGCGTTGGCGAGATCCTTCGCTAGCACTTCGGGAAATCCGGGCATATCGTAGACGAACTTTTCGGGATAGAGAGCCATCAATTGGCCGCCGAGTTCGGGCAGGGAGTCGATGATGCGGACACTCATTCCGCGCATTCCGGCATAGAACGCTCCAAAGAGTCCGACCGGCCCGCCACCGATGATTGTCACGTCTACTCGCTCTTTCACAGGTTCACTTTGACCGATTTTTGAACCAGACTCAGGAATTTTGGCAAATGCTATTGCAATTCTCTTGCGATAGTGAATAGTATATGCAGCAATGTTGCAAAAACGCTCCGGCTTCACGCTTATAGAACTTCTTGTCGTGATCGCGATTATCGCGATTCTAGCGGCGATTCTCTTCCCGGTTTTTGCCCGTGCCAAACTCGCGGCAAAGAAGACCGCAGACATGAGCAATATCCGCCAAATTGGAATGGGAATCCAGATGTATGCGGCGGATTACGACGATCACTCGGTGGTCAAAGATGAGGTCTCGGGTTATGATTGGTTCCCCTCACTCTATCCGTATGTCAAGAATCGCGACATCTTCCGGACACCGGCTTACAAAGCGCTCGATACCGAGCCAGAAACGGACTATCTGATCAATGGACTCTTCGCACACGGGGCGAGCTTTACTGAGTTTAGCGCACCCGCAAACCAGATCATTTTGAGCCTGCGTTTGCAGGAAACCTTTCATGATGACTATCATCCGTGGCCGAACGATGGCGTGACCTGGGATGATCCGAATGCGTATTTCGGCGACGAGGGATTTGGCCCAGAAAACTGGTTTGACGAACGCATATTCCAAGACGCGTTTACCGAGGGAGCGAACTATGCATTTTCTGATGGGCACGCGAAGTTCCACCGCTGGGAGCAGACAATCGTGACGCAAACTTGGCCTTATCCGGGGATGCACAACGTTGATCGTCGGTTTGTGGTTACGGACTGATTTCTAGGTCGCGGTGAACCTGCGCCGGTACAATTTGACTTGAACTTGGAACAGTTTGATGTCATTGTGGTCGGCGCGGGTCACGCCGGGATCGAAGCCGCTTTAGCAAGCAGTCGCATGGGAGTGCGCACGGCTTGCATTACCTTGCGTGCAGATCGCATCGGGCATCTTCCCTGTAACTGTTCGATTGGTGGCCCGGCTAAGGGGCATATCGCGCGGGAAGTTGATGCGCTGGGTGGTCAGATGGGTGTGACCACCGACTACACCATGACGCACAATCGACGCGTTGGGACGGGCAAGGGGCCAGCGGTGCAAACCACTCGCGCACAGGTTTGCAAGAACGCCTATCCCGAATTTATGCAAAGCGTTTTCCGCGATCAGGAGAACTTGACTTTGCTGGAGGGCCAGGTTCTGACCGTGCTGAACCGGAATGGTCAAGTGACGGGGGTCGTTGCTCAACTCAATGGCGATACCGAGCCCATCGAAATCGTTTGTCAGGCCGTTGTGATCACGACGGGGACATTCTTGAACGGTCTTTGTCATGAAGGGGAGAAGAAGACGGTTGCCGCTCGACATGGTGATGTTGCGGTCACGAACCTCTCCGATTTTCTGCGGGATTTGGGTGTTCGGCAGCGACGCTTCAAGACGGGAACAACTCCGCGCATCAAGCTCAGCTCTCTGAATTTGGATAAGACTCTTGTGATGCCCAGCGAGCCGGAAGCTGGGCCAATGAGTTTCCTTCATGATCGGATTCATGTGACCCGCGAATTGGTACCGACTTGGCAGACCTATACGAATACACAGACTCATTCAGTTTTGAACGAAAATCTGCACCGCAGTGCGATGTTTAGCGGCGATATCGAAGGGGTTGGTCCACGTTATTGCCCGAGTATTGAAGATAAGGTTGTGCGTTTCGCGGAGAAGGAATCCCACCCGATCTTTCTCGAGCAAGAAATGTGGGACGACGAATCGGTCTATGTACAGGGCTTTTCCAGTTCTCTGCCGGGGGAAGTTCAGCTTGCCGCTTTGCGGACGATTTCCGGGCTAGAAAATGTAGAGATGTTGCGAGCAGGTTATGCGGTCGAGTACGACATGGCAGACCCGCTCCAACTCCGCCCAACGCTGGAATCCAAGCTGATGCACGGATTGTATCTTGCTGGGCAGATCAATGGCACTAGCGGATACGAAGAAGCGGCAGGGCAAGGGATTGTTGCCGGAATCAATGCCGCGCGAAAAGCGCAGGATCGTGAGCCGGTTATCTTCACCCGCGATAACTCCTTTATCGGGGTAATGATTGATGACCTTGTCACCAAAGGTGTCGAAGATCCTTACCGTATGCTAACGGCACGCGCAGAGCATCGCTTGCTTTTGCGACACGATAATGCCGATCAAAGATTGACTCCTGTTGGGATTGAGATCGGGCTTGCTTCTAATGTTCGCCGTGAGCGATTTGAATCCAAGATGGCGCGTTTGGAATCTGTCCGCAACACTTTAGATGAGACATTCCTTTTCGCTAAAGACAACTCCGTTTTAGAGAAGCGAAACATGGCTCCCGTGAAGGGGAAATCGTCTTTCTTTGATTTGATCAAGCGACCCGATATTGATCTGAGTCTTGTGGAAGAGCTTGCTGGCGAAGCGGAAATTGCCATTGACTGGATGCCCAAGATTGCGGAGGAAGGTTTTGGACAGAGTGATCACCTTGTCCGTCAGCAGATTGAGATCATGGCGGTTTACGACGGATACCTCAAGCGGCAAACTGAAGAAGTGGAACAAGCTCAAAGGCTCGAGCACATGCCAATTCCGGATGACTTCCACTACGAAGGATTAAAAGGACTCAGCTACGAATCCACCGAGAAGCTTTCGCGGGTGCGACCGACCACGGTGGGTCAAGCGAGCCGAGTTCCGGGGGTGCGACCAGCGGACATTGCCCTTTTGATCGGGCACCTCCGCCACCGCTCTCAGCCGGTGAAGGCATAGAAAAGCCCTCGCCAACAAAGTCAGCGAGGGCGTACTCAGAATCTCAGAACTTCGCTGGAATCTTCTTGCCGGTGTTGTGGAGGATGAACGAATAGATATCAGTCACTTCCTCCAGCACTTTTGTGATCGGTTTGCCTGCTCCGTGGCCCGCGTCCGTTTCGATACGGATGAGCACCGGTGCTTCTCCCACATGAGCGGCTTGAAGGCGTGCCGCGAACTTGAATGAGTGAGCCGGAACAACTCGGTCATCCGTATCTGCTGTGGTCACCAGCGTCGCCGGATAGACGGTATTCGCGCGCAGGTTGTGGTACGGAGAGATTCGGTAGAGGGCAAAGAACTCTTCCAGATTCTCGGGTGAGCCGTAGTCGGCTTCCCAAGCCGCACCAATCGTGAACTTGTTGAACCGCAGCATATCCATCACGCCAACTTCGGGGATGGCAACGCCGAACAGTTCGGGTCGCTGGGTCATACATGCACCGACTAGCAAGCCTCCATTTGATCCGCCTTGGATCGCAAGCGTCTTGGATGTGCAGTATTTGTTCGCGATGAGATATTCCGCTGCCGCGATGAAGTCATCGTATGCATTCTGACGCTTGGTTTTGAGGGCGCCCTCGTGCCATTCCTTGCCATACTCACCGCCGCCACGGATGTTGGCGAGACACCAGACGCCACCCATATCCATCCAGACTGTGCGGCTGGTACTGAACCAAGGTGTATTACTGACATTGAATCCGCCATAGCCATAGAGGAGAGTTGGGTTGGAGCCGTCCAGCTTGATGCCTTTCTTATGGACAATGAACATGGGCACTTGAGTGCCATCTTTGGATTTGTAAAACACCTGCTTGGCTTCGTATTTCGAAGTATCGAACGGCAGTTTGGGCTTTCGGAACTCGGTTGACTTCTTGCTCGCGAAATCGTAGTGATAGATCACAGACGGGGTTGTGAAGTCCGCATAGCTGTAATAAGTGTCGCTATCGGTGGATTTGCCTCCGAATCCCGCAACCGCACCAAGGCCAGGAAGTTTCACTTCCTCGATGAACTCACCGTTTAGCTCGTAGACTTTGATTGCCGATTTTGCATCCTTCATCACGCGGATGCAAATCTTGTTGTTGACAACGCTAACCGCTTCGATTGTGTCTTTCGTTGCTTCAATAATCGTGCGCGGAGCGATGCGCCGGACTGTATCCATCACCATGATCTTGCCGGTGGGGGCACCTTTGGTTGTCCAAATGAAGTGCTCGGAGCCACGTCGGAAGACCGGGTTGTAATCGGCATCGTTCTCGTTGAATAACTTTTGAACGCCGCGGTCCCGATGTTCGAGATCAATCCCCCAAAGGATGTTATTCGGATTCGATGGATCGTTTACATACAAATACATGTAGGTGCGCGATTCATCCAAACCGGGCCAGATAAACCAATCCGGATGCTCATTGAGTTCGTAGATCAACTCGTCAGCCGACTGCTCTGTGCCGAGTTCGTGATAGAAAATGCGTGGCTGAGTGTTAGCGGCGGTAAAGGCTTCGCCCTCTTTGACTTCGGGGAAGCGCAGGTAGTAAATGCCGCTGGCATCAGCATTGAGCATCCCGACGCCGAACTTTGAGTGCTTGACGACATCAGACTTATCTTTGCCAGTGGCAATATCGCGGACATGCCACTCCACCCAGTCGGAGCCAGCCGAAGACAACCCGTAGAGGAGGGTTTTTCCATCATCAGAGACGTCCATGCCGTTGAGGGCAACGGTGCCGTCCTTGCTCAGCGTGTTCGGATCGAGGAGGACGCGGGGCTCGGCACCGGGCTTATCCACCACATAAACCACATCTTGGTTTTGGAGCCCGGAGTTACGGCTGTAGATCGTGACATCACCGTATTTTGATGGCGTTCCAAATCGCTCGAAGTTGATGCGGCGACCTAACTCTTTGTTCAGGCGGTCACGACCAGGGATCTTCTCAAGGTAACCGAAGGTGACTTTATTTTCGGCGGTGACCCAGTCGCGAACTTCGGGTACGGACACCGGTTGCTCTAGCCAGCGATATGGGTCGGACACAGCAACGCCGTGGTACATGTCGACATGGTTGACAGTTTTTGTCATGGGATATTTGATTGCTGGTGCGGTGAGAGCCGCCCCCGCGAGAAGTGCTGCGATCATGGCTCTATTTTGTTACATCTCGTGGTCGCCGTAGCAGGTTTGAATGTAGTTGACTTGCCCCATGTGATACCAAGTGTTACGCACGGGGAACATGGCGAGTTTGCGTGGCGTTGGCTCCATGTGAGAACCAGGAAGAATTGCATCCAGTTCTTCATCCGATAGGTTGGTGTACGCCGCCTTGAGCCGCTCATTGGCACCGCGGCACCGCTTGATGAGATCATCGAGCGTTTGATCTTCCGGAGCGTGCTCTTTCAGCTTTTCCGCCCAAATTTGCCATTGAAGTTTTTCGGCGGATTTGTTCTCAACCGCTTCAGCGAACCAGTTGGACGCCTCGGCTACTTCGTGCATCATGTCGCGGACGTTGCGTGTTCCTTCGATAGGAACCCAGCTGAGCTTATCTTCCGGCATCCGGCTGATGGTGGCGACGAAGTTATCAAGGGCCATGTCGTTGAGGGACATGAGCGTTGCAATATCGTGCATAGCTTGGGATACCTCTTTTTGACGATTTGCGTTTGCATTTCTTCCTGGAATTCTTGGAAACTGAGCACATGATTTGGCCGATTGCATTTTCTGCAGTTTTAAGCGCACAACAAAACGACTGGACGCTGACCTACGAAAAGACGAATTTTGCTGAAACCGGGCGGTATCAGGAGGCACTTGACTTTTGTCGCCGACTTGATGCCGCGAGCCCAAATGCGACGGTTCTAGAACTCGGGAACTCGCCAGAGGGTCGCCCGATGATCATGCTCGTTTTGTCGAAAGACAAGAACTGGAAGATGGGCGAGCGCAAAAAGCCGCTTGTGTATCTCCAAAACGGAATCCATAGCGGTGAAATCGAAGGGAAAGATGCTTGCCTGGCTTTGGCTCGTGAGATCATTTTGCCGAATCGGGAGAAGCCCGGAATGCGCGCACTTCTGGATAAGATCGACATTGCAATCCTGCCTGTGTTTAGCGTGGATGCTCACGAGCGGATGACTCCTTATAACCGGATCAATCAGAACGGACCGACGGAAATGGGTTGGCGGGCAACGGCTCAGAACTTCAACCTCAATCGCGACTACATCAAAGCAGATTCCTTAGAGATGCAGAACCTACTGAATTGGGTGAAGGATTATGATCCCGATTTTATGGTTGACAATCACACCACCGACGGCGGCGATTGGCAGTACGCGCTTCAATACGATGTGCCGCGCTATCCAACAATGGATGAAGGCATCCGAAGTCTGTCACAGAATTTTGTGGATTTTGCAATGCCGAAGATGGATGTTATGGGGCATCTGAATTGCCCGTACTTTGGTGGTTTTGATCAACGGAATCCCAGCCGTGGTTTGACGATTGGTTGGTTTGGGCCGCGGTATTCGACGGGATACTTTGCGCTTCGCAATACGCCAAGCCTCCTGGTAGAAACCCACGTTTTGAAGGATTACCGAACCCGCTGGCAGGCAACCTACGACCTTAACCAATTGGTTTTGGAATGGTGCGCGGCCAATGCTGAACAGCTGGTGAAGTCACGAGCCGAGGCGGGCAAAGCAATGGGTGAAACAACCGATGTCTCTTTGGGGGCGCGGAACACTCGAGATTCCGAGCCATTTGTGTTCAAAGGCTTGGTTTATGATGGGTATCAGAGTGAAGTGAGTGGCGGAGAAATCCCACGATGGACGCGCGAGAAGATTGATATTCCCACGACGATTCGCGAGAAATACGAAGGGACATTGGAGACTCGTCTTCCGGTGGCGTATTTGATCCCGCGAGCACAGATCGAAGTCGTCAGTCGCCTGAAACTGCACGGAGTGAAAATGACGGAAGTTGGAGTTTCTAATCCAACAACTATTGACCTCCCAGTGACAAAGTTTAGCAATGTCACTTTCGCGACAAGCCCGTTTGAAGGACGCTTTCAGCCGCGATTCCAATCTGCGACCGATGAAGGAAAAGTGAAAGTGCATCCGGGTGACTACCTTGTTGATCCGCACCAACCGCTTGGGCGGCTAATCATGCATATGCTGGAGCCGAGTGCTACGGATTCCTTTGTGAATTGGGGGCTTTTGAACCCGATCTTTGAAGAGAAGGAATACGCCGAGGCGTATGCCATGGAGCCTTACGCCAAGAAAATGCTCGCCGAAGATCCGGAGCTGAAGGCGGAATTCGAGAAGAAGCTAGCCGAGGATGAGGAATTCGCGAAATCTCCAGGAGCGCGATTGCGGTGGTTTTATGAGCGTTCACCGTACTTCGATCGCTGGTTGAATGTTTATCCAGTGGTGCCGATTTACTCGCGGCCTGTTGTTGATTTCTTGATCCGGAAAAACTAAAGGTAGATTAGTACGATGAATGATAAGTGTATTTATTGTGGTGGCAATGGTTATGTTGAGCCTATAAGAGGCAAGGGTACACCCTGTGCAGAATGTGGTGGAAGTGGAAAAAAACCGATACCTTGTTCATCGTGTGCGGGTAAGGGATCGTCAGATTGCTCGAATTGTAGTGGGTCTGGTGAGATAATTGATGTTTCAGTCAGTGAGGATAAAAAAACTCTTACAGAGCATCAGAGAGGTTCATGTACCATTTGCAATGGTACTGGTCAGGTGAAGTGCAGTGCATGTAACGGCACAGGAAAGATCCGTACCAAGTAAATCAGGCTAGCCTATCAAATCTTCCGTGCAAAATTACCGGCAGTAGAAATCCGGGGCATTTGGAGACTTTTTTAGGATTTCCGTTCAAGAACCTAAAGTTATCCCTAAATTTCGATTCGTCAGGTTCCGATAGAAATACCGGGTCACACCGACTCAGGAAAGGAATCGATGTACGAACAGTACTGGGGACTGAACGAACCGCCGTTCACGCTCACGCCTGATCCGCGCTTCTTGTATATGAGCCGAGCTCATGAAGATGCGCTGATGATGTTGCACTATGCCATCTCACGGAATAAGGGCGCAGCGATGCTCTGCGGCGAGATCGGACTCGGAAAAACGACGATTAGTCGTAAGTTGTTAGAAATGCTCGATCCGGTGCAGTACCGGATTGTGTTGATCGTTAACCCGATTCTGACGCCAACGCAGATGCTCCAAGAGATTCTTTCTCAGTTGGACATTGAGGTCAACTCGCGTAACCGTCAGGTTTTGGTTCAACGACTCCACCTCGCTTTGGTCGAAAACTACGACCGGGGCCGACGTGTTGTCGTAATGATCGACGAAGCGCACCTCATCCGCGCCGCGAACTCGTTTGAAGAACTTCGACTTCTCCTCAACTGTCAGATGAACGATCAGTTTTTGATCAGCTTGGTCTTACTTGGGCAAAACGAATTGATCCCGAAGATCAAGAAAGTTCCGGCTCTGGAGCAACGGCTTGCCGTTCGTCACCAGATCAAGCCGCTAGATGTGCTTGATACGGGCGAATTGATCCTTTATCGATTGCGAGTGGCGGGCTACACCGGTAGCGCGAGCCCATTCACACCGGAAGCTGTTCACCAAATCCACAAGATTTCGGGCGGAGCTCCACGGGTTGTGATTCAGCTGGCGGATAACGCAATGCTGATGGCAATGGCTCGCAAAGAGAAGCAGATTGATGGCTTCTTGATCCACGAAATCGCAGAAGAATTCAACGGAGGTGCGGCAGCATGAACCTCGCCGACGCTATCCGAAAAGCACAAGGAGATCCTGTTATGGGAGCAACTCAACCTACACCAGAACCACCGAAGAAACAAGAGGCAGTTAAAGTGTCAATGCCGGGCATCACTCAAGCAGAGGGTGAAGCTCCGGACAATGCATCTCCTCACGTCAACGGCAACGTTGTTCGGTTGGAGCTATTCCTTTCCGCGGAACAAATGGGCGGTCTGTTTCGCGCAATCATGGCCGGTCAGCACACAGTTTTGACCGTGCGAGAAGCCGCAAGCTATCTCCGCATCTCTCAAGATGCGCTGGTAAAGCTGGCGGAAGATGGTGAGATTCCAGGCGTGTTGTTGGACGGTCGGTGGCGATTCCCGAAACCGAACCTCGACGACTGGCTGACCATGCAATCGGTTGGTCAGGAGGACAGCGAAGATGTCGCTTAGTTTTCTCAAGAAGAAATCGTATATCGGCCTAGATATCGGTCATAGCACGATCAACATTGTGCAGATCGATAAGGCTGGGAGCGGGTGGAAAATCACGAAGAGTGTTTCCGCCCCCATCCCGGATGAAACGATCAAGGAAGGCGTGGTTGTTGATGCCGATGCTCTTGGTCTGACCATCAAAGCCGCAGTCCGTGAAGGCAAAATTTCCGCGACTTATGCGGTCATCGGTGTTGCCGGTCCGAACGTTGTTGTTCGGCAAGTGCGCATCCCCAAGATGACTGAGCAGGTTTTGCGGAAATCCATGAAGTTTGAAGCGGGACGCTACGTTCCGACTTCCGCAGAAGATAGCTACATCGAGGCTGAAATTCTGGACGAAACAGAAGACGGTCAAATGGATGTGCTGTTCGCCACCGCTCCAAAGGAGATGGTGGACACACGCATTGAAGCTTGTAAGCGCGCCGGTCTGGATGTGGACTGCGTGGACGTGGAAGCGTTCGCAATGTTCCGCAGTTTGATCGAAACCGACGACAGCTCTATCTTGCGTGACATGACGGTTGCGCTGGTGGATATCGGTTCCGTCACGACTTCAGTAAGCGTTGTTTCTCGTGGTCGTTTTGCGATGACGCGAACGATCCCGCAAGCGGGTCAGACTTGGACAGACGCTCTCAAGGGCTACTTCAAGTTGGAGCAAGAAGATGCGGAAGCCGGCAAAGCTCAGCTTGACCTGACCCCGCTCACCACCGATGCAATTTTGGACAATCAACCTCTGCGGGTTCTTCAACCCCATGTGGACGATTTGATTCGCGAAATTCGTCGCTCGCTGAACTATTACCAATCTCAACAAAACGAAAGCGGCAACCCGAATCCGGTGACCCACCTTGTGGTCTCGGGTGGTGGCGCTAAGTTGAACGGATTGGGCACTTACCTCTCCCACAAGCTGGGCGTGGAAGTGATCTGTTCGGGGGCGCTTGACAATCCGAACGTGACCTACGCAGGTGGCGAAGATCTTGGTCAAGGCCAAGACATTGCCGTTGCAACCGGTCTTGCGATGCGGGCACAGGTGAAAGCCGCCTAACGGAGAAGCACGATGCCACTAGTCAATCTTATTCACGAACAACGATTAGAAGCGCGGGCACGCGAACGCAAAGTCCAACTCGGAATCATCTCAACGATGGCGATTGGGGCTCTGTGTGTGCTGGCAACCATGGCTCTCATGTTAGATGCAACTCGCATGAACATGAAGGCTTCTGCACTGGAAAAGAAACAGGCGGAAATGGAGCCAATGCTCAAGGAATTGCAAGCCAACAAAACAGAAATTGCTAAGTTGCAACCACGTATCAAGACGCTAGAAGAAGCTGTGATGTTCTCGGGCAAATGGGGTCTGATCCTCGATCACTTGACCACCAACATGCCCCCGCAAACATGGCTCACCAATATGAAGGCGTTCCAAAACGATCCGAAGAAGCCGATGACCTTGACGTTGAACGGGGTCAGCACTTCTCAGGAAGCGGTTGGGGAACTCATCCTTCGCATGCAAGCCAACCCGGAATTCGCGGCAGTGAACCTCAACTTCACCCAGCCGAAATTCACGCAAGGCGAGCAGCAATACGAATTCGAGATTGCGGCTGATTTGGCGAAAACCGCCGAAGAAACCGAAGAAATCACGGAGGTCACATCATCATGAAAGGCAACGATGCAGTCAAGTCAGTTCTCTTTATGGCATTGGCGGTTCTGCTGATCGGTGGCGGACTTGTTTACTGGCAGTGGGGCTCACGAAGCGCCGCAGCACAGCGAGTCGCAACCATCGAATCGGAACTGTTGAATGAAGAAGAACTGCAAAACGACTTGCAAAAGTCGCAGTTGGATTTGGAAAAGTATTCGGCTGATCTTGAGCACATGGAGCGCGGCGTTCCTTCGATCGCATACGTTCCCACCTTGCTCCAAGAACTCGAATCGACGGGTAGCGCAAACAACCTTACAGTGACCGGTGTGCGCCCGGTTCCGATCACCGCTTCTATGGCAGTGAACCAAGAGGATAAGCCTTACCAAGAGCTGGAGATTGATATCACCGGTCTGGGAACTTATCGCTCTCTCATGAGTGTTGTGGACGCGCTCAAGACTTTCCCGAAGGTTCTTGCTGTCCGCACCGTGAGCGTGACTCCGCGACAGGATTTGCAATCCAATTCACGCGAATTGAACTGTTCAATCCGGCTGCGGGCATACGTTTTCAAAGAATCGCTTGAACCGACCACCGCTGATCTTGGCAAAAAGTTCAGCAGTCAGGTCAAGACGACCGAAGGCGAAGAGGGTGCAACCGAAGATGGTTCTCATGTTGAGGATCACTCCGAAGCGCAACCGCTTGACCATCGGAATCCCATCGCTCCTCGATCAGGAGGCTCGCAATGAATGAAGACAAGAAGAAAGCAGTAGTTCTCGGCGTTCTCGTCGTGGTGATGCTGGGCGTGGGTGCCTTTACCTTCATGGGTAAGCCGAAGCCCGCACCAGTCAGTAGCACCGATGCGTCCACCGAGATCACCGACGAAGGAACAGAACTCGCAGAAGGCGAAGGTGCCGAAGGCGAAATCTCTGACCCTGTGACGGCACTCAACGAAATCGGACTGTCTCCTTATTCAGCTCGCGATCCGTTTGAGACTCCGGCAGGGGCAAAGGTGGATACCAAACCGCCGGTTCAAAACACACCGCCAACCAAAGTGGCGACCAACACCCCGCCTCCAATGTCGGGCGGCAACAAGCCGTTCAATCCGTTGGAAGGTTGGGATGGCCCATTGCCAACTGGCACAACGCCGGCGGGTGGTGGAACCATTCCTGGCCCGGGTGCAGCTGTGGAATTGAAACCGAAATATCGCGTCATGGGCGTGATCGTCGGCGCAAAGTCGATGGCGGTTTTTGAGGATTCTGACGGGAATCAGAAACTGGTTCCTGTTGGGGGTGCCGTCGATGGCGACACCAAAGTAACCGCGATCGAACGCGGAAAGGTGACGGTCAGTCACCGCGGCAAGCAACAAACGCTTGTCATTCAGGAGGAAGCAAAATCATGAAGAATGCAAAGCTGATGAGCTTGATCGCCCTAGGATTTGGGCTTTCAACTCTCGCTACCGCACAAGTGACCAATATCAAGAAGATTGATACTGGCTCCACTGCGGGCGGTGGCATGAAAATCTCTGTCGGCGGAGAGAACATCTCCAAGCCGCGAGTGATTAGCAGCAACAGCGCAACTCTCACGATTCTTGAATTTGATGGTCATCTGCGAGTTGATCGCGGCACCATGAACCTCAAGAAGAATGGAGTCGAGTGGGTGAAGTGGGGATGGTTCTCCGCAAAACCGCCACGTGTGCGAGTTGTTGTTAAGCACTCACCGAACATGTCAAGCACCGTTGCTAAGATCAGCGACAGCTGGACGCTCGTGATGGGAGACACGGTTGCGAACGCAACTCCGAAGTCTGCTATCCAAGCAAAGGTCAAAGAAATTGAAGCGGTTACGGGAATGTCCGTGCCGAAACTTCCGTTTGCGGGGAACACTGCTCCTCCGATCCAACCGGTGAACACCAACACCGTGAAGAAAGAAACGGAAACAATTACTGCACCGAAAAATGTAGCTCCGGTTCTGCCGATGCCGATCGCAAATACGCCGATCAACACAAGCACCACTCCTAAGGATGAAGTGCCAGGTAAAGCTCCGGCTGTTTCTCTCGATTTCGTTGCGACTGACATCATTCAGATCCTCAAGGCTCTGTCGATTCAGTCCAACATCAACATCGTTGCGGCTCCGCAAGTCAGCCCGGCTGATAAGCCAACCAAGCTGACCGTGAGCCTGGCCAGCGTATCGCTCGACGAAGCTCTGTCTTACGTCACCGCGATCTCTAGCCTGCGCTACGCGAAAGTGGGCAACACCTACATTGTTGCTCCGAGCGAAGATTTCAGCAATATTGTGCGCCAAGTGATGGAACGCACCGGGAATCGATCCGAAACCCGCGTTGTGAACCTGATCTCTGGTGAAGCACAAAAGATTCGACAAGCGACCTTGTCTGCGCTTCCGCAAGACGGAACCAATGGGTTCTATGAACTCATCGTTCCGGAAGGCAATGTCATTCCTGGCATGCCGGCCGCAGCACCGACCGGCGACGACAAAGAGAAGGCTCCGGCGGCTGCACCTAAGAAGGAAAGCAACCGCGCGTTCTATCTCGTCGTTGTTGGCGATCCGGGCCGAGTTGGCGCGGTGGAATCTTATATCCGCGATCTTGATAGCAAGATTGCCTACTCTACTTCTTTCAATCGCAATGGCGATTTGAAAACCGTCGTTGTTCCGGTTCAATCCGGCGAAACAGGTCGCATCAAAGCGATGATTGACCGGCTGGTTGCAGAACACCCACGCAATGCGGAGTTCTCTGTGACCGAAACGGTGCTGGAAGGCACCACTAAAGGTGAGAACCACACCATGGCTCTCATCATGTTTGGCCCGGGTGAAGAACTCAGCCGACTGGAAGAATGGGCTATGTCCATCGACCGCGACATCTGCGGAATCATGGGCAAGAGCTACGAATCTGACCTCGTTGGTCTTGAAAAAGACTGGGAAGTCGTTGACCTGTATTTTGTTGAACCCGCTCTGATTGAGCTTGAACTCAAGTCTCGATTCAAGGGTCTGCAAGTTTCGATGATGCCGCTCGCGGTTTCACCGATGATGACGGGAACTACTAGCTTCTCTGAGCAAAACACCGGCGCAACTGGTAGCGGAGATGGCGGTCAAGGTGCGTCTGGCGATGGCGGACAAGAGTCCAAATCGAATAGCACCACTTCGGAGAAATCGATCACTGGTCGGGAGCCGATGCGACTCGTTCTGCGAGGCACAGCTTCGCAAATTAACGAAGCCAAGCAATTCATCGCCCTAATGGATGTCGCTCCGAAACAGGTTGCTCTGGAACTCCGCGTCATGGAACTCACGAAAGAAGAAGCTCTCAAGCTTGGTCTGAACTGGGATCTCTTGACTGGTGGACGATTGACCAGCATTGGTGTGAACCAAGGTCTTGGTAACACATCCGCATCCCCAGGAACTGTCAATGGTGGATACGATTTCAATTCCACCGATTCTGTTAGCTTCCTGGCGACGCTCGATAAAGTCAATTCTGGCCGCAATCTGATTGCTCGCCCGAACGCTCTGGTGACTGATGGTCGCTCCACTAACCTCTTTGTGGGTGATACGGTGCGATACATCAAAACCATCCAATCCACTCAAAACGGTACGACCGTTGAAACAGCAGAAATCAATGTTGGCGTTCTGTTCAACATTGCTGCTCGAGTGGGTGGCCAAGGTCAAATCTCCTTGGCACTGGATCAAAACTTCAGCATCCTGACTGGCTTTACGCCGGTACCGGGTGGCGGTGAACTGCCACAAACCAGCGATCGACGCTCCACGATGCATGTGAACATGAAGAGTGGCGAAACCATCGCAATAGGTGGCTTGATCCTCGATCAAGATCGCAAGAACGTGTCTGGTATTCCTCTGTTGAAGGATCTGCCGATCATCGGTCAGCTCTTCAGCCGAACAAATAACAGCCGCGTCCGCAATGAGATTGTCTTCTTCCTGACCGCAGTGGAAGTGAACGAAAACAATCGCCAAATGGCGGCAAGCCCAGGATTCTCTGAAAAGAACAATCCTGATCCGCTCGGAGACTATCAGCGAAGCAAGGGCCCGAAAGGCTCTAAGGCTCCGCTGAACTAAGATCCTCCGACTGACCGGAATCACCAAAGCACCCTTTCCCAAAACGGGAAAGGGTGCTTTTTTCTCAACCTCTTGGGTTCAAATTGCGTATCCTTGAAGTGGTTTTGATGGCGGAAGAGCATTTACAATCCGATGACGATTTAGAAGCGATCTTAAAGATCGCCGTACGGGAAGGGGCAGGGACCACCGCTGATCTCCGGGATCGGTTGCAGATGGCCGCCGACGAGCTCGGCTTGAGCCCTGAGCAACTTGCGGCGGCGGAAGAGAAATATAAGAAGGAAAAGAGCACATTCCGCCTCAAAGAGCGGCGGTCTGAGCTTCGTGAGCAAGATTGGGAGCAGTTCAACAAAAAACGAAAGAGCGACTTCTTTAGCCACTTCACGACCTATCTCACGGTAAATGCATTTCTGTTTGCAATGGATTGGATTACCGGCGGAGGCATTGATTGGGCGTACTTCCCATTGATGGGCTGGGGCATAGGAGTCGCGATTCACATGTTTAGCGTGATCAATAGTGAATCCAGCGAGACACAGAAGGAATTCGAGAAGTTCCATCGTAAGCAAATGCGCAAGCGCAAAGAAGAGGCGGAAGAAGAATATTGGAAGGAGTAAAGTTCGCAACCATCTGGTATCTGCTGCGGTAGGAAATAGAAGTGAGTTCCGAAGATCAGCGACTCATAGAATCTGAAGAAGAATTGGAGGAGGTTCTCATGCTTGCACTGCGCTCTGAGCATGTGGATACGGCTGATCTTGCCCAGCGATTGAACCAAATCGCGGATGAAGCAGGAATCTCTCCCCAGCAATTGGAAACAGCAAAGCAGCAGTTTGCCGACCGCAAAAAGCATCGCGTTTCTGTCCAAATGGAGAAAGACTTACTGGATGAGGATTTTCGGCGATTCGGGATGTGGGTGCGGGAGCTTTTGATACTACACCTTTTCATTGGATTTACGGCAAATCTCGGAATGTGGGCAATGGCCAGTAAAGGCAAGATGGATCCCGTATTTCAGCAAGTGTTTTTTGGGATTTGGATTTTACTTTTTGTCGTTCATCTGGCTTACTATTTCAAGATGACCTCGGACAAGGGGACAAAGGCATTTACTGAGTTTCGGGAAGGGCGGGAACGCCGACGTCGTATCCGCCGGGAAGGGCTAGATGGATAATCATAAGCAGCTCACCGAAGAAGATATGGAAGCGATTCTGCTTCTGGCGGTGCAGGAAAGCTCAGAAGCTTCTTCAGATGATGTTCGGGCGCGGTTGGGTGAGGTTGCAACCGAATTGGGCATCACCCCAGAGCAGTTGTCGGTAGCCGAGTCCAAGTATTTGGCAAGCCAGGGAAATTTGCCTCTCTTTAGACTTGATGTAAAAGAAGAATACGCACTTTTTCGTAGGTCACAGTTCATCGGAGCCTCGATTTGGTCAGCCGCTACAGTTCTGTTTTGTACCGTAGCATCTTTGAATGCGGCCGCATTGAAGCCTGGTGAGCCAGGATTCGTCGGGGAAATTTGGCTCGCGGGAATCATTGTAATGGGTTATGTTTTTGGAACCATCGCTAACGGCCGGAGCGCGAAGAATCTTGAGCGATTTGAAAACTACTTGGACGGTCTGCGAAACTCAAAACTCTTCAAGCGAGGAGCAAACAATGGATGATCAGAAGCACCTGACCGAAGACGACATGGAAGCGATTTTGCTTCTGGCGGTGCAAGAAAGTTCGGAGGCATCCACACAAGATATTCGAGCGCGGTTGGGTGAGGTTGCAACCGAATTGGGCATCACTCCCGAGCAATTGATGGCGGCAGAGGCCAAGTACCTTGCGAGTAAATCACAATTGCCTGAACCTCCTCTTTTTCGGCTGGACGATCAGCAGGAGTGGAAGAATTTTCGGAAGTCACAATGGCAGTCAGTGGTTGTGCGATGTATAGGAATGCTGATTTTTGCCATTGCTTTTACAATCTTTGATTTGGCAATGAGCTATGGCGAAATGGGGCCGTCAATGGGTTTTTGGCTCTTTGCGGTTGGCTTTATCGTCTGTCAAATAGCGACAACAGTTCCGGCGCGGAGTTTGAAGAACTTACGCCGGTTTGAGAGTTATAAAACAAAGCTGAAAGAAATCGCAGAACGGGCAACTCGCCTTGGTATTTAGTTTTTATTTTCCTCGGATTTTTGCGATAATGTAATCGGGAGTAAACGATGAGTAATCGGCAACTGACGGAAGAAGATGTTCACGGCATCTTGATGCACGCCCTTGAGAAGAAGGGCGGCACCGATGATTTGCGAAAGAGACTGATGTCATCGGGGCGAGAGCTTGGACTGTCCGAGGAGGAGATCGCTACGGCAGAAGCTGAGTTCATGGCGAAGGAAAATCCTTTGCCATCAAGTCAAATCAGAGAGAATGAGCTTGATTTGGCTGAACGGTACCCCCAAGTTTGGGAGCGATTCCGATCGCACCAAATGTCGTGGCTGGCATACCATGCTTTCATCACCTTTGGGATTTTGTTCTTATGTTTTATTCATGAGCGGACAGTTGGTGTTGCCCACCCGATACCGTTAGAAGTTTGGATGGCCTATGCGATACCAACGCCATTGCTTCACTGGATTCTGATTGCGAACAAGAACTCTAACTTTGTCCAGAGTCGCTTCATTAGCTACTTACAGAAGCGGGAGCAGATTGCCGCAAAAGCTGACTTCTATTTGAAGTCGAGGTCTGATTAGCCTGCCGCCGGGAACATCTTCCCACCGACAAAGAAACCACCGGAAGCCGCGAGCAACCCGAGCCCGCAGCTCAGCCCCATATTGAGCAGAGCAACTCCCCATTTGCCATCTTGCACCAATCCGAGATTATCTAGCGAAAAGGCAGAGAATGTTGTAAACCCGCCTAGAATCCCAATCATCACAAACTGCGCGATGAGTGGGCTCGGCTTAGCTTGAGTCCATGCGGCAAAGAAACCGATCAGCAGACTCCCCAGGATATTGATCACGAGGAGCCCCCAAGGCACTTCCGTCACATTCTTGAGAGCAGAACCCAGGAGTAAACGAGAAACTGCCCCCAGCGCACCGCCAAGGGCAACTAAACCGACATCCTTGAGAGTCGGTGCCGACATTGGGGATTAGACCTTTGCTCGTTCGCGGGAGGTTTGTTCGCCGAGTTCAACGACTGCTCGTGTTTGAGCCGGTTGCTCAGGCTGAACTTCTTGACGGGCTCGCTCAACGGCACCCAGCACTCGTCCAACAACATTCTCGAGGTTGTTGAGGACATCGCTTGCGTACTGATCGGCACCGCGTCGCATTTCGCGCGCATCGCGCTCGGCAGAGTTGCGGATTTCTTCCGATTGGCTTTTGGCAATGCGGAGGATTTCGTTTTCATCCACCATTTGTGTTTGCTGAAGTTGAGCTTGCTGGAGGATGGATTCGGCTTTGGTTTCCGCTTCCTTCACCATGCTCTCAGCCTTGGCCTGGGCTTGAGTCATGATGGCGGCGGCTTCTTCATCAGCACCAACGAGGATTCGCTCGGTCTCGCGGGTAAGCGAGGCGGCATCCTTCATTTCCTTGGGCAAGGATGCTTTGATTTTTTCGATTTCAAATACGGCGTCGTCGATCGCTTTCCCGAAGAGGAATTTCTTGGACTCAAATCGCTTTTTGAGATTTTCCAGCATGCGCTGGACGTCGACGGTGATGTCTTTACGAATGGCCATGGCAAGTGTCGTTCAAAAAATGAATCTGAACCCTCACATTTTATCACGTTTGAGGGGTCTCAGAAGATGCAGTCCCCCGTCAATTATGCGAGTCTTGCCGCAATACAACGGGCTACTGGCTCAGGTACGAATTTGCCGTAATCACCACCAAGACGAGCAACTTCCCGCACTACCGATGAGGCAAGGAAGCTAAATTCTTCACTGGCGATGAGAAAAGTCGTTTCGATATCCGGTGCGAGGCTCCGGTTGGCGAGCGCAATGCGGAACTCGTAGTCGAAGTCGGTGATGGCGCGGAGGCCACGCAGGAGAACCGTGCTGTTCTGTTCTTTTGCAAAGTGGACGAGGAGTCCATCGAATGACATCACCTCCACATTGGGCAGGTGGGAACAACACTCGGTTAGAAGCTGGAGGCGGTCCTCGACACTCAGGAAGGGGGCTTTTTCGGAATTCACGCCAATCCCAACGATGAGATGATCGAACATCTTAGCGCCGCGCTCGATGATATCGAGGTGACCGTTGGTTGGCGGATCAAAAGATCCCGGGTAGATGGCGCGGCGGATCATCAGCGCGATTCTATCACAGGGTCACGTTGAAAACCGTGTCTGCGCGTCCGGTGAGCCTGATCACGCTCGGTTGTAGCGTCGCTGCTTGACCGTTCACGGTAACAGGCACATGTTCCACAACCGTGAACTCGGGAGTGACTTCTCCGAATCCTGTGGCGGTGTGATCTGCCGTGATATGCAGGGCTTTACCATCCCCTTTTGCAGTGATGAGGAGCTTGCTCCGCTTTCCGTCGCGATAGTCGAAGCTGATTCCATCATCAGCGACAAACTCGAACTGAGTTTCCCCTTTCCAACCCTTTGGTGCGGTGATAAGGATTCTTGGGTTCAACAGGTCAATTTCGGTGGTGGAGGGGAGATGCTTTTGCATCGGTACGATTGCACCCGCACGGAAGAAGAGAGGGGTGTTCTTCATCGGCACTTGCAGACTCATCGTGCCAGGCTCACGCCAATCTCCTGTACTGGAATGCCACCAAGGTTCGTTGCCGGGAAGAACGACATCGCGCTCTTTGCCTCGCGCTTCGATGATCGGGGCTTGGAGAATGCCCGAACCGACAAGGAATTGATCGCAGACTTCGTCCAGCCCACCAGATTCAAACTCATAGAAAAGCGGGCGGAGGATTGGTGCACCTGTCTCTTCGTGCTGTGCGAAAAGGGAATAGAGATAGGGCAAGAACTTGTAGCGGAGCCGGATGTAGTGGGCAATGTTGTTCTTCGCCGCTCCTTCGTAGGCAAACGGCTCTTGGTTCCGGGTTCCGGCGGTGGAGTGATTCCGGCAGAATGGGAAGAGGAAGCAAGCTTGTTGCCAGCGAGTCATCAACTCGGGGGAGCTATCTCCGCCAAACCCGCCGACGTCTGGGCCGTTAAAGACGTGACCACTGAACGCCATCCCGATGCTGGTTGTGATCGAAAGTTTGAGATAGAAATCGTTGGAGCAGTTATCGCCGGTCCAAATGGCGGAATATTGCGATGATCCAATGAATCCGCTCCGGCTCAGGATAAACGGGCGCTCGTTGGGTTTGGCATCCAAGAAGCCCTTGTGGGTGGCAATTTGCATCCCAAGCGCGTATTGGTTCCGATGCTCCGCGTGCGAGGTTTTGCCATCATCGAACAACATGTCGTTCGGATCAACCGGCCCAGTGCTAGGGTCGTTCATATCGACCCAACAAGCCCCGAAGCCTGACTCGCGGAACTCCTTGGTATAGCCGCGCCACCAATCCCAAACTGACCGTTTGGTGAAGTCAGGGAAGACCGTTTCGCCGGGCCAGACTAGTCCGATGAACTCATTACCGACTGGGTTCTTGCAGAAGACGTCTTGCTTGTTGCCGTCGTCGTATACGCGGTATCCAGGTTCAAATTTGACGCCAGGGTCGATGATCGGTACGATCCTCCTACCTGATTTTGCGAGTTTGTCGGCAACGGGCTGGACTCCATTCGGGAACATCTCATTGGATGTTTGAAAGATGCGGAAGCCATCCATGTAGTCCAGATCGAGCCAAAGGCCACTGCACGGGATCTTTTCGTTATTGAAATTGTCGTCGAGGTCAAAAAGGTCTTTCTCGCCGCCGTAACCCCACCGAGATTGATGAAAGCCAAGCGACCAGAGCGGCGGCGTTGGCGTGACTCCCACCAATTGGTTAACTCGCTGTGTGACCTCGGCGGCTGTGTGACCGGTGATGATCCAAAGATCTGGCTGGCCATCGTAGGCCCCGATGGTCAGGTGTTCGGAAGTGCGTTGCCACTCCACAAACACACGGGAATCATCTTTGCCAGGTGTCTCCATAAAGACTGGGCTCGGGTTATGGACAAGGATTCCTACATAGCCTTTGTCGGCGCACTTAACCAAGATGTATGGCGTGGAGAAATAGCTAGGATCGGTTGGATTTCCGCCCCATTGCCCCCAGTGGAAGTCGCTCCAAACATCGGTGTTCCAGAACACTGTCCGGTAGCCGCTCAGCTCGATTTCCCCGAAATTCTTTTCGCCCATCCCGTAATACCGGGCACCATCGGGAACTCGGAACTGCATGATCCAGCGGCGACCATTGATGCCAAGCCCTTGCTGGGGGACGAGATCAAGCAGAGTGTTGCCGTTGGATAGGCGCAGCTCTAGGTTGCTCGAATCGAGTTGCGCAGGCCCACACGATGTCTTCTCAGGTGCGATGATATCGGTGAGGCTGAGATTTTCGGGCCAAGGGCCGCTGAGAGTGAGACGGGAGATGTTCTCGCCGTGATGGTCGATGCTGAGCCCCAAGGAAATTTCCCCGATGGAAACAGATCCAGAATTCGCGGGGAGTTTTTGTGCGAAAGCAAAGTTCGCAGGATGGGGATATTTTGTAAAAAACATCGACTTGGGAATTGTGCCCTGATTTCGTATTCACAAACCGGGTCTGGTTCCCCTAATTACCAGGTTGGATTTCCTTGCGCCCCTTCTCGGTCAACCGGATGATGGGTTGGTTTAGGCTCAAAAGGCCCCGTTTTTCAGCGTTGTGAGCAACGGAATGCGACCAAGAATCGCTCCACCCAAATTCGTCGGAAAGGTGCTCCAGCGTAGATTCGGTCGCCTCTTCGGGCGTGTTTTCGTGCTCGTGAATATGAATAAGCAGCGACTGGATGGCGAAGTGCATCCGTTGACGTGCTCGCTTGGCGCGCTCGGCAATGATTCCTTGGTGGGGAGAAAAAAGGAGCGTCATCCCGAAAATGACTCCGAGAAAAACAGAGACAAGTCCAGGGATATTGAGATCGCCCGCGATAGCAGTGCTGGTTCCGATCAGCGCACTCATCAGGCCAACAGTAAGAGTAACCAGGATGATTGGAACCAAGCGGTTAGAGAGAAGCCGTGCGATGACGGCGGGAACGATGATGAGGGCAACGCTGAGGATTGCTCCAATTGCCGTAAAAGCGGCGACAGAAGTGATCGTGACGACGACCATCAAGCTGTAGTGGATTACGCGGGAATCGAATCCTTGGAGCCACGCGTGGTCAGCATCGAATGTGGCAATGCGGAGTTCTTTTCGGAAAAGAACGAGGTATGCGATGTTCAAAACCAGGGCGGCGAGCAGAATCCACACGGATTGTGGTCCGAGGTCGCGTCCACCGATAACAAAGCGATCAAATACCGCCAGCGTAATTTCGCCGAACAGAACGGAGTCGGTGTCCAAATGGACGTTAGAGAATTGGAGGGAAATCCAAATCACGCCAATCGCGAACATCGCAGGGAACACCAGGCCAATCGCGCTGTCGTTAGCGATTTTCTTGGTTCTGGTCAAGCCTTCGACGAGCATCGTGGTTGTCAGACCTGCGGCAACTGCCCCAACAAATCCAGCGATCAAGTTTGGCCCGTGTGCGATCCAGAATCCAGCGACCAAGCCTGGGAGGATGGAGTGGCTGATCGCATCGGCGAGCATAGCTTGGCGTCGAAGAACCAAATAGATTCCACTCAGGGCGCAAGTGACCCCTGCCAGACTAGCGATGAGATAAAGCCAAAAAGAGGGACTCATGAAGTCGCCTCCTGACGTCGCTTTGCACGGAAAGCGATTCCTTTAGCTGGTCCGATGATCAACGAGATCACGACCCAGGCAACAAGGACAAGCACAACCACTGGCCCGGTTGGCATCTCGGCTGCGACGGTGGAGAGATAGGCTCCCAATCCGCCGCCCAAACAGCCAAACAATCCCGCGAGAACAACCATCTTGACGAGTTGATCGGTCCATTGTCGTGCGGCGACACCCGGAGCGACGAGCATCGCGGAAAGGAGAATCACGCCAACGGTGTTCAAACCAACGACGACCGCCCCGACCAGGAGCCCGGTCAGGATGATATTGGTGCGTCGAACGGGAAGACCAACGCTTTCGGCAAAGATGGGGTCAAAGGCCAGGAGTTTGAACTCTTTGAACACCATCGCAAACACAAAGAGGCTTATCAAACCTATGGTGGCGATGGCAACAACCTGGCTTGTGACGAGGCTCGCCGCTTGCCCAAAAAGAAATTTATCAAGTCCGGCTTGCCCGGCATCGTGTCCACGCTGGATAATGCCAAGAATCACGGCTCCGGCCCCAAAAAAGATAGTCAGAACGGTTCCTAGTGCGGAGTTTGGGTCGGTTTTGGTGGCCCGTTGGGTGACGCTGACAATTCCCATTGCAATCAGGCCAGCAAATGCGGCCCCAAGCATGAGGGGCAACGCTTCTCGCGATCGGAAAAGCAGATATGCCAAGCAAATCCCGGGCAGGGAAGCATGGGCCAGTGTGTCACCCACCAAGCTCTGGCGGCGGAGGACAGCGATGCACCCGAGTGCTCCGCTGAACAGCCCAAGAAGGCTGGTACCGAGAATGACAGTTCGGAGGGTGTAGTCGTTGAACCAGCTCAATCGACACCTCCGGCAATAGCAAAATCGATTCCGTAAGCGGCTTTAAGATTTGATTCCGTGAACGTGGCATCCATGCTCCCGCTGGCGATGATGCGCTTATTCAGGAGCGTAATGTGGTCGAATCGCTCACGAACGGTCTGCAGGTCGTGGTGGACAGCAATGATCGTTTTGCCCTCGGATTTCATGGTTTTGAGGACATTGAGGAGCGATTCTTCGGTCGTAGCGTCCACTCCTGCGAACGGCTCATCCATGAAGGTGAGCTCTGCGTTCTGGGCGAGTGCGCGGGCAAAGAAGACACGTTGCTGTTGTCCGCCGCTGAGCTGGCTGATTTGGGTTTTGGCATACTCGGCCATCCCAACAAGATCGAGGCATTCTGCCACGCGTTTTCGCTCTGCTTTGCCGGGCGATTTCAACCATCCGACTCGGCTGAACGTGCCCATCAGAACAACATCGAATACATCGGTGGGGAAATCCCAATCCACCGAACTCCGTTGGGGAACGTAGCCGACTTTCGTCTTTTGTGTTCGGAGTGGCGCGCCACACCAATTGATCGAGCCACTGACTGGCTCCACTAGCCCGAGAGCAGCCTTGATCAGAGTGGATTTGCCTGCTCCGTTTGGCCCGACAATCGCGCAGAGTTGCCCTTTGGGTAAGTCAAGGTCAATGTCCCGCAGGACAGGGGCATCACGGTATATGACGGTGAGATCGCGGATGGATAAGGACATTATTTCAGGGCCTCGACAATGGTTTTGGTGTTGTGGCGGAGCATTCCCGCGTAGGTGCCTTCAGGAGTGTTCGGATCGCCGAGGGCATCAGAAAAAAGTTCGCCGCCAATCTCAACTTTCCAACCCCGCGCAGCGACTGCCTCTTGGAGGGCAATGACGGTCGACCGGGGGACGGAGGATTCAACGAAGATCGCTTTAATCTTGCGTTTGGCGATCATATCGGCGAGGGATTTGAGAGTTTGGGCACCTGCCTCGGCGGTGGTGTTTGTGCCTTGTATGCCGACAACTTCGATTCCAAATCTTCTGCCGTAATAAGAGAATGCATCGTGGGCGGTGACGATTACGCGAGAGTTTTCTGGAATTTTTTGGATTTGCTGATTGATCTCAAAGGCGAAATTCAAAAGCTGTTCGAATGTGCTTTCGCCATTATCTTCGAATTTGGCGTCGTCATCATCGTTTCGAATGCTGGCAAAGCGTTTTGCCAATGGGTTTGCTGCTAGCGACCAAATATATGGATCGTGCCAAATGTGCGGGTCATGCTCTCCATCCTTCGTGATCAAGAAAGACTCATCCACTTGATCGCCGATCGAAAAAGACTTGTCCGATAGCCGTTCGAACACCTGCGTCATACGGCCCTCCAGGTGAAGTCCGCCATACACGATGAGGTCGGCGTCGGAGAGCCGCTGGACATCGCCCGCGGTGGGCTTGTAATAGTGGGGATCAACTCCCGGCCCCATGAGGGAAATGACCTCGACTTGGTCGCCGCCAATGGCACGGGCCATGTCCGCGGCCATGCTAGTTGTGGCTACAACTTTGATCTTATCGGTGGAAGTGAAGCTTGCTCCCTTGTGGCAGGACACAAGAGAACTGGCGACTGCCAGCATCAAGAAAATTCTCCCAGAACTTCGAAGATAATCTGTATTCACAAAGTTAGCCTGGGTTTATTATCTTGATTTTGGAGATGGATTTCTAGGGCTAAGGACAAAAAAGTGCCCAACTGGAAAACCAGTTGGGCACTTTCCCTCGCTGAGCTTGGCTCAGCGACGTCGTGAATTAGTGACCTTCTTCTTCGGAATGGTCGTCGCCAGCTGCATGATCGTCGCCACCTTCGGTTGCGTGATCATCAGACATTTCGCCGCCTTCTTCAGAATGGTCGTCGGACATTTCGCCACCTTCGGTGGATTCGCCGCCGCTCATTTCGCCGCCTTCAGAACCGCCGTCTGGGCTGGAAACCGGAGCTTCTGGAGTACCTTCTTCGCCGCCGGTTGTGGTAACGGTGTCGCCTGCAGTGGTGCCTTCGCCTTCGGCTGGCTTGGAGCAACCAACAACGATTGCGCCGAAAAGAACTGCTACGAGGGCGAGCATCGAGATCTTTGTGATTTTCATAATTGTTATCCTGTGTCGTGACAATGAGTCTCAAAGGGTTGGAGCCGTAGCTCCGCACTCTCCAAGACGTTTTCGCCACCCTTTTGGGAGCGGCGGGCAAAATATGAACCCAAATCCGCCAGGTCCCGAGTTCAATTGACCCATTTTGAACCTAGTAGGATTGTCAGGCCATATCCTGCTGGAACAGTTCAACAACAACAGAGATTCCCGAGTTCCCGATGTTCCAGATTTTTAGAATCGGAAGGCGTAGTTGAATTGACCAGGGTATTGCGTGGAATATGCCAAATTGATGTCACCAAGCCCTACTCCCATCGTGAACCCCGAGCGGCTGGCATAGCCGCCACGAAGGGCGAACCAATCGGTCATCAGATATTCAAATCCAGATCGGAACTCCTTCGCTCCACCGCCATTGAAAATATCGTAAACGTCGGCAGCGACCATGAAGCGGTCAGGAGTGAGATAACCGACTCCGGCGTTGACCATGCGTGCATAAGGTCGAATGATTTTGGTGCCAACGACATTGTTTGGGAGTGTTGCGGCAAAGCTGGTTTCTGGCGTAATGAAGTTGTCAATCGTTGCCCCGGCGAAGAAGCCTTCGGTCTTACTGCTACTGAGGATGATGCCGAGATCAACCCCGGCGCTATCTCGACTGAGTACTTGATTTCCGCCCATCTCTGATCCGAGAGTGCTACCCGAGTTATTGGCGATGGCATTGGAATCAACGAACTGGTGGGTGTAATAGCTCTTGACGAGCTTGACTCGAACCCCAAGCGAGGCATCTGGAACCCCATCCATGCGGATGCGGCGACCGTAAGCAAAACCAGTTTCGTAGCCTGCGACTCCATATGCATCTAACTGAGCATCTGCCGGAGGTGCGCCATTGGCTCCGCTGCCTGACCAGGCTTGAAGACTAGCGTTTGGGCGAGTTGCGGCAAGCCCCTCGCCAGAAAAGTCCAGCGCAAAACCGGACATGAAGAAACTCCCACTGAGCCCGAGACCGAATTCGACGTTCTCGTCACCCAGGTTGCGGGCGAGATCGGAAAGCTGATTGGGGTCGAGTCCGCCATCGTTGATGTTGCCTGAATAAGTACGGAGATCATTGAAACTCAGCCCCTGGAAGCGATAGGCTAGCCCGGGTACGGAAAATCGAAATTGGCTGGGGAGCAACCCATAAATTGCTGGATTGAGGCGTCCACTTGAATTCCAATCGTAGGGCACGGCAAGTCCGGCACGCCCCATCCCTGAAGCGCGACCGGAACCAATCACGATCTGGGCTTGACCAATACCAGCCAGAGTCAGGGTGGCGAAAGCCAAACAAAGTGAGCGCGTCGCAAAAGCCATATTGATCTGACGCGGCAATGCCCCTTGAGTGTTTCAACTTGCAAGCAGGTTTTCAACGGGTCTTTCTCACGACGAATTTTGAGCCCAAAAAGGTAAAACGCTTCTCGTGAGCAAAGCAGTCGTTGTTGTTGGGGCTGGGATAAGCGGATTAGTCGTTGCCCGCCGACTTCATCAGGTGGGAATGAAGGTCACCATTGTTGATCCGGATACCCGCGCGGGAGGACGAATCAAAACCGATGTGGTCAATGGATTCCGTCTGGATCGTGGCTTTCAGGTTTTCTTCAACAAATATCCATCGGTTCAGCAAGAGCTCAACCTCGATCAATTGCATCTCAAGTCATACGAGCCTGGATGTCAGGTTTGGGATGGCAAAAAGCTCCGCGAAGTCCACAAAGAAAACGTTCTCGATACATTCTTTGCTCGCTGGCTGAAGCCTCAAGACCTCATTCGAATGCAGATGATGGGGATGGAGCTTGCCAAGATGTCCGACGAAGAGATTTGGCATTCCGACGACGTGACGATTGAAGAGTGTTTGAAACAGCGTGGCTTCAGTAATGAAGCGATTGATCGCTTTTTCCGACCGTTCTTCGGTGGCGTTTTCCTCGATCGGAGCTTGCAAGATTCCGCACGGCCGTTCCTTTTCTACATGAAAATGCTCGAAACCGGGGCAGCAACAACTCCAGCTCTCGGAATGGGTGATATCCCCGACCAGATCGCGGCAGACATCCCGGATGAGTGCTTCCACTTCGGGCGCAAAGTGACGGAGATCATCAAGACCGATGGTTATGTCAGTGGTGTGAAGCTCTGCGATGGTTCAACCGTGCCTTGCGAAGCAGTGATCGTCGCGACGGATGGTCAAGCGGCGGCGAAATTGGCTGGTATCCCTGCTCCCACTGAATTCAAGAAAGCGACAACCGTACACTTCGCGACCAATGATCGCATTTCGTGGGATCCGGTGATCTTTGTGAACGGAATCGGGCGCGGTATGGTGAATCACGTCGCGCCAGTTTCGGTTGTGAGCCGTGAATTGGCTCCCAAGCCGCAACATTTGGTTTCGGCAACGATTCTCGATAGCCCAGCGGTTGATGATCGTTACCTCGCCGAGTCCGTCCGCTACGAATTGGCTGATTGGTTCCCCAAATTCGATGTGAACGCATGGATTCCTCTGCGAGTTGATCGCATTGAGTTGGCGCAGATGTCACAACGACCTGGCGTTTGGGATCACATGCCGAAGAACGAAGTCGGCGAAGGCGTTTTTGTTGCTGGTGAGTTCACCACTTACGCTGGCATTGATGGTGCGATCAAGAGTGCGCAAACCTGTTCTGGTGCAGTGCTCAAGTATCTCAAGGAGCCAGTTTCGGCGTGAGAATCGGCATTGTCGGGGCGGGAATGGCGGGCTTAGCCGCCGCCCGAACTCTGCGCAAAGCCGGTCATGACATCGTTATCTTTGAAAAATCGCGTGGTTTTGGTGGGCGAGCCGCGACTCGTCGCATCGGCCCCTACACTTTTGATACTGGCGCGACGGTGATCTCTCCGGGAGAAGGGCATCTTCACCGCGCGATGATTGACGAACTCCCGAAAGGGGAGCTGGTGAGAATTGAAAAGCCGATTTTCCTGCATTCTTTTGGACGAATTACTCCAGTCGATCCCCAGCACAACCGCGTTGTTCGATACGCTTATCAATCTGGGATCACGACATTAGGCAAACTGCTGGCCGAGGGGATGGATGTACGGCTTGAATCGCCAGTGGAAACCGTTGAGAAATCTAACGGCGAATATGTGATTCACGGCGAAAAGTTTGATGGTGTCGTCTTGACTCCACCGATCCCTCAGACTTGCGAGATTCTGGAAAAGATGGGCGAGAAGCGTCCTCTTACCGGAGTCAAATACCGTCAGTGTCTTAGCGTGATGGTGGGCTACGACAAGCCTATCGACAAGCCGTTCCATGCCTTGATCGATCCGGATCAATCCGAACCTCTGACCTGGCTGAGTATCGAGAACATCAAGGTGCCGGGTGATTTTCGTGCTCCTGCAGGACATACGGCGATCGTTGCGCAGATGAGCGCACGCTATTCCCGCTATCGGTTTGAAGATTCTGATGAGACGATCATCAAAGAAACGCTGGTGGATGTCTCACGGATTCTGGGTAAGGAATTCCGCACTCCGGTAGAGCAAGGCGTTATGCGGTGGAAATTCAGCCACGCATCGAACACGGTCGCGTTCGATACTGCCAATCCGCGAGGGAGCCGTCTTGTAGTTGCTAGTGATGGATTAGTTGGCGGCAGGCTCCATCAAGCGTATGATATAGGTGTCAAGGCGGCAGAACTCCTCATCGACAGTTTCTAATCGTCTAACAACAAGAACCATGAAACGCATTGGATTGACTCTCATCCTGGGGCTTGCGGCGATCTGTCAAGCCGGAACCACCCAAATGTCCGTGACCAGTGATAACCTGAACGGAAAAGCCACGGTCGAAAACAAAATTCTGGAAGATGGGAGCAAATACGTCCGTGTTTCGATGATGCTGGAAGATGCGGGCGGGCGATCCGTCAATATCCAGCAGGAGAGTGTCTATGCGAAAGACGGCACGCCAAAGCGAAAGCTCCAAGTGACGAACCTGGCTGGTGGAGCCGCCAAGCAATCGGTCGTTGTGACCTTCGATTCCGGTGGCGCTAATGTGACGGTAGAAGCTGGTGGCAAGACGGTCAAGAACTATGTTTCTCGTCCAACAGGCAAGCGTATCGAGGCACTGCCCGAGTTCTGGATCATGCGCGATCAACCAAAGGCGGGCGATGTCTACAACTACTACCGCTTTGATCTGGGGATGCAGAACTGGGTTGAGAACAAAAGCACCTATCACGGCACCCGGGAGATCATGGTTGGCGGCAAAAAAGTGAAAGCGCATCTGGTGACCAATGACAGCGCGCGCGCTTATATGGATGACAAAGGAGAGCCGCTCCGTATTGAGCAGAATTCCGTAGTTTTGGAGAAGAAATCATGATTCGAGTTGTTGTTGCTGGTGCGGTTGGGCGAATGGGCCGTGAGGTTGTCCGTGTGGTCACCGAGGCGGAGGATATGGAGCTTGTGGGCGTTGTTGATCGGGAAGGCGTGGGGCAGTCGGTCCTGTCCGCCACGGGATTCGGCTCCGATGAGCTGATGGTTACCGACAAACTCGGTGAGTGTTTGGATGGGGCCGGTGCCGATGTGCTGGTTGATTTCACCCACATGAGTGCGGCGGCAGACCATGCTCTGAGTGCAATCAAGCGGGGCGTTGCCCCAATCATCGGCACGAGTGGGCTGAGTATTGATGACCAGAATGCTATCCGCACGGCTTGTAGCGATTTTGGAGTACCTGCCGCAATCATCCCGAATTTTGCGATTGGCGCGGTTTTGATGGTGAAATTTGCGGAGATGGCGGCTCCTTTCCTGCCTCATTGCGAGGTGATTGAGCTACACCACGACCAGAAGCTCGATGCTCCCAGTGGTACGGCAATCCATACCGCCGAGCGGATTTCTGAGGCGCGTTCTAGCGTGCCAGAAAAGGTTCATGGTGCAGTTGAGAAGGTGACCGGTGCGCGCGGTGGCGAGCATCGCCAGGTTTCCGTACACTCTGTGCGTTTGCCGGGGTATGTGGCGAGCCAGGAAGTGCTGTTTGGGGGGTCAGGGGAGCGGCTCTCGCTCCGCCATGATTCCATTGATCGCAACTCGTTTATGGGCGGAGTTTTGCTTTCTGTTCGGCAAATTCGGCAGTGCGATGGGCTTATGATCGGTCTGGATCGACTGATGTTTGGCGGTTAGGATACTAATCACCCAAACTCGTTGACAAGCCATCCCCGCCGGTACCGATCAACTCCTCGTTGATCACGGCTGCACTGGACTGCAAGAATTCGCGCAGAGTCCGGTGGCGATACTTGAACAGCTTTTCGATCTCCTCATCAATCTTCACGGAGTTTGCAATTGCGCCAAGAATTCCACCTTTTGGTTCATAAGTGATCGTGTCCCTGATTGTCACGATCCCTTCTTTCTCGGAGAATTCGTGCTTGTGCTCCCACGTTTTGAAGGGGCTCTTGATGGCGATATCGGTGAATCCGTGCGGGGGATTGACTTTGAGGATACGGGCGACCCAGTGGATTCGACGTCCAAATTTCTTAGCCTCGATGATGTGGGTTGCACCTTCGTAGATGCGGTTATCCTCAGAAATGATCTTGATCTCCTGGTCGGGAGGCGTCAGGATTTTGAGCGCAGAGGCGTCGTTGTGGAATTCCCAGCACCTCTGGAGAGTGGTTTCAATATGGCATGTAAAAACTTTGGTGTATTTGGGCATGGAACACTCTGTTTCTTATTGATATACAACACTTTTCAAGAAAACGTTAAATCGGGTCCCTGGAACGTGCAAAAAATGCGGAACGTCTATACTGTTGAATCACCAACTTGGGGGCGTAAGGTTTCGACAGAGCTGGATCGCGCTAGAGTTGCGAGCCAAGGCGCCGCTGGCCTTGTCAAAAGCGGCAAAAAAACAACTGCAGAAGATAATTTTGCATACGCTGCCTAATTAGCGCAGCGCGCCGGTCAAAACGGTTTCGTCCTGGTTTGATTAAGGCGTCGTAAATGACGAATAGCGAAGAGGATCTCTGCTCGGGGCCCTCCAGCGAAATCAATCGAGTTGAGCGAGTGGACAGCCTGCCTCCCGGAGAGTCCACCGCCGAGAAATAGTTGTGGAGGAGACGCTCGTGGATACTTTGGTAACGACAGTTTTGGAACCGGGTTCAATTCCCGGCGCCTCCACCAAGAATTTTTGATAAAGAAAAACCCCTTGCTATTCCAGCAAGGGGTTTTGTGCTTTTGAAGTCGTTGAAGTGAGATTACTCGCCAGCTTCTGCGGCAGCTTCTTCGCCGCCTTCGCCCTCAGCACCTTCTTCGCCCTCTTCACCTTCAGCACCAGCCGCGCTGGATGAGCCCATACCGCGGAGTTGCTTGGTGGTGGCCAGAACGGTTTCTGGTGAGGTGAGGAATGTGATGGCTTCGTAACCGGAAAGATCGGAAACGATAATGCGATCGTTTTCGGTCATGTTGCTTGCGTCTACAGCGATTTCTGCCGGAAGGTCAGAAACCTTTGCTTGGACATCCAGAGCATTCATGGGAACCATGAGGGTGGATTGTCGCTTGGCAACTGCTTGCGGAGTGCCAGAAACTTTGACCGGAATTGAAACCTTGATGACGTCGGAGTCAGCGACTTCTTGAACCGTCATGTGGATGATTTTTCGGGAAACAGCGTCGCGCTGGACTTCTTTCAAAATCACTTTGGTCTTGGCGGCGCCATCAACATCAAAAATGGGAAGACCAACGATGGAATCCAGCATGGTCTTGATTTCTTCGCGGTCAGCGGAGACCATTTGGGTTCCTGTTTTCTTGGTCAGGATGGCCATCGGCATAACGCCATCTTTGCGCATGCGGTTGACGGCTGCGCTCTTCGATTTATCTCGTGGTTCAACTTGCAACGTCGGCATCTGAAAACGACTCCTCATCCGACCTCAAACTCGGGTCGGGAATGAACGGTTCAAGATACCCTACAGTTCAACCTAAGTCAGGACCCGGAGCCGCCCAGCCTCGGTAGAAGGACTCACGAGCTTTGTCGGCAAGGTCGCGACAATTGTCGCCCTGGATGTTGAGATGCCCCATTTTTCGCCCGGGGCGGGATTCCGCTTTGCCGTACCAATGAACATGGCAATTCGGGACATCAATCATTGCTTGGCGGAGTCCGTTCTTCCAATCAACAGCATTTTCGATGCCGAGCAGGTTCGCCATCGCGCAATCTTGGCCGACCGGTTTCTCGCAGGGGAAGTGCATGGCGAGGCGGACATGTTGCTCGAACTGGCTGATCCCGCCCCAATCCAGCGTGTAATGCCCCGTATTGTGAGGACGTGGGGCGATCTCGTTAATGAGAAAGTCACCCCTTTCGGTTTCAAATAGCTCAACGCCAAAAAGTCCGTAGCCATCGACAGCTTCCACAGCAGAAATTGCGACCGCTCGGGCATCGGTGCCACTGGGAAAAACGAGATCACAGACGTGGTTGGTCTGGATGGTTTCCATTGTCGGGAAGACGCCGGTATCTGTTTTGGAGCGGTAAACCATCACCGCTAGCTCGCGGCGAAACGGAACAAATTCCTCGACAAGCCAGCCACCTTGCTTCCAGAGGTCTTCGTATTTCACGAAGTCTGGAGGAGTCATAGCTGTGCGAGTGCCCTTGCCATCGTAGCCACCAAATCGCGCTTTGAGGACGCACGGGAAACCAATCGCATCCATGGCTGATTTCGGGTCATCGGGGTTGATGGGCACGGCCTTGGGGGTTGGTGCCCCGTAGCGAGCATACGCTTGCCGCTGGAGAAGCTTGTCTTGGATGGTTTCCAGCGTGTCAATGCCAGGCAGGATACAGTCCTCATCACGTCCGGCGATTTCGCATGCGGATCGGATCATGTGGGCGGGTACGAACTCATTTTCGAGAGTCAGGAAGTCGCAAAGCTCCATAATCTCGGCGATGGCGTGCGAATCGGTGAGGAATCCGTTGATCTGCGTTGTGATCTGGCCTGCAGGTGTATCGGTGCCATGTTCCAGGCAGGCCACTTTGAGCCCCATGCGTTGCGCGGCTTGGGTGGACATGCGGGCGAGTTGCCCTCCACCCAAGATGCCCAGATCATATGGACGATTCATGCGCTTGCTCCTTGCCGAGTGACGATCACTTGCTCAGGGCGGAAAGGAACGAGCACCGAGTGCTCGACATCCACATCGCGGATCACACCTATGAGTTGCACATAGCCATTATGGAGTCCGTATTTGTCCGCCATGAAGGTCACTGATTCAACAATGGGATCAAGCGGGGTTTTGTCGGGCTGGGTGACGTTCATGCTGACTTGCACCAACCCTTGCGAGGGTAAAGCAAAACCGAGCGCGCGAACACCGATATAGCGCGGGTCTTTTTCGCGTCGTAGCGCACGAATTTTATGAGCGATGCGCTGGACAGATTCCAGGTCTTCGCTTTGAAAGTTGATGTTGAACGCAATCAAGAACTCGCGCCAACCCATCACGGTCGCTCCAAGGTAGGGGTGCGCCTTGTTCGGGCCAAAGTCGGGGTTTAGTTCGCGGGCAAGCAATCCCCCAAAACCACCTTTGCGAAGGGTGGGAAGGTCACTGGCGTGAGTTCCGCGCTCCGATTTTTCGTACAGGAAGGTGGGGACTTCAAATTCTTCGGCGAATTTCTTAGCCACCGATTCAATCCAAACGGCGAATGTGTCTTCATCAAAGTCACGCGAAGTGGGGATGAATGGACAAACATCGAGCCCCCCGATGCGCGGGTGGCATCCCGAGTGCCGTTGGAGGTTGATGCTGGGCAGAATCAACCGAGCCAGATCGAGCAAAGTCTTCTCGACTTCTTCAGGTTCGCCGGAGAATGCCGTGACCGTTCGGTTGTGGTCGATATCGGCTTGGGAGTAGTGAACTTCGCCCACATGCTCTTCTAACCGATCTATGACATGACGCAAAAGATTGCGCTCACGGCCAAACGACCAATTCGGAACGGTCAGAACATTCATTGATCAACCGTTTGGTTAGAGCCCAACGATGTTGTAACCGCTATCCACAAAGATGATTTGTCCAGTGACGCCTTTGCTCAGATCGCTACACAGATAAACGGAACTCAGACCACATTCTTCCTGACCATACTCGCGTTTGAGAGGAGCGCGATCATTGACGTACTTCAGCATATCAAGCAGGCCTTTCACGCCGCGAGCAGAAATTGTGTTGATCGGTCCGGGGCTGAGGGTGTTGACGCGAATCCCGCGCTCTCCAAGATCGACGGCAAGGTAACGAACGCAGGCTTCGAGGGCCGCCTTCGCAACGCCCATCACATTGTAGTTACCGACGGCGCGTGTGCTTCCCAGATAGCTGACGGTAATGACGCTGGCGTCGTCGTTGAGAACCGGTTCTAGAGCCCGGCAAGAGGATACAAGCGAATACGCAGAGATGTCCATTGCGGTCGCAAATCCGTCGCGGCTCGTTTCAATGAATTTACCTTCCAGATCTTCTTTGTTTGCGTAAGCCGCACTGTGGACGTAGAAATCGATCTTGCCGTATTTGGCTTCGACCGCTTTTGGCAAGTTAGCGAGGTCGTCTTCATTGGTGAAATCCACTACGAAGGAATCCATACGCTCGTAGCCTTCGATGAGCTTGTTGACTCGCTCTAGCATTTTCTCGTTCTGTGCGCCGACACCGACGGTGGCTCCGTGAGCGTGCAGTGCTTCAACGATCCCCCAACCGATGCTGTTCTTGTTCGTCACATTCAGGACGAGACCTTTCTTGCCTTCCAAGATCATGGGTGGAGATTACCCGTGGATTTGTTATGCCCCCTGGCTGACTCAAATGCGCCCGATGTAAAGCTTCGTTAGGTAAGGCAGGTCAACTAACCCATTTGATTGATAACTTGCATGGATGTCTTGTACTTTCTCTTTGATCTCAGCGAAGAGTGGTTCTCCTGACCGTGGGGAATAGCTACGTGACATCACGAGATTGCAGAGTTCTTGTTCACTGAGCGGCGTCGTGTGCTCCGTTGCGAGAATCTGCGCACTCTCAAAGAACGCCAATATTTCTTCATCTGCACTATCTTGGGGGATATCTCCTTGCGGCGAAGCATCCACAAGTGCTTTCAGTAGGTTGCCCACTTCTTCGGCAAACGGTGTACTGGGGATCCGTGTATTCCAGACCAATGCAACCCATCCACTTGGTTTGAGGACTTGTCGCCAATGAGCTTTGGCTCGCGGTTGATCAAACCAGTGGAATGCTTGCGCGGCAGTGATGAGATCAATAGAGCGCGGTTCAGCCGGGAAGGATTCGGCCTCAGCATCTATGGATGTACTGTGATCGGTGGGCAAGACATTTTCAGCTTGACCACGCATATCCGCATTAGGCTCTACAAGGTGGACGCGCTGGAAATGTTCGAGTAAGATCTGACTGAACAGCCCCGTTCCCGCTCCAAGGTCGTAGACCGTAGCGTCTGTCGGCAAATCAGTGACTTCTGAAATCTGATGGAGAGTTTTGAGCGGGTATGTAGGGCGGCTTGAAGCATAGATGCTGGCTTTGCCGTCGAATCGGGAGATTTTCTCGCTCACAAACAGGAAGTATAGGCGAAAAAAATGGCGCTTCCAATGATTGAAGCAGGAAGCGCCCATACCCTCTTTCAGCTATCTGTTTTCCCTGGATTGCTGTTCTCGCCAACCTCTTAGTCGGGTCGGCTACTGTTATTTTCGGCAGGGTGTGTTGCGCTCTTGAGTGGTCTTGGGAGAAAGTTTTGGAGAGCGTCACGTTTGCCCTTGAGAGTCGAAATCAATTACAATATTTTGACAGGGAAACAAGGTGGAGAAGAAAGAGAATGTTGAAGCGGAGCTAAGGGAGCTTATGCGAAAGGAGGGGAAGTGGCAAGCGTTCAAAGATAGCCCTTGGATGGTGGTGATTCCTTTGGTCATCGGGATCACATTTGTTGGGTCGCTTTACTATTCTCGTTTCAACGGCATTGCTTGGTGGGTTATTTGCATTGGACTAGTAGTGCCCATCATTATGCTCGCTGGGTGGCATATCGAAGGTTTGCAGCAAAACAAAGTTGAGAAGCTTGCCGAAGATGCAGAACAAATTGATACGGAAAGCATCCTAGCCCTCGCTGAGAATTGGCACGCAGCACGGCTCATCAACCTATTCTTTGTTCGCCGGTTTGAGAAGGGACTCCCGGTGAGCTACGAGATGTTTGTGGAGCGACCGTTTGGGGCAATAAACGATGCCGATTGGCAGAATGCTCGGGTGTTGGAGCGGGATATCTGCGAGATTTTTGCTGAGTTGTATCGCGTGCATCAGATCATCACGCCCACCTCAAAGCACAAGCGGAACCGAAACATAAGCCTGGTAATCATAGTTGCTATCTTGATTGCAATAGGCGTGGCAACGCCGGACTTCGATGGTAAGTCGATCTTGCTAGGTGTCTTCCCATTTTTAGCAATCATGAGCTTGCAGGGATACTTGGACAAACGACTCGTCAAGAAAGTGGAGCCGGAACTTTATGATTCAATTCGCACTAAGGTTTTTGCATTGCCGTTCGGGATGCGGCACCACCTCACCAGTCTTGAAATTTTCACCAAGTACATGCCGAAGGAGATACTGAATGAGGAGGCGAGCGTTGCCCATCAGTAAGTCGCTCCGATTTTGGACGCGGGTAGCGGTGGCTTGGGAATCGCTAGATAACGCGACATTGGGCTTTCTAGGCGTTGCTTCAATGCTGGCCCTTGTTGCGGTGGCTTTCGTTGCATTTGCCTTCCAAACAGACAAGGAAGCCTTCGGGCCGGTCGTAAATGCAATTCTCGCGATCCTTATTTTGACCGTCATCGCCGGGGTCCCTTTCTCAATTCTCAAAGTTCGCTTCATTGATGACTTCATTGTCCGAAGGCTAGGACGGAAATACACTGGAAGTCAGTTACTGGAATTGGCAGGGCAGGGAAAGTGGGAGAAAGAAGCCGCGGTCAGAATCGCAATTTCCCGTTCAAGAGTGGCTGATATTTCCACTTTAGAAGAAGTCAGTCTTGCTGCCGACCCGCTTGAGCCAGAAGATTCTTATCACTGCCTGGTTGATAATGGGGCCGCAGTGGCTTCGGTGCTGGCGGATTTTGAGGGTGCTGGAACTAAGAGAAAGCAACTGAATAGCTGGTTGATAGCCGCGTACATCCTGTTGCTGATCAGCCTCATGCCGCTTGTCCTCATGATCTGGAGGATTCAGCCGATGGAGGGCTACTTCGGTCACTATTTGCCCCTGTCACTCCTTATTGCATTTGTCGCAAAATCGTTCTTTCAATGGCGAACTCAGGTTGCCTTCACCAAACATGCGCGATCGCTTACCCTCGACGATTTTCACCAATTGGATGAGGAGCAGAAGAGACTCCTCCGTAATGTGCCGGAGTTGGGAAAGATGCTCGAGATCAATCAGAAAGCCAGGGAGGTGACGGCTTGAAATCGGATCGTTCCCAACTGCGAAAGCTGACCCGTCTGTGTTTGTTCTTCGGGAAAAGCGCACGGGGATTCTGGCGGCTCACAAAACTCATCGGCTTTCTAGGGCTTGCATTCTCCTCACTCGGCTATTTCCCGCTGAGAATGACACCTCACGAAGATGTCGTTTTTGAATCTGTAGAAGCAATATTCTGGACTGCGATTCTCGTGCTCGCGCTCCTGAGCGGAGTGCTTTGGTTGCTCTACCGACTTTCTGTGAAGCGGCTGTACCAGGCCGCAGAAGTGTGGACGGAAGAGGAACTCCGCGAATGCCGAGACGATGGCTGGGTTTCAGAAACCGCCCACTGGGTGATGCTTACTCGCTTTGAGCATCAGCAAGAAATTGGCGCATGGGGGATGGCGATTGCCGGTTGGCCGAAGTCTTTCGGGCGGCGGTGGGATGCATTGGTACCCTTTGAAAACCAGGTTCGCGAAATGCAGGCTCCGGCATGGCGTATCCGGCGGGTGACTCACTGGCACAAAATCGCGCGGTTGGCAATTGTCTGGGTGGGGTTGCCACTCCTCTTGGTTTTGTTTTTTATCGGTCTGATGTGGGAGTTCGCCGGGTTCTTGATATGGCTCGTGATCGCCGGGACGATACTGGCGATGTTCTATTGGAGCCAGAGGATTGAGGAGCGCAGTATTGCGTCTGATATTGAAGAGCTAAAGCGGCTGAGCGAGCCGCTCAGTCAGGAAGCGAAGGCGGCTCTTTTGGCTCTGTATCCCTTCGATCCGCATATCATGGTGACCCCGGAGAGTGCGCAGTGAGTGATTGGTCAATCCGGGCAAAGGAGTACGGTCGCTGGGCGTGGCGAGAGCAGTATTTTCGCGCATTTGCTGTCTTTCCGATCATGGCTATATTCAGTCTTTTCAAAACTCTAGACCAGGCTCCAATCGGTGAAAAATTATTCTATGTGGTGCTGGCGATCATCTATTTTGTAATAAGTGGCCATTTGCGTAAGCGGGTTTCTCAATACGAACTCAATTGGAAAGAGGCAACCGAATTCGATGAAGCGGTCCACAAGGAACTCCTTCCCGGGAAGGAACACAAGCTGTTCTTAGAGCATCTTGCCGCCGAACAATATGAACACGGAGCGGGATACGTTTGGTACTTTGCGAATCAGCACAAAGAAAGGGAACCAGTGGCCCACCAATTGGTGGAACAAGAGGGTCTGGTGAATGCTGTCGGCAAGGTTGTGCGGAACGTCAAGGTGGATAGAGATCCGAAGGGGCCATCGAGGTGGATCGGTTGGCTGGGATGCTTATCGATACCAGTCCTCGGACTCACGTTGAGATTTGCCCCGAAGCGATTGCTGGATGTGTTTGTGCCGGGTGCCGCAATCATATTTTTGTTGTTGATCGGGGCGTATTTTTGGTTATTGAGCCGTGACCAAATCAATGAGGAAAGGCTGGCTCAGTTTCAAGAGCACTTTTCTGGATTGCGGGATGATATCAAGGAGATTCTGCGGAAAGATAGTACGGTGAGGAGGTTAGAGCGTGCCAGTCAAAAGTGAAGAAATCGATCAAGCGGTGATGCCTCCCCTCTCTCCAGAGCTTGCAGCGACACTTGAGTCGAAGGCAGTCAAGGGTTTTCTTAGGTGGAGGAAAGTGGTTAACCGTTTCGGAGCCTTCTATATGTTAATGATTTTTATTGGCAGCACAATCAATAGGGAAGTGCGAGACGCTGGCTGGGGAGAGATCCTCTATATCATTATCCTCTCGGGTGCAATTGGCGTAATTCTTTTGGAACGAAACTTCAATAGGAAGATGCTGAACGCTTTAGAACCGCACGGAGTTGAATTGCGCGGAGAGGTGTTCTTTGGATTGCGAGAGCATCCACGTTTCTGCTTTTTGGCTCACGACTTGCTCAAACACTGGGCTGGAAAGTTTGGAGCGATGTACTTTGCTCAATCCTCCATATACATGGAGAACGAAGACGCTTACGAAATCCTGAAGCCGTTTGATGTGGAGATCGGGCCAATAGCGCAGGCGGTTTCAAAGTTCGAGGATCGGACGATTGCGCGTGGAATACCTTTGAAAATTTGGCTTACCCCTCTGATTGTCTTTGTCGCCCTCACCACTTGGTGGGTGACATACGGCGCGACACACGGCTTTGTCGATGATTTATTGTGGGTGCTCGGGTTCCTTGCACTTGTGATTTCGGGCGTGGTGGGTTGGATACTGTACGCCAAATGGTTAGGAAACAAGTATCGGGAGATGGGCTTGAAGTTCAAACCGGTGTTTGACTCCTTGCCGGATGAGGCTTTGCATCGAGTTATTGCGAACGCTTACGCCCGGAAGATGTGGGAGGCCGGGAATGAGTGATATGCCCAATCTTAATAGCCCTGAAGCCAAGAGACTGCGGCTTTGGCTCGACTTGGAGAAGAAAATACTTCCAGCATCATCTCTGCTTGGCTTTATCGGCGCGAGGTTCATTGCGGACAAACTCACTACGCCATTCTTTACAGAAAATCAGCTAATGCTGGTTTTCTTTACAATCGCAACAACGCCATTTGTTTGGTGGGTTTATCTCATTCCAAAAAATCACCAGAAGTGTGTTGACTTTCTCGGAGAGATAAGCGATGAGCAAATCGTTGGCTTGTATGACACGCCATCGAGTGCAATGGCGTACGAAGTCGCCCGCGAGCGAGCCAAGCAAGGGTTAGGTGGCCTTGCATATTACGCCTACCTTGCTCCCAAAGGGGAGTCTTTATTTCAATTTCAGGCGATGGAGAAGTACAGGGAGAATCTCAATGCGATCGCAAAAACCGAGATGCGACACAGAAAAAGATTCTATGAAATTTATGAGCATAGAAAGACGATATTCTCGATGTTGGCTTTCTGCTGGGTTCTGTTGGCGCTCCTGTTTTTTACAGAGGCGGCAAAAAAAGAACTGCTACCCGTGTTTGTAATATTAGCTGTGCTCTTCTTCGGTGTGCTCTGTTTTTTGGCAATTGCCTCGCAAAGAAGCCAGAGCGCATTGTTGGCTGAGTACGGGCCGCGCACCTATCCACACCTTGTTGCATTGTCCGACCCCATCCTGACAACGCTCAAGAAAAGTCAAGTGGTGCAGTCACTGATCGAGGCAGGACTCCCATGAGTGAGAAGCTAGCCAAAGTCAAAGCCGAAATCGCGCGACAGCAAATGATTGCTATGTGGATACTTACCTGCATAGCACTTCTTGGTTTGGCTTGTTATATCCTGCCGGACAAAATCAGGGGAGATCACCTTGGGCTCGCCAACTTCATGCAAGAGGCAAGGTCTTTGCTCATCTTGCTTCTTGTTCTGACTAATCGAAACGTCCAACCCTTTTCACCACGACCATCAAAGAAAATCCTTGCCATGCTCATGGAGTTAGATGACGAGGAAATTCTAAATGGGGCGCAAGGCAGTCATAAGGAGTTCTTCGAGAAAGAGTTGGCCGATAGAGCATTGAGAGGTGAGTCTGCTGCGGCTTACTTTGCCTCTCAACTAGACCGCCTAGATACCGATGTGATTTACAGGAAAATGGCTGAGCAGGAAGCCGTTTTGCAGGACTTAGTCAATGCGCTGTCTGTGCCGGAAAATCGCTACCAGCGCACATACAAGCGGCTCCTCATTTGGAGCATTTCCTGCATTGTCCTGACGTTGATTCTTAGCACCATCCTGATAGCCGTAATCGATTCTTTGTCCACCAATTTGCTTGCCGTGCTTGGAGCGATTGGGTTAGTGCTGATGTTTGGATTGCTTCTGCTTGCCCCGTGGGTGATCCAGCGGCGAGCGTTCAAACCACATTGGGCGGAGATCAAGGGGATATTGGAGAGACTTCCTGATGGAGTGAGGGAAATAGTTTTGTTAGGTCGAAGAATGTCGGAGCTGAATCGGTGGGAGAAATGGATTCGATAGGAGCAAGTAAGCCACTGGAACTCACGCCGAAGCTCCAACAGGAGATTGATCGGTTCCGGAAGTATGAGAAGTGGGCGGACAGCCGAATAATCGTGTTTTTTCAAATTCTGATGTTTGCGCTCCTACCCTTAGGGCACTACTTCAAATGGGCTGAGTTTGCATTGCTTGGCGTTTTAGCTGTCTCGTTAACGCTTGCTTTCATGTACAGAAAAGCAGAGAAAGTACGAGGCGAAATACTTGAATACTTCCTCCTCAATTGCAAGGAAGACACGTCTTTTGCGTTGAGTCTCGTGGATGACGCGCTCAATGGAGAGTTCGGGAAAGCCCTTTTGCTCAAGCAAAGCGATGACAATGTCTTGATTGATGCCGCGATGCTACTGCCCATTGGACATCGGAACCAATCGCTGGAGGTTTTGATTGCGGAAGAGAATCAAGTCACACATCTGAACGAAATCCTGAAGAAGTATGTTGATAGGAAGTTCAGCGAAGGCAGTCTTATCTGTATGTTTCTGGCGATCCTCGGGTTGGTCGCGATCTTTCCTACTGTCACTCAAATGCCAGCCTCCGATACTAAGATATGGGTGCTTATCTTCGCAATACTCGCCGCGATTATTGGCCTAATGGGCTCATTCCTGATTCCAAAAAGTGCTCGGGAAGCGTTGCAGGGTGAGTTTAATGCTGCATGGAACGGATTGCCGTCACCGTTACAAGCAATTCTTAAACATGATGGACGTGTGTCAGTTTTCCTTTCCAAGCGCGAGGTGAAGGGTGGCTAATTCACTAGAACTCACCCCGAAGCTTCAGCAAGAGATTGATCGGTTCCGGAAGTATGAGAAGTGGCGGAATCCGTGGATGATTCGCTCCAACTATTTTGTATTGCCAGTAATTATCCTTGTTTCACTGTTTTATTCGTATCGGATGATCATCGTATTTCCGTTGATGCTCTTATATCTGATTCCTCTCAGCTTGGAAACTTGGGCGTCGGACAAGCAAGACAAAATCATTGATTATTTCTTGCTGGTGTGCAAAGAGGACACTGGGTTTGCCCTGAGCCAAATTGATGACCCTATCAATGGCGACTTTGGGAGCCAACTGTATCTGAAGCAAACCCGAAGTGAGAACTATGGGAGTTTGGTGATGCAGATGCCTGCAGGCTGGCGGAAATCTTCAATCCATGTTGTTAGCCAGCAATTTGATGACTTTGATGATGCTATGGCAGTATTCAGAAGTTATAGCATCAGGTGTATCGATCGAGGACAAATTGGTTTCAATTTCGCGCTTGGGATTGCCATTGCGGCATTCTTTATTTTCTTTGGGCTGAAAATCCCTCCAGAAATTCTGATGTGGATATACATCGTCTCTGGATTAGCCGCACTGATTGGACTCTGGGGGAGTATCTCAATCCCTCTTTCCTCTCGGAAGCACTTCCAGCCTGAGTTCAACAACGCCTGGCAAAACCTCTCCCCGGAAGCGCAGGAAATCCTCAAGCTCCATCCTGCGACAAAGTCATTCCTCAAGCACCTCAACTGAATACCTATTCAAAAAAATTGTCCCAATTGTGGAAAACTTGTTGGAAATTGGGTAAATTAGCCCCGTACTAGTACCGGGTGGGTTCAAGGATGGACTATCGCCCGCGCATGAAAAAGGAGTTTAAGGGTTGTCACTGCGCGAAATGAAAAGTTGCGAATCAGCATCGCTGATAGCACCAAAATTGCCGATTGTTGGAGTTGCCGCTTGGTCTACTGAAGCGAGCGTCCAGACACATTTCCGGCGGTTTGCAATCCCTGACGTCTCCTCATCCAATGTTCATCACTTCACGGGTACAGGCTGGCAACACGATTTCCGCCTTTTTCTTGATGCGATCGGCGATGCGGCGGCGGAGAATGTCTATGGCATTGTTTGTCACGAGGACGCCGACCTCCACCCTTGGATGAGCGCACCGATCCAGCAAATTCGCGAACGAATTGAAGGCGAATGGTTCCCGCAGTTGCTGGATGATCGAGGCATTGTTTCGCACTTCCAAGCAATTTACGATTTCAAGCAGTCAGATGTTATTGGTTTTGAAGCTCTGGCTCGGGGCCGGAGCGGAGAAGAGATTTTTGATGGCGGACGTATGATGCGGGCTGCCCGCGCTTATGGCAAAACCCGCGAATTTGATGCAGCTGCACGCATTGCGGCAATCAAAGGAGCCGGCGAGCTTTTTGATGACGAAGACCTTCTCTTTGTGAACTTGATCCCGGGAGGGGTGACAAACCCAAGTCGGGATTTTGCCTTCACTTGGGAGGCGATTCGCGCGGCGGGCATTGATCCCAGCCGCGTTGTTTTTGAATTCGTTGAGTCGGAAAGCCTCCCTCCGATCAAGGATTTGAAGCGGATTGTTGAACACCTGCGTTCACATGGTGCGCAGATTGCTCTTGATGATTTTGGTGCAGGTCATTCTTCCGTGCGGATCATGGAAGCCCTCCGCCCTGACATCGTGAAGTTTGATCGTCACCTGGCGTGCTCTGGATTGAGCATTAGCAAGCAAAAGCTCATCCGCGAAATGGTGAATTATGTTCATAGTCTGGGTTGCAAAACCGTTGCTGAAGGCGTGGAAACCGTGGAGCAGATGGCGTTTGTCCATGCGTGCGGATTCCAAATGGCGCAAGGGTATCTGATCGGGTTCCCATGCCCGAAAGCAAGCCGACCAGTTGTTCCGCTTCACATCGGCTAAACGACAAGCCGGTTATCGGGAACGCGGAAATTTTCCGGCACAACTACTTTCAGTGCAGCAGGATGAACCTTGAAATGCGGGTTATCAAGCCAAACTGTCTCACCATCAATCACCATCGGGAGTGAGGGCTTTGTTTCCACATGAAAGTCACTGGATTTGAAGTTGGGGACTTCTTCTAGGACAACATGCCGCCCATCCAGGCTCAAGGTCGCCGCCAGCGCAAGCTTGAGCGGGGAAGTCGGCTCGACGCCGTAAACATCCATGTTGCCGTCGGTGAGGCTGGCATCAGGGCTCGCGGCAAAGGGGCCGCCGTGCAATCGCCCATTGGCAATAACAACCTGGATGGCTTCAAATTCGTGGGTGATCGTTTCTGTTTTGGCGCGGAATTCGAAGGACTTTGTGTTTTTGATTGCTTTGAATAGGGCGGGAACATAAGCGGCTTTCCCGAGCAGCTTTTTGCCGTGGAGGTTTTTGGCGATTTCGGTCGTTAAGCCGAATGTCGCGACGTTCAAGAAAGGGCGGTCATTGACGGTAGCGACATCAATTCGCGCGCGGCGGAGAGCCTTGATCGCTAACACAGCTGACTCCAAGCTGTCAATCCCGATTTCCTTGGCGAATTGGTTGCCAGTGCCGAGAGGAAGGATTGCCAAGGTGGCGTCTGAGCCTAACATGGGCTCAATGCTCGCGGTGATGGTGCCATCGCCTCCACCAGCAATGATCATTTCAACGCCATCGTTGATCGCGGCAAGAACCTGAATTTGAAGTTCTTGGATGGAGTCAAAGAGCTCGGTGGATTCGACTTCGACTTTGTGCTTGGCGAAAAGCGTGTTCACTTCTTCCTGACGCATTTCTGCTTGCCGTGAACCAGAATTCAAAAAAAGTCGAGTACGCATTTTGGGACTTCAGAACTTAACGAAGTCCTGTACCATTAGAAGAGAGTATGAAAGTTCTGATCGCATCAATATCAGGCCTTAGCCTATTGGTGGCTGGATCACTCGTCGCTATCAATGCGACCGGGTCGCCGTCGCCGAAGGCTGCTGCCCAAGAAAAGAAGATGATTGGCGGGCTGACAGTTGAGGACAAGTCGCCCAAACGGGAGGACAAACTCGTTCTTTCTGATACCGAATGGCAGAAACGTTTGACGCCTGAACAATACAAGATCCTCCGTGCGAAAGGCACAGAAGCGGCCTTCTGTGGTGGGTATTTGAACAACAAAGAAGAGGGTGTTTATCACTGCGTAGGATGCGACCTGCCTCTTTTCAAAAGCGATACCAAGTTCGAAAGCGGAACCGGATGGCCTTCGTTCTTCCAACCGTATGAGCGAAAGAATGTCTGGCTAAAGATGGACTATTCCTACGGAATGACTAGGGTTGAGGTGCTCTGTGCGAAATGTGATGGTCACTTAGGGCATGTTTTTGACGACGGCCCGCGCGATAAAACGGGCATTCGCTTCTGTATCAACTCGGAAGTGCTCAAGTTCAAAGCGGATAAAGATTAGTAAGAAATCGCAAGTTTCTTGCGATTGATGCGGGCCAGAGAGTAACGTCAAAATATGGCTCGATATCGTGTTTCCCTACGTGCAGGGTTCGCTGCCACTTTGGCGCTCGCCTCGATCTATGCCTTTGCCCAAAACTACGAGTACACCAAGTACGAGTACATGATCCCCATGCGGGATGGGGCGAAGCTCTACACCAGCGTTTACGTGCCAAAGACCGGCCCTGCAAATGGCCCGATCTTGCTGCAACGCACACCGTATTCAGCTGGACCTTACGGGCCAGAGGCTCAGAAGCGCGGGCATGGTGGCTCGGAGCAGATGAAGAAAGCGGGATACATCTTCGCTTATCAGGATGTTCGGGGCAAGTACATGTCCGAAGGCGACTTTGTGAATGTGCGCCCACAATTGCTTCCTGGTTTCACCCAGACCAAGTTTGAGCCTGGCAAAGCCGATATCGACGAATCCACCGACACCTACGACACTGTTGACTACCTTGTCAAGAATGTGCCGAAGAACAATGGTCGAGTCGGGCTTTGGGGGATTTCTTATCCCGGCGGATACGCGGCACTTGGCGCACTAGCTGGTCACCCGGCGCTGAAGGCGGTCTCTCCGCAAGCACCAACAACAGATTGGTTCTTGGGTGATGACTTCCACCACAACGGCGCATTTATGATGCAGGACTACATCTCGTTCTTCTCTGGATTTGGAGGAGTTCGGCCAACCCCTGGCCCCACGAACCCTCGTGCGGCATCTTTTAGCATTGGCGATGACGCCTACAAGTTCTTCTTGGAACTTGGCGGGATGGCGAATGTTGACCCCAAGATTTTCAAGGGCAATATGCCGTACTGGCAAGATGCGATTCGCCACGATACTTACGATGAGTTCTGGCAAGCGCGAGCCATTCAAAGCCGCCTGAAAGATGTCAAATGCGCGATGCTCTGGGTTGGTGGATTCTTTGATGCAGAAGACTGCTGGGGACCACAAGCGGCATACAAATCCGCAGAAGTCATGAGCCCGAAGCAAGATAACTTCATGATTCTTGGCCCTTGGTATCACGGGATGTGGGCCGGCGGAAATGGAACAACGTTTCATGTTCACGATTGGGGCTCAAACACCTCCCAATACTTCCAAGAAGAGATCGAATTCAAGTTCTTTGATGCTTACTTGCGTGGCAACGGCAAGCCCGGTATCCCGGAAGTAACGGTATTTGATTCTGGAAGCAAACAGTGGAAGACATTTGAAGAATGGCCGCCAAAAGCAGCAAAGCCGGTATCGCTTTACTTCCAGCAAGACGGTTCGCTGAAATGGTCGCCAAACCGCGCGCAAGATGCTCTCACCTATCTGGACGATCCGGCAAATCCTGTTCCTTACCAAGGTGGGAAGCTCACTCGGCGAACTCGGGAATACATGCTGGATGATCAGCGATTCTGTTTAGATCGTAAGGATGTCCTGACTTTCAAAACCGATGTGCTGAACGAGGATGTGACTCTGGCAGGCGAGCTGGAAGCTGAGATCTTTGCTAAAGTCTCGGGCACGGATACGGACTTTATTGTCAAGCTGATCGATGCTTTCCCAGATAACGAAGCGAAGAATCCCGGCTTCCATATGCTGGTTCGTGGGGAAGTCATGCGGGCTAAGTTCCGCGATAGTTTCTCGAACCCGAAACCGCTTAATCCGACAATGGTGGAACGAGTTCCGTTCCGATTGCCAGACACATTCCACACCTTCAAGAAAGGGCACCGAATCATGATTCAGGTGCAAGGAAGTTGGTTCCCGCTGGTGGATCGCAACCCGCATAAGTTCATGAACATCTTCACTGCGAAGGACGAAGATTATGTATCAGCGAACGTGAGCGTGTTCACTGGTGGACAATTCGCTTCGCGGGTGAAAGTGAGCGGACGACTCTAAAAACTAGATAGCAGTGCCGCCGGTCTTTTCGATGAGCTTGCCAAAAAGCTCGCGGAGATCGGCGGCATCTTTATCATCAACAAATTCGCCCCAGTAGTCGTGCATGCAGTCGTGGAGTGCTGGCCAAGCTGAGAGCCGAGCTTCGTATCCTTTTTTGGTAAGGACTGCGTAGTAGCCGCGCTTGTCGTTCGGGCATGGTTCGCGCATGACGAGCCCTTGGTCTTCGAGCTTATCGAGTTTGCGTGAAAGTCCGCTTTTGCTGAAGGATATCTTTTCAGCGAGTTCGTTGAGGCGCATCTTCTGGCCCTCAACATATTCAAGCGTGACTAGGATGTCGTAAACGTCTATCGTGACATGCCCCTTTTCTGCCAGACAGCGATCAATCTCTCGAACAATTCGAGCGTGCGCTAACAGCAAGGCATGAAATGACTCCTTCTGGTGATGAGTCAGTTGAGGTTTCCCGTTCTTCTGCATTCCCCTAATGTAAATCCCCCGCAAAAATGCTTGCGGAACCGCAATATTATTACAGATGCGTAGATTGCCGGAATAGTCCACCCGGAGCAAATCGACATTTATAGAAACTGTACGTTGCTGCCTGTAGTTTCCCAAGCAGGGACTTTTAGTACGGCAAATACCAGTTCTCCCGCCAGCTCTTGCACTTCAACTTGTGTTTTGAGATTCGGGATGAGCTTGGAAAAGTCGGCAATTGCCTCGACAAGCTGATACTGATTTGTTGCCTGTCGCTTGATGCAGTACTCCACAATCTCAGAAAGGCACTGATTTGCCCCCGGGCGAGACTCTGCTAAGTGGGCAAGCGTCATTGCCAGGCTGATTGAGTTGATCGGTTGATCTTTGCATCGGTTCAGGGCACTGTGAAAGTCTTGGCTGATTTCAGGCTGGAGCGCATCAAGAATTGCTTGTTTATCAGCTTCCGTTGACGGAGCAATTGGGAGTGATTTTGAGCCACCTAGAATGGTGACGATCACGCCGTGAGGGCCAGATCCGATGACTTGAAAAGGTTCGACACGAGCGATTTTCTCATCGACCAAGAGGGCGAATCCGCCAATGCCCTTTTGGTGCATTTGCAATAAGCCACTGTGGCTCAAGCAAATGTTCTCAACTGTAGACAAACCCATGGCATGTCCCAGTTCTTCAAAAGTAGTTGCAATGTCAATTAGTGACATATCACCCATCACCCTGCGATATTGTATTGGAAAAACAAAATTTCCCCAAATTAATTCTTTGGGGAAATTGCGGTAATTGAGATAAATGGTACGTTGAACTAGCCGACGGAGTGTTCTAGGCTGACGGCCAGGAGGTTTCTTGCTTCTACCGCGAACTCCATTGGGAGTTCGTTGAACACGTCTTTACAGAAGCCGCTGACGATCATATTCACCGCGTCTTCTTCGCTGATTCCTCGTTGAGCAAGATAGAACAACTGATCTTCACCGATCTTGCTTGTAGTCGCTTCGTGCTCCATCTTGGCTGAGTTATTTTTGACTTCGATGTACGGGAAGGTGTGCGCTCCACACCGATCACCCATGAGCATAGAATCACAAACCGAGTAGTTGCGAGCGTTGTCCGCGCCAGCATTGATTTTGACTAAGCCGCGGTAGGTGTTCTGCCCGTTGCCGGCTGAGATGCCTTTGCTAACAATCGTTGAGCGAGTGTTCTTGCCGATGTGGATCATCTTGGTACCGGTATCAGCTTGCTGCTTGCCACCAGTCAGCGCAACGCTGTAAAACTCGCCGACGCTGTCATCGCCTTTCAGAATTACGCTCGGGTACTTCCAAGTGATGGACGAGCCAGTTTCAACTTGTGTCCAGGTGATTTTGGAAGCGCGACCTTCGCATCGACCGCGTTTTGTAACGAAGTTGAAGATTCCGCCCTTGCCGTCCTTGTCGCCGGGATACCAGTTCTGGACGGTGGAGTATTTGATGTTTGCTTCCGCATCTGCCCAGAGTTCCACAACGGCAGCGTGGAGCTGGTTTTCATCGCGTTTGGGGGCGGTACATCCTTCCAGATAACTGACCGAAGCCCCTTCTTCGCAAACGATCAGGGTTCGCTCGAACTGCCCCGTGTTCTGTTCGTTGATGCGGAAGTAAGTGCTGAGTTCCATCGGGCATCGGACGCCTTTTGGTACGAAAACGAATGATCCATCGGTGAAGACAGCACTGTTCAACGTGGCGTAATAGTTGTCGGAATAGGGAACAACGGAGCCGAGGTACTTCTTGACGAGTTCGGGATGCTCTTGAACCGCTTCTGAGATCGAGCAGAAGATCACTCCTGCTTCTTTCAGCTTGCCCTTGAATGTGGTGACAACGCTGACGCTATCGAAGACGGCATCAACGGCGACGTTGGCAAGAATCTTTTGCTCGTGCAGCGGGATACCGAGCTTTTCGTAAGTGCGAAGCAGTTCTGGATCAACTTCATCGAGTGAATTCAGCTTAGGAAGATTCTTTGGCGCGGAGTAGTAGCTGATCTTCTGCAGATCGACCTGCGGGTAGTCCACGTTCGGCCATTTGGGATACGGCATCTTCTTCAGATGCTCAAACGCTTTGAGCCGGAATTCGAGCATCCATTCGGGCTCATTCTTTTTTGCGCTGATAAACCGGATGACTTCTTCATTGAGGCCAGGAGGAAGAGTTTCGGCATCAATATCGGTAACGAAGCCCCACTTATATTCCCGCTCGGCGTAGTGCTCGAGCATGGCGTCATCGTTTTCAAACGATGGCTGGGTTGAGATTTCTTCTGGAGGCGTCATAGTGGTATCCGGCATCTGTTATCCTACTTCTCTCTTCTTACGGGCTCTGGGATTCAAAATGTACCAAATTGTGCAGATTGTCCCAAGGATTATTGGTTCTTGCGGTTCTCGGCCCATGGAATCAGCATGAGTGGATAAATCCGGGAGAGACCGCCCCGAAGGTTGCCCGGGGAGGGTAACGTATGCAGTATTCATGGCGGCGGTCGCAAGCACAGAGATGGTCAAGATCAAGATCAATGACATCCCGATTGAGGTTCCAAAGGGTGAGTTGATTGTTGAGTCGGTGAAACGGCTGGGATTAGAGATCCCTATCTTTTGTTATCACCCGCGCATGAAGCCGGTCGGTATGTGCCGGATGTGCCTGGTTGAAGTCGGTTTTGAGCAACAAGACGGCTCTGTCCGCATGATGCCAAAGCCGCAAGCTGGATGCACGCTCCCTGCTGCTGATGGGATGGTGGTCTTTACTGAATCCGAGCAAGTCCACAAAGACCGCAAAGGCGTGCTCGAATTCCTGCTCATTAATCACCCGCTAGACTGTCCGATCTGCGACCGAGGTGGTGAGTGCCCTCTCCAAAATAACACACTGGCTTACGGGCCATCCACAAGCCGATTTATCGAAATTAAGCGACACGCTCCCAAGGCATTTCCGCTGAGCGAATACGTAACGCTCGACTTGGAGCGGTGTATCCAATGCGGTCGATGTGTGCGATTCACCGAAGAGATTTCTGGCGATAGCCAATTGGCATTTCGGTTCCGGGGGGCAAACATGCAACCCTCCACCTACCAACTCACCGATTTTGAGTCGAAGTTCAGCGGAAACGTCATTGAAATTTGCCCGGTTGGTGCTTTGACGAGTGCAAAGTATCGCTTCCGCGCTCGACCTTGGGATTTGGAAACCAAGGGCGGCGTCTGCACTCTCACGCCATGCGGAACCAACGTCTATTACGACTACCGCGCTGGGAAGTTGATCCGCATCAATGGTCGCACAAACGAAGCCGTCAATGAGGAGTGGACGAGTGACAAAACGAAGTTTGGTCACGACGCGCTTTATAACAATCCTGAGCGATTGACTGCCCCGAACATGCGCAAAGGCGATGAGTTCGTCCGCGTTTCGTGGGGTGAGGCATACAAGAGCATCAGCGCTGAGCTGAGCAATGCCGGCTCAAAAGTGGCGATGCTTATTAGTCCACGAACTTCTAACGAAGGGATTTTTTCCGCAACAACTTACATGAGCGAAGTTGTTGGTAGCGATCTGGTTGATCACCGCTCAGTTGGAGACGGATTAGCGTCTGGAGACCGGTTGGAAGCACTCTGCGGCGAACCCAAACGCACTCCTATTGCTGAACTGGAATCCCAATCTGCAGTTTTGGTGTTCGGAACTTCGCTGGCAGATGAGCAACCGATGTCGTTCCTGAGAGTTCGTAAAGGTTGGTTCCAGAACGGCATGAAGGTGATCAATGTCACCTCGAAAGCGACCGATGTTGATAGCTTTGCTTTCTTGAATCTCCACTACAAGCCTGGTACCGCGCAATTTGCGGCGGCGGCACTTGCTTCTGCGTTGGGTGTTGACGCCGCGAGGGGCTACGACTTCGCCAAATGTTGTGAATCAGCTGGTCTGAACCAATCCGATGTCAAAGCGGCGGCAGAAGCTCTCAAAGGCGAAAACGTCACATTCCTGACAACGCATTCCCTTTGTACTTCACCGAGCGGGGCAAATGCTTACAAGATCCTCGCTGGAACTGCAGGGGCTCTGAATCACGGATTCAACTACATGGGGCTGGAATGCAACACGCAAGGCGCGATTGAACTCGGCGCATTGCCGAAGGGCGATGTATCCAACACCTACAAGATTCTTGAGGAATGCGCGAACGGCAACGTCCAGTCGCTGATTCTGGTGGATTTCGATCCCATCGCTTTGATTGAAGATAAGGATCTTGCAAAACGAGCGTTGGAAAACGTCAACCATTTGGTTGTTGTGGCAAGCGCTCCTACCGAGTCTGCTGCGTACGCAAGCGTTGTGCTCCCGATGGCACTCCCCGCCGAGCAAGACGGAACCTACACGAGTAGTGAATACCGCGTTCAGCGCATGAAGCCAATCTTGACGGCGCCAGGTGAATCCAAAGCGGTTTGGCGGATATTCAATGAACTGCTCGCGCGGGCAAAGGATGGCAAGGCGGTCTTCAATCCGTCGGAACTGATGGATCAGATGATCGCGGCAAAACCGCAGTTCTCTGGGGCGAGATATGATCGCATCCCTGCAGATGGATACTTGATTCCCCAGCCCGAGGGTGGATTCCGTTCTGACGCATTTTCAGGAGGCTTCCCCCAACTCTCCTAGAGCGGATTTGGGGCAGAGGTAAAGTGAGGTCGCAGTGATACCGGAGTACTTATTCCAACTCAGTGAAGATAAGCCGTGGGTGGTCGCATTGATCCGTGTGGCATTTATCCTTCTCGCGGTATTGGCTTTGGTTCCGCCGCTGATCTGGTGGGAACGCCGTCTTCTCAGTTGGATGCAGGATCGGATTGGCCCGAATCGCTCAGGCACCATCACTTTCCCGAACAACTTCCCGCTGAAAGCTCTCGCGGGTAAGAAAATCCGCACGTTTGGTTTGATTCAGCCGCTTTTGGATGGCGTGAAGCTGTTCATGAAAGAGGACATCACGCCGACCGATGTGGATCGTAAGATTTACTTCCTGGCTCCGGCTTTGGCGCTTTTCCCCGCGTTCACCATCGGTGCGACGCTGCCGTGGGGTCCGCAATTTGGGTTGTACGGTTTGCTGACTCCGGTTGCCGATGTTGAAATTGGGATTTTGTACGTCCTCGCGATTTCCTCGCTCGGTGCTTACGGAATCGTTTTGGCTGGCTACGCCTCCAACAATAAGTATTCGTTGATGGGTGGCTTGCGAGCCAGTGCTCAGTTGATCTCCTACGAACTCGCGATGGCGATGGGCGTTGCTTGTGTTGCGCTTGCATCCGGTTCGATGAAAATGACCGAGATCGTGAAAGCGCAAGAAGGCGCGCTTTGGGGATTCTTCGAAGGAGTACAGAACTGGTGGATTCTCACTCCGTTCGGTTTTGTTGCCGCGGTGATCTTCCTGATCGCATTGATCGCGGAAACTAACCGCGCACCGTTCGACCTTCCCGAGGCAGAAAACGAGCTGATTGCGGGTTACCACACTGAGTATTCGTCGATGAAGTTCGCGGTGTTCTTTATGGGAGAGTACGCAGCGATGTTCATGCTTTCCGGTGTGTTTGCGTGCTTGTTCCTGGGAGGCTACAACGTCTTGCCGATCAACTGGGAGTACCTGTACGCATCCACGGGTAGCGAAATCTTCCGCACGATGGACGGGCTGAACTACTGGCTGGCACCGCTGTTCTTTATTGGGAAGTGCTTCGGTGGGATCACCTTCTTTATCTGGTTGCGGGCGACCCTGCCAAGGCTGCGCTACGACCAGCTGATGAACCTGGGCTGGAAGAACATGCTCCCGATCGGGGTTCTCACCTTTATGATCACGGGCATCTGGATTTACTACACCGATCCGCAAATCGGTAGCCCAATCATGGGATGGATTGCCGTTGCGATTTCGATGGCGGTGGTCTACGTGATCTACAAGAACGTGGTCGGAATTATTGGGAAGAACGCACCGGCGGCTGAGCGTCGCACATTGACTTTGGTGCCCAACCGGTCGGCAGAGAAATCGGTCGCGACAAGCGAGGATTTAGGATAAGTTTTCTGGTCAATCTGGGATTGGCCAATACGAGGAGGACATGAGAGAAAAGAGATCCCTGGGAGGGAAGTTAGTTTGACGAGCAATCAGATTGCGTTTATCGTCATGGCAATCGTCGCGCTGTTTGGAGCGTTGGGCGTGGTGTTTTTCCATAGCCCGATCCGAGCCGCGCTCGCTTTGGTTTTGAACTTCTTTACCTTGGGCTTGATCTACTTCTTGCTCGGCGCACAAATGATCGGGATTTCCCAGATCATGGTTTACGCCGGGGCGATCATGGTGCTTTTCCTCTTCGTCATCATGATGCTTCGTTCGGATGAAACCAAGGACAAACCGCAACTCGGGGAACGCAGATTCTTGTTCTCCTTGCTCGGGGCGTTGGCTTTGGGCGCGGTCGTTTTCTTGAAGGCGATTCTCCCGGTAATGGGTTCCACAACACTTTCTCAAGTGCCGGATTACGGTCGCCCGCAGTACATTGGGATGCGGCTGTTCACCGAATACGTCTGGCCTTTTGAAATGATCTCGATCCTGCTTTTGGTGGGGATTGTCGGCTCAATCATGTTAGCTAAGAGGAAGTTCTGATGTTGCTCATGCCGAATCTACTCGCCACCATCACCGAAGAGATCCCTCTCGGTTGGTTCTTGGCTTTGGGTTTTGTGATGTTCGCGCTGGGCGGCATCGGAGTTGTGGTTCGCCGCAATCCGGTGGTTGTTTTCATGTGCATTGAGCTCATGCTGAACTCGGTCAACCTCACGTTCCTGGCATTCACCGCATACCTACCGAACACGGGCTTGGGTGGCAAGACTGCCGAACATGCGGCGATGGCGGGTCAAGCGAGCATCATTTTTGTTATGGCGATTGCCGCCGCGGAAGTCGCGGTGGGGCTGGGGATCATCATGGCGATCTTCCGGCAACGCAACGATGTTGACGTCGACGATATGAGCACGATGAGGAGCTAAAAGCAATGGAAGGCGAACTGACTTTTCGAATGATCTGGTGGGTGCTGTTGCTCCCGCTGTTCGGGTTTTTAGTCCAAAGCTTGCTCGGCAAGATTGTGATGGATTCGCTTGGAAAGCGAATCGGTCGCATTGTCATGGGCGGTCTTGCAGTTGCTCCCGTGGCGATGGCATTTGTCATCGCGCTCGGACTCACCAAGCAACTGGCGGGAATGCACGGCGATCAGACCGTCATTTTGACGCTGTTCGAGTGGATTACCACGAAGAGCCTGAGCATCCCTTTTGAATTCCGGGTGGACACCCTCTCGATGACGATGGTGCTCATCATCACCGGGATTGGCTCATTAATCCACCTGTACGCCACGGCGTATATGGCGGAAGATAAGGATTACACGCGGTTCTTTACCTATTTGAACTTGTTTGTTGCCGCGATGTTGATCTTGGTTTTGGGGAACAACCTCGCGCTTCTCTTTATTGGTTGGGAAGGCGTCGGGGTGTGTTCTTACCTCCTCATCGGGTTCTGGTACCACGATGTTGAGAATTCCAAGGCCGCAAACAAAGCGTTTATTGTCAACCGGATTGGCGACTACGGGCTGACGCTCGGCATGTTCCTGATCGTGATGATGATGGCGGCGGTGGCTGGGAACGGCATGGGATTTGAAGACCCGCGTTGGCTGAGCTACGATGTCATCTTCGCGAACATCGAAGGCATCAAAAACGCATTTCCACCTGCGATTATTACGCTGACCTGTATTCTGCTGTTCGTGGGGGCGATGGGCAAATCCGCGCAGTTCCCACTGTATCTTTGGCTCCCCGATGCGATGGCTGGCCCGACTCCGGTTTCGGCTCTCATCCACGCGGCTACGATGGTCACCTCGGGTGTGTTCTTGCTGAACCGCATGTCCTGGTTGTTCGAGCTATCGCCGGTGGCGGGAATGGTCGTGACTCTGACGGGTGTGATCACCGCCGCGGTTGGTGCGATCATTGCGTTTGGTCAGACGGACATCAAGAAGGTTCTGGCGTTCTCTACGGTTTCCCAACTGGGCTACATGTTCGTGGCTTGTGGTGTGGGTGCTTACTGGGTTGGCCTCTTCCACGTCACGACTCACGCTTTCTTCAAAGCTCTTTTGTTCCTTGGTTCTGGTGCAGTGATCTATGCGATGCAGCACAACCAAGACATGCGTAACTACGGAAACCTGACCAAGTACATCAAGATCACTTCGGCGACGATGATCATTGGTTGGCTTGCGATTGCTGGCTTCCCGTTCCTCTCTGGCTTCTTTAGTAAGGAAGAGATTCTCCACGCGGCGCAGGCGTATCACGTTGAGCCGTGGGTTGGGCAAGTCGCATTCTGGGGTGCTTTGGCTGTTGCCGTGATGACCGCCGCTTACATGACCCGCATGACGATGATGACGTTCTTCAGTGGTGGCGAACGGTGGAAGTTGATTCCTGCTCATGCACATGGTCACGACCATCATCATGGTGATCACCACGATCACGATCTGGCGCATGGTCATGATCACGGGCATGGCGACCACGAAGACGAGCACGGTTTCTTCTACTCCGATGCAGAAATGGCGGAAATTGCCGCGCGCACTCCGCACGAGCATCACCACGATTTGGATGAAACGCACACACCAAAAGAAGTCCCTTGGATGATGTGGGTGCCGCTTGCGGTGCTTGCTTTGGCTTCGATTTTCGGTGGGGCAGGTTTGGTTTATTGGACGAGCCTAGAAGGCTGGCTCAGCAGTAGTGTTGTGGTGGCTCATCACGAAGAGGCTGGCCACGGTGCCGAGCATGCAACTGAGCACGCGGCAACTCTCGGCTCGATTTTGACGGAGTTCTTCCAAAACCCACTCTTCTGGATGTCGCTCACTGCATTTGCGGTCGGTGTTGGCTACGGGGTTTGGCGATACGGAAAGGGCTTGCCCGAAAACGATGGTATGGATACCGGCAAGTGGAATCCTCTCCGAACTTGGGCTGGACGTCAGCTTGGCTACGACGAACTCATGTCTGATGGTGTCGCGCTGAAATTCGGCGGCATGGTGGGCCGAGTGTTCTCCTGGCTAGATAAGACCATCGTGGATGGCATCGTCAATAACGTGGGTGCACTTGCTCAACGAATCGGTGATCTGTTCAGCAAAACACAGACTGGTTTTGTCCGGGGCTACACGGTTCTGATGCAACTCGGTGTTGCTGCGGTGGTGATTGCGATTCTCTATAAAGCATTGATGGGAGGAGGTCAGTAATGGAACCTACCGGCTTCGGCATGATCTCAGCGATTTTGGCTCTCCCGATTATCGGGGCATTGCTTCTTCTGTTTTTGCCGCCAGATAACAGCAAGGGCATCAAGTGGCTAACGACCATCGTGACCGGTGTCACATTTGTGGCTTCGCTCGCTTTACTCAAGCAGTTTTCTAGCGACACGTTCCACTTCCAGATGGTCGAATTTGTGCCCTGGATGAGTTCGCTCGGGATTGATTACAAGGTCGGGATTGACGGCATCAGCATCTGGCTGTTCATGCTGACTACCTTGCTGACATTCCTCAGCTCTATTTTCAGTTTTTATGTCGGCAAGCGCGAGAAGCCTTACTTCTTGATGATCTTGCTTCTGGAAACGGCGATGCTCGGCGTTTTCACCTCGCTCAACCTGATCGTGTTCTATTCGTTCTTCGAGGTGAGCCTCATCCCGATGGCGATCATGATCTACATCTGGGGTGGTAAGAACCGCAACTATGCGGCGGTGAAGTTCTTCATCTATACGTTTGCCGCATCCATCTTCATGCTCCTTGGCATGATCGTGATGGCGAAGCAACATCAGCAAGTCACTGGTGTCTTCACTTTTGATTTGATTGCTTGGCAATCGGCGGTAGCGAGCGGTTCGTTCTGGCAGAACACTGGCAACTTGCAAATGATCCTTTTCTGGTCGTTTGCGCTGGCTTTCATTGTCAAATGCCCGATGTTCCCGTTCCATACCTGGCTTCCGGATGCACACACCGAAGCACCAACCGCAGGTTCGATCATCTTGGCGGGCGTTCTGCTGAAGATGGGAACTTACGGTTTGCTCCGATTCTGCCTTCCGCTCTTCCCAGAAGCAGTTCAGGCGAACACCAATATCATCATGATTCTGGCGGTGATCGGGATTGTGTACGGTGCAATCGTTGCCGCGATGCAGGACGATGTCAAGAAGCTGGTTGCTTACTCATCAGTAGCGCACATGGGCTTTGTTGTCTACGGCATCTTTAGCTTGAATCATGTGGGGATCATGGGCGGGGCGTACCAGCAGCTGAACCACGGGATCAGCACAGGCGCACTCTTCCTTTTGATCGGTTTGCTTTACGAGCGCACTCATACCCGAGCTTTCTCGGATATGGGCGGCCTTAAGAAGCAGATGCCGAACTTTGCGGCTCTGTTCCTGATCGTGATGCTTTCCAGCGTCGGATTGCCTGGGCTGAACGGGTTCCCCGGTGAATTCATGGCAATGCTCGGCGGATTTGCTTCGGCTTTCAACGGTTCATTTGGACTTGGGTTGTGGCTCCCGTTCATTGCGGGTACGGGCGTGATCTTTGCTGCGGTTTATCTGCTTTGGATGTTCCAGAAGGTGTTCTACGGCCCTGTCACCAATCCGATGATTGGCCGATTGAAAGACCTGAAAAAGTGGGAAATCGCTTTGGTTGGCGTGTTCCTGATCTTTGTCTTCTGGGGCGGGCTCTATCCGAATACTTTCCTCAAGCCGATGGAGAAATCGGTGAACGCAGTTCGGCAAATGACTCTGAACCCTGCAGGTCGCCGACCTGCTTGGGATGATCAAAGCTACGAAATTGACGAAGCTGGCGATCTGGTTCAGCAAGAGCGACTGGTTTCACCCGCCAACTTCTACAGCGTGACGACTCAAGACGATCTGATGCGTATGGATCAGGAGGGCCTCTGATGACAGGGCGTGAGCGAATGGTTGCAGCTTGTCGAGGTGGCGATGTGGATCGTACTCCGGTGATTGGCGAAGATGCGCTGATTGTCGAGCTTGGGCAAGTCCGAGAAGCTTTGGCTGCCAACGAAGATGTGGCGATCTTGGCACGAGTTCCCAGCCCACTGGCCCGAGCGAAGAGTGAAGGAAACGATCTTTATTCAGAGCTCGAATCTAATCCAGCTTCTGGTGAGAAGCAACTGGATGAATACGCGGTGGCCACTCGCATGGATGCCGCTGATGCCATTGGTCAAGGAGCGGACGGGATTTGCTATGTGATTGATGGGGCGTACCCCAGCTATTCCACTCCGATGCAATACGGCGGGCACTTTTTGGAACTAGATCGCGAGATTCTGGGTGAGTTTGCGCAGGCGCGATTGAACATGATCTACGTCGCGGGCAAAGATTCGCCTTATCTCGATTTTACGAGTGATCTTCCTGGTCATCTGTTCGCGTGGGATTCCACCAGCGGAGTTGAGCCAGTGGAAGTCAAGCAGATGCGAGATAGCGCGCTGGCTTGTGATCATCCCGAGGCGAATGTGCGATTCATCCCGAATGAAAGTTTGACGAAATCAATTGCTATGGCAGAGGTGCGAGCGTAATGAATTTCCCAACAATGGATTGGACCATTTTGATGCCGACGATCGTTGTGATCGTGACCGGTATTGCCGCGTTGATCGTGGAAATGCTCCGCCCTAAGCAGAACAACAACTTGATCGTTGGGGTTTCGCTGGTTGGCCTTGGCTACGCCGCCTTCCTTTTGTTCCAACAGATTGGGGCACCGACGGCAACCACCGCGGGCGGTTTGGTACTCCGAGATCAGTTCGCAGTACTCGCTCAGCTCATCACCGTTGGTGTGACGATGCTGTGTTTCCTCTTTAGTGAGGGGTATCTGCGCGAGAAGCGGATTGCGTTTGGTGAGTTCTATCCACTCGCAATGTGGGCAGCATCCGGTGGGATGATGATGGCGAGCACCAATAACATGCTGATGATGTTCGTTGGGCTGGAAATCCTTTCCATTTCGCTTTATTGCCTTGCCGGGATGGCCCGCCGCGAGCAACGCTCCGAAGAATCTGCGCTCAAGTACTTCTTGATGGGAGCTTTTGCATCCGCTGTTCTGCTCTATGGGATTGCTTTCTTGTTTGGTGCATCAGGGACACTGGACGTTTCGGGCTTCCGCGAGGCAATGCAGAGTGATATTGATCACCTCAAGTCTTTCGCACTCCTCGGCCTGGCGATGATGATTGTTGGTCTTGGTTTCAAGGCGGCTTTGGTTCCGTTCCACCAATGGACACCGGACGTTTATCAAGGTGCCCCGACGAACGTCACGGCGTTCATGGCGGCAGCATCAAAAATCGCCGCATTTGCGGGACTATATCGCGTTTTGGCAGGTGCGGTTGATCTGCAATCCTACTACATGGACGTGATGGTGGTTCTCGCCATCCTCACCATGTCAATTGGGAACCTGGTCGCTTTGGTGCAGAAGGATGTCAAGCGAGCACTGGGTTATTCCTCCATTGCTCATGCGGGCTACATTATGGTTGGCTTGCTGGCGCACTTGAATAGTCCAGATAAGATCAATCTCGGCTCTGTTCTGTTCTATCTGCTCAGTTATAGCCTGATGACTGTCGGTGCGTTCGCAGTGATTTCTCTTACAGCGAAAGGCGGCAAAGAAGGCACTCGCACGCAAGATCTCAACGGCATGTGGAAGAAAGCTCCGCTGGCGGCAGGTTCACTTTTGTTCTTTGTGGTCAGCTTGATCGGGATGCCACCAACCGCTGGATTCTTTGGGAAGCTATTCATCTTCAAAGACGCATGGAATTCTGGCTTGCAGACACTGGCGATTGCTTTGGCGATCAACTCGGTGATTAGCGTGTTCTACTATCTCCAAATCGTGCGAGCCGCATTTGTTGATGACGAAGATGTTTACTCACCGCAAATGTCCAGCATGAGCAGTGGATTGCGCCTGACTTGTATTCTCTGTATCTTGGGAATTGGGGGAGCGACCCTGTTTGCTCAGCCGATCCTGAATGTCACCAATCAAGCAGGCAAAGAGCTGAACGTCTACAAGCATGATATCGAGGATGTCAATGACGATGTCGTGGATAGCTCGGTGACACCTGTTCCTGGCCTGACCGGCTCGGAAGCGGCTGGCGGCTAACCGAGTCGTGAAACTCGGTTGCAGCACCTATAGCTTTCTTCGCCCGCTCCGAGCGGGCGAATTGACTTTGCCCGAGTTGTTTCAGGTTGTAGCAGAAGCAGGGGGCGAAGGGATTGAGCTCCTGGATGTCTTGCCCCATGAACCAGAAGAAATTGTTAAGGCACAGGATCAAACCGGGATCTCGATCTGTGTATTTTCGGTCACGAACGATTTCGTGGGTGACTATGAAACGGGCATGAACAAAGTTCGCCACGGCATTGCGATGTGCGAGCTTTTCGGGGCAAAGATTCTGCGGACATTCGCCGGAAACGTGCCTGCGGACGGCACTCCCGATATGTTCTCTGAATACCAAGAGCAGATCATCCGAGGGTTGGTGGAGACTTGCCAGCTTGCCAAGGATGCTGGTATCCATGTTGCACTCGAGAATCACGGGCGACTAGCGGGCAAAGCCAGCCAAGTGAGCTTCTTACTCAGTGAAACAAACAATCGTCTGGGATTTACCGGGATCACTGCGAACCCAGACTTCGGTAATTTCCTTCTGACTGATGAAGACCCGGTTGAAGCTGTCCGCTCAGTAGGATTGGGTGCGGTAATGGCCCACATCAAGGACTTTGCGGACACGGACAGCGAGGCAGTCTTCACGACCGATTCCGGGCGGAAGCTGAACGGGGCGGTTGTTGGCGAAGGGGCGGTCGATCAGGTTGGATGCTTGCTAGCACTCAAGGCGCATGGCTTTGATGGCTGGGTGAATTTGGAATATGAGTGCACCGAAGATCCAATGACGGGTGTGCCACGCGCGCTCCGGAATGCAAAGAAACTGATTCTAGAGCATCAATAGCTCTTTTGTGCGTTCGCAGTAAGAGTGCTGTGGTGCAAGCACATGAACAGGAACGTATTCTTCCGTCCAGAGGCTTTCGCTTTCCCCAAGATACACATAGTAAACCGGGTAGCCATCGGTTTTTGTGTCCCATCGGGGTGTGCCGCTACAAGTGCGGACAAGTGCGTATTGACCGGGCATGAGGCAAGCGTCATCGCGGATGACGGCGAAATTGGGTTTCTCCCCAGCAGATTCGGATAGGAGAGCATGGCCTTTCAGACACACGCGCATAGACCCTTGGTTTTGCAGGAGAACAAACTCCTTCCGTGGGTCTGAGTCGCGCTGTAATCCGACGATACGAATCATTGTGCCCTCAATCCTAAAAATTCCGACGATCTGACAAGCCAAAACGTCGCTCGATGCCCGAATATTTACTAGTTTAGCGCATTAACCCTGTTCTTGCAGGGCATTTTCTAGAGCATCGATCATCTTGTCCAGGGCTTTTGCACACTTTTTGCTCTCGGGGATAGAAACAGAGTTCGCAACCAAAGTTTCACATTCCACCACAAGGGCCCGGATTTTCATCATGAGCTTCTTACCGTCGTTGGTTAGTCGAAGCACTTTGAGGCGCTTGTCGCGTTCTGACTTGGTCTGCTCGATCCAGCCAATGTTGATATGGTTCTGTACTGTCTCGCTGAGAGTGGCGGGAGAGAGCCCAAGCCGCCGTGCGACTTCGGCTTGGCTGGCTTCTTCACCCGCACCAACAATGGCGGCAAGGAATTGGAAGCTTGTCCAGCGAACTCCGATGTCACGGAGGCGGGGCTCCAACCAAGCAGATTGGAGTTCATAGAGAGTGGCAACCCTCGCCCCTATGAGTTCTCTGGACATAAGGGCGAGTCTACCGGGTCAGACGCTCATGCGAGCATGTCGATGAGGTTTCCTTTCATATCATCCAAAGAGCGGATGACAGCAATATTGGATTTGTGTTGGATTTTGGATAACCGGAGTTCCATATCGACTTCCGGCATCGCATCGACCCCTTCGGACGCAAGCTTTTCTGCCGCTCCTGCTGCACGACTCTCGGCATCGCGGAGAGCCATCAGGGCGGATGAAAAACCGTCTACGGGGTTTAGGTTAATCATTTTGTTTTGAACCTCCAGTTGAAAGTTCTGGGCGATGATAACAGGACGGGTTCCCGATTCCACCAGTTGGTGGAATCGGGGCTTATCATCCCGCTACCGATTTTGTTATGCCATCAGGTCAAGACCAGTAATGACGCTCTTTGCTTGTGCCGAAGCACGTTGAGCATCAGCTTCCAGCTTGACTGCTGGCTCGGCTTTGGGCGACGCTTGTTCGGTTTTTGCATCGCCTGGGGCACCAGCCTCCATCATGGCGCGATGGAGTTGCGCCTCTAGGCGCTGCAATCCGGCGAGCGTCGACATCATTGACATTTGTGTCGGGTTCACCATATTCGTAGCACCTTTTGCTGCCTATTCAATGTTTTCCATGTTTCTTCACAAGGAACACCCGTGAAGTTGCTGGAATTCGGTTGAGTCGAGGAGAGCACTCAGGGGTGTCTCGTTTTCTTGTCGAAGAGATTTTTCAATCTGGATGATGCGTTGTCGTGCGGCTTGACGCAGGGTTTTCACCGCATCGACTTCATTGGTTGCGGGTGCAAGCACCGGCTTCCCAAAACGGAGGGGGCCCATCAACTTTCCGTTCTCTGTCACGTCATCGAGACCGAGCAAGTGTCCCAATTCATGGCAGATGACCTCGTTCCATTCTTCGTACTTGAGGGGCTTGCCATTGAAAGATTTCATGACGTGGATGGTGCCGCTGACACCTAGCTCGTGCTGCCAGTTGTTCCAGCGGTATTCCTTCTTCAGTTGTATGAGCCCGAGACAATCAGCGCTATCGGCGGGGATAGAGTTTGTGAATTGAATCACAATGTCCGCTTCTTCATTTGCGCCGACGAATTGCAGTGGCGAATCCCCGCTCAGCACCGCCTGCCAAGTTTTGATACTGGCGGCGGTTGCGTTATAGGCTTCGTTGCGTCGGCCATCGGGAATGGAAGATTCATCGATTTTGACCGTAACGCCTTCTGGGTAAACAACGCCTTTCAGAAGGGCGAGAGCTTTTTGGTTGTTACCAGAACTAGAAGCACTTTCGGCATTAGAAATGGATCGCGCAAACGCAGGATGGACTTCCTGCGGGAGTAGAACTCCCGATGCGGCGACTACCAGTCCGGCGGTGCAGAGAACCGCCAATGCCATTGCTGAACGAGGGAAACGCATAGCAAACAATCTCAGAAGAGAATTGCCATGATGTTTCGTACAATTTCCCCGTACTCTCAGCAGGAGAATGCGAATCCCGCACCAAAACCGGGGCGAATTTGCTGGCTAGTATTTCCACCGATTGCTCAGATTGGCCAAGGGAATGGACGCGGCGAAAATGAGTGATTTAAGTTCACTTGGTTCAAGTAGCGGAGTTCAATACCGTGACCTGCAGGAATCTCGGGCTTGATGGTGTTTTGGTGTGATCCGTAGAGAACCGCGCTGTAGCCTCCGAACGATGGGACGAGCGCAAAATAGTCACCCACACTCTCAAGATGCTTCTGGAACTGAGGCTTGATTTGCTCAAGAGTATAGGGGCAGAAAACGGGGTTGTCGCATTGCGTGAGAAGGAATCCGTTCGGCTTGAGGCGACTCGCGCAATCGGCGTAGAATTTTCCGGTGAAGAGTTGTTCACTGAGCTCACCTTCTTCGCCCTCATAGATATCTGTAGCGTCGATAAAGACCAAGTCGAACTGTTCCTCGATAGCGGCGATGTAGGCAAAGGCATCTTCGATCAAGAGTTCAAGTCGAGGGTCTTGGAATGCGCCGTTATTGAGTTCGGGAAGGTGCTCAGTGCAGGCGTCAATCACCATTTGGTCGATTTCGACCATCACGATCCGCTCAATGGACTGATGTTTAGCGATTTCGCGGAGGATGCCGCCGTCTCCGCCGCCTATGATGAGGGCAGACTTGGGATTGTCAATCGACCACATTGCCGGGTGAACCAGCGTTTCGTGATAAGCGGCTTCATCGCGGATTGCAAGCTGAACATGTCCATCTAAGAACAGCATCTTGCCAAATTCGGGGGTGTCATAGATGTCAATCTGCTGAAACTCGCTGGAATTAGAAAAGAGAGTTTCGTTGACCTCTACCGCCATTTGCAGGCGCTGACCACGAATCGGATAATGCAGGATTGGCACGACTCTATTTTGCGGGATTCATGCTGAGGTGATCGGGGCTACCAAGAGCCTCCTCCTCCTCCACCAAAGCCGCCGCCGGAGAATCCGCCTCCGCCCGAGAACCCTGATCCTCCACCCCACGAACTGGAACTACTTGAGCTACCTGCGCGTGCCGAAACGAGAGACGATGCCGCTTCTCGCTCCATACGCCCAATACTACGATGGAATGAGTTGTAGAACATCGCCTGGTTGAAGTGGTAATCGGTTGCCGTGGTTTCGGCCCAGCTCGGGAGTCGATCTACGACTTGCCCGCAGATGTCTTCCCATTCATCCACCAATCCGAAAGCGACGGCATAGGGAAGATACTCCTCGTACTTCGCCATATCCAGGTTCGTTTTGGTGAACCATTGCTGGTAGTGCTGGCGATATTTCATCGCCTCGAAGAATGCGATCACCTCGGCGTGGAGTTGTGCGCCTCGCGATGTTCGGCGTGGCATCAGGTTCGTAAAAATGATGAGTGGGATGATGCTGATTCCGCCACCAACGAGGTACGAACCCCAAGCCAAATCTTGTCCCAGAACTATGCCTCCAAACATGGTCAACCCAACCACCAGGATAATCCCAAGGCACCCGGTTGTTCCCTTTGTGTCGCTGGGGAGAGTGTTGTAGATTTTTCGTCGTTTGAGGGTGTTTTGTAGCTCCTTCATCAACCCGGGCATGCTGGTGCGGAGTCGCTCGCTGATCTCGGTGACATACATTCCGGTGGAGCTAACGTCCAGGTCATCAAAGAGCTTCTTCTCGAAAGTGGTCAGCTTTGATTTGTCGGTTTTCCCGGTCGAAAGAATCTTGGTGCTCTTCGGGGCGAACTCTCCATGAGGGTGCGTACTGACGAACTTGATGAACCCCTTCGTTGCCAGATTCATGAGTCCAGCCGTAATGTCCCGGGCGTCTACCCGGTCATCAATCAGAACGCCGCAGAAAGCGGGGCCAAGATCTTTGGGAGGCTCAAAGCGAACATCAAGTTTTGGCACCTTGGGATCGCGGCCAAAGAGGAACCAGAAGAACCCCAAAATGGCCGTCACGAAGACAGGGATGAGAAAGCCAAGGTTTTGGCGAATCCATGCGGCACGGAGTTCCGCCGGGGATGGAGGAAGGATGACCGTATCGGGCACACCGATGACGGCAGTTACGCCTTGGTACGGCTGGAGAGCAATTGAGCCATCCGCCTGGCTATTTCCTTTGAGAGAGGAATTTGTGAGAGATGCCCGGTAGTCGGTGATCCCTGGCATATCATCGGTGCTCGTGGTTTCTCGATTGAGCTCGGCGTAATCCCGCGACCCGTAGGAGCCGGAATAAATACGAGCGCGGTATGTCCCTTCGGTGACGGACGGGAACTCGATGTTGTACGAGTAGCTTCGGATGACCGTTGGCCATTGATCGCCGGTGATATTCCAGTAGATTTCAGCTCGACCAGAATCCCAACCGGATTCACTCTGGAAAAAGTTGATCGCATCGCGAACGCGGTATTTGATGACATACGACTTTTGCGTATTCGGCGGGAAGAAGATGTTTTCATCACCAATCCGGATATTGATAACTCCACCGCTCATCGTGGTTTTTGTAGTCAGCGACTTGCCGGATTCATCGGTGACAGTGATTTGATCGATGCGGATGGTGCGGCGCTTTCCGTTCTCCATCAGGACGGAATATGGAATCTCCCGGAAGATGCCGCGCTTGGTTTGATAAAAGGTGACATCAATTTTCTCGCGGACTTGGAATGTGCGGTCTGCACTTGCTTTGAGCTCGACATCCATGTGGTCGATTTCAAAATCGTAGTAGCTCTGCCCGAAAGCAAGGCTACAGACTGATAACAGAGTTGAAATCAGCAGAAGGCGGATGAGGCGCGAGAGATTCATGCGAAAAATGGGTTCGAGGCATGAAAAAGCCCCTTTCCATCTGAAATGACGAAAAGGGGCGATTGCGGGATTCGCGATTAGGCTTAGGTGCCTTCGTTCCAAGAGTTGAGATACTTATCTTGCTCTGGGGTCAAGACATCAATATCAATGTTCATGGAAGCAAGCTTGAGGCTGGCAACCTGCTTATCAATCTCTTCTGGAACGCCATAGACTTCCTTCTGAAGGCTCGTTGCGTTTTGTGCCATGTATTCAGCACAGAGAGATTGGTTGGCAAAGCTCATATCCATCACCGAAGCCGGGTGACCTTCCGCCGCTGCTAGATTGATGAGGCGACCATCGCCAAGCAGATAAACGCGCTTGCCGTTGATCATGAACTCTTCGACATACGGTCGGACTTCGCGTCGGCTTGCGCTGAGAGCATCCAACTGCGGGATGTTGATTTCGACATTGAAGTGACCGGAGTTGCTGATGATGGCACCGTCTTTCATCTTGCTAAAGTGGCGATCATCGAGAACGTCTTTACAGCCCGTTACAGTGATGAAAAGATCACCGAGCGGAGCCGCTTCTTCCATCGGCATTACGCGGAAACCGTCCATTGCTGCTTCGATGGCCTTGGTTGGGTCAATTTCGGTCACGATGACATTCGCACCCATGCCTTGAGCGCGCATCGCGACACCCCGACCGCACCAACCATAGCCCGCAACAACGATGGTTCGTCCCGCGAGCAAGATGTTGGTTGCGCGGAGGATGCCGTCCAGAGTGGATTGTCCGGTTCCGTAGCGGTTATCAAAGAAGTGCTTGGTGTCGGCGTCGTTCACGGCAACGATGGGATAAGCCAGCACGCCATCCTTTGCCATCGCGCGCAGGCGGATGACACCAGTGGTGGTTTCTTCCGTTCCGCCGATGATCGTTTCGATCAACTCTCGGCGGTCGTTGTGGATGACATTGACAGTATCGGCACCATCGTCCATGGTGATCGTCGGCTTGATATCCAACGCTTGGTGGATGTGCCGGTAATACGTTTCGTGGTCTTCACCGCGCACACAGAAGGTGTGGATGCCGTAATGCTCGACCAGAGCGGCGGCAACATCATCTTGTGTGCTGAGCGGGTTCGACGCACAGATCGCAACTTCTGCGCCGCCCGCTTTGAGAGTGCGGAGCAGGTTTGCGGTTTCGGTAGTGACGTGAAGACAGGCGGTAATGCGCTGACCTTTCAGTGGAAGTTCTTTTTCAAATCGTTCGCGGATGAGCCGCGTGACGGGCATATCGCGTTCGGCCCAGAGGATGCGATCTCGCCCTTTATCGGCGAGGCCCGGGTTTGCGATGTGGCTAGAAATGGTCGCCATACCTGTCAATTATGGCGGGATGGGGGCCGAGGCTCAGGGTCAGGGCAGAATGTCATATTTGATCCTGCTCGGCAACTGACGCTACATCAATAATATCTTCTTCGGCGAGATTATCAAATAGATTTAGAATGGCACTCAGATCTGAGTTGTATTCGAGGAAGGTGATCTCAAATTTATTTTTTAATGCAATTTCAGCATGCTCATAAGAATGAAATAAGTAAAGTAGTAAGGGGAAGAGAAGTAACAAGGTGATTGTTAAGTACGGATCAACTATGTGTAAATATTGTGAAATAATGGGAAAGATTTGAATGGATATCAATACAAAAACTACGGACGTAATTACGGGTATAAATAATTTTCTATTTTTGATAATAAATTTTTGATACAATGACACCGTTTTCTCGGAAATAGATAGGCGTAAATCTTGATGTTGAAGCATCTTGACTTTATTTTTTATGTTTATAAACTCTGCGTCTATAGTGACTAAGTTATCTGCGCTATTGTGGATAATACACCCAGAAATATATTCGCCAGGCTGAAGTACTTCAAATAGAATTTCGCAAGTGTCTTCGGATTTGATGTGCAATCTGGCTTCTTCTCCTCTTCGACTAGATCTGAGGATTTTGCACGATAGAATTTGCGCATTAGGCGTGATTCTGATTTCTGGAGCACCTCCTTTAGTGAACGATCACTGTGTATGAGATTTTCCAAAGATTGGCTCATTTCCAGAATTCCATAAAATAAAATATTTTGCCGATATTGATTCAATCTCAATATCTCCTAGAGTCATTTTAATATTTTTTGGCTTGCCGCAACCTTTTGCAGACATTCTGGCAGGTTCGTGGACTGTGTAACATAAGGTTAGAGTTCTCTGTTCCTTATTCGAAAAATGTTTTGTGATGAGGAATGAGAATATCGCGCCTGCTAAAATTCCAACCGAGACTTGAATCCATCCTGTTGGGTTAGTGAAAATGAGTGGGGAAATATCTGAGTACATCACCCACTCACCTCCGCTTCCAAGCGGCCGGCGCGGTCGTGCCAAGCCGAGAGTCGGTACTGCCCCGGCTTCACCACCCATTCAAACACCGCCATGTCGTCGGTGGAATCAAAGCTCCATCCAAACCCGGAACTCGGCGTTTGGCTCCACCCGCGAAGCTGGCCTTTCTCCTGACGAATCGGGCCAGCCACCAGCCAATCGGGTGTGGAATTGCCTTTGGATTCGTGGTCGGACGAGACACAGTGGATTTCGCCCATCACGCCGCGAACGATTTTCTTTTTCGCCGCGTGCTCGGTGACGCTGGTGGGGAGGAACCCGGAGTTCTGCACCGCCCAACGAATGTGGAGCAGGTCGCCTTTCGGTTCAATAATCAGGCCGCGCTCAGTGAGTTGGGGAGTGGTGCCCGCCATCCAGATCGCCCAATCGGCGAGCGGAGTGATCTCCTTTTCTAGGAATTCGCCGGGCGGGTTACGGAAAGCATAGAGCCCATCCCATCCCCCAATTTCGACCGGCCCGAGTTGCGGGTGATCGAACGGTTCCCAGTTGTAATAGCCTTTGCCGCCGAGCTTTTCATCACTCCATTTGAGCATTTTCAGGTCGTCTTCCAGCGGGTGATCGCGGAACCACTCGATGTATTTGTAGTCCTCGATTCCCGCTTGTCTCTGCGGTGACCAAATCTCGACCGTCCAGCCGTAGACGCCCATATTGTCGTACAGCCAGTCATCAAAAACTCCGGTGATGACCTCTTTCGGGTGGTATTTGAATTCGTGGAAGACGGAGATGCACGGGTATCCCGACATCTCGGTGCCTTTCTTTCCGAGCGCTTTCATTGTCCAAACATCTTCCGGCGGAAGGTCGTCGTCGGGGCCACGCCCTGGCACGCGCAGGATCACTCCGCTGAAAGTGTGATATGTGATTCCACCGCAGACGTTGGGGTGATCGGTGATCGCCTGCACCGCCGCGCGAATTTCGGGCTCGGAAGTGGGATAAGGGCCAGCGCCATACTGCTCGTTTTCCGGTCGCCACCCGCTGGGGAAGTTGCGGTTCATGTCCAGCCCTTCTTTGATCTTGCGGGGGCGCATAGTCAGGCCATCGAAGTTGTGGAACAGCCCTTCAGTAATCATCCGATAATAGTCGCCGCCAGTTTCGCCGGGCTCGCGCTTGACCATCAAACGCGGTTCCTCTTCGCAGACTTTCCACGGGCCGTTGGGGTCGGGAATCCGCATTGAGAGAATCTTGCCGTCACCATTGATGTCTTGTCGCTCCAAGCCGTACGGATCGTCTTCGTCGTATGGGTAGGGGCGGGTGCTCGATCGGATGATGCGTGGGACATCTTCTAGCGCCCACTCTGCGCCATCGGGGTTGAGGCGCGGAACAAGATAGAAACTCCGCGTTTTGAGGACATCGGGGCGTTGCTCCACCAAGGTTTGAATGATCTTGAGCACAGCCGTCGAAGCAGAGACCTCGCTGGCGTGGATGTTGCCGTCACACCAGAATCCGGGTTTGGTGTCGTGGCTTCCGGTCGAGCTATCGGTAATCGTCAGCATCCAGATGTCCCGTCCCTCGTGGCTCTTGCCGATGGAGGAGAGGTTCACGAGTTCGGGATGTTCTGCGGCAACATCTTGGAGGATTTGGGTGAGTTCGGCGTACCGGACATACCGGTCAAAAACGAAGTGAGCCATAGATGAGTTGAGTATGTCCCAAGACTGATTGCAAGTTTTTTGAGACGATCACATTGAGAGCGGTGTATAAATTTGAGAGGTGTTGTCAGTGTTATCGGATATGAAGGAAATTAGTACCTGCGCGCGCGCGAATGAATCCCTGGAAAAGTTGCGTGAGGGGTACATCCGGTACTTTTCAAATCAGGCGGTTGGGCCGAACAGAACCCCTGAGCGCCGGGACGAAATCGCCGAAATCCAAGACCCCCATACCGTGATGGTGACTTGCGCGGACAGCCGGATGATTCCTGAGTTGATCTTTGATCAAGGTTTTGGCGACATATTTACCATTCGAGTGGCGGGGAACGTCTTGGATCGGGTGGCAACTGCGGGGATCGAGTTTGCATCGGCTGTGCTGGGCACCCCTCTTCTTGTTGTTTTAGGGCACCACCGCTGTGCGGCGGTGGAGCGAGCGGTCACGACATACGCAGGGACAGCACCTGCTTCCACCGCTAATATTGATGCCCTCGTGGAAGAAATTCGACCATCAGTCGAAGCCACTTGTGATTTAGGTGGTGATCACCTGGATAACACGATTCGACATAACGTGGATCGTGTGATTGAGAAGATGTTTGATCAATCCCCGTTACTAGCGGATCGGGTGCGCTCCGGGGAACTCGGTGTTGTGAGCGCGATTTTTGATATGGCAACCGGGGAACTAGAACTCGGTCGTTGGCACACACCGGAATGAGAGATTCCTGGGCTAATAACAGCCCAGGAAGCAATTCAGCTTAGAAGGGGATGATGACGTCGAATCCCCAGCGGTTATTTTTCATGTGTTTTAGCCGCAGGGTTGCATCACCAACATTCTTAGACATGCGTAGGAAGTAATCGTCTTCCCCCGCGAGCCCGGATTCAAAGATATAGCCAGCATCAAATCGGCAGTTCGTATCCGGCATGCCGTAATAGAACCCGAGGTCAGCCAGAACGCCGTCGTTATCGCTCCCGTTAGACCATGTCTTGATCCAAGAGAATGTTGCGTTGTAGCCAAATCCATCGAAATCGGGGCTAGCAACAGTGACACCAACGGTCGAATAGTTGAACGACGGTTTGGTGTGGTTGAACCCATAGATCAAGCGGGCTGTGTGGCCTTCACCTTCATCGCCACCAAAGCTATAGACGAACCGCTCTCCGTAGAACCCGGCATTAATTGCGGTATTGCTTGAGAACGTAGTCTGGTTAACGAAGAAGCCGTAGAAAGAACTGGTGCGGGCAATGTAGTAATTGAGCCCAAAACCTGTTGCTCCAGGGCTGGTGTTGCCTGAAACCCCAAAGTACGTTTCGCGGTCGTTTCCACTCTCTAGCTTATAGCCAGAGCGCTGGATGAATTGTGAGCGATTCGATACATCGATTTCGCTCTGAGCAAACGCCGAAACCGAAGCCACGGCGAACAGGGCTAAAGTGAGATTTCGCATTGAATTTTCTCTACTCCGTAATCTTGACAGGTTCAGTTGAACTTGTAAAGTGGGCAGAAGACAATTTGCTATTTGGGTTGAGCCGGGAACTGATTCCAGGTTCCTGACATAATAGTGAACATGTCCAAGTGGATGCTGTGGCCCGCCGCCACATTACTTTTTGTCCCATTTGTTGTCGGGTGTAATTCAAATGAACCGGACACGAGCAATAGTGTTCTGGGTGAATCATCAGAAACGAGCACCGATACTTCGAGCAATTCCGAAGCGAAGGCGGAAGAAACTCCGATGCCAGAAGATGATGGCAAGTACGTTTTGCTGGAAACGGATAAGGGCAACATCACCGTCAAGTTCTTCCCCGAAAAGGCTCCCCTGCACGTTGCAAATTTCAAAGAGTTGGTCAAGAGCGGTTTTTATGATGGAACGCGATTCCATCGTTGCATTCCTGGCTTCATGGTTCAGTGCGGCGATCCGAAATCTAAGGATCTTGGCCTCTACGCTGAGTGGGGAACTGGCGGCAACATGATTGATGGTTTAGAAAAGAACGTCAAGGCTGAGTTCAACGATATTGACCACAAGCGCGGAATCCTTTCGATGGCTCGTAGCCAAAGCCCAGATTCCGGGAGTAGCCAGTTCTTCATCATGCAGGCGGACAGTCCCGGATTGAACGGTCAATACTCTGCGTTTGGCGAAGTTGTCAGCGGAATGGATGTCGTTGATAAGATTGTTGTCACCGGTGATCCGAACGACAACGGCAAGGTGAAAGCAGACGAAGCGATTGTCTTGAAGAAGGCAACCATTATTGACCCCCCAGCAGGTGGCTCCGAATAATGTTCACCAAAGGGTTGATTTTGGCCACGGCACTGCTGTGCCCCGTGCTATCGGGAACGGCCATCGCGCAGACCGATGACCAAATCCCGCTTCCGACCGTGAAAAACGGCGATGAAGTCGTGGTGATGAAAACCAGCATGGGCAACATTGTCATCCAGCTTTTCCCGGACATCGCGCCGCTCCACGCCAAGAACTTTTCTGATCTGGCGAAGGCTGGGTTTTACGATGGGATTCGCTTCCACCGCTGTATTGAAGACTTCATGATTCAGGGCGGCGACCCGAATTCTCGTAGCCTTGATAAATACGAGACTTGGGGTTATGGCGGGAACGAGAAAGAAGGCAAGCGCGTGACGGTCAATGCGGAGTTCACGGATCTCAAGCACAAGCGCGGGATTGTGAGCATGGCGCGAAGCCAAGATCCGAATTCGGCCTCCAGCCAATTCTTCATCATGCACAAAGACTATCCATCGCTGGACAAAAACTACTCGGCGTTTGGTCGAGTTCTGAGCGGGATGGAAGTGGTTGATAAGATCGTGAAAACCGGTGATCGCAATCAAAATGGCAAGGTGGCTAAGAACGCCGCCGTGAGCATTGATTCGATGGCTGTCGTAAAATGGCCGGTGAGCAAATAACATGGCAGAACTGAGTAGCACCGCCGCTCCTGGCGCAGTTGTCCCGAATGATGGCGATCAAATCGCAGTTGTAGAAACTAATCACGGACGCATCGTCGTGAAGTTTTTTGATGATCACGCACCTGGTCATGCAAACAACTTTCGTAAATTGGCTTCCGAAGGCTTCTATGATGGTGTGCGATTCCACCGCGTGATTCCTGGATTCATGATTCAGGGCGGCGACCCGCATTCCCGCGAGATGCCGCGTGAATATCACGGAACAGGTGGCCCAGGTTATACGATCGATGCGGAGTTCAATGAGATTCCTCATACGCCGGGCATTCTGAGCGCGGCACGCACTGCCGATCCGAATTCGGCTGGCTCACAGTTCTTCTTGATGCACAAAACCTCCCCGCACCTGGATCGCCAGTATTCGGTGTTCGGGCAAGTCATCGAGGGGATGGATGTTGTTGAGACGATTGTGAACCTGCCTCGCGACCACCGGGACAATCCGCTTGAGGATAATCCTGCGGTGATGGAAAAGGTTACGGTCACGACTTGGCCACTTGAATCCTAAGCGAAGCTCCACTCGTATTGAGTGATTGAGAGCGGCGGGCTGAAGCAGCTCGCCGCTCTTTTCTGTTTCATGGAAATCGCAATATTCATACTTTTTTGTCTGCTGATAGCTGGACTGATTATTGGTATGTGGTGGTCTGAGAAGGTGCGTGGTGACCAACTCGCCGAATATGCCTTGCTCCACGGCTATACATTCCGGCGAGAGGTACCAACCAACACGACAGGAGATTGGTGGGGGATGTTGGTCGGAGCAAGCCAAGCCCCAACCGATGGTGCGGCGGAGGTCAGCCTCTTTAACCGAGGTTCTAGCCGCCGCGTCCGCTATGAGTTCCGCCGAGGAACAGAACATGGCGAGCTCATTATTTTCGAGTATCAATTCACAACTGGCTCAGGCAAGAATCGCTCGACGCACACTTTCTCGGTTGCAATTCTGGATTCACGGCTCGCCATTCCGAGGGTGGAGATCCATCCCCAGACATTTCTGCATGTCATGGGCAAAGGGCTGGGAATGCAGGATATTGAATTGGAATCCGATGAATTCAATCGGGCGTTCGTGGTCAAGGCATCTGAAGAACGGTTTGCCTTTGATTTCCTCACCCCGGAAATGATGGAGTGGTGCTTACGTCAGAGATTTTTGAGTATGGAAGTGGTTTATGGCGATTTCATCATCTACCAAGCCGGGCAGTTGTCACTTGATTTTGTGGGTGAATCAGAACGGCATTTGAACGGAGTGTTAGAGCGGATTCCGGGGTATGTGCGGCAGGATTTTGGTGGGAGCAACTGATGGATTTTGCGCCGTTTATAGTCTTGGCTTTGGTCATTTTTGGAGTGATTTCCATTGTTGCTTATCTATCCCGGCAAAAGCGGCTGGAATATATGGCTCAGCTTGCCGCCAAACATGGATTCTCTTACCGTGGCGAGGTTGTCAATAAGCAGTTCGATGGCACCTGGTGGGATTTCTTCGGCGGGAGAACGCAGCCGCCCTCAGATGGCGCGGGGACGGTGCAACTGTTCAATCGTGGGGACAACCGCAAGATCAATTTCGAGATGCGAAAGCAGACCCCTCATGGCGAGCTGATGATCTTTGAATATACGTTTGAAGAGGGTTCGGGCGAAGACACGCATTATTACAATTACAAGGTGGCAATTTTGGATACGCCTTTCTATTCACCCCCACTTCGGGTGCATCCGGCGGGAACATTCTTGTGGCTCGCTAAGAAGTTTGGCAAGCAAGATATTGAGTTGGAATCAGCGGAATTTAATGAGCGGTTCCTTGTTCAAAGCCCTCAAGAAAAGTTTGCTTACGACTTCCTCACCCCCAAGATGATGGAGTTCTTTATGCGATGGCCGATGTGGCATTTTGAAGTCTCACTCGGGGATTTCATCTTCTACCAGAGCGGGAAGCTGGATGAGCAGTTCATTATTTGGGCGGAGCGATACATGATGGATATTCAAGCAATCGTGCCAGACTATTTGCGGAAGGATTACGGACGATGATGGACACGGAAATTATTGCCCCAGTATTTTGTCTAGCGGCGTTCGTTATCCTCCCAGTGATTTGGTTGATTGCCACCCAGAATCGGGGGGTGGCATTGCGTAACAACCTGTACGAGAGCCGTTCCAATATTGAAATCCAACTCAAACGACGCCACGACCTCATCCCGAACCTCGTTGAGATGGTGAAGGGGGTCACCAAGCACGAAGAAGCTGTCTTCACACGGTTGGCAGAAGCTCGGGAGGCAGCGGTTCAAGAGCTGCGTTCAGAACATCACCGCTACGACCGTGAGAAAGAGTTTGTCCAAGCCGTTAATCAGTTGGTAGCTCGCTTGGAGGCATATCCCCAACTCCGTGCCAACGAGAATTTTCTGGCATTGCAGCAAGAGCTTGTCATGACCGAAGATCGGATTGCCGCCGCTCGTCGGTTCTACAATGGCAATGCCCGGGCGTACAACAATCTTCTGGAGATGTTTCCTTCTAATTTGGTTGTGAAGGGAACTCCTGCGTCATTCTTTGAAGCTGATCCGGTGGTGTATCAGGTTCCTTCCACGGCGGTGTGAGCTTCTAGCAATTGAGTCTGGGGAAAACAGACTCCCCAGACTCAAACTGAACCCGCCAGACCAGTCATAATTGCGAGTAATGTCGGCGCGGCCGAGTTGGGACACATACTTCATGGAAATCGCCCATCTGGTGAAAACCAGGGCGACATGCCCGCGTCGTCAAGTGGGTGCGGTGGTCGTGAAGGATCGCCGGATTCTCGCTACGGGATATAACGGCGCGCCCAGCGGACTCCCTCACTGCCCAGAAGGTGGACCTGAGAACGATTGGCCGAACGGTTGTATGCGGGCCGGGCATTGTATCCGCTCGCTCCACGCTGAGCAGAATGCGCTCCTCCAAGCGGCAAAACTCGGGATTTCAACGGAAGGAGCAACGATCTATGTCACTTGCCAGCCGTGTAACACCTGCGCCAAGATGCTGATCAACGGCGGCATCAAAGCAGTGATCTTTGAAGGGGATTACCCGGACGATTTTGCGCTGGAACTGTTCCGTTTGGCCGATCTCAAGCTCTTTCGGTACGCTGAGAATCGTCTGGAAGAAATAGGGTGCCAAGCTTGAGCCTGATCGCCGATTTGCAGGGAGGCTGGGAGAACTTCATTCCCGGCTTTCGAACGCCAATCCTGACTGGATTGATCGCGCTGGTGGTCTCGTTGCTGGTCACTCCCTTTGTCCGCAAGTTTGCAATTTCCAAAGGGGCGGTCGACGACCCCACCCGCGACGACCGCCGAGTTCATACCGAACCAACGCCGCGTTGGGGTGGAATTGCCATCTTCATTGCATTTGTGGTGGCAGTTTGCTCCGTGTTGCCGTTTGCTTACCCGGAGGCTCCCTTCCCTCCGTATTTGATAGGGATTCTGCTTGGCTCCATTGTGATGGTGGTGTATGGAGCGCTGGATGATCTTCACCAATATTCAGCAAAGATTCAGCTTGCCGTGTTGCTGCTGGTGGGCGTGGGGGTTCAGTTCTTTAGTAGCTCGGTGGGAACCGTTCAGATCACGGGAATTGGATTGCCTTGGCTGGATGATGGTTGGCTCGGGTTTGGGTTATTTGCGATTCCTCTCACGGCGATCTACATATTCGTTGTCACAAAGACGATGGATACGATAGATGGGATTGACGGGCTCTCGTGCGGGATTTCGACGATTGCAGCGACGACTCTTGGCGTGATCGCGACTTTGGAGGGTCAACCCCGTGTGGCGCTACTGGCGATGGCGATCGCAGGGGCAAGTCTCGGCTTTTTGAGATACAACTACAACCCGGCCAAGATTTTCATGGGGACGGGCGGAGCGCAAACGCTCGGATTCTTGCTCGCATCCCTCAGCATTGTTGGGGCGTTCAAAACGGCGGCGACGCTAGCGGTTTTGATTCCGCTTCTTGTTTTCGGGATTCCGCTCTTTGATGCTGTGTTTGTCATGACGCGGAGGGTGCTTTCCCGAACGCCGATCACCCAGCCAGATAAGCGGCACTTGCACCACACGCTTCTCGGGACGGGACTGAATCAAAGGCAAACGGTGTGGATACTGTATCTGATTGCGATGGCGCTGTCTGGATTATTGTTATTCTTAGTGAGGCGAAGTGGCTAAACCGAAGTTCCTTTTTGTAGTTGGTACTCGGCCTGATGCGATCAAGACCGCACCGGTCGTGAAGGAGATGCTGAAATTCTCCGACCGGGTGGATACGGTTTTGGTGGCGACTGGTCAGCACCGCGAGATGCTGGCTCAGGCTCTGGATGCGTTTGATCTCAAGCCCGACTATGACCTCGACATCATGCAACACGGTCAGACGCTAGCGGATGTCACGCGCAGAATTCTGGAAGGGCTCGACAAGATCATTGATGAGCAAAAGCCGGACTTGGTTTTTGCCCAAGGGGATACGACAACGACATTTGTTGCCGGACTGAATGCGTTCTATCGCCAGATACCGTTCGCACATGTCGAAGCGGGTTTGCGAACAGAAACGGTCTTCGATCCATTCCCAGAAGAGTTCAATCGCCGAGCGGTTGGTTTGTTTGCGGATTTGCACTTTCCACCAACGACTTGGGCGGCAGACAATCTGCTCAAAGAAGGAGCAAACCAAGAGCGGGTTTTCGTGACCGGAAACACGGGGATTGACGCAGTTCAGCAGATGGTTGCGGCGAACCCCGGCAACTGGTATCCCGATTATGAAGGGCGGATTATCTTGCTTACGACCCACCGCCGCGAGAACTGGGGCGAGCCACAAAAACGGATCGCCGAAGCAGCCAAAACGATTATTGATGCGCGGCCCGACACCAAGCTCGTTGTAGCGATGCACCGCAACCCGCAAGTTCGTGAGGTGCTGACTTCCATACTTGGTGGGCATGATCGAATTGATCTCATCGAACCGCCGGACTACATGGACTTTGTTTCTCTGATGAAGCGAAGCACTTTGATCCTGACAGATTCGGGCGGTGTGCAGGAAGAAGCTCCTGCATTTGGAGTGCCTGTTCTTGTTCTCCGGGACACAACAGAGCGTCCAGAGGGCGTCCGAGCTGGCACAGCGCGCCTCGTTGGCACAGATCGTGAGAAGATCGAAGCGGATGCCTCTCGGCTCTTGGACGATCCCGACGCGTACTCTGTGATGGCGCAATCGGTGAGCCCGTATGGCGATGGGAAAGCATCAGCACGGATTCGATACATCGCCCTCAAGCGTTTTGGAATCGACTCCCCTGTGGAGACAATGTGGACGTAATTCAGGCGATCATTCTCGGACTCTTGCAAGGATTGACAGAGTTCTTACCCATCAGTAGTAGCGGACACTTGCTGATCGTGCCGCGATTGTTTGGGTGGACTGACCCTGGCTCAGGGTTCACGGCGGTGATTCAGATTGGAACGCTCGTTGCCGTCTTGATCTATTTCTGGAAAGATCTGGTGAACATCATCAAGACTTGGGGAGGTTCACTCTTTAAGCCAGATCTCCGCGCCGAGCGTGACGCCAAACTTGGATGGGGGATATTCTTCGGGACGATTCCGGTGGCGGTTGTTGGTTTGCTTTTTGAAAAGGAGATCGATACTGTCCTGCGATCATCTTACGTTGTCGCCGCAACTCTGGCTGGCTTTGGCTTGCTCCTAGGGTTCGCCGATTGGAAAGGCAAGCAAGAACGCACCATTGATGACTTCACCGTGAAAGATGGAATTCTGATGGGGCTCTGGCAGTGCTTGGCTCTGGTTCCTGGCTCTAGTCGTAGCGGAAGCACCATCACTGGCGGCCTCTTCGCGAAGTTTGATCGAGCGACGGCGGCGCGGGTTTCTTTCCTCCTTTCTGTGCCGAGCGTTGCCGCTTCTGGACTTTATAAGTTGGCTAAGGAGCGCGAGGTTCTGCTGGGTGCTGGCCTGATGCCGACTGTCATTGCGACGGTGGTGGCGTTCATCAGTGGGTATTGGGCGATTGCGTTTCTCATGAAATTTTTGCAAACTAAGAACACAACCGTCTTCGTGATTTATCGCGTAGCTCTGGCAGTGATTCTGCTTGCGCTCGTGTTTGCGGGCAAAATCCCGGTTGATCCGCTGACAACGCCAATCACTCCATAATGGAAGCGGCATGAGGTTCTTCAAACGCCGCAACAAAGGGCCGAAACTGTATCCCACCCACATGATTGTCGGGTTGGGGAATCCAGGCGCAGAGTATCGCGGAACTCGACACAATGTTGGGTTTGATGTTGTGGATGCATTGGCTGAGCGGCACGGAACTCAGATTCGGAATACCAAGAACCAATCGCTCTGCACCGAAGTTCAAATCGGTGGCGTAGATTGCCTTCTTGTCAAGCCGATGACGTTTATGAACCTGAGCGGTCGGTCAGTGGCCGCCCACGCCAAACAGCACGGAATCAAACCGGAAAACATCCTTGTGATCGCTGATGATCTTGATCTGCCAACGGGCAAAGTCAAGATGAAGCCCAAGGGAGGAGCCGGTGGTCATAACGGGCACAAGTCGGTGATCCAAAGCCTTGGTTCGCAAGAGTATCCGCGGATTAAGATTGGGATCGGCAAGGCGGGTGAAACTGTTGATCATGTTCTGTCGCGCTTCAAACCGGAAGAAAAGCCGCTGATCCAAGACGCGATCAGGATGTCAGTCGATGGGTGTGAATTGTGGCTCGCCGATGGCGTTGAGCGAGCTATGAACTCGGTCAATACCGAATAAAAAACGCCGCTCCAAATCGGGTGGAGCGGCGGAGAGAAGATTTTCGAGACAAAAAATCTAGCGTGACGCGATGTACACCTGATAGGTGTATGTCAGAGTCAGCTTGCCACCCTTCTTGAGGGTTGGCGTCCACACAACGCGGCTGTTGATGTTTTGGCTATTGAGCCTCTTCGCCGTCTTGACAATCTTGCCGCCATTGGAGGCCTCTGTGAGTTCGCCTTCCACGTCTTTGGTGATTTCCATGGTTACATCTTCGCCTTTGCGGTTGATAAGTTCGACCGTGCCTTTGACGGTCACAAGATCGAAAGCGGGGTTGTTGTATCGATCCTTGATGGCTCCGCGCTCTCGGGTGATTTCTTCGCTGGTTGCGGCAGCAGAAATATCGAGAGCCTTCGAGATTTTCAGGAAGGCGTCTGCCCCATTTGAGGTGTATTTCAGCTCATCCTGACCGATGATCTCGCCCTTTTGCATGACAACTGCGGGGCCAGTAGTGAGCGGCATATCGACATTGTTTTTGAACTTGATTTCGTGCCAAACCTCGGGGTTGTCTTCGCCTTCATTGAGGTTAAGTGTGTAGATATGGTTGAAGTCCGTATCCTTCGAGAACATGACGAAGTAACCGCGATCCCCTTTCTTGAGATTGACCTTAGGCTGGGTATAGAAATAGAGATCTTCCAGCATTTCACCTCCGGTGGCAGTTTCTTCAAATGATCCGTAGAAGTCTGCACCTGGAGAGCCTGATTCTCGGCGGGCAAATGCCATATTCTGCATTGGCACTTGAGAAGCCTTCGCCGCTGCACCGAGCATCGCATCTGCGCCACGACCCATTGTGCTGAGATCGGTCAGCGGATCGGGGAGATCGGCATAACGGATGTTGGGGAAACCGGTGATGAGCTTGACATCCTGGTTCATGAGGTCGCCAAGCTCATTGATGATGGTGGCTTTCCCGATGATCTTCACCTTGCCTTTCTCCATCAACTCTAGGTTGTAGGCTGGCGACCACATCATCCCGCGCTGGAGAGCCATGATATAGACCTTTCCGCCCGCCGTCGCGCTGATTTTGAGGACAGGTGACTCCTTAGTCGATTCAATCTTGCGGCTGTAAACGCCATCGGGAAGACTGAAGCGAAGCAAGGCGGAGAGAGGGAGGAAGTGGCGCGTTCCGGCTTCATCAACAACGAGAAGTGAGCCTTGTACCTCCACGATCTTGGCGTCAATTTTGTACTCTTCACCCTTGGTCGTGAGGAGTGTCAAGGTGGCGGTTTTGCCCTTGTTGAGCTTCAGGACCTCGCCCATAGAATCCGCGCTGACTTCAGTCACATTTTTCGTTGAAGACTTGGTGAGGACAACGCTGGTGATCTTCGTGCGTGAATCAGAGGAAACCCAGACGGTACCGAGTCGGCCTTGCGGGATTTCTTCCAGATTGATGACTCCGCTCGCGGGGACAGTCATTTCATGAGTGAGAACGGCGTATCCGTTCTTAAACAGAGATGCATCGACAATTTTTGATGGTGTTGCTCCGCTCACTTGTCCGAGCAGGGCCAGCGACATAACAGTAGAAAGCATAAGTTTTTGTTACTCCAACCGAGTTGTACATATGGCCTGACGCCCGGGATAACAAAACGATACAGTTCGTCCCGGTTTTAGCCCTGATTGAGGATTTCTTTTGCATTCGCTAAAGCGGACTCCCCGATCTGCTCTCCAGCGAGCATCCGAGCGATTTCCTTGACTCTTTCGTCGCCA
>JAGQUX010000089.1 GCA_020438215.1 Armatimonadota bacterium | reverse complement strand
TGCAATGCCTTGACTTCTAACAAGCGTATTTTTGTCGTCGCATGCTTCAGGTCGGGATATCGACCAACAGTGTTTTTAACTTATTGTGATTGGAATTCTCTCTCCAAACTATCGAGCCTATTTCCACTAAAATGTGCCGAGGGTGTTGTCTAGGATGAACGAAAACAGTATGCCGGTGATGCGCCGCGACGGCGATGAATATCGGAAGGAGCACGGCTCATCGGAAGCAACATCAGAATTGATGCAGCGACCTGGCCCCCCGTACTTATGGGAAGAAGTAGAGCAAGGATTAGCTGAGTGTCCTTTTGGTTCAGCGACTCTCAATGTTGAAGTTCTGAACTGCTGTTTTTGCGGTCAAGCAACTGAGCGGAGCTGGTGGCGAAGTCCTCCCGCCACTTGGGATTTTCTCGCCGGGCGGGCAGGCGTGCTTTCTTTCTGCCATGATTGCCGGGCTTGGTATCCGGTACATGTGGTGATCATTAGCTGATGTCCAGAGTAATCGAAATTGAGGTAGAAGGCCAGCCACCAATAAAAGGCGAAGCCTTGTCCTTGATGAGCCCTCGCCATAAGCAATCGGATCGAGTTGTCGCTCTGCTCTCCGCTGTTCAACGGTTGAAGTCCCTGAACAATTTCACTGACTTTGGTTATTACTTGATCCGTCTTGAAGTTGAAGTGCGATGCACAACCCTTCCCCCCAAAGGTAATGCGACCAATTATCTTTGCGGAATCAGCGATGTCCTGCAAGCCCGAAAACCTCAGGGCATTGATCATCTCGGAGAACTTGCAGGTCTGAGCCTGTTTGATAATGATCGCCAAAACAGCAAGGTCACCTATAGGGCGATCCCAAGCTAAAAGAACTCCTACTCGGTTCGAGTATCAAGTTGTGATTGACTTGGTGCTGTGTTCAGTTATCGAGGAATGAACTCTGATTCTTGCATTGTCGAACATACCTACCGCCCGAGGGATTGCTCTTGAACCCTCTTTCGACTCCTTGAAATCTCCGGAATACACCCTGTTTGAACCTAATTCTCCTGGGGGTTGGATTTCGTTCATATGAAAAGAACACTCTTGTAGGAGAAACAGATTCTCCTTCAATGATATGAGAGTTAATACATTAAGTAGAAAGGATGCCGCAGCTATGCTGGGCATCTCAGTATCGTCCCTTGATCGCCTGTGCAAGCACGGGAAGATCGCGTTTGTCAGTGTGACGGATCGCCGAAGAGTTTTCCGACTGGAAGACATTGAGGCGTATCTGGCTCAGGAGGTGGTGCCCCCAAAAAACTAATCACCAATCATCTAGCGAATTTCACTGCTAGGCAAGTAGCGGAATTGACCGGAGAATCTCTTTCGTGGATTCACAAACTGAAACACGAAAGGATTCTCCACCCGACACGCATCAGCCTGAAATTGGAAAAGTACCGGGAGGCAGACATAGAGTCTGTCTTTCGGTACAGAGAAAGTCTTGTACCGTGGCTCGGGCCTTCCATCGACACCGTTCGGGTGACCTGCCGCGTTGATTTGCATCTTGCGGAAATGATCAAGCACTTTCCTAAATGGAATCGAGATGGTGCCATTTGGATTTTGTATCACTATCACGGATCCCGCATTGAAGTTCGCCCTCAAGGGAATCACTGCTATGTGACTCTGCAATTCTCAGCAATGCGTTGGAAGCATGGCCAAAACACTGGCCAAGCATGGGTAGAGGATATGAGATTGGGTATTGGCGGTCTGCATGACTTTGCCCGAGCCGAACTCGAAGGGATTCCAAATGAGCGAGACTTTCATCTCACTCGCATAGATTTCTGTTGGGATTTGCCCTGCTCTCTCCCCTGTGATAAATCCAAAATCCTGTCAGGAACACTTGCTCATAAGAGCCTTGAAAGAAAGGAGTGGGACACTACCGTAAAGATCGGCAACAAGTCTCGTTCGCTGAAAGCATATGCAAAGGGCCCTCACGTTCGAGTAGAGACGTCTCTGTCGCGCGGACGCACAAAATCTCATGGATTGCGACAATCGCTTTGGAGTGCCGATGCCAACA
>JAGQUX010000088.1 GCA_020438215.1 Armatimonadota bacterium | reverse complement strand
GAACGATCCCGCTGGAGGCGCAGCGACTGGGCCTGGAAGCTCACGCCTCTGACCTGAACCCGGTGGCAGTGCTGATCAACAAGGCACTGATCGAGATTCCGCCCAAGTTTGCCGGGCACGCACCAGTGTTCCCGGGGCTGGCCGAAACCCGCAACAGCTGGACCGGGGCCGAAGGACTGGCTGCCGATGTAAGAGCATATGGCGAATGGATGCGCGACGAAGCCGAGAAGCGGATCGGGCAGCACTACCCAAAAGCGGAGCTTCCCAATGGGGAGGAAGCGACTGTGATCGCCTGGATCTGGGCGCGCACGGTGCCAAGCCCTGACCCGGCCTTTGCTGATGTACAAGTACCGATTGCGTCCAGCTTCCTGCTGAGTTCCAAGGCCGGGAAAGAGGCTTGGCTTGAGCCCATTGTGGACCGGCAGGCCAAGACCATCACCTACCGTGTCCGACAGGGAGGAACAAAGGCCGAGCTTGCGAAAGCAAAAGAGGGAACGAAATCTGGTCAGGGGGCGAACTTTCGATGCCTCATGTCGAACAGCGCGATAACAACCGAGTATGTTCGATCATGCGCGAAGCAAGGTAAAATTGGTGACACACTGATAGCCGTCGTAGTTGAGGCGAATCGTAAACGAGTATTCCTTGCCCCAAAGACTAGTGACACTGAAATCGCACGATCTGCTCGCCCGGACTATCGGCCTGAAACGCCAATTTCTCCGGATCGACGTGCATTCACTCCACCAGACTATGGAATGGAAACATTTGGAGACTTGTTCACAGATAGGCAACTTGTTGCCTTAAATACATATGCTGATCTGATTCATGAAGTGATGAATGAAATCATCAGCGATTCTCAAAATTCTAAACACCTATCAAAAGATGAACGATCGCTATCCAATGGAGGAAAGGGCCTTAGAGCCTATGCGGAAGCCATCTCAGTCTATATTGCATTTGGACTAAGCCGTCTTTCCGACGTGCAGAACTCGCTCTGCATGTGGGAAACAAGCAAAACACAGGTTCGTCACCTTTTTACACGGCAAGCGATTCCTATTCTTTGGGATTTCGGTGAAAATAACGTATTCAATGATGCAGCAGGGGACTTTCGAACCAGCCTCGGAAGTATTGTTCGCGTCCTTGAGCGGTTTGTACCTTCCTCTGCTGGGGTTGAAATAAACCACGATGCTCAGACCGTTCGCCTTCCTCAAGGTGCTGTGCTCTCAACCGACCCGCCCTACTACGACAATGTTGGATATGCAGACCTGTCTGACTTCTTCTTCTGCTGGCTAAAGCCAGCTCTCCGAGACATTTATCCTGAACTGTTCGCCGTGTTGGCGACTCCAAAGGCAGACGAACTTATCGCTGCCCCATACAGGCACGGGGGAAAACAGGGAGCGGAAGAGTTTTTCATGTCAGGAATGACGCAGGCACTTTCCAACCTGTCCGTGCAATCGAACTCTGCCTTCCCTGCGACCATCTACTACGCTTTCAAGCAGAGCGAGGTTGAGAAAGATGGGATAACATCGGCGGGTTGGGCAACATTCCTGCAAGCAACCCTCGATGCTGGGTTCGCTGTTGTTGGTACTTGGCCCATGCGCACAGAATTAGCTAACAGGATGCGCGGACAAGGAAGTAACGCCCTTGCCAACTCGGTCGTCCTCGTCTGCCGTAAGAAGGATGCCACTGCCGAGGTCATCACCCGTGCCGAGTTTATCCGCGCCCTAAAACGCGAACTGCCTCCGGCTATCGCGGAGCTTCAGGCTGCCAACATCGCCCCCGCCGACATGCCGCAATCGGCCATCGGGCCGGGCATGGGCGTGTTCTCGCGCTACAAGGCGGTGCTGGAATCCGACGACAGCCCGATGAGCGTCAAGACCGCGCTGCAACTGATTAATCGGGAACTGGACGAATATCTGGGCGGAATCGAGGGTGAGTTCGACGCCGACACCCGCTTTGCCATTACCTGGTTCCATCAGAACGGCAACGGCAAGGGCGATTATGGCGTGGCCGACAACCTCGCCCGCGCCCGCGGCATCTCGGTCGAAAGCGTCAAACACGCCGGAATCGTGGAAAGCTC
>JAGQUX010000087.1 GCA_020438215.1 Armatimonadota bacterium | reverse complement strand
GCTATGACCCTCGCTCAAGCTGGATTGATGGCTTCTATTTTCAGTCTCCCCTCCGGAGTTATTCGTGCGCTGGGTGGCTGGGCCTCCGATAAATTTGGTGCACGTTCGACCATGTATTGGGTTCTGAGCGCATGTGTGGTCTTCTTCCTCCTTCTCATCGCACCACGTATGGAAATCCGATCCCCCGGCGAAGGCATCATGGCCGACCGAGCCGGAACCGTTACATCCGTCACCCTCAACCAAATCACCGTTGACGACAAAACATACGATCTCAAGGCGCAGCCCAATCGCCCGCTCACAACAAGTGACACAAAGGCGGTCGTTTTCCCAACCTTCACATCCTGGCAAGAACCCAGTGTCGAAGTAGGTCAAAAAGTCGCCAAAAAGGAGCTGCTCGCCCGAGGTCAAACTCATGTCTACTTCCAAGCCAATATGTGGATTTTCACTGGGTTCGTTTTTGCCGCCGGAATCATGATGGGCATCGGTAAAGCGGCGGTCTACAAACACATCCCGGAATACTTCCCTAACGACATCGGCGTCGTTGGCGGACTTGTCGGCGTCCTGGGTGGTCTCGGCGGATTCGTCTGCCCCATTCTCTTCGGCTACCTCCTCAAAGGAACCGGGCTCTGGACATCCTGTTGGCTCTTCCTTGCCCTCGTCAGTATCGCCTGCCTCATCTGGATGCACCTCGTCATTCTCAAGATCGCAAAGAATCAAAACCCACTTGCCGAACAAGAAAGAAAAGTATGACCGCCATCATAGTCCTGTAGTTCAGTCCGGGCAAGAATTCTATTGCAGGTTGCAAAGAGAATCGCAATGACTGAAATTAACGAAACTAACAAACATTCAACAACAATGGATCAATGGAATCCAGAAGATGTTGATCAATGGGAGGCAAGCGGAAAACCACTGGCCTGGAGAACGCTATGGATTACAACGTTCTGTCTCATTCTGAGCTTTACCACGTGGTTCATGGTGAGTGCAATGGTAGTCAAATTATCTGGAATTGGATTCAAATTTGAAACCCAACAGCTTTTCTGGCTCACCGCCATGCCCGGCCTCGCCGCCGGAACCCTCCGTATAATTCACACCTTCTTAATCCCCATCTTTGGCACCCGTAAAACGATAACTGCTTCAACAATCCTATTGCTTATCCCTGCCCTTGGATGGGGGTTTGCAGTAATGAATCCGGCAACCTCATACACAACATTTCTCATCCTTGCATTCCTCGCCGGGCTCGGGGGCGGAAACTTCAGCTCCTTCATGCCAAGCACCTCGCTCTTCTTCCCCAAAAAGAAGCAAGGAACTGCTCTCGGTATCCAAGCGGGAATCGGGAATTTCGGTGTCAGCCTTGTCCAATTCCTGACGCCAGCCATGCTCGGGCTTGCTCTCTACGGCGGAAGCCAAACATTCGATGACAAAAACCGTACCGTCGAAATTCACCTCCAAAACGCCGCTTTTATATGGGTGCCGTTCATTATTATTGGCGCAATTGCCGCATGGTTCGGGCTCAAATCCGTCCCCGTCAAAGCGAACTTCAAACAGCAACTCGATATCTTCAAGAACCGCGATACATGGCTCATGACATCACTATACGTGATGACATTCGGATCATTCAGTGGGTTTGCAGCCGCGTTCCCAACCATGATTGGCAAAATGTTCGGTGGATTCGAAAACGCCCCCGAACCTCTCAAGTTTGCATTCCTTGGCCCCTTGATCGGTGCCGCTGTCCGTGCCCTCGCTGGCCCCGTTTGCGATAAAGTAGGCGGCGGAAAAGTCACAACATTTGCCGCCCTTGGCCTCGTCGGATGTACCTTCGCCGGGACCGCGTTTACCAACCCCACCTCAATGGCAGCATGGCCCGGATTCCTTGGTTGTATGCTCGGCATCTTCTTCTTCAGCGGAGTTGGAAACGCCAGTACATTTAAGCAAATGCCGATGATTTTCCCTCCGCGACAAGCTGGTGGAGTCATTGGATGGACGTCTGCAATCGCCGCCTATGGCCCGTTTCTTTTTGCGGTACCCATCGGAACTCTCATCGCAAAACAAGGCCATCCAACCATGTTCTTCATGATTGCAGGTTGCTTCTTTGTAATCAACCTCTTCATTAACTACTGGTTCTACGCCCGCAAAAATGCCCCGACCCCATGCTAAAGAATCGATAGCAC
>JAGQUX010000086.1 GCA_020438215.1 Armatimonadota bacterium | reverse complement strand
ACATGGGCAAGGAGAAATTGCTCTCCATTGGTAATTATCCGGCAGTTTCGCTGTCTGATGCGCGGAAAAAACGGGACGAAGCCAAGGAGCAATTGGCCAAGGACATTGATCCATCTGTCCAAAAGCAGCTCGACCGTATCGATGCGCAAGTGAAGTCACGCATGACTTTCAAAGAGGTTGCCGATGAATATTTCCAGAATGCTGTGGACCGCGAATTATCCCCCGCCACGCTGAAAAAGAAGAAGTGGTTCATCGATGGCCTTGCGAGGCCGCTGCACAATCGCCCGATTGACCAGATCACCGCGTCCGAGCTTCTGCACTTGCTGAAACCCATCGAGCAAAGTGGCAGACGAGAAACCGCCAAGAAATTGCGGGCAACGATTTCCGCCATCTTCCGGCTCGCTATGGTGACCATGCGTGCGCCCGCCGATCCCTCAGCTGCACTGAAGGATGCTCTTCTGCCACCAAAAGTCACGGCTCGTGCCGCCATTGTTGATGAAGCAGAGTTCGGCGAGCTGTTGCGCCGCCTGGATGGCTATACAGGTTGGCCGACGATTCCAGCAGCCATGAAGTTCCAGATACTCACTTGCACCCGCCCCGGCGAAGCACGAGGCGCAAAGAAGAGTGAGTTCGATATGGAGAACAAGACCTGGACGGTCCCAGCCGAGCGCATGAAGATGCGCCGTGAGCACAAGATTCCCCTATCGAGACAGGCAATGGAGATTGTCGAGGAAAACTGGTCGCAGATCGACGAAGTCCAGCTCATCTTCCCTTCCCTCGTTTCCACGCGCAAGCGGCTATCGGAAAATGCCTTCAACACCGTCTTGCGCCGGATCGGATATTCTGGCGAGGAAATGACCGCCCATGGCTTCCGGGCCACGGCCAGCACCATCCTCAATTCCCGCGAATACAATCCCGATGTGATTGAAGCTGTACTCGCCCACCAGGACCCGAATGCAATCCGGCGCACCTACAATCGCACTACCTACTGGGATCAGCGGGTGAATCTCATGCAAGATTGGGCAGATTTGTGCGATGAGTTGAGGGCGATGAAATGATTGCGAAGCCGATTTTCTGTGGCATGCCGTTTTTCGCGAGGCACAACAATTGAAGCATTTCTCAGAATGTTGGAACCTGTCTGTATACATAGAAGATTCGCGGTTTGTATTACTGCACAACCACGCTGATTATTTTTAAATGCTGTTTGGAAAGTTGAAACACGAATGCCTACGCTGAGATGGCTCACACGAGATGAAGATGTCCGGGCTGCGGAAAAGGTTCCGTACCGGTTGCTCGAAGAAGTGACCGAGCTTGGCTATGGCGACAGCAATACAGGCAACATGCTTATTCAGGGTGACAATCTCGAAGCCCTGAAATCTCTGCTTCCCTATTTCACGGACCAAGTAAAGTGCATATATATCGACCCTCCATTTAATACTGGAGGCGCGTTTCCAAATTATGATGACAATATTGAGCATACACTTTGGTTGTCGTTGATGTATCAGCGTTTGATTTTTTTGCGCGAATTGATGTCAGAAGATGGAGCTATCATCGTCAATTTAGACGATACGCAGGCAGCATATGCAAAAGTAATTATGGATGAGATTTTTGGAAGAAGTAATTATATTGTGACTATCACTGTAGAGGCCGCAACACCATCTAGTTTCAAGACAGTAAACACCGGCCCGACCGAGGTCTCTCAGTTTCTATTATTTTATGCAAAGAACAAAGCGCGTTTCAGCTTCCAGACTCAGTATGCCTATACAACAAACGTTGATCTCGGGCACTTCTCTCGCTTCGTAACTAATTTTGACGCGCCTCCTAAAGATTGGGACTTCAAGAACATTAAACAACACGTCATGGATGAACTGGAGGTCCCCCCAGCTGACCATCCTGCCACTCGATACAAACTTGCAAAGGATAAGCTTGGAGACGGTTATCAGGAGATCATCACGGCAAAAGCGAATGCGTTTGCGTTGGAAAATGCGTATCGAGTGTTTGAACCTAAGACACTTCAAAAACCTGCAAAGTGGTTGGTACCGAAAATCGCTGAATCGCGCCAACTTAATCACCCAATTGAACTACAGCGAAAAGGGTACGAACCTTTGATCCTGCTTAAAGGACGGCAAATGTACTTCCTTTCAGGCTCTGTAAGAGAAAAAGATGGAAAAAATTA
>JAGQUX010000085.1 GCA_020438215.1 Armatimonadota bacterium | reverse complement strand
CCTAAGACGAGCGAGTCGTAGATGTCCTGGTTCGTGCCGCGCAGCCCCTTCAGCCGATCTGGCGTGGGCTTTAGCCGTCGCATCGCCTCGTGCGCATCCTCAAGATCGAACCCATACTCGCGGCCGCGATGCGTGAAGCGGTTGATGCGCATGAGTTGCTCAGCGAGCACATCGTCCAGCACCACGTTCCGCAGGCGCGCGCCGCGCAGGCGAAGCGTCTCCTCCTGCGAGAGCGGGGTGAACCCAAGCGCTACAAGCATCTGAAGCGCTGGCACCTGGGACTGGTGTTTTTCGGCTGCAATGAAGCCCTTTTCCATCATGCCTCTTCCAAAACTTCGCCATCAGCGTCAGCGATGGGTTTGGGCGGCCGCGCCGTACTTTTCTTCTTGGAACTCGTATTCTTGCCAGCTGAAGAAGCCGGCTTTTCAATCAGCTCGATTGCTACTTCGAAACCAAGCCTACGAAGACGTTCGATCGCTACTTGCAGGCTAACCTTGCTAAAAAAGGGCAGATCCAGTTTCTTGTTGGCATAGGGTTGACGCATGACGCCATAGACGATCGTGTAGTCTTCGCGGATGACACGATCTGTTGATTTTGGCAAATGTGCTTCGAAACCCTTCTTTTCCGATTTGACCACGGCTCGAAGCTTCTTGCGAAAACCACTGTCTCCAACGAAGGCTTCTGCGCTGACGACACCCTGTGACCAAAGATGGCTAATGGGGCCGGAGGAGTGCCCGTCCTTTAGATGGATGAAGTGCTTCTTGTCGGAGAGGAAATCAGCTGGTTCCAGATTTGCGTTTTTCACACCAGTCGGGTTGATCTTGGTTCTGTCGAGCTTGAGCAAGTCTCCAGCCCGCGTGTTGACTAGATCTTCTATAAGCTCTTGTTCGTTATGTGCAGAGGTTTTGCCAACAATCGTGACCCTATCAATGCCGTCGAAGAACTTGTCCACGCTGTCCTTGAAAGATGCTTCGACCTGAAACCAGTTCCCTGCGAACAGGATAAAATGCCGTGTGTTGGCACCCGAGGTTAAAGATGCCTCGTGGACGAAGCAATCGTACACCTTCCACTTTTCTGAGAACTCGTCCTTGTCAGAAGGCTTTGCCGATATTCGATGCTTTTCCTTAATCTCCTTGATGTCACCGGCGAATTTGCATCTGTTCAACTCGCTGACATAGTCGGCGATCGCCAAGCTATGGAATGTGACGCCGTGGCTGCGGAAACCGTTGTAGTGCAGTTCACTTCCTTCCGTGTAGTCGACCACTTCCGGTGGTGACATGTGTAGATCCGCTGGATTGCCCTTTCGCAACTCACTCAGTTCCGAAAACAACTCTTGGTCCAACTGTTCTATGAGGTCCTTTTCGATGACGGGCCGCAGATTATCGACCCATTTGAAATCGGTTCGATAGTCCTTCTTCTCATAAACCTGGAATATCTCTGCACATTTAGCCTCGATATCGCCTGGGCCGATCTCACAGGTAATTGACAAGGAGTCTTTGCCTGCAACGAAGCGTGCGAAATTTGGGTCCTGAGGCGTGCCGCCTGCAACCCTTGCTATGTCGCGCAGTTGATCGACACCAAAGGTGTTCACGTCGCTGTCTCGGCTGGCTTGCACTCGCTTTTGAAAAGTCACTGCATCAGGCGTTGCAAGGTCAAGCGAACGAATGCTGCTCCCTGGAACGGAATTCAGCGTGACCTTCAAGCCGAACTGACGTTCGAACGCATCGTCATTCAGCGCCATATGGATCTGGCCAAAACAGACAGCAACATACCTGCCTTTGACTGGGACGAAAATGACCGCACCGGCACCGCCAGTCATCATGCCATCAAGCGCCCTCTCAAGGCCGGTGGAAATGAAGTCCGCCCAAACTGGCGGCTTGCGATATATTTGCCCAAAGAAGACCTCACTACCCTCGATTGGAGGCCAAGGCTCTGATGTAAGGGGTTTGTCACCGTCCTCCGCAAAGGTCGGAGAGATCGCTCTTGCGGGTGCCCGTCCTTTTCTGAGAAGGCGGAATGTCAGGGTTTGCATCTTTTTTGCCATCAGGAATCCTCCTCCTCGACCTGCCACTCACCCGTCAGTAGCTTCTGCATGAGGCCGCGCTTTTGCCGGGTGACAGCTTCGATCTCGCGCTCTGTCGCGATCAGGTCCGCCCGTGCGGTGTTCAGCACGGCGGCGATGGCCTTCTGCTCATCGAGGTCCGGCAAGGGCAACTTCAGCGCGGCGAGATCGGCATAGTAGG
>JAGQUX010000084.1 GCA_020438215.1 Armatimonadota bacterium | reverse complement strand
CATTGGATCGGTACGAAGTGGAATACAAAGAAGACGGCCCTAATGGTCGTGTGATGAAGCCAGTTGTCATGCGAAGCATGGTGCGAGCACCGCGTTCGTAATTGAAGAAAAGCTAATAAAAATTGGCGTTGAACGATTGTGTTCAACGCCAATTTCCTTTTGGTGGGCGAGGAGAGACTTTCCGTTCACATTGTTCTCGGAATAAACTTCTCGTCTCTCCAAGTAATTCAAGAGCCAGTGCAAGTGGTGGGCGAGGAGAGACTCGAACTCTCACGTATCGCTACGCTGGAACCTAAATCCAGTGCGTCTACCAATTCCGCCACTCGCCCAAGAATGGAGTCGCTAGTGTACCGTCCGGCCCCAGAAGATTCGGGCCCGAAAGCAACCCTCACCGCCGTATACTTGTATCAGATCCCAAGGAGACAACCATGTTGACTACCGCAATCGCTGCCAGCCTGATTCTCGCCGCTCCTCAAGAAGCCGGCCCAAAAACCGACCAGAACGCCAAGGACACCTTCCGGAACTACTTTGAGAAAGATCAGAAGCGTTCGGTTCCTGAGCATCTGCACCAAATCACATTTCTGAGTGTTCGTTCGGGGGACAATGTTCAGGCGAGCCGGTTCACCACTCGCTTGGGGCCGGGACGGATGTTCCTGGACTATCGCAATCTGGATGACATGAACCTGCGGGTTTCGGCTACTGAGACGCAAATCTGGTCGGTGGATCACCTGAAGAAGGCTTACTCAATCAATCCGATTGATCCGATGCAAGGGCTTTCCACTAAGGGCATTCGCAGTTATGTTTTTGAGTTCTTCAACAAAGCCTTTGCTGCGCGATCCGCTTCGGCGAATAACCCGCTTGGGATTGGTTTCCGGTTTTGGGAGGGTGGTATCCCAGAAATTGGCTTTGCTCAGCCACTCGAAGTCAAGAACAAAAGTAAACAAGGTGATTTGACAACGATTCATTCCGAGGCAACCATTGGTGACTTCCTGGTTCTCGGAACTTTGGAAATTGAAAAGGATGACCGCATCAGCCGCGCTTTCTACGATATACAGAGCGATGGTGGTGTGTTCTCGATCAGCGTAGAGTCTGTGCGCTACGGGCCAGATCCTGCGCCGATGTCATTGTTTGAATTCCCGAAAGACGCTGTGAAGGGGTATCAGAAATCGGGTGATTCAGAACCAGTAGATGGGGATGGGCTCGGCGTATCTTTGTAGTGTAAAGTGATGGGCATGCTGAGTGCCGTTTGCGCCTCCCTTGCCCTTTTTGCTCCTGCTCAACAAACCACTTCCGCGGCGGAGCGACTGAACCCGGTTGAGAAGGTGTTTTATCAGAACGCCTATGATCTCAATGGCAAAGATTTTGACCTCACTTACGATGTCATTTGGCACAACGGCTCGGCGGCAACCAAAGCAACCCTCCGAATCCTCAAACAGGGAAGCCAGCGGCACTGGGTAACGGAGATTGCAACCCAATCCATCCGTGTTTTTGAATCAGCGGGGCAACGTGTCACGATCAACGAATTTGATCTCACTTACTCTGCAGAGAAGATTGTTGAAACGGATGCTTTAGACTCCATGCTGAAATGGCTGGGCGCGGATTTGCCCGAAGGCGGTTCAATGGACTGGCAGTCGTTTGATTATCTCCCTCCGGTTGTGCGTATCGGGATGGGAATGAAGGAAGGAACCGGCGGGCCAGCAACTCTTGCTGAACAGGTAGTCACACGGCGCGTGTTTGAATCGACCGATAAAGATGCTCCGCTTTACTGCCGGATGTATACGGATACCAACGGGATGCTTTTGCGATTCGAAGCCTCGACATTCGGCGACGAAGATGCGATGGATTTCTTGATTTCTTTGCGGTCGAAGAACATGGCTCCGAAGGAGCCAGCAACATTTTTCAAGCCGGATTTGAAGTCGCTGGTTGGATACCGAAAAGTCGAGAAAAAGTCAGGTTAGACCTTTAATACTTGTCCAAATAGGAGCACTTGCCCGTTTTCGATTTCAACACGAGTGAACTGAACATCAAACGGGAAATCGTTGGCATTAAGAATCGGATTGATCTGCGCGAGCTGCCCTTCGACAAGGTTCTTCGCTGCCCCGCCCAGGGCATCCAGCGTTAGTAACTTGACATGAAGCTCTTTGCCGCTCACGATTTCTAAAGTCGCGGTGGCATCAATTCCGATGTTGACTACGATCTGCACTTTGCCGGTGAGATGGATCTTGCCGCTGCTCGCTTTGACGACAATA
>JAGQUX010000083.1 GCA_020438215.1 Armatimonadota bacterium | reverse complement strand
CGTATCGGCGCTCCCACACTGGGCGCAAGCACTGTGGCCTCAGCGATAACCTAAATAACGCTTTCGATGACATTCTTCACAGGTATAAACTTCGCCCCCCATCGCGTTCGTCCTGCATTGGAGGATATTCGACAACGCGCGACGTTGGTTCAAAGTCATGACATCCCCATAACGATCGATATAAGCCGGCGCAAAGAACCGGATCACATCGGTGACGGAAGGAGACTCGACTTTAGACTGGGGAACGTGATTCAGCGAAGAGCACATAAACGCTCAAAAAGCAGAAGAACGCTTAAGCCTGACCAGCTTCGCGATATTCGCGCAGAGACTTCGTGATATTGGTGGTCATCGTTTCCAAAGCCCCGAGAGCTTCAGATTCAGCTTCTGGCGTGTAATGCGTATAAATGGTGGTCGTATTGATATTCGTATGCCCGAGCAAACGTTGGACATGGCGAATAGAAACGCCATCTTCGATAAGGTGAGTGGCAAAAGAATGACGCAAAGAATGAGCCGTGGCTTGCTCCGAAATGCCAGCATCACGCCGTGCGCGAACGATCACTTGTTGCAGAGACTGACCAGCGAGAAAGTTTTTGGAATGACGCATCCGCGCCATCACCGAATCGGAATCCATGGGGCCGCGCCCTGGAGCGGGAAAGAGCCAATTTGGATTCTCGTGATTATTCCAATAACGTTGAAGCTCGCGCTGCATGGCAGGACAAAGTGGGATGGAACGATCGCGGTTTCCCTTGCCGCAGCGGATGAAAAGGCGATTCTCCGAAGGCGATAAATCAGCTGGTGTGAGCGTGAGAGCTTCTTCCAAACGGAGGCCACAAACATAAAGCAGTTTAATAGGGGTGAGAAAGCGGCCTTTGCGAATAGCAGCGAGCAAACGAGCGATATCAACCCGTGAAAGAACTGTAGGCAAATAAGGGCGATCTTTGGCTTGGGTCATATCAAAGATCTGCCAATCACGCGGCTCACGACCATCGATGTAAAAAGCCTTACCTGCGGCGAGAAACGCGCGAATGGTTTTGGGAGCCCAATTTTTGGTGGTTTTAAGATAAAGAATGTAAGTGCGAATATCGTCTTCAGAAAGCAAGTCCGGATCGGCTTGGTCGAAATGGTCCGAAAGGAGTCGAATTTGGCGATAATAAGAATGGCAGGATCGGTCGCCCAAGCCTCTTAAAGTCAAATCCTGAGCAAAGCGTAACAAAGAATCGAAGCGATGTTCTTCATAGAAGATCGGATTGCGGTGAAGGTTCTTTGGGAGGGACTTCGAGGCCGAAACCGGCGTTGACGGGTTAGAATCAGATGGTATATTAGTCATTGTGAGAGAGTATCCCAAAACGCCCACCTTCCGAGAATCCCAAAATGTCACCCGCCACGTTGGACGAGCGGGTTAGTTCAACAATGCGCCGCGCTCATCCTCTACTGACACATTCTCTAGTGCTTTCATCGCACCTTTCGGATCGCTCTCGGCCCAACCCAGGAAAACGCGCTTCGAGAGCCACCTGAATGAAGTAAGTTGCATGCCCGAATCGTCCGAAACCGCTTTGCTTTGATACCATTGATACGCCTTCTCCGGCTCGTGTTTGCTCCACGATTCGAGCACATTCTGAAACGCAACGCCACGCTTCTCGTCCAAGTTTTGCTCGACCCAATGAATGGCCGCATCGCCATCGACCGAGGCCCAGAGTCCAGCAAGCAACGCACCAATGCGCTCGAACACTTTATCGTCGGCACGTTGCGTTTCGAGATGGGAGATCGCATCTTCATAGTCGAGTGGATCGAGTTGGTTGAGTGCAAGCAATGCCATGTAATGAGCTGACGTGGAGGCCGACCCGTCGCGGTATCCCGATGCCGCCTCATCGAGAATCTGTTCCACCGTTCGCTTCACACTCTGAACCGGAGCTGTTGCTTCGAGCGCGGTCAATTTCTCAGCGAATTCCTGTCGGTAAAGCGCCTGATGTTCTGACTGATCGATGAGTGCTTCACCAAAGCTTGCAGCCGTTTGACGCCCGGCAAAGAAGGAGCTCGCGACCAGGAGCAGTCCGATTGTAGTGATGATGCTAGTTTGCGTTTTCATAAAACAGAATAATTTGATGGCGCACGGAGAACTGAGAGAAAGCGACGTGAGCGCACTTGCGGTCACTGACTCCACCATTGCTGCGGCGGCTTCGGTGTGATTCAGGGCCAGTGGCAGACCTGCAAACAAGGTGGATGTCGTAACCGCAGTGCGACGCCTCTTGCCTAGCAGCCTCGCCAATTGAT
>JAGQUX010000082.1 GCA_020438215.1 Armatimonadota bacterium | reverse complement strand
TGCCGCCATCGGGATAGAGCAGCAGGCCATAGCCGGCCCGTCCGGGTTTCAGGGTCGAGCAGTTGCGCGTGAACAGCTTGTTGCAGAACGCCTCTGCGTCGGACCCGACAATTTCGGTTGACCGTTCGCCGGTGTCGACCAGCCCCGCCTCGCGCCGCTGCTTCCAGTATTCCTCGAAGCGGTCACCGCCCTGGTCCACTGCCATCAGCCGGTTGTTGTAGACACAGAACTTGGCACCGCGCTGCTGGTGCAGCCGGTGATAGGGCCCGCCCCACAGCCCATAGTTCCAACCGCCCTCGTCGAACGAGGCAATCACATTGCGCTTGAGAATGGTGGTCATGAAGGCTCCCCGCTGTTCCAGGCCGTGAAACGTAGACCGCCGCGCGCCGCCATGACAAACGACATTTCCCAAGCCAATTGCATGCGCGGAAGTTATGGGAGGGGCCCCCGTCAATCCTTCTTCACCAGGTTGCCGAGCACCGCCACGAGCAGCAAGCTCATGGCCCAGCCGAACAGGATCTCGAACCACAGAAAGGCGCGGACCAGGGCACGGCCGATGGTCCACTCCGTACCGTTGACCGCGACGATGGGCGCCCAGTCCTTCTCCTGCTGCAGGTCCACCAGCGGCAGGATGAGATCGAGGGAATAGATGAGCGGATTAAAGGTCGTATATTCCTTCGGAAGTTCGCGGCATTCCGTCCATGTTGTGAGGCGCCCATCCGACTGCTGGCCGCACGCCTCGAGCAGTTTCGGTTTGCTGTGAATAATCGGAGAAGATGGGGCCATGATGCCTAGGTCTTCGGCAACGGCAAATACTGTGAGACCCAAAAACCAGACGAAGAACATTGCTTTGACGGTCTTTACAGGTTGATAGCCATAGCCCGCGAAGTAGCCATACGCCCCATGTAACAGCCAGCCGATGCCGGTGAACTTCTTCGCCTCGCGCATGGCCTCCTGCTTAGCGATGGCAACCGCGCGAGCATCCGCATCATGCCCCATCTCGCGCAGCACTTTGATGAGTTGTTCCCACGGCTGGGGTTTGAATTCTCGGCCGAGGTGATCCCGATCTTGTCTGCTCAGCCAATCAATTCGAGTCGCGGAATCCGTTGGTCCTTCCACAATTCGATCATAAGTGAATCCGTCAAGATCAACCCATTGCACTCCCCTCCAGCTTTCGAAGTCGTCGCAAAGCGTATTTGCTTGAACACGTTGAAGGGACAGCCGCCCAAGCATTCGTTTGATGCCGCGAAAATACAACTGACCACCTATCGAAGCACCACTCAAGTTAATTGAATAGCCTTCGGGATCTTTCATTTTAGACTTGCTTCTGAAATAGCTGCCGTCAAAATACACATCTCCACCAATTGATGCTCCTATCAGTTCAACAGCTGTTTGACACACAAATCCCTGATCAAAATACAAATCGGCCGAGCAGTCGATAGCAGCAGCAAGAAATTTTGACGTATAGCATCCCGAGAAACCAAGAATTGTAGTTTTGGCTCTTCTCAGGTTAACGCCATCAGGCAGAAAGCAATTCAAGATCCGTACAGGAAAGCCAAGTTTCGTGTCTCTTAGATCAAGTTCACCTTCGATATATGCGCCTTCTAGGTTGATTCCCCGATCGTGAACGGGGCATTCAATATCACCACCGATGATAAGTAGCCGGAGGATACCCGCCCTAATGCAAACCTGTGGGTCACGTCGCTTGGGGCATTTGTGATCGCCAAAACCGCAGTCGCTTCCTACACGACAAGATTCGATTAACGCCCTTTCTGCGTTGGAGAGGTCCGAAAAATCACTGAGCAAACGTCCCTTCGCATTCTTGGGCTTGCGCTTCCTTATTCGAACGGGAACTGTTGCCATAGGGGAAGCTTAGCGCGCCTTCCCCGTGATGCAAAGATGGATTGAGTGGGTGGGTAGGAAGCCGGTACCCCACTCTCCATGGCCGCCCTTGAGGCGGCCATCTAGTCGTGTCGCGATGGCGGTGTCCGTGGTTGCGGCGGGATCACCAACTCTAGCCCGGTGATGGAGAGAAGGGTCTGCCCCCTCTGCCTCATTCCGCCCTGATCTTCACGTAGCTGCCCGGTGCGTCTTCGATGACCTTGAGCTTGCCGTCGCCGGGCGTGCGGGCGGGGACCTTGGCGCCTGACTTGGTCGAGATCCACTTGATCCAGTCCGGCCACCAGGAGCCCGGATGTTCAGTGGCGCCCTTCAGCCATTCCTCGATCGTGGGAGCACCCTTGTCGTTGGTCCAGTACTGGTACTTGTTGGC
>JAGQUX010000081.1 GCA_020438215.1 Armatimonadota bacterium | reverse complement strand
GTCGTCAGGAGCGCCACGAGAAGAGCGCCCAGCGCGCCATCACCAAGGACATGATCCGCAACATCGCCGCCTTCCCGCTGGCCATACCGCTGATCGCCGGCCCGGGCGCCATCTCCGCGACGGTGCTGCTGTCCGGCAGCTTTTCGACCACATTCGGGCGCATCGCGCTGGTGCTGATCATCCTGGTGACGACCGTGCTGACCTATCTTGTCTTCGTGCTTGCCGAGCGGGTCGACAATTTCCTCGGCGAGACCGGCCGTTCGATCCTGACGCGCCTGCTCGGCGTCATCCTGGCCGCGCTGGCGGTCCAGTTCGTGGCGGATGGAGTGAAGGCGCTGGTGGCTGCGTGAAGGTCGGTCGCCCACCAGTCGAAATCAGCTAGGCACAGGGAAAAACGCAGCAGCATAAACGTCGTGACCATGAACTAAAGGCTCTGTCCGATAAAGATTCGACGATCGATGGCGATTAAGAAGCGGATCAAAAATCTAAGCAAGCTCACCCGCGAACTTCTGGCAGAGGGCGAAAGTGTGCGCTCTGATTTTAAGCGCCTGCCAGAAAGTGTCAGTACAGACGACCTTGTTTCTTTTGCCAACTCGGAGACTGGCGGGCAAATACTCGCGGGCGTGGACGAAAAGACAGTCGATAATGCGCAAGTCGGCGTCGTCCGCGGCTGCGATGTCAGTGATGGAACTGTCCTTCAGATACTGAACAAAGCAGTCAGTTGCATCCCGCCGGTCTTGATCGACGTCTATATCGAAAACCTAGGCAACAAACCTATTCTCAGGGTCGAAGTTCCACCTAGCCAAACTAAACCGCATTGTACACCAAAGGGTATTTATTGCCGCCGCGACGGTGCACGAAACCGCCCCCTACATCCGAGCGAGTTGCTTCGGCTTTTCTTGGACAGTGAAGCAAGCGCTTTTGCGGCGCGATTCGAGGTGGCAGCGGGGCGCATCACGAATGAACTGAGTAAACTAGAATCGTCGCTCGACGGCAGTATCAGGAGTATGTCCGATCAGCTTGGTTGGGCAGATTCTCAGCTAGGCGACACGGAAAGTGCTTTGAGCAACGTTCAGGGTCTAGTCGCAAAGCTGATTGTGGACACCGACAATACGAATTCTCGCCTACGTGCACTTTTTCGGCAGGACGCGCGAGAAGATCCCGTTCGAGAAAAGGCTCGGCTGCAACACGTCAACTGGCTTATCAATGAGATCAAAGAGGATGACGTTCTTTTTGCACACGTTGTTTCTGGCGGCCAACTTTCGGTCAATGGCAAGCAGCCCGGGGACGGCGATTTCACCGACGAAGATGCCGAGCAAATGCTGGAGATTGCCGTCAGACATATTCATGACGCCGAGCGTGACAAGAAGTACCGAATTGTCGTCAAAGCCCCCAAGGCTTGCAGCGACGACGAACTTGATCAGTTCGTATCGAAGGTGGTTGAAGGAGGTGAGGTAGACGATGGAATTCGTAAGCGTATCAAGCGTGCATTGCGGCTCGGCTTCATCGTCCATGACGATAAACTCGTAGGCACAGCAGCTTTAGAGAAGCCAGCAGCCGGCTATCGTGCCAAGGTTTTTAAGAAGGCCAAAAGCCATCTAAATCCAACAGCCTATCCCTATGAACTCGGCTGGATATTTCTCGATGTTCCCCATCGCAAGAAAGGTCAGATGACCCGCCTTATCGATGATCTTCTTCCTGCCGCCAAGGACTATGCCTTGTTTGCCACCGCGCGAACCTCCAACGAAATCATGCGGGAAATGCTAACCCAGCTCAGATTTTTTGAGAATGGGACCGAGTACGAATCCGAACAGAACCCCAAAGACGCGGTGGCATTGTTTGTTCGCGCCACACCCGAAACCTAGACAGGCCAATAGGTAGTGTGGCTACCGGAATGACTCGCAGAATGCCCCACTTCGCTCTCCAGTTGCTCCGTCCGGCCCTTAACGTCAGCAACCTTTCGCGACGGACAGGCCAATGAGCATTGTTGCAATTCTGGATTCCGGGTTCCGCTACGCGGCCCCGGAATGACGCAAACTTGGTTGTTATCGTCCCGGCAGGTCGACCGTCATCTCCGCACCGCCGAGGCCGTGCACCAGATCGTGAGCGCGTATGACGACGGTGCGCACGCCTTCGGGCACGGCAACGCCGGACAGGCTGCGCGTGAACGGCTGCTCGTCGTCATGCGGATGGAGCAGGACGCGCTTTCCGAGAACCGTGCCGTCGGTGGTCACCACGTCCCAACGGTCCGCATAATGGTCCCAGCCCGCATCGTCATGGCGCACCGTGACATGGAAC
>JAGQUX010000080.1 GCA_020438215.1 Armatimonadota bacterium | reverse complement strand
ACCGGGGTGACTGTCCCCCAATGGTCGTCGATCTTGATGCTGAGGAACCTGAAGTCGCCAGAGACCTATTTCCAGGCGGCGTTTCGGGTGCAGTCGCCCTGGTCAATCAAGAATCCAAATGGCGACAATCCGAACGAAGAAGAAATTCTGAAGCCCGTTTGCTTTGTGTTTGATTTCGCGCCAACGCGTGCCCTGCGCCAGCTATCGGAATATGCGATCGGCCTGTCCCCGAACGAACCCAACCCCGAAAACGCGGTCAAGGACTTGGTATCCTTCCTCCCGGTGCTCGCCTATGACGGGGCCAACATGACCCAGATCGATGCTGGCGGAATTCTCGATATCGCGATGGCAGGAACATCTGCCACGTTGCTTGCGCGCAAATGGGAAAGCGCACTGTTGGTGAATGTGGACAATGATACTCTGCGCCGCATCATAAACAACGAAGAAGCCATGAAGGCACTGGAGCGTATCGAAGGATGGCGCGCGCTCGGCGACAACGTCATCGAAACGATCATCAACAAGAACGAAAAAGTCAAAGAGCTAAAGAGAAAAGCAAAGTCAGGTGATATCTCGGAAAAGGAAAACAGAGAGCTCACTGCTGAGGAAAAAGAGTTCAAGTCAATGCGCAAGCTCGTTCAGGAGAAGCTGGTCAAGTTCGCAACAAGAATACCCGCGTTTATGTATCTGACGGATTTCCGGGAAAACACGCTCCAAGATGTAATCACAAAGCTAGAACCGGACCTGTTTTTGAACGTAACTGGGCTGACTGTTGCTGACTTTCACTTGCTTGTTCGCCTCAAGGTATTCAATACGGAGCACATGAACCAAGCTGTTTTTGCTTTCCGAAGATATGAAGACGCTTCGCTTTCTTACAGTGGCATTGATAGCCATTCCGGCCTGGCGCGTTACGGCCTCTACGATACGGCGGTTGAGGTTATTCACGACAATTCTGGATTGCCCAACAACTGACCGCGTGTGAGTAGTGTTAGATAGAAGTTTCGCCAAAGAGGTAATTCTTTGACTGTCAGACTACATGATGTGCCCGAATGGCAATGTGGTCTAGGCTGCGTGCCTCAAGCGCTTTCTGCGATTACTGGAGAAAGCTGGAAGAAAATGAAAAAGTTGCTAAATGCCCGGTTAGTCAAAATGGGGAAAGCGCCTTTAAATAACCTCGGGGATGGATACAACATTAATGATTGGCTTGCCGTGATTGAAGCACCACTCGGCATGAGTTGGACAGAGTTAACAAATTTCTCAGGCGATAACTACGAAGACCGTCCTTCAATAGGCAGTTTCGCATCGGAATGTCGAGAAGATAAGGATGTGCATTTGGTACTCTGTGAAAATGACGACAGGAAAGAAACGCACGTTTTTGCTATGTGTGGTAACAACATAGTAGATGGTTACACTGGTGGAAAAGTTACAAATATTTCAAATACAAATGTGCCATCTGAATACTCAAAATTTCGAGTGAAAAGAGACTTTCTGATTTGGCGCGATTAAGTAGAGATTGCTAGCGATTAAGAACCTCAATGAACCCAGACGCAAAATCAGGCATTACTCCGATCAGCCAAAATCCGATACACGCTCGCCCGACCTATTCCCAGCGTCTTGGCAATCTGGGTTGGTGCTATGCCCTCTGACTTGAGCTTTCGCACTTCGTCCGCCTTTGCCATGGCAGTTGCTTTCCGACCTTTATATTTGCCTTCGGTTTTTGCACGGGCAATGCCCTCTCGTTGACGCTCCAGCATCAGTTCCCGCTCGAACTGTCCGAATGCAGAAAACATGGTGAGGATCAGTTTGCCATTTGGGGAATTGGTGTTGATCTCCCCTCCCCCAAAATCCAGTATCCGCAACCCAACTTTCTTTGCCTGAAGCCTTTCAAGCAACTGAAGCAGGTTCATGGTGCTGCGAGCTAAACGGTCCAGCTTTGTGACAACCAGTGTGTCACCATCGCGAACAAACTCCATGGCAGCTTCAAGCTCTTCTCTTTGCGCAACTGAAGAGACCTGCTCGGCAAATACCTTCTCGACCCCCGCCTGTTGCAAATCCCTTTGTTGAGCCTCAAAGCCAGCAATCTGGTCCAGCGTGCTGGTGCGTGCGTATCCTACGAGCATGTCTCATCTGTGTCTCAAATAACCTCTAGACACGCTGATACACCCTTCTCAAAATGTCAAAGCAATTCTTTTGAGACAGAAATCCTTGATTTGGGAAGTGTCTCACGTGGGCAGGATCGTGTGGGAAAAACAGTGGAGCGAGTTTTGCGCCTTAGTTCCAATATTATTCCAATAATTTCTTATAATA
>JAGQUX010000007.1:29274-86617 GCA_020438215.1 Armatimonadota bacterium | reverse complement strand
GGGCAAAGCTCGATCTCGCGAGTGAAGTGGTTAGACCCTTACTCGGAACCGGCTTCAGGTTCAGTTTTGATCAGCCAAGCGCGGCCAACTACTGGATCTCAAGTCGTTCGTCAGCAAGACGGAAACGTACTCATGGCGACCCGCGGCTACGGGATCGGAACTGCTAGCTTCATTGCCTTTGATTTGGCCGATGGCGTACTACGCAAGTGGCGGGGCAAAAAGGGGCTGATTCTTGGTTTATCGAAGTCTTTGCCGTCCAGCAATATGCACCAATACATGCGCTTTCAGGGAGCACAAGGCTACAACCCTTATGGATACACTAGCTACAGCACAACTGCAGAATCGTTTCAGCAGAACTCCTTGCCAAAGCCGGAACTTCCTAGCACGCTCACTGTCCTTGGCGTTTTAGGGCTTTATGTTTTGCTTGTGGTGCCGTTGAACTTGCTCTTGATGCGGAAGCTTGGCAAAGGAGAGCTTGCCTGGATTACTGCGCCCGTGATCAGCCTTGCATTTGCAGGCATCCTGTTCAATTATTCAAGGGAACTCTACTCGGCAAAGTCGGCCAAGTCAACGAGCGGAACCCTCTATGCGGCCGAGGGTAGCAATCTGGCGATGTTTAACGGGGATCAGGAACTGTTCATTCCTCGTGCAGGCACCTATGACTTCGGGCTCCAAGGGGTTGAGTTGGTGGAGTCGAGTGGCGGGAACAATTATTATGAGCCACAGATGACAGACGACATTGAAACAATGGATGTCGGAGAGATGATCATCCCATCGTACAAGGCGACCAACCTGGATTTTGTTGAGTTCAGCATGGTTCAGCAGTATCCGTGGAATTCGCAGAAGGTCAGTGATTTGAAGGCGGTGCCTATAGATGGTGCAAGAGTTAAGGTGATCGGCACCATTAAGAACCCTACAAATACATCATGGAAGGGGATCATGTTGCTCTCCAGTTTGGCTGGTTCGCCGTCCAGCGCAAGTGGATTGAAAGCCACCTTGGAACCCGGTGATGTTTGGAATGTGGATGCTGATTTTCCAGAAATAATCCTTCAACAAACGGATGGGATTTTCCCGTTGACATTCACCGCCGCTTTACCGGGGATCGGCGCAAAAATCGGCGAAAAAGTGCCGGATGTTCAAGTTCACATGAGCCTCAATGTTGATGTCACCGCATTGCGAGGTCAGCCATGATCCGCCACTTTTTCACAAACAATCCGATGAAGGCAGAACTCGAGATGATGCGTCATCGCTCGGTTCCCAAGAACTGGGATACCAAGACCGGGATATCTGTGGCGGTGGTTGGACTGATCTACTGCTATATGTTCTTCATCATGGTGCAAGGAGCGCGAAGCATTCCTCCGTCCGCTCCGATTTTTATCATGTACTTGGTTTCTGCGCTAGCCGTGCCCATCATCGGACATGGAATGATCTCGTTAGAACGTCAGAACCGTTCACTTCCAATGCTGTTTACCGTTCCCGCCACAGTTGGTCAGATTGTGGCGATGCGGGCTATCCGCGCGATGATGCTAATGCTGGTCATCGCGGTTTTGATGCTGATGATTTTCGGGATTCTAGCGGGGACACGACTTTTTCTCAATGTTCCGATGGACATAGATCGGAGCCCGATGGTCGCTTTTCCGCTAGGGATTCTTGGCTGGTTTGGAATGTCGTTTTTTATGGTGGGTTGGACGATGTGGATTTCCGCCTTGAGCAAATCCTCGGGGCAGGCATTGCTAACATGCATCGGCTTTTTCATCGTTGTTTTGGTGCTCGTACCACTCTTGGTGACATCGGCAATTCCAGGATTCGACTACGAAACAGCTTATTGGCAACCCACTTCTTTCTTGATGCAATTGTTTGCCGGGGTGGGAACAGCCGTACCAGTTTGGAAGCTTGTTGCAACCCCACTAGTTTGGTTCGCAATGGGATGTATAGGATTGTGGCTGGCAACAAATCGTTTGGCGAAGTTGCGCAGTGAAGGAGGAGGTGAATAAGGATGCTGGTTGTTGATGGATTGAGAAAGGAATACGGTCAGTTTACGGCAGTAGATGGGGTGAGCTTCCAGCTCAAACCCGGCGACATCATGGGTTTTATTGGCTCGAACGGGGCGGGCAAAACGACGACGATCAAGATGCTGGCGACCTTGCTTGAGCCCACACTCGGACGCGCGACTCTCAATGATGTACCGCTGACCGAAGGATTGATTGACGCCCGTAAATTGATTGGCTACATGCCGGACTTCTTTGGGCTCTACGAAGATATCCGCGTGTGGGAGTATCTCGAACTGTTTGCCTCGATTTATGGAGTTCCAAAAACCGAGCGCCCGGGAGTCATTGATGAAGTTCTGGAGCTTACCGATCTTGGATTCAAGAAAGACGCTTTTGCAAAATCCCTCAGTCGGGGGATGCAGCAACGGCTCTGTTTGGCCCGGTGCCTTGTTCACGATCCTGATCTGCTTCTGCTCGATGAGCCAGCCAGTGGTCTTGATCCGCGCGCCCGTGCTGAGCTGAAGGAGCTTGTTGCCGAACTTGGTCGTATGGGCAAGATCGTGATTGTTAGCTCGCACATCTTGCCGGAGCTGGCTGATTTCTGTAATGTTGTTGGCATTATTGAGCGCGGACAACTCCTTGCTTTTGGCTCAGTTGAAGAGATCATCTCGGGAATTGAGCAGCGGCGCATGATCGAAGTGAAAGTGCTTGAGCGAGCAAACGAAGCGAGTATGTTCCTTCACGGGAAAGAAGGTGTTGTCAGCACCTTTTTGATGGGCGCAAGCACTCTCAAAGTGGAATTTGAAGGATCAATGGAGAGCCAAGCGCAGCTTCTCGCCGAAATGATCCAGGGTGGCTTTTTGATTACCGAATTCCGGGTGGATGCGGCTGACCTTGAAGACCTCTTTATGAAGGTGACTACGGGGGCTCTCAACTAAATGCAGGCGATCCGCTCGTTTTTTGGCCACTTTTTCGGTAACGCGCATAGCGTGAAAGATTTCCGCATCCAGATGCGGGGGAACAAAGCTCTGATCCTTTGGAGTTTGTATCTGGTTCTCCTGGTTCTTTTTGCGATGTTTACCTATGGTGGGGTTGCCAGCCAAATGCGAGCGGGGATGTCGGCGGCAGAAATGCAGAGTCGCCTTCAAAGCTTTTACAACACGCTCATGTACTTGCTCCAAACCGCGATCATTTTGATTGCACCGGTTTTGGCCAGCGCATCTATTGTTGCGGATGATGAGCGAGGTTCAATTGACCTAGTTTTGATGGCACCAAAGTCATCCACTTATTACTTTGCTGGCCTCGTTATGAGTGGGATGCGACAGCTCATTTTCTTACTTGCTCTCTCGATTCCGGTGGCATCGCTGGGGGTCATCATGGGGGGCGCAACTTGGACGGATGTCCTTCGTTCCTTCACGATTTTCTTGTTCCAAGGACTGTTCTATATGTGCCTCGGTGTACCTGTGGCGGTCAGTTCACGCAAGATGGTACCGACGGTGATCGGTTCTTACGTTGCTATTGCGGTTGGCTCCGGAATATTGGCTTTAATGAACGCAATCATGTCTCCGGCGATGCTCTCGGGAATGATGGGTGGGCCAACGACATCGACACCAACAATGCCTTTATTTTCGGTGCTAACTCCGTACTGGCACATTATCGTGAATGCCCCGATGACGGCCGTTACACCGACGTTTTTGATTCCCACATGGGCGGCCACGATCTTGATGAGCACGCTTGGAGTAGCAATTTGTATGTTGGGTTCGGCTTCGCAAATGTCTCGCGCTGGTTCTCCGGCAGTTATTGCGACTCGGATCGTTGGACTAATTATTTCACTTTTAATTGGGCTGTTAACATCGCAGATGTTTTCAACTATTTTTGGAATTGGTGGGGCGAGCGGCACGTCTGCCGGAACAAGCTTCATGATCACAACGGCGCTCAGTGGTTTTATGCTGTCTGGGTTTATCATGCTGATCATTGTCGCTAACGTTGTTCCATACGCTTTCCGTGATGGTGAGAAGTATTTTCCGAACGGGATGTTTTCTGTTAAAGACGCGCTCAAAGGTAAGCCTGCCGGTGGCATGACTTATGCACTTTTCGCATTTGCTTGTCTTTTTGGCCCGTCTGGCTACTACTTGTTCCGAGGAATGTTTGTGTCTACGTACACTGCTTTGGAAGCTTTCGCGGTGATGTTCTGGTTTCTCTGCGCGGCGTTCCTCTACTTTGGGATTTTCCGTTTCACTTCTCCGTGGAATGGTTCGGTGAAATCGGCGCGGCGCATCGGCGTCTTGTTTATTGTGGGATTGAATGTCGGGGCAGGCATGCTGCTTGCAATGGTTGATTTAGCCTTCAAAACACCTGGAACCTTATCGATCATCAACCCTATGCATCCTTTCGCAGAGACACCTGAAGGAGTGATTGCAAAAGGCATAGTCCTAGCTATCGTAGGCGGCATTTTGGTGAATCGCTCCGAGGAACGTAGAATCAAGCATCCGCTGATGAAAATCAAAGGTCGGGAGACCGCTTAAACCATGGAAAATAAGCTGAAATCTGTTGCACGACGCATCCGCCTATTGCGAAGCTGGAAATCGCTGAGTATCGGGCTGATGGTAGGTGCGGTTCTTGCCCTGATTTGGGTCGGGCTGGACTATTTCTCTGTGGTTTTCACCGAAATCCCGTTCCTGATTACCTTGGTTGTTGGACTCGGGCTAATTGGCGCGGCGATCGGCTACTTCAGAAATTTGAACCCATTAGACGTGGCCCGTAGTGTGGACTCGCGTGCAGGGCTCAAAGATCGGCTTGTTACGGCACTTCAAAGCGAAGATGATGACGATTTTCAACGGAAAGTTCGTGAAGATGCAGAGGCGCATCTGAACGACGTGGAACCGAAGAAAGCCTATCCTTTCCGATTTGGTCCGTGGCCCGGAGCGGCGTTCGGGAGCATTTTGCTGGCGGGGGCAGTTTTTTGGCTAGGGAACAGCACTGCACTCGCATCTAAGAACTCCCCGGAAGCGGAGAAGATGAAGGAGGCGGTCGCGAAGGTGGAAAGAGTCGCCAAGCCTCTCAGCGAAGTCAAAGTGGACGAGCTTGGCGGCAAAGATGAGCAACGTCTCGCCAACGAGCTCCAGAAAATGGCAAAGCAGTTGGAGCGTAACCGGCTTGACCCAGAGGAAGCGAAGGCAAAAGCCGAAGAGTTGGGCCGTCAAGCGCAAGAACTCACTGACAAACGGATGGAGCAAGCTCGCGCGCAGATGCAATCGATGCAACAGAAATACGCGCAAGAACAGCTACAAAAGGCGAACATCACTCCCGAGCAACTAGAGTCGATGAAACTCAGCCAAGAACTGCAAGATTTGATGCAAGAGACTCGCGATGGATTGGACGGTGACTTCCAACAGGGCGAGCAATTGGATCAGCAAATGCTGGATTCTTTGAACTTGGATCAGGCAACTCAAGAGATGCTGAAGATGTCCCAGAAAGAGCGGGATGCGATGAAGGAATCGCTCGAGCAGCAGATCAATGACATTGAGAAGATGCTCGAAGATCCGAATCTGAGCGAGCAGGCACGGAAAGAACTCAGCGAGAAGATGAAGGAACTTCAGGACTTGCTCTCCAAAGTTCAGTATTCGGAAGAAGTTTTGAAAGCACTTCAAGATTTACAGAGCATGGAGGAGTATCAAGAGCTTTCCAAACTCATGTCGGAAATGCAGCAAGCGAGTGAGCAAATGCAAAACGCCCAAGAACTCACAGATGAGGAAATGGAGCAACTCAAACAGAAAATCGCTCAGCTTGAAGAGCAAATGGAAGAATTTGCCAAACAAATGCAAGACCCCGAATTCCGGGAGCAAATGCGCAAGCAAATGCAAGAGATGATTGATGCGATGAAGCGCGGGGAACTCTCTGCAGAGGCTTGCAAGACCTGCTTGGGCTTGATGCCTGGTATGAGTATGGGGATGCCAGCACCTACTCCGGGTGGAGCATATCAAGGTGAAGGTGAAAATCGCAAAAACCAAGATCCACAAGAACTCAAAGGTCAAACCGATACAAAAGCGGTGAAAGGGCAACGCGATCCAACCAAAGGCACTGAATCCTATGTGGAGATCAAGGCTCCAACGACGCTCGGAACAAAGACTTCCGTGCCGTACGACAAGGTTTTGCCGCAATACAAAGACAAAGCTGAGAAAGCTATGAGTGATAAGTCGATTCCAAAGAAGCATGAAAAGCGAGTCAAGGACTACTTCAACTCGCTGGGTGGAAAGAAATGAGCGAAAACGCGTCAATCAATGCCGAGCAAGAAGCCCAGTGGTTTCGCGACACTTGGGCCAAGCTCCGCGATGAAATCGGCAAGGTGATTGTTGGTCAGGATGAGGTTGTTGAAGGTGTTCTTGTTTGTTTAGCCGCAAACGGTCACGTTCTGCTGGAAGGGATGCCAGGACTCGGAAAAACGCTTCTCATTCGCACGCTTTCTCAAGCCTTGGATTTGAGCTTTTCTCGTCTCCAGTTCACACCAGACATGATGCCCGCTGATGTGACGGGAACGAACGTTTTGAGCGAAGATGCCTCGGGGAAACGCGAGTTCGCTTTTCGTAAGGGGCCGGTGTTTGCTCACCTCGTTCTTGCGGATGAAATCAACCGGGCGACGCCCAAAACTCAGTCGGCACTTTTGGAAGCGATGCAAGAGCGACAGGTCACGGTTGGAGGGGCGCATTACTCGCTTCCTGAGCCGTTCCTGATTATGGCAACGCAAAACCCGATTGAACAAGAAGGTACCTACCCGCTTCCCGAAGCGCAGATGGATCGCTTCTTTTATAAGATCAACGTTCCGTATCCCACCAAAAAAGATCTGGCAGAAGTAGTCAAGCGAACAACGGGAACAGTTACCAGCGAAGCTGGCAAGGTCGCGAGCGGAGCCGATGTTCTGCGCGCACGCAAGTTGATTGGTCATGTGAAGGTTGCCGAAGATGTGTTGAATTACGCTCTGCAAATCGTGGTGGCTACTCACCCTGGTGGGGAAGCAGCACCGATTTCGGAGCAGTATTGCCGCTACGGAGCATCGCCACGTGGCGCCCAGACGATCATCAATGCCAGCAAGGTTTATGCATTAATGAATGGTCGGTTCAATGTGAGCCGTGACGATGTGAAGAAAGCCGCGAAGCCGGCTCTGCGACATCGCTTACTCCTCAACTTTGAGGCAGAGGCGGACGGCATTGGAGCTGACCAAGTGGTGGATGGCATTGTCCAATTCGTAGAATCCCAAGGGCGTGATCCGGTCGGCGCTTGATCGCAATTAGGCAGCATCAGTGAGCGACCTGATCCTCTCACCACGCGAATTCCGGCTTCTGGAAGGGGTGCGTTTGAACCCCCGGAAGTCGTTTCTTGGTCGTGTGCGAGGGGAGCGTGTCACCAAACGCACGGGGATATCCATTGAGTTTGCGGATTATCGCGATTACACGGAAGGGGACGATCTCCGGCACCTTGATTGGAACGTCCTTGCAAGGCTGGATACTCCCATCGTCAAGACATACCAAGATGAAGAAGATTTGGCGGTTCACCTTTTGGTGGATTTGTCGCCGAGTATGAACTTTGGCGATCCAACAAAACTGGATAGCGCAAAGAAGCTTGCCGCTAGTTTGGGCTATATTGCTCTCGCCGCTGGTGATGCCGTTTATCTCCGGCAATTGGGTCAGAAAGCAGTTCCGATTCGGAGCAGGGCGGGCTATCCCAAGCTGGCCCGTTCTATTAACCAAATGGTTCTAAAACAGAACTATCAGGTAACGGAAGTTCTGCGTTCTTTCGCGAAAGAACAGAATCGTCCGGGTGTGGTTGTTTTGCTTTCGGATGGTTGGGACGCCGAGATTTGCTCTGCTTTGCGATTGGTTGCGGGGCGGGGACATGAAGTTCATTTCTTGCAGGTTTTGACTGCGAGTGAGCTGAATCCTGATATGGAAGGCGATCTGCGCTTGGTGGATGCCGAGGGCGGTGCGCCGCGTGAGATCACGGCGAATCGCGATACGCTTGTCGCTTACAAACAAAACGTAGCCAACCACAATGCGGAGATTGCGGCGACTTGTCTAGCGATTGGGGCGCGATACCACCAGGTCAAGCAAGATGATTCGCTGGAATCTGTGGTCAAAGATGTTTGGAAACGTCAGGGGTGGGTGGTTTGAACTTCCAGGCTCCCGGGGCGTTTTGGTGGATGCTCCCGCTCGGGGGGCTGATCGTTGTATTGTATCTGTTGCGGATGCGCCGGAAGCAGTTTGAGGTTCCGGCAACATTCCTTTGGCCCGAACGTGTTGACGAAGTCCGAGCAAACAGTCTTTTCCAAAGGTTGCGATTCAACTGGTTGATGGTGCTCCAGTTACTCGCTTTGCTTCTGCTTGTTTTTGGGTTGGCGCGATTCCAATGGAAGCAGACTGGATTGCTCGGAAAAGCGACGGTGATCGTGCTGGATTCCAGCGCGAGCATGGGAGCCACCGATGTGGAGCCATCTCGATTTGCGGCTGCGGTTGATCAGATTGAGAAGCTGATCGGATCATCGGGGGCGAACGATCAGATTGCCTTAGTGGAAGCGGGCACAGTTCCACGCGTCGTATTCTCGCTCACAACCGATCCGGCGGTGATGCGCGATGGATTGAAGTCGGTACGACAATCGGACACGCCTTCCAATATGTCGGAGGCGTTGCAACTCGCCAATGCCTTAGTGGGTGAAAGCGAGTCGGCTCGCATCCTTCTTGTCAGTGATGGTTGCTTTGATGCTGTTGATGACTTTAGTCAGGATAAAGCTGAGCTTGTCTTCCAGCCGATTGGAGAGAGCGAAAAGAACTTCGCGGTTCAGGCGTTGGGAGTCAAAGAGACTGCCGATGGAAAGTTTGTTTATGTCGGGGTGAAGAACTACGGCTTGGACACAGCCAAGACTGGCGTGACACTTTCCGGTGATGGACAGACCTTCTGGACAAAGACGGTTGAGATTGGTGGCGGCAAGACTTGGGGTCAAACCATCGAGTTCAAGGGCGACGCCAAGCTCCTGACTTGTGAACTCCAAAACGACGACAAACTCACGGCGGATAATGTTGCCTATGCTTCGGGTGACCCCGCTGGGGCGATCAATGCGCTTTTGGTTTCGAAAGGAAATCTGTTTATTGAGAATGTCCTGACTCTTGACCCAAGGATTGTCTTGGATCGGGCGGCGTCATTACCGGCAACGGAGAAAGCCTCGAACTCTGAACCGAGCAAATACGATCTCATTATTTTTGATGATGTCGCCGCAGAAGCCGTGAAGTCGCCGGCAGTTTTGACGTTAGGGATTCCCGGGCCGGGCGTTCCAGTCAGCGATAAAGGCTGGGGAGCACGCGGCGTTTATCAAAACGCGGTGAACCACCCACTGATGTCAGCGGTGGATTTTTCCACGGTTTACATTGAAAAGCAACGGCTTGTTCAACCGACTGGGGGTGGCAAAGTTCTCGCTCGGACGGATAAGGGGCCGCTAGTTATTGCCAGCGAAGGTGCGCAGAAGCACGTTTTCCTCGGTTTTTCGGTCATGGATTCAGATTTTCCTTTGACTATCGGTTTTCCGATCTTCATGGCGAATACGATGGATTTCCTGGCTCCCGCATCGACAACTGGGCCGTTGATTGTTCGTTCTGGGCAAACAGTTGCGTTTCCAGCTGTAGAGGACAAATCTCTTCGTCTGGATCGCCCGGAAGGAGATTGGATGCCGGTTCCGGCGCGGCAAGGACGGTATTCCGTGCGAGGGATGGATCGCGTGGGGCAATACAAGCTGAGCGGGATGGAGCAACCGCGAAACATTTTTGCGCAACTCAGGGATGAGCGCGAATCAAACATTCGTCCTCAGGATGCGGTGCAGATTTCGGGCAAGGCAATTGCGTCTGAGCGGAAGTCAAATCGCTACGGCGATCTCTGGCGTCCGATGTTACTTTTGGCTTTGTTAGTCTTGGCCGGGGAGTGGTGGCTATTTGCCCGTAAATCGTAATGCGCTTTACCGATCCGCTCTATCTTCTTCTCCTGATCCCGGTGATTGCCGGATTGCTCTGGAGTTGGCGGTTTGTGGGTGGAATGGCGAAGCCTCGCAAGCGTCTTTCTTTTGTCATTCGTGCGTTACTGGGAGCACTTTTGGTGCTTGCTTTGGCGGGTCCGCAGTCTTATAGGAGCAATCAAGGGCAAGCGACTGTTTTTGTCATCGACCGCTCTGACAGTATCAGTGAAGCGGATAAGAAAGCGGCGATTGAATTCATCTCGCAAGCAACCGGTGAACTCGATGGCGATGACGTTGCCGGGATTGTAGCTTTTGGTGAGAAACCGATGGTCGAATCCATCCCCGGCGGTCGGCGGACGGTCAATCGGATTGAAGCAAACATCCAAAGTGGAGGTTCCGATTTGGCGTCGGCATTGCGGGTGGCGGCGGCGACATTTCCAACCGGTAAAGGGCGGCGCATTGTCATTCTCAGCGATGGGAACGAGACAAGCGGCGATGCCATGCAGGCGGCGGAAGTTCTGGAATCGGATGGCATTGAGATTGATGTTGTTGCTCTCGGAGAGAATCGCTCTGAAGATGAGGCTGCCGTTGTTGATGTCCAGGCACCTCCTGTTCGGAGTACAGAAGAGCCATTTGATATCAAGGTGGTGGTGGAGAGTTCAATCGCTCAGCCGGCTAACATCGTCATTGATCGCGATGGAAAGACGGCAACCCGCGTTCCGGTTCAGCTGAAAGAGGGCATCAATTCTTTCCTTGTCCCTCAAAAGATTGATGACCAAGGCTTCTATCGTTATCGGGTTTCGCTGGAAGTTGAGAAAGATCAGGATCGACGGAACAACATCGGCGCGACCTTCCTCAATGTCAAAGGCAAGCCGAAGATCTTGATCATCCAAGACAACCCCAATAAGACAGAGTTGGCCCGAGCTTTGGCGAGTCAGGGCATCACGGCAGAAGTGTTTGGCTCAGAAGGGCTCCCCACACGCCCGGAAGAACTCCAGCCTTACGACGCGATCATCCTCAACGATTTCAATGCCGCTAACGCGCTCGAACCACAGATGAAAATGATCAAATCTGCGGTGCGCGATACGGGGATTGGTTTTGCGATGGTTGGTGGGGAAGGCAGTTTTCTTCCCGGCGGATGGTATGGAACTCCGGTCGCTGATGTGCTTCCCGTTGATCTTAATGTCCGCCAGCGAAAGAGTTTCCCTAGTACCTCAGTGATGATCGTCATTGACACTTCTGGCTCTATGGGGGCGATTGAAGACGGGATGACTAAGCTCCAGCTCGCGATGAAGGCGGCGAGCCAGACCGTCGAGATGATGGGGCCACAGGATCGAGCGGGGGTTGCCGGAAGCGGGAGCAAAATCGACTATATTGCGCCTCTCCAATCGTTGAAAGATAAGTCAAAAGTGATCGCTCAGATTCGACGATTAGCAGATGGCGGGGGTGGAATTTTCGCTGAGCCCTCGGTGAAGTTCGGCTACGACAAACTGAAGGGTGAGAATTCAAAGGTGCGGCACTTTATCTTGCTTGCCGATGGTGCTGACTGCGATCAGCATGGGGTGAGCGCGATGCTTGCCGATGAAATGCGGAAAGGCAAAATCACCTTGACCTGTGTTGCTATCGGTGATGGCAAAGATGTCCCGTTTTTGAAGCAGATTTCATCGCTGGGCGGGGGGCGATTTTTCCTTGCTGAAAAGGCAGGGCAACTGCCAGCAATCTTCACTCAGGATGTTGCGCAAATCAGCCGTTCTGCGATTGAAGAAGGGGCCTTCTTGCCGAAGCTTGTGGGCGGTGATGAAATGATCCGCGGGATTGGCTCAACACCACCCTTGCTCGCTTACTGTATTTCAGAGGCACGCCCTCTTGCCAAAGTTGGGATGTTGACGCAAAAGGATGATCCGCTTTTAGCGAGTTGGCAATACGGTTTGGGGACATCGGTTGCGTTTACCAGTGATGCGCAGAGCCGGTGGGCAAACAACTGGGTGAACTGGGAAGGATTTGATCAGTTTTGGTCGCAGGTGGTGCGGACGCTTACACGCAAGGCATCTAGTTCCAACTACGATATTCAAGTATCGCCAAACGGGGGTAAGGGCCAAGTGCGGATTGAAGGAGAGACCGCAACCGGTCAACCGATTGATAATCCCGAACTCAAAGTGCGGCTGAGTTTGCCTGATGGCAATTTCAAGGACATTGACGTCTTGCAAGAGGCTCCGGGTGTGTTTGTGGGGCAATTCCCGACGGATCAACTGGGTAGCTACATTGTGAGTGTGAGTGAGCCAGGCGCAGGCGGTGAGCAACGTGTCGCGACCGATGGCTTTGCTATCCCTTATCCGCCGGAATATCGTGCCTACCGAGCCAACACGGCTCTGCTGAATGGGATTGTCGAAGTGGGCGGCGGAAAACTCCTGACGGAGCCAAAAGAAGCTCTACGCCCGGTGATTCAACGCGGGCAATCGATCCGCGATTTGTGGATGTATTTCTTGCTTGCGGCGGTTTTACTACTGCCGCTTGATGTTGCGATCCGTCGGTTTGTGCTCCCGTTCAATGAGCTGGCATCTCTCTTCCGACGCAAAGGGAAGGTGAAGGAAGAAGTCGAATCGACAAAGGGTCGCTTAATGGAGACGAAGAAGAAGGTTCGTCAAGCGGAGAAAGTTCTTCGCGAAACTCCAACACCTGCACCCGAGAAGAAAGCCGCGTTCGTGCCTCTGAACGAGCCGCTCGAAACACCAGATCAAAAAGCGGAAAGTGCACCAGACGAACCGCAAGAAGTCAATACACGTCAGGCATTGCTCGAAAGAAAGCGCCAGCGTGATGAAGAGCGAAAACGATAGTTTCTTACTAAGAACTCAACAACTTACTTTAGGTTTTCGACTTCCGGAACCTAAGAAATTTGCTGGGGCATGCCGATAAGTCTGATAAGGGAAGCTGTATCCCTTTCGCATCACCATGCCGGCAAAGAAAAAAGAATCGGTTGAAGAGGCAACAAAGCCCGCACGCAAACCTGCTACGCGCAAGAAAGCTCCTGCCAAAAAACAGGCGGAGCCGGAGGCATCAGCGGCGGCATTGACGCCTGATCTGGTGATGCAAATGATGGCTCAAATGCAGGAGATGAGCCAAGAACTTGGGAAGCTTCGCGAAGAAGTTGCGAATGTCAAAACTTCGCCAGCGGCGGCAGAGATTGACGAGTATCTCCCCGATGCAGTACTAGAAGATCCATTCACGCCTGACCAGTTGGCGGAAATGGAAGCGCAACTCGACAATTTTATGGAAACCGGAAGCATTCCTGATTCAGATTCCACCGAAGTGACTGCCGAGGAAACAGCAGCTTTGCTCGCCGGATTGGAAGAAGCGAACCAAGAAATCGAGCAAGCGGAAGCGGAAGAAGAATTAGCCGAAGAGATCGCGGAAGTTGAACAGGAAGTGACTCTGGAACTTGTTGAAGCTCAGGCAGATGAAGAGCATGAAGTTGCAGAATTGGAAGCGGATATCGCGGCTGAGGCTGAAGCAGTTCTTTTGGAAGAGACCTTGGAAGTTCAAGCGACAGCTGACGAAGAATCAGGCCCGGCAGTCGCCGAGGTCGAAGAACTTCCTGACGGTTTGAGCGAGGAGGAGCTAGCAGCGGCAATTCGGGGTCAGATTGAGTCTCAAGATGCTCCGGTTCTTAACGCGGAAACGGGAGAAGCCCCGCAAGAAGACGATGGCGGAATGATGTCTCCGGATGATATTGCGGCGATGCTCGCAGCATCAAACTCCGAAGCTCCGGCTGAAGAAACCGTTTTGAGCGACGCAGAAATCGCGGCAATGGTGGAAGCCAATGCTCCGCAAGGAACGGCCCTTGACGATGCGGACGATAATCTGAGCGAGGAGGAGCTTGCCGCTCTGATTCGTGGCGAAATCGATAAACAAGACGCGCCCAATCAGGCAGCCGAAGCATCAAGCGATGACGGTGATGGCGGCGGAAACATGAGCGACGATGATATCGCGGCCATGTTGGCAAATGCATCCGAAGACAAGCTTGCTGAAGCTGCACCCGCTGCGAGCGCACCTGGGGTTTTGAGCGCGGCAGAACTTTCAGCACTTCTCAATGATGGAACTCCTGACGCCGAATTTGTTCCGCAGGCATCCACGGCGATGAGCGATGATGAATTGCAGAAGCTGATGGATGAAGCGGAAGCTGGTCAGGGCCAAAGCTCCGCACCAGTTGAGGCAAGCGATGTGCCCGAGGTTGATATTCCGGCCGCGGCTGCGCCTGCCCAAACAGCGTCTCCAAAAGCAGCTCCGGCGGCTAAGGTCAGCACCTCGACGGAAGAATCTGATCTCGGTGCGTTGCGAGTAGTTCCCGCCCCGATGGCAGTGCGCGCGCTGGCGCTTCCGCTTGGTTTCCAGGATGGGAAGTTGAAATTGATGGCGGCGGAACCTGTAGATGAAGAAGCAATTGACCGAATTTCTAAAGTAACAGGGTTTGGAGTTGTTGTTGTGAAAGCTCCGATGGAACAGGTCGTGCCTGCATTGCGCGAAGCCTACATCGAAATTCACGATGACCAAGCCCGAAAAGCAATTTTGGAAACCTCCCACACGAAAGTGTGGCTGGTGAGTCAGCTAGTTTCCAAATTCAAGAAGTCAGCATGAGCGCGAAAATCATAGCCATCGCAAGCGGAAAGGGCGGAGTTGGAAAATCCATCATCGCCTGTAATCTAGCTTTGTCCCTGGCGGATGAAGACCTGAGAGTGCTTGTTTTTGATGCTGATTTTGGTTTGAGTTCCATTGATATTCTTTGCGGATGCGAAGTGCCGACAACGATCGGGCACGTGATTCGCGACAATCGAGAACTCAAAGATGCGATTTTTGAAACCACTTATGGGATTTCAATTATCACGGGCGGCTCTGGATGGGCCGAACTCGTTGACGTTGATCCCGGCACAGTGCAAACGGTTGTAGATGGCCTGAAAGGGCTCGCAAATGAGTTTGATTACATCATCTTAGACTGCGGCCCAGGAGTCGGTGAGAAGATTCTGCCCTTCATCAAAGCGTCGGACACTCTGCTCGCCGTTACAACCCCGGATGCAACGAGTTTGACAAGCGTTTATGCGCTGGTTAAATCAGTTTGGGAAGCATCGCCAGAAACAGAGGCGGCATTGGTTGTCAACGATGTAACGAGCTCCCTCCACGGAAAAGAAATAGCCCACCGAGTGCAGTCCATCATTGGGCAATTTTTGGGCAAAGAGTTTCCGCATTTTGGTTCCATTCGGCATGATGCCGCGGTGGCGAAATCTGTATTCAATCGCAATCCATTTGTGGAAGCATCACCTCGCTGCCATGCTGCCGTCGATATCTATTCCTTGACGGAGAAAGTGATGGATCCGAGCGGCGAAGAAACGGGTGAAGAACTCAGTTTCTTGGATCGGCTGAAGTCGAACTTCTCAAAATCGAAAGAGGAAGAGACTGAAGTAACCGATTCTCACGAAGAAGCCGCTTGATTTCTAGCTGATTGTTATGCGGCCGGCTCATTACTGAGCACATCTTTCTGAATCTTCTTTGTATCGTAAAGGGTTGTTACAGCGCCAACAACACGACCTTCATTGTTCAGGACAGGGCTGCATTGCCACATTCCGGTAACCAGCGTTCCCTGCTGAGTAGATCCTCTGAACTCCACTGGATCTGATGGGTAGTTGAGGAAGACGGAATAGACCGAATCTTGTGCCGGAGTTGCGACGAACTCCCGCCCAAATAACGTAATGAGTTCTTTGTCCACAACTTCGTGGGGTTGGAGGCCAAAAAGCTCGATTGCGGCATCATTCCATTCCATCACTCGACCTAGCTCATTGAGCGTGAAGCAAGGGGTAGGGAGTTTCCGGAATGTTGTGGTGAATCTCTCAAGGGTTGCACTTTGGATTGCAGACATCGAGTGAAAATCGTAGCGAAGGGAAGTGATTTCGCCGTTCAGTTCGTTGACGCGGTTTTTGAGTTGCTCACGCTGGGATTCTGTTTCCGCGAGCTCGTTGCTCAAGCGGGCAACTTCTTCACGATGGAGTGTGCTCCGGAGCTTGAGAACTGTGAGAAGCGTGATGCTTGTCAGAGCTAAACACGCAAACGAGACATTGAAAATGATCGTTGCCGGGTTCCATTCGCTTGGATCGACTTTGAGCTCAGACTGTGATTGAAGATGGCTGACAAAGAGGGCGGCTGAACAGCCCAAAACCACCGTTCCGGCAAGCAGAACGGGCAGTATCTCCCGCATAGGTTTTCTCGGCCCCGACATCAAGTGTTCCTAACCTAGTAAGATTATCGGTAGGTTCAAAGTTAAAGAACAGGGTTCTGAACTTGTGGTTTCACCCGCTTTTCGTGGGCATTTTGAGTTCAAATCCGGCTTTGGCCTAACAATTGAGTTATGAGGATCAACGTGGATCAACAAAAGCATTTGGACTTCTTGAGAGTTACTGAAGCAGCGGCACTGGCTTCTTCCCGATGGGTCGGGAAGGGACAACGTGATGCTGCCGACCAAGCCGCTTGCGAAGCGATGCGAGCTGAACTGGGTGCTATGCACATGAACGCCACCATCGTGATTGGTGAAGGCGAGCGTGATGAAGCGCCGATGCTTTATATCGGCGAAACAATGGGCTTGGGCGATGGTCCGGAAGTTCAAATCGCGGTTGACCCGCTCGAAGGCACGAACCTTTGTGCGAACGGGACTCCGAATGCGATTTCCGTCCTTGCTGCGTGTGTGGAGGGAGAAGGCTATCTGATGCACGCTCCCGACTGCTACATGGAAAAGCTGGTTGTTGGGCCGGAGTGCGCGGGCGTGGTTGATATCACTGTTCCGCCTCGGATCAATGTGCGGTTGATGGCGAAGGCACTCGGTAAAGATGTAGATGAATGCATCATCGGGGTTCTGGATCGCCCTCGCCATGAAGATTTGATTCGTGAACTCCGCGAAGCAGGATGCCGCGTCCATTTGGTTCCGGATGGCGACCTTTCCGTAGCGATTGCGGCCCTAGATCCGGACTCCGGTGTTGATGGGCTGATGGGGATTGGTGGTGCGCCTGAAGGCGTCATTACCGCTGCTGCCGTGCTGTGTACCGGCGGGGAAATGCAAGCTCGCCTCAAATTCACAATTGACGGCCAGCGCGAACGAGCAGAAAAGATGGTCGATGGTGATCTTGATCGCGTGTTTACGACTTCTGACTTGGCACGTGGGAACGTTATTTTCGCCGCGACTGGAATTACTTCGGGTGACTTGCTGAAAGGCGTCCGATTCCGGCACGGATGCGCCTATACGGAATCGATCGTCATGCGATCCGAATCCGGATTGATTCGTCGCATTGAGACGACTTTCCGGCTTTCGCCAACTTCTCCGGCAGAACGACGGAAATTATCGAACTAACGACAGGCCCCGTACATTCCCACAAGTACGGGGCCTATTCTTTGCCCTGCACATTTGCACATTTTTTGTTTTTTGTGTAAAATGATGGTGATATCGTGAGCGCAGTAACCGTAAATTCGACTGAATCCGAGATTCTTGATGCCTGTGACACTCTAATGGCGCGTTATGGATTTCGCAAGATGAACATGGATGATGTCGCGCGGGAAGCGGGCGTGAGTCGGCGAACGATCTACAACTTTTTCAAGAGTAAGGAAGATCTTGGTCTTTCATCAATTGGGCGAGTTGTTGATGAAGTGTTCGACGAAATGGTGGCGATTTCGAAGCGGTCTGGCTCCCATGCTGATCGTTTGCGGGAATTGCTTCGGCATCGTGTCTTGGGTCGATTGAGCCGAGTGCGTGCCTACGCAAGCAGTCTGGATGAGCTTTTTGAAGTGGTTCGTCCTGCGTATATGGAGCGGAGACGCATCATGTTTACGCGGGAACGGGAGCTTTTGGAAAGCCTAATTCGGGATGGCGTCGAGTCTGGAGAATTCCGACCAGGTACGGATGAATCTGCGGAATCGATGCTGTATGCCACCAACGCGTTTATTCCGTACTCTCTCAGCCCTGATGAACTGGGTGAAGAGTTCGAGCTCACAAGGAAGCTTGACCAAATGGTTGATCTTTTGATGTCCGCATTGCGAAACACATAAACAGGAAAAGCAAATGATTACGAGTCTCGTTGTTGCCAGTTTGACGATTTTGGGCAACCAATCCAAGGTGCCACACGTTCCGCCCGCGCTCCCGGTGATTGCTGTTGCTCAGCAGGAGAGGGAGTTCTCTGCTTCCGAGAGAGAGCAGATTATCCGAGAGTTGATCAAGCAGATGAACGCTCGGTATGTCATGCCAGACATTGCCAAGAAAATTGAGTCAGAACTCACCAAATGGATGAAGTCAGATGAGTTCAAATCTCTCAACGAGCCGATTGTATTTGCTACCAAGGTGAATGAGGTTTTGAAAGTCAATGTCACGGATGCACACCTTCGATTCCGCTATTCGCCGAATGTTTTGCCTGAGCGCCGTGAGGCGGGAGAGCCTTCACAAGCAGAAATCGACCAGGTGACGAATTGGGTTCGACGGCAAAACGCAACTTTTCGCAAAGTTGAGCGGCTGGAAGGAAATATTGGCTACTTCGCCTTTGATTCATTCCAGAGCCCTGAAGACATTTCCCGCCCAATGGCAGCGGCGATGAACTTCCTTGCCAATACCGATGCGATGATTATTGATCTCCGGCAGAACGGCGGCGGCGATCCATCCGGAGTGCAGGTGGTTTGCAGCTATTTCTTTGACGAGAAACCCGTGCATTTGAACTCTATCTATTTCCGTCCCACGGACGAAACTCATGAGTTTTGGACACTGGAAAAAGTGGATGCTCCGCGGTTTTTGGACAAGCCAGTCTATGTCTTAGTGAGCAAGCGCACAGGAAGTGGTGCAGAAGAGTGCTCTTATAATTTGCAACAGCTCAAGCGGGCAACAATCATTGGCGAGCCGACTTGGGGTGGTGCGAACCCGGGTGGCAGCGTGCGACTGCATGACCACTTCTCGTGCTTTATTCCGGTTGGCCGGGCAATCAACCCGATTACAAAGACAAACTGGGAGGGCTCCGGCGTGATTCCCGATATCAAGTGCGATCCGGCGAAATCTCTGGAACAAGCACAGGTTTTGATCTTGAAAGAGCTGATTGCGAAGGAAAAAGATGATAACTACAAGTCTGCTTTGGAAGCGCGATTGAAGACACTGGCTCAAGGGTAGTTCCGTAGGCTATGGTGCGCGTGGCGGGGAGGTAGAATCTCCCCACTGCGTGCTCGGTTAGCTCAGCGGTAGAGCACTTCGTTCACACCGAAGGGGTCACTGGTTCAAATCCAGTACCGAGCACCATCTGTTTTCTGGGGGAGAGATTTTGGGTTCAAATTCTACACATCTCTTCTGGTTTTGGCTCTCCAAGACTGAATTACAGATGAGCAAATCCTTTGTCAACAGCACTTCGTTCAGAAAAAACTGACCCTACATTTTCGACACAAAACCTTCCAGAACTCTTGGATGCGTGGATCATTGACTGCGAATATCGTCAGCTGAGTCCTCGCACGATAGAATTGCGACAACACTTCACCGGCAAATTCCTTTGGTGGATTGAACAAGAAGGAATCACTGACATAGATCCTCAAGTGATGAGGCGGTTCTTTGTGTATGTCGGTGCAAGCCATAATTCACCAAATGGTCGATGGGGTAACCCCTCGCTCAATTCCCCAGTGAGTAGCCGCACAGTCAAAGACATATTTGGCATTCTGCGCACGTTCTTTCGTTTCCTTGAAGAAGAAGGACACATAGATGCTTCACCAATGGAAAAGCTTCGCTCACCCGTTCATCGTGCAGACCAAATCCAGCCTCTCACAGAAGAACAGATTACGGCACTGATTGTTGCGGCGAGAAAGTCGAGACAACCGCTTAGGGATGAAGCCCTGGACGAACTCGATTTGGATTTACGACCTTAGGACAAACAAGGAGTTCACTCTCAACACCAGGCAACTGAAAAGAGAAGATTTAGATGAGTTTGTCGAGTGTTACAACCCCAAGAATCGACCTGACCGCAAGCCGCTTTGGTCTGAGGGCAATCCTGAAGGGCGAAGGAGGGAGTTCACATATGACGAAGTTATTGAGCGAGATAAGGCATACCTCGACATCACATGGCTCAAGGACGCAAGCCTGGGAGACAGCGAGAATCTTCCAGATCCAAATGACCTTGTAGCAGACATACTTAATGACCTGGCTTTGGCGATCGAGAAGATGGGGCAACTGGGTATCGACAAGTCTGAACCCCACAGCTAATCATTATTTGTGTGCTGTATGAACTAACTACTGATTTAGCGTTTAGATTGACCTTGAATTAAGACCGAATCTCATTTGCTATTGATTCTGATACATCTGCGTACTTTCGACAATGTCCTTTGAACATGTCGACACATACTTCTAATGGGCTGTCCAGGAGCGAGGAGTGATTGAGTAAAGGGCAGTCATTTTGAAGATACTTAAACGATTCTGAGCTAACAATTTCGCTTTCTGGATAGCTTTTTAGTAGCTGAAGCGAAACTTCAGCAATGAGTTTCCTGAGATACTCCAGATCCTTATATGCTTCGTCTTGTTTGGAGCTCAACAGCAAATCAAAGCAATCCTTGATCGTAGAAAGCAAATCACGATACGCAGTGTCTTTGACACTATCGAGAGCCTCAATTAGCCCAATAATATAGAGCCTGGATCTTCCAGTTACTTCACCGGTTGTGCTGACGCTGAACAGGTAAAGAAGACTCATTGATAGGTAGCCAATCGCCTCCAAGCTTTGATTGGCTTCAATCTGGATTATGCCAATATCACCCAAGATCATGGATCGAATTTCGTTTCCTTTGAGTAGTCTAGCGTCAGTAAGAAGGCTCTTGCAACTTTTAAGAGTGGTTTCACTTTGGCCATGTAATTTATATCGATTTCTTAATGCCCCAATTGAATTGAAAGCCATTAATCTTGGATCGTGACTTTCGTCGTAGTGCGTGAAAGCCAATTCGTAATACTTCAGTGCTTCTTCAAGGTTATCGGCACGTTCGGCAACACATCCTAAATTAAAGTAAATTCTAAGTAAGAGATCTTTTCGTTGAACTTTGTCCTTGATCCCAAGAAGAATTGTTTCTGCGATTTCGAATTCATTGAGCCAAGTGTGTGCAATTGAACCGATAACACTTAGACTGCACAAGACTTCAGTTGGCAAATGTTTGAATCGGTCTGAAGATTGCACGAAATCGTAGAGTGAACCCATTTCATTGTATTTTCCAGATGCAAACAGAGCTCTTCCTACGGCTAATGCAAGTTGCCCCCAGTCTGCGTGAGATTTAATTTCAGTTTTGTGCAGAATCAACTGAAAGCGGCTAGTCAAGCGATCTGGCACCGGCATTGATCCGAACCAGGTGGATATATCCGAAAACAGCCTCACCGCCAACAACCGATCATCATCGTCCAAAAGCCATTCTATTGGGCTCCAGAATACGTCTAAGTGCTCATAAATCAGCGGATCTTTGTTAGCGCTTATCGAAAGTCTTGAAGCCCAATGTGCTAGATCACGAAAATGAATCTGCCAAACAGTGGGATCAACTTGGAATCTAAAGTCGTTTTCGAAGTACATTCGGTAACTAGGGTTCACAGAGACAATTCCCGACTCAGTCGACTTGAGAACCCTAAGTTGGACTAACTCGATGACAGACTCCGAGGGGATTTCTGGGAGTGAATCAATCATCGTCGGAATGAGTTTATTGGAACTTCGAAGGATACATTGACAAACCTTGACTTGTTGTGCTGTTAGGTTTTGATCTAACAAATCTTCAAAATGTTGATCCGATTGGTTATGATTCCAAGAGCCGGGCTGAAGTTTGATCGAATTTAGTGCGATGTCTAAGCCAACTTCACGGCACTTTATAGCGGTGGCTTTGATAGAAGATGGAGTTTGATTACAATAGTCAATGATTTCGACTATTTTCCGTTTGCTAAGAGTTGGGAGATCATCAAAATTGGTGCCGAAGTAATGCTCAAAAAGCTTGACCGCGGGCCCCTCATTGAGTCTGTTTCCTATAGAAAGCAATGGAATTGGGGTGTTCACAGCGTTGAACAACTCATCCTTTTTGTATGAGGTGAAAATCAGATGTTTGGGTTGAGAAATCTGCAGTAATGCTCTGAAGTCGGCTAAGTTATCAGCACAAAAGTTGTCGACAAGAAGCACGTCCGTGTCCGAAATACTTCCAAGCATCGCTGTTTTCCCTGACAATCCTGTCGCTAAATCTACGCAGAGAACTGTACACAACGGTTTGAGGCCATGATACAAATCGGATAGGAAGTGACTCTTTCCAGAGCCACTTGGGCCATAAACGCAAATAGATTGGTTCTTGCCACCAGTGACTATCTGATCAGTAATGTTGCTGATTGCAGTGTTGAAGCCAATTGAGAAATTTTTTTTCTGCGGCTCGTAGGCCTTACATGCAATTACCTCATCGGCAGCACTCTTTTTGATCGTGCTCTCATAGGTTTCTAGCACCTTTTTTGAAACTGCCTCACCAAACTCGGATTCTAGATAGTCTTCATGGGCGCATAGCACATGGTGCGCCATCGTTGATTCGCCAAGCTCGCCATAAATTTCCAATAAGTGACAAACTATTGACGGTAACTCACAGGGGATGTTAAGCGTGTCTAAGAGTGCACATAGTGAAGTAGAGTAGCCGGGCCCAAGGCTCGGAGTCAGTTTTTCGCGAATACGTCGAGCCAATCTTTCTTGGAAGCCTTCGATTGTGCGAGCAACGCCAGTTGTAGCATTGCTTGCATTTATCGTCCCACTCAGTTCCCCAATCTCATCAATGAGTTCGTTTGTACGACAAAAATCGTCGCTATTTTCACAAATGTCATCGATACAGTCAAAAATTCTGGCTAGATCAACTTTGATTAGGTTGAGATCGAGCCACACATGATCTGGATTAAAGCGAATGAAGCAATTTCCATGCTTCACTAGCTTTTTTTTTGTTCTTGAGAGAAGAACTGCAAGGCGTCTTTCTGTTGTTGATCCTGGTTCACCATAGATGGCGGTAGCGATTTGCTCACGAGATTGGACGTGATCACGTGAAAAAGCAAGCAAGGATAAAAGCAGCTCCAGATCCTTACTTCGTGAATGAACATCGTCTCCACCTGGGCTACACAGCCTATAGCCTGAAAAGAGCCTAAGATTCCAAGTGGGTTCTTCCCGGAAAGTTTTCAACACACTATTTTGACAGATTCCAATGTGAAGTGCTTAGCTGCTCGAAGTGAAACCTAAGTGAAAAATCACCTGCGCAATCCTGATCGACGTGAGAAACATCCTCTTTGCACTGACTTTGGTCAATGTCCCAGCGGCTAGTGCGCTTGCGTCGCATGACAGCAATACGGCCATTCGATTAGATACAAGCCTTCGACAGGTGAGTTCTGTGCCTGCAACATGGGGAGCTTTCGTTGCCTTCGTGGAAGCCAATGCAGAAAATTACTCCAGCAGTTCGATTGAAGCCCTGAAAGCAGACTTACTTTCGGGAAGCCCAACCTGGATTTTGGAACTCACGGGGCCAGTCAATGCAACTGAGAGCGGAAAACTGGGATGGCCAGGGACACCCAATGTAATAGTTTTTTCCTCTCATGCAGATGCCCTGTATGCTGCGAACATCCTTGAAGATGTCGTCATTAGTCCCTAAATCATCTTTCTTATGAGTTCCTACAAGGTGCCCAAGAGTGCAAGGGAGAGAGCGACTTTGATTAGTTGAGCTGCACTTCTTGGTGCACCTTTCAAATTGGGGACTATGAGAGATGAAGATTGCGGAAGTCAGGCAAATTGGCGCTAATAGCGTTTGTAGGCGAAAAAGTAGCGGAGAGTCCTGCTTGCAGCAATTGCAAGTCAATCGAGATATCCTTTGTCTTATTCAGCCTAGTGTAGGCAGGGCCGTAATCCGAAGCAGCCGTAGCTCTTACATCATCGAACAAGGCAAAGCATTCCTGTGCAAGGGAAATGAAAAATTCCAAATGCTCCTTGGAAAGAATGAATTTGAATTTTGGGAGCACGCTGTTGATATATCATGTATGCCAATGCCATTTAGGGAAGAGGTGGCTGAAGCCATGCCAGAAAGATATAAGATGCTTCAAATCAATCAAGTGATCGATCATTACTCAAGTACAAGTGCTCCTAGCTCGCTGGAGTCTTTGGTGACGGTGTTAAACTCACTCCTTCTACCAGCTGTTTCCCCAGAAAGTTCTTATATGCCATTACAAGCTCGGCATTTAGGTGGACTCGAACAGCTTTGTCTGGCAGTATGGAAAAATCCTGAAAGGGAGTGGACCATAGCAGTAGCTTCATCACAGTTGCAGTATTCACCATTTCACTTTTCAAGGCTCTTCAAATCTGAAATGGGAATGGGTTTTCCGGAATATGTTTTGAACTGCAGAGTGCGTAAAGTAGTCATGGTTTCGCTGCAAGAAGGAACCGAACTCAGGCATCGGTTTTTGGAGTTTGGGTTCAATACTCAAGTACATTTCCGGAGAGCCATCCAAAGCGTGCTGGGACTAAACCCTTCGGATATTGATCATATGATCAGAATGCGTATTGAAGCTGAGGTGTGAAACTTGGGTTCAGGATAAGTACGCTCAATGTCTGGACTCTTATCACATACTTTCATCAGGGCAATTTCTTTTTAAAGTTCTGTTTTTGCGAGTACAATAGTGTTGACGCGTCTAACAGCACTTCGTTCGACGATTTGAGAGCAAATCAGAAGAGACATTTGAACTCAATATTCCCAGGTTAGCTCAGTGGTAGAGCACTTCGTTCACACCGAAGGGGTCACTGGTTCAAATCCAGTACCGAGCACCATTCATTTTCTGGGGGAGAATCTATGAGCTTTGGCGTTTCTGTAGCAATAGGTGAGACTGATGTCAAATGCCAGCAACTTTGAAGTTCCTTTGACCAAGCCCTTTCGGGCACTTGAGCCAAAAGAAGCACGAAAATTCTTCAACTGATTTAAGGAGAACGAGCTCTTAGTCCTTCACCATTATTGCGATCATGTGGCTAAGTGTGAACCAAATTTAGAGAGTGCATCTCTACTTTGTGCAACGATCGAGTCTGAAATCGATCGGATTGTCCTGCGATCCAAGAGTGAAGTTGATCAGCAGATATACTTCCATGCTGATACTGACAGTGCCTTCTCAACAAACACATTTCATGAATTCATGATTTTAGGTTTACTCCTTGGTGCCGTAATCCGAATCATGGATCCAAAAAATGAATTGGTTTCTGTTATCAGGTAAACGTAAGCAGAGATACATTGTCTGGCAAATCCCAACACTCACCTATGACATCAAATACGGTGAGTACAGTCCATTTTGTGTCATAGCAACTTGTGTATATAAATCTCGTGAAAACAGACTCAAGCCGGGATTCCTTTTTGAAGCAATTACATTTGGGATGTCCTATTTGCAGGAATAGGTGGCGCAAATAGATTCACCACAGTAAACAATTTTCTACTTTGTAGCGTAAACAAAACTGTACACTTGGATCGAAACAAAATTAGAGAGTGGTCAGCTGACTATATATGAGGACAGCAGTATGCTCAGTCCAAGTAAAAAATGGAGTGTGGAAATGAGTGAGAAGTCGAAAAAACAGTCTGCTGTCATTGCGATTCAGGGGGCTTGCATAGCGATACTGAGCTTTATTTGCATTGGGCAGTATGCGGTTTCGCAGAACTTAGGAGAGGTGGAGCACACGAGACAAATTTGTGAGAGCATTATCAAAAAAGGATTAGATCCTCGGTTTGCTGAGGATGTCCTAGTCGGTGAGTATGAATATGGTGGATCTGCAGATGGGGATTTATATACGTTAGGCTTTGAAAAGGAACTCCCAAGAGCATGGGGCGTTTTTCGCAGGATTGCAGGAGGGTCGATCTACTATTACAAGGACGTTCCTATTGCTTACAGGATAATGAAGTATTACTAGCCAATACAAGATGCATTGCATCTAAGGAGACTTCTATGTAAATTGATTTATATATGAGGATTACACCAGTACAGAAAATATTTGTTTCCATGACGCTGATGTTCGGCGTTGCCATGCTCAGTTACATGCTGATTACTTCTTGGAAGCAAAGCCTCAGGGAATTGCATAAGGAATATCATTACATCCTAGACTTGGAGTCAGGGCTTGATGCAGGTAAAAAACTTCACGAAGACGAGGTTTTGGCTTCTGCAAAGCAAATTGACCTGGGACTCTCCAAAGAAGATCGCGGTAATGAAATATATTACAGCTTTGATGTGACCGCTCCCAGTAAAGGGTTTACGACTTTCCGCAACGAAATCATCGGGTATTTGATCTTCAAGGACGGTGAACTGGAAGAAGTGACCTACAAATTGATCACGAGGGCTTTGTAGCAATGGGAATGCAGGAGTATTACAGTTATGTAGCGCTCGGGATTCTCATTTTTTGGTATGTCTACAATCGCATCATTGAGATTCGGGCGATCAAGTCGAACCGCTTTATTAGCCCCATCCATGTGCTGGAATGGCTCTTATTTATCGTTGCCTTCTTCCTAACGAGCCAGGTGTGGGTTCGAATCGGCGTCGCCCTGCTGGTTCTGAGCCATATCGGTTTTGCATGGCGTTTCTATTCTCACAAATTCCCGAGATGAAAAGCACTTCGCCCGGGAAAAATACTGGGTCAAAATCAATTGCATTACCAAGTAAAATCCGCTTACTTCTTACAGGGACTTTCTTGCAAGAAGTTTTGTTTAGGAGATGAATTTGAATAAAAAGCTATTGTTTGGGGTTGGCTTATTGGCGGTTCTGCCGGTTACCAGCTCTGCCATTGTTTGGCGCAACGACATTTCTGAGACCACGGTGCTCAACTACGGAGCTGGAGCTCGTTTCCAAGGTGTCGGCAAAGTCAATGTCGGTGGCGGTTTTGGGACAGGGACATTTCTTGGAATTGGAACGGGAGGTCAGGCGTGGGGTATTTCTGCCAAGCACGTGATTACTTCCGGCGAGACTGGTTCTTTCACTTTTGAGGATGGAGGGAGCTATGCGATTTCGCAAGCCATCGGCTTTGCGGGTGCGGATGTTTCTGTTTTCAAAATCAATGGGTGGAATCGAAGCGTATTCACTCCGACGCTTAGCACGACGGGGATCTTTACGGTTGGTGCAAACCTGGATTCTGCCGGATATGGTGGACATGGTGCTGAAGGTTCATTGGGTGGTGGCTACGGATTCGATGAGCGCCGCCGAGGAATGCAAACTGCTTTGCACAGCACTCGAACGGCATCGTTTGGTGGTGAGTCGCAGCTTCAACTTGTTGACCTCTTTAATTCACCAACTAATGGCGCACGACCAGTTGAAGGATTCGGTGCTCCAGGCGATAGCGGTTCCATGCTGCTCACCGATAGTGGTCAGATTTGGGGCGTGCTTTCGGGCGGGCAGTTTGAGCAATACGGCGCTTTCAACTATTACGCGGCGATTACTCCAACTCTGGCGCAGTCCATTTACAATGTGACCGGCATTGATCCGGTTCCTGAGCCAATGACCTTGTTTGCTATTGCTGGTTTGGCTGGGTTGGTTGCTCGTCGACGGCGACGCGCCTAAATAAGATATGACTCACCGTCTGGTTGAATTTTCCGGGCGGTGAGTATGTGTTTTCTCTCAATAAAAAAGTAGGGAAGGTAGCAATGATTCAAAAGGTTGGGGCAACAAGTATTGAAGATCTGTCGTTTCCTGATAAGCTCGTGTATCCGGAAATCCTCTCTGTATTGATGGCATTTCCCTCTTGGGACATGCTAACTGTGGATCCTCAACACCTCTTTCACTATCGCGATTATATTTCGTATTTGAAAGATGATGCGCTCGTGCATTTCCTTCCGGCGCTATTAGGAGCAGTCGTGAAGCTTAATGAGTCATCGCGGGCAGACAGTGCCTTCGAGCTTTTTGAAGTAATTCTACGAGAAGTCCAGTACTTAGCTGAAGAAAATGAAGAGGTTCGTGAACAGGTTCAGTTAGTTCGGGAATCTATCGATTACTCCGAGTAATAAATTTGTAGTTTAGTGCTTGATTATCGTAACTCAATGTGAATAGGCTGAAGCAATTGCAAGCTCGATTGCCCTACAAACATTATGAACTCACCTGGTTCAAAAACCCAATCGCCGTTTGCGTTGTAAAACCCAAAGCACTCACGCTCAATCAAAATCTGCACGCGCTTCGATGCTCCAGGTTCCAAGCAAGTTTTCGCAAACCCGCAAAGCTCCTTTTCTGGGCGGACTATTGAGCAAACTTTGTCTTGCAGATACACCTGCGTCACGCATGACCCCGCACGTTCTCCGCAGTTTTCAACTGTCACCTCAATCAAAACGCCTGCTTCTGAAATCTCCACAACCTCGGGTTCTGAATGCTGGACCTCCGTGTAAGAAAGGCCAAATCCGAATTCAAATTTTGGCTCGGCGGAGCCGTCAATGTAGCCAGGAGCAGCCGTGGGGCGCATGTTGTAGGCAATAGGGAGTTGCCCGATGGATCTCGGCCAAGAGAAAGAAAGTCGTCCGCTCGGAGACTGGTTTCCGGCGATCAGATCGGCGAGGGCACGCCCCCCTTGTTGCCCGATGTATGGCGCAAAGAGCAAGGCATCAACATGAGACAGAATTTGATCCAAAACCAGCGGCCGACCGGAGGTCAGAACGCAGATTATGGGCTTTCCAAGTTCGGCTAACCGTTTGGTGAGTTCGATCTGATATCCCAGCGGTTCTAGCGTGCAGCGGTCTACCCCTTCCCCGCAGTCGCTGTGTGCGGACATGGATTCGCTGGTCATTGCACCTTGATCGGGTGCGTTTGGTTGGCTGAACTGGTCGTCAAAGTCCCTTGCCGAGGAACCACCGATGGCAAGTACGACAGTGTCAGCTTGCTCCGCGGCCCTCAAAGCAACATCATACGCAGGGTTCCGGATGCCAGAGAAGCATCCATCCAGAACATTCTCTTCCCCAAAAACTGAACGCATCCCTGCGAGCAAAGTGATTGTTTGTCCCGGCCGCTGTGGGGGCGTGTAATCCCCGAGTTGCCCATAAGCCGAATCTCCTTGCGGGCCCACAACAGCAATCTTCATCCCCGTGCCTAGCGGCAGTGCCGAGTTCTCGTTCTTGAGAAGCACGGCACCTTCAACCGCAACTTGGTAGGAGACTTCTTGGTGCGCCAAGCATCCCATAATTTCGGGTTTCGGAAGGGATCGCGCTTGTGGCTCTAGCATTCCTAGCCGTTCCTTGAGCATCAGCACACGGATTACCGCCTGATCCAAGACAGCTTCATCTAATGCCCCTGCTTTGATAGCAGATTTGAGAGGTGAATCGAAAAGGAGTTTGTACGAAGTCTCGAAATCCATCCCGGCGGCGAGGGAGGTTGCGGCGGCAGAAGGGTGATCTTGGCAAATCCGATAGACATCGCTCAACATTCCCAGTGCCCCCACATCGGAGAACGTGACGCCATCGAACTCGAGTTTGTCGCGCAAGATTTCAGTGAGTAGCCACCGATTTCCACTGCACGGAACGCCATCAATCTCGTTGTAAGACGGCATGATTCCCGCGACGCCAGCATCAATCGCTTTTCGGAACACGCGCACATAGAGATTGAAAAGATCGTGCCGCCCCATGCTCGCCCCGTTTGTGTTGAGCCCGCGTTGCGGTGAGCCGTGGACGAAGTGTTTAGCAACAGCGGCAAGTTGCAGGTTTTCGCCTTGTAACCCTTCCACCGCCGCACGTGCAAATTCACCAGCAAGATAGGGGTCTTCGCCGAGTGTTTCTTCGCAGCGTCCCCATCGCGGATCTCGGAGCAGGTCAATGTTCGGGCAAAACACGACGTGGTTTCCTTGAGAAATCGCCTCGGCTGACGCACATTCCATCATCTTTTTCCAGAGGGCTGGGTTCCATGTGCAGGAAGCCATTAGGGAGCTGGGGGCAATGGTGGCGTCGAGTGCCATGTACCCATGATTTGCCTCCGCAATGAGGAAGGGGGGGAGGCCATGCGGGCTATTGTTTTGAGCGTACTTGAAGATTTGATCGGCAAGATTACGCCCTCGCTCGGGAGTCAAGCCGGTAATTGCCGTGACGCCTGTCCAGGGGTCGGCGCGGAGCACGCCATAGAGCCCTCCCACACCTTTGCGCAGCCACTCTTGACCGCGTTCTGAAAGAGTGACTTCATCTCCTGTTTTCTCGTATGCAAGCCAGCCAAGCGGCGCAGAAATCTGGGCGATTTTTTCGTCCAGATTCATCGCTTTGAGGTGCGATCGAACTTGCGGAGATGCTGGTGATGTGCTCACTCACTACAGTATTCCTTGAGGGGCGTGATGAAAACGAAACTCCCGGTGCAAATTGCATCCGGGAGTTCGACTGCTGCGCAGATTGTGTTTAGGATTGTTTTTTGCGTCGTCGTGCCGCAAGTGCAGATGCGCCCAAACCGAGAAGGATCATGGTGCCTGGCTCAGGGACAACCCCGTACTCCAAGTTATCGAGTCCCCATTCTCCGTCGCCACCGCTGACGCCCGTCCAGTCGATTCGCGAAATTGCTGCCGCATCATTTCTCCAGACGCCCCAGAACTCGGCAGAATCTCCACCAACTGCGGTGTTGTCAAGACTAATCGAAGCGGTTGTATTATCAGTGAGCGTGACTTGAAGCGTGCCGCCTACGTTATCAATGTCGAAGCCACCGATGTAATCGACAGCAGTGTCGAAGGTGATCACGATGCCACCTGCACCAGAGAATGCAACGGCTCGCATGTCGATTGGGTTTGACCCGCCAAAGAATGTGGGAGAGCTTTGGATCAACGAGTTGCCAGTAGTATGGGTGATGGTTAGACCGCCAAGATCTACTCCATCCACATTTGTACCGTCGGTAAACCCTTCAAAGTCGATAAATGACGAGCCGCTGGTAATGCCAGCCGCCGCAAGCCATGCATCGCGTTCCGCAGTGTTTCCAGCTGCAGATGTGGAATTGAAGAAGGTGACGCCAGCAAATGCACTTTGGACGCCGAGTAACATGATTCCTGTAAGAACTAATTTCATTTCTTTTCCTCTCATTTCCCAAGCCAGGAAACACTAACTAGAGTTAAAAAGAGGGCCACCAGTCTAAAAATTGAATTTAGAAAGTTATCACCTCCTCACCTAGTTATGACTACAAAAAGAAAATGGGTGGAACAACGGCTTGAAACTGTATGTCTTTTTGTAGTGGCAAAGAGGTATAGTGATAACACTTCTCTCTCTGTTGAAATCAGGTTACAGCACCAGATTCCAGAAATCCACCCTGAAATCAGCGATTTTCGCTTAAAACGTGAATTATTTACGGTAAATTAACGTTTGTCCCCAAAAACTCTCGATTCAAAGTGCCTTTGAGGACATATTTTGACGATTAGATTTCTTATTTGGCGAAACAGTTACTGCGTAGACCAAGCCAGGAAGCCGTGATCAAGGTTGGCGTCGACAGAAATCTTAGTTTTGTTAGTACCATCGATGTTGATCGTGTAAAGCTGAGCAATAAAGCTTGTTGCCGCCGATCTGTGGGTGTAACCAATCTGTGTTCCGTCCGGCGACCAGCTGATATCCGCAAAGCGCGATGAATCTGAAGTCACTTGGGTTTTGTTTCCGCCATCAGCATCCATGATCATGATCTTGCTGGTCAGTGCACTTTGATTGTCAATGTAAGCAATCTTGGTTCCGTCCGGGCTCCACTTGGGATCTTCAGTGCCGAGAGGGGCAATCTGGGTGATGCCGTTGCCATCCGATGACATAGTGCAGATGTAGCCATTGCCACCAGCCGGACTCCGGAAGAAAGCTACAATCTGCCCATTTGGACTGATCGCGGGTTCGAAATCATGGGGAAGAGTGTCAGGTGGAGAATCAGCAAAAGTCAGCTGAGTCATCACTCCTGAAATCAGTCCCCAGCGAACGATCTTGCGGTCATTGATGCCTGTGCCGTCCATATCGCGATCGAAATACAGGATCGAGCCGGTTTGGTCGAAGCTCGGGTTGTCGTGATTGTGATCGTCGGTAGTTACTTGAGTTAGGCCGGTTCCGTTCACATTCATAGTGAAGATGTGATTGAAGTTGCCGACTTTGCGAGTAAAGGCGATCGCTGTTCGGGCTGGATTGACGACTAGGGAAGCGAATTCTCCGTTTGAAACAAGCGCTTTATCGGTGCCATCACTCTTGATGGTGTAGAGCGCGCCGCCGCTATCAAAAACATAGTAGAGAATGACGTTGTCAGCAAGACCAGGCGGAACAATGATTGTGCCGCCGCCGCCACCGCATCCCAAGAGCCCGAGGCTGACTGCAAAAGCAAAAGCAAGTAGACCTTTTCTCATGCAAACAAGAGTACAGAGGCTCAGCCGCAATTTGGAACCGGTAATTCGGGAGTCTTCCGACGATGCAGCCGAAATTTGCGCTTGATTAACGAAATGTGTCTGGGAATTGGAGTTCTGAGCTTTGTTGTCGGCCCAATGAGCATAGCTGGGATCAATGCAATTGCTTGCGGACGGGCAGTACGGAAAACCGTAGGAATCAGTGTGATGAAAATTTTAGAAACGGTTTTGTACGGCGAAAACTTGGCAGAATGCCTTGATTTCTACAGCGGCATTCTAGGGTTAGAGGTGATTTCGTACGATGAGGCTCGCGACATTTTCTTAAAGCTTGACGATTCAGTTTTGATCATTTTCAAGGCGAGTAAAACGCTGATTCCCGATGCGGGAGTGCCCCCACATGGAACGACGGGACAAGGGCATATTGCGTTCCGAGCGAGCCATGAAGAGTTGGATGCATGGGAGAAAAAGTTGAATGCCACGGGGATAAAGATCATTCAATCAATCACTTGGAAGAATGGGGCAAAGTCGATCTACTTTAACGATCCGGCAGGAAATATCTTAGAGTTTGCCACGCCAGACTTGTGGTTCTAGTGCTGTCGCCGATCGCTTGAATTTCTGTTGCCAAATTTGAATTCTCTTGATGAAATTCATCGGCCAAACCAGTGAGTCAGTAAGATGGTGTTATGAAAGCCAGCATTACCAACTGGTTAGACACGCCAATGGATCAACCGATTCCGTTTCTTGATCGCAAAAAAGTTGAAGGCGAAGAGATGCTTGTTGCTCGCGTGACCCTGCATCCAGGATGCGAGGTTGCGGTGCACTCCCACCGAAGTGAGCAGATCGCTGTGATCCTCTCTGGCAAAGTGAAATGGATTCTAGGCGACGAGGGGGAAGAGGTGATCGTTGAGGGCGGCTCAGTTGTTCATCTCCCTTCCTTCTATCCGCATGGGGTTGTGGCGATTGAGGAAACCCACATCATTGACATCCTTGCTCCGAAAGGGGCGATGGGCGTGGACTCACAGAATTCGTAAGTTCTGAGACATTGCCACCCGATAATTTGAAGGTGGCGAATCCCCAATTGTCGGAAGTGCTCGGAAGTTTGAGCTTCGCGCTTGATATGGTCGAAGGGCAACCGGCGGGCCATGCTTTGAAGTCAGCCTATATCGCCACAGAAATAGGGAAGTTGATTGAGCTTAGAGACGAACAACTCTCGAAACTCTATTTTGCTGGGGTTTTGAAGGACGCGGGTTGTTCAAACAACTCGGTAAGGATCAGTAAGCTTTTTGGTGGGGATGATTTCCTGGTCAAGCGCGAAGTCAAAACGATTGACTGGACGAGCTTTGTTGAATCTCTGAAGTTTGCAATGCACTACACAGAATTCGGCGAACCACTTCCGAAGAAGTTGAAGACCATGCTCGGTGCCTTGGGGTCTCCCACAAAGATCATGAGCGAGGTCACGGAAGCGCGATGCACACGCGGGGCGGCCATCGCCACTATGCTTGGTTTTGATGCTGAGGTTTCGGATGCCATCCAATACATCGATGAACACTGGGATGGGAAGGGCGCTCCGTATCGTAAGCAACGTGATGAGATTCCTCTTTTTGCTCAGATTCTTTGTTTATCGCAAACCGTTGAAGTGTTCGTGCGCTCCTTTGGGATGACGGAAGCGGAAGACATGTTGCGGGCGCGATCCGGAACTTGGTTCAATCCTGATCTTGTTGAAGTGTGCCTTGCGATCTGCTGCGATTCTGATTTCTTAGAGACTCTCAATACCATTACCGGACTAGAGGAATCTCACGCGTTTTTTGAAATTTCCGACATCGAATCTGATGTTGATGTCGTGTGCGAGGCATTTGCATTGATCATCGATGCCAAATCAAGTTTTACGGCGGAGCACAGTAAGCGAGTCACGGAATATGCGTGTGAAATCGCAAATTGCCTCGGTCTTTCTGATGAACGTCGAACCACTCTTCGCCGCGCGGGCTTGATGCACGATATCGGGAAGTTGGGTGTTCCGACCAGCATTTTGGAAAAGCCAGGAAAACTGGAAGACCGCGAATTCGAAATGATTCGCTTGCATCCCAAGTTTTCCGATGAAATTCTTCGCCGAATCCCGGCTTTTTCCGAGATGGCGGATATCGCTTCTGCGCACCATGAGCGACTTGATGGCAAAGGCTATTGGCGTGGACTTGGGGCCGAGCAACTCACCCTTGAAATGCGAATCCTAACCGTCGCTGATGTATTGGATGCTCTAACGGCAAAGCGCCCGTATCGTGATGCGATGTCTTTCGACAAGGCTTTTTCTATTATGGATAGCGATGTGGGTACGGCATTCGATGCGGATTGCGTTGATGCCGCAAAGTCCCTTTATCTACAATCTGTTCCGGTCGCTGCCTGATTCAGCTTCGCAAGATTTTTTCCATCGGGCGGCCCTTGGCAAGTTCATCAATGAGCTTATCCAGGTAGCGCACTTCTCGGACAATTGAGTCTTCGATATCTTCCACTCGCACACCGCAAACAGTGCCGGTGATGAGGCTACGATTTGGGTTGAGATTGGGAGCTTCGTTGAAGAACTGCTCGAAGTTCATCTCACTTTCAAAGATTGAATCAAGGCTTGCTTGGTCGTAGCCCGTGTGCCACCGCATCACTTCATCAACTTCGTCCTTGGTACGCCCTTTCTTCTCCGCTTTTTGGATGTACATCGGGTACACGCCGCCGACTCTCATGGCGTAGATGCGTTGGGTGGTTTTATCGTTCATTGCTAATTAGTATGGCCGGAAAAATAAGATGCCCATACCTTGAATTGGTCAAAGTAGAGGCATCTTAAAAATTCAGCAATTAGCTGCTTTTTCGCCGTCGCTTTCGGAGTGCAAGCAAAGCACCGCTGCCAATGATGGCCAATGTTGCTGGCTCCGGTACTGTTTCAACCCGAGTGATGTCAATCGTGCTAGTGCCAGGAGCTTGAACCATCAACTGCAAAACATTGATCTGACTGAAGTTGGCTGTACCCGCAAACTCACTCACATCGAACTGGATTGAGCCGCTTTGACTATTGGCAAATTTGAAGCCAGTAGCGCTCAAGTTGCCAGAGGTATCCCAAGCCCGCATCTCAAAACTTGGAGGGCCGGAAGGGAAACTGTTATTTGCATAACTCACGCGAAATGCCCCGTCTGTAGCAAAGTCGATTCCTCCTAGCCCACCGAAACCGGAGATCGCAAGTTGGTTTGAACCGGAAGAACTGGAAGTCGAACCGCCCCATCGGAGTGCCGCAAATCCAAATGCGCTCGGGTCAGCACTAATGGAAAATGCGCCAGGATTTGAGCCTGAAAGAGATGTCGTAACCGGCGGGTTTGAAGGGAAAGCAAAACGGTGGTCAACGTATCGCCAGCCGCCCAGAGCATTGTTTGCTTGAGTGACGTAGTAAACGTTTTGCCCTGAGGTGAGGGAGTTGAACCCCGACGTAAAATCGTCAATCAAGATTGCTGCCTGAGAAACGCACGTTGTTGCACAAAAAGTAAGAATCAGAGGGGAATATTTCATTGAACTACCCTAAAAACATATTCTGCAACACAATATTTGTTTTGAGTGATAAAGATTTCTGATACCGTAAAAATACGGGATCATCTACTTCTTGATCTCTCGCAAGCACTCGGCGAGTCGCCGCGCTTGCGTCATGTGCGCTTCGGGGGTGATGCCATCGTAGCTCCACACAAACCAGCGACCTTTATTATACGTGCGCAGGAGCCGCTGTTCGAGTTTCTCACTCGCGGCGGGCATAGAATTTGGCTCGATCTCTTTCATCTTCCCGCCGTTTGCTTCGACGAGTTGCATGACGACTTCCCATGTTCCGGCATAGGGTTCAGGCGTGATCTGCGAGGTACACATCACGAACGTCGTTTCTCCTTTGATGGCGCGATCTACCAGTGGTTGCCAAACATCCAGATGGGCTTTGAGAACTCTCCGGTTGGGTTGATCGGGATCAAGCGATGCGTAACTGGAATCGTTGAGAATGACAGTTTTCAAGCGACTCAACACTGCCGGATCACCGATGAGGTTACGAACAGCACCGTATCCCGCTGAAAAGCTGGTGAAGTTCAGCTTGATCTCTTCCGGTTTTTTATCCAGATGGTTGAGAGCGGCTTCCAGCCAAGGTTGGAAACTCCCGACTTCTGTAAACGGCTTCCCGTAGACGCTGGAGCCTTGTCCGAAATTGAAAACGATGATCGGGTCAATGACTGGTTCCAGCCGCTGGTATTCCCCAACCACATACCAAGCAGGGGAATGGAAATGGCACCAGAGGTTGAGTGTCTTACTTGCCTTATAACCTTCAGGGATGAAAAGGTCAGCAGTCAGATCGCCGACCTGGAGTTGATGAACTGTGCCGCCTTTGATCTCGCTTGCCGGGCCGATCGTGCGTGGCTCTATGACTGGCGGTTGCGGGCCAGAAGTTTGTAGGACGAGAGTCGTAAAGATGAGCGGCACCATTGCATTCAATTATGCCGCGAATAGGTTCCAACAAAAAAATCCCCCCAACCGAAATCAGTGGGAGGATTCTGGAAATTGCCGTTGATTTCTTAGCGGCAGTGAATTTGAATGTTTCCGTGGCTCAGCGTTTGGCTGTAATCGTAGATCAGCGCGCCGCTCACCGGGTCGTACACTCGGAACTCAAGCGTATCGTTGTTGCCAGGTTCGCCGTTATCGAAAACATGCACGAAGAATCGATAGTTACCGCCGCCATTCAGCTTGCAGAAGCCGCTAAAGAAGCCTTCCACGCAGTCGGGTGAGTAAACCCAGTCGATAGAGGTGCTCTTGAAGTTGAACAGATTCTCGTGATCTTGGAATTCAAAGTTGCCTTTGATGTTGCCATTGCCAAGAACCTGAGCAACGAAGCCGAATGTGTCTTTGCCGACGTTCTGCTTATACCAGCCGCCGCCAGTGATGAAACCGTGAGAATCTGGTCGCACTGCTTGAATCAGAGCAACTGTTTCGCAGGAAACTTCGATTCCATTGGAGTAGCCGTGCGCTTTGATCACATAGCTTTGATCGACGGGTGGGAACCAAGTAACGGAAACTTGACCGTTTACATCGGGAACCAGATCGAATTCAGCTACCATGCTCTCATCAACAGTCAGGATTTCAAGATGTACTTCGTCAATTCCGGAAAATGGATTGACTTGGCTGGTCATCGTGACCATTTCGTTGACGTAGAGGTTTGCCGAGACCGGAACGCAGTCTCCATCACCGCCACCATTTCCTCCACCACCACCGATTGGACCGATGGCAATTGCTTGTGAAAATGCGGCAATCAAAATTCCAGCAAGTAGCGCAAGTTGTCGTTTCATCGAAGAGTTTGATTCCACGATTTGTCGGCGCACTTAGGTGCAGAAATTACTAGGAAATCTGAGCTTAGCGGGATTCAGCAGTTTCATTTGAACGAGCCAGCTTGAACCGCACTACGACTGCCCAGATGCAGAGGAATATTCCAGACACCGCAGAAACGAAATAGCTCACTCCGTGGGTAACCGCTGCAACCACGAGTCTGCGATCTTCCTCGATGACGCTTGTACTTTGAGCTTTTGCGATGTCACCAATCAGGTGGACACCGATCAATGCGACCATCGCTAGGATAAACGTGATGACCAAGCAGCGGATCAACATTTTCTTGAATCGTGGGAAAGGAAGTAGCGGAAGGCGTCCAGCAACGGCGCAAGTCCCCACCATTGCCCCGAAAATTGCTCCCATCCAAAACGTCGCCACAACACCCCATATCAGGGCGAGAAAGAAGGGGACTTCTGTGTCGATGATGATGACGTGGTGTGGTGGGAGGAAATATGCAGGACAATAATGCGCGGTGATCATGTCGTGGACAATGCCGTACACCACCGACGCCAAGATGCTGAACCCCACGATTCTTAAAAAGAGATTTCGCCGCTCCACATCTCTAGTGTAGCGGCGAAATCCTGTGAGTTTGGGTCAGGTTCTCTTTCGTTTTCTCAGAAGTGTGAGTACTGCAACTCCAAACAGAGACAAGGTTGCTGGTTCTGGAACCGCGCTCAATCGCCAGTCGATTCCCGATACAGATTGGAATTCTGGCGTTACAGAATTGCCGTTACTATCGGTAAACCCGCTGATTCCGTTCCAATACGTTGTGTGCGAGAAATCGAGCGTTGCGTCAACAGTTCCTGGAAGCAAGGTCATGTTTGTGGCGTCCATGTAGGCTTCCATGTTGGTTCTCAGCAAAAATGGCTCGCCGTAAATGAATTCTAATTCCACCTCAGTTAGGGGTTGGTTGAGGTCATCGCCGGAGTACCAGACATTTCCGAATTCATCGCTTGTCCAATCGCCAAACCAGCCACCAACAAGAAAACTTCCTCCTCCATCAGTGCTCGTACCGATCCAAGAATCCCAAAACCCATAAATGGATGCGTAATCGAAAATGTCTCCGCTGGCATATCCTCCTGAAAGTGCGAAAGTAGCGTTGCCATGAACCAATAAACTGGCAGTGAAGTGCCCAATTGTGCCGTTAAGATTTGGATCGCTGATGACAACCGTATCTGTCCAATGTGTCCAAGCATCGGCAATCATCGACATGGCGGGCAAACTGCTGTTTGGCGAATCAAAGTGGGAGAAAACTCGTTGGATGCCAGGAGATGTTTGAGCACTCGCTGTTGAGAGACCAAAATCGGTGTTGACAGCAACGGTTTGCAAAGTGGGATCATTTTCAACCCAGATTTCTTGACTTTGGTCATCCACATGCGAACGCACGTTGGTGAAATACTGCAAATTCTGTGCTTGAGCACACGAAAAGAGCGTGAGGGAATAGAGCGTGAGAGCCAGTTTTTTTGAGATGGCCATATATAAAGAAAGGGGGATACCTTTCTGTTTCGTACAATCACTCCGGCAAAAAAAGAATCGCCTGACTGTTTTTATCCATTCAGGCGATTCAATTTGAGTCCTAGCTGTTGGCTGCGCGCATGACCTTTTCTTGGCCTGGTGCTTTTTTGCCTTCGGTGAACTGTGGGTATCGATCCATGTTGGCCTTGTACCATTCGATCATTTCCGGAATTCGTTTGACAAGGCTCACGTCGCGCTTCCAGCCGATGGTGGCAATCTTATCGTAGGAAATTGCGTACCGAGCATCGTTGAACGGTCGGTCATTGACATAGGTGACCCATTCTTTGGGGTCACGACCGAACTGCTCGCAAATCATTTGTGCGATTTCGTTGTTGTTGTATTCTTCGTCAGAGCCAATGTTATAGATTTCGCCGATCTTGCCATGTTCAATGACTCGAAGCACGCCTTGAGCAAAGTCTGTAGCGGCCAGATAACGGCGTCGGTTTAGACCGTTTCCATGGATTTCCAGCTTCATGCCGTGGTGCATGCGAAGAATGAAGTTCGGAAGGATCTTTTCTGGATACTGGCGGATGCCAAAGATGTTGTTGGCGCGAACCATTTGGATCGGCATCTTGTAGCTAAGGAGGTACCCATTGATGACCATTTCCGCCGCTGCTTTGGATGCGGAGTACGGGTTGGTTGGGTTCAATTTGCCATCTTCATCAACCAAGCCTTCCAGGATTTGACCGTACACTTCGTCGGTACTGACATGGAGGAAGCGACCGACATTGTTCATGCGGGCGGCTTCGGCAAGGGTGTGTGTGCCAAGGACGTTGGATTTCGTGAAAAGAAGACTGTTCCCAAAAGAGTTATCGACGTGGCTTTCTGCGGCAAGGTGGATAACGAGATCGGCATCTCGAGTTGCGCGGTCGCAGGCGTCCAAATCAATCAGATCGGCGAGTTCCAAGTGGACATTCGGTCGATTGAGAAGGCCAAGGACGTTATCCGCGTGAGCGGCATAAGTCATCTTGTCGAAAAGAACAAGAGTGGCGTTTGGATATTTTTCTGCGACGGCATCCGCGACGTGGGAGCCAATGAATCCGGCAGCACCGGTTACGACGATCTTATTGGGTTGCATGTCTCTTTCCTAGTTCCTTGCAATAGGTCAACAGTGATTCAGGCGTTTCAACTTCGCCGTAAGTTCCCGAAAACTTTTCAGTATTCAAAACGAACTCATCGTGTACGCGATCGTTGATGACATTGATTTTGCCGCGACCGAATCCTTCGATCAAAGCATGAGCGATGTCCCCCATCGCTACAGCATGTCCTGAACCAAAATTGAAGATTCCTGGTTGGGGATTGTTCAAGAATCGTGCCAGTGCTTCGCCTGCTTTGGGAGCACTGACAAAATCGCGTCTCACGCTCGGATTGACATCCAGCGTGATCGTATCTTCTTCCTTCAGGCCACCGAGCATCATCGCCATAAACGAGCCCCTCGATCGAGGCACCTCGTATCCTACGATGTTTGCCACACGGAGGATGGAAAGCTTATCGTGGAGGATTGCGGAGAGCTTTTTCTCGGTGATTGCTTTGTTCATGCCGTAAGGAGCGTCGGGTTCCAGATTGTCTCCTTCTTTGACATTCCACTGGTGCTCGGCATCGTAGACCTTTCGGCTGGAAACAAGAACGTACCGGATGTCCTTATCGCGGATTTTCATGGCGATTTGGAAATCCAGATCCTTTGCACTATCGTACTCACCGCGACGAAGATCCGGGTGGAGAGCAAAGTTGATCACCGTATCAATCCCTTCAAGTGTGGAATCGTCAATGGGATCAGAGTGACCAATAGTTCGCCAAGGAAGGCTCCGATCTGTATCGAACAAAGCGTTCGCGATGAAACTGTTTCGCCCAACTACTAAGATTTGGCGAGCTCGTTCTGGTGTGAGTGACATAGGTGGTGTGGTTACATCGCCCCTTCGCGCTTGAGAACCGACCAGACGGTTTTCGCGAGAATTACGATGTCACGTCGAATCGACGCTGTTTCATAGTATTGCTGATTCATGGCAAGTCGGGTTTCATAATCGACTTCAGATCGGCCACTGCACTGCCAGATTCCGGCACAACCGGGCTTCATTCGGAAATATGTTTCGATTCCGTTGTATCGATCGATTTCCATTTCAATGATTGGGCGCGGTCCGACCAGGCTCATCTCACCGCGAACAACGTTCAGAAGTTGCGGGAGTTCGTCGAGGCTGGTTTCCCGGATGAACTTCCCAATGCGGAGAAGTCGCGGATCATCTGTGATCTTGAAACCTTCCTTGTACTGCTTCAAAAGCTCTGGGTTCTCGTGGAGAATCTTTTCAGCATCACGGCGCATGCTCCGGAATTTGAAGACATAAAAGCGGCTGTTATGCTGACCAACCCGCTCGTGCTTGAAGAAGATCGGGAAGCCGTTATCAACCATTACGAGAATGGCGATGATGAGATAAACAGGGAAGAGGACAAGCAACCCAACGGACGCGAGCACAATATCAAAAATGCGCTTCATCACTTTGTATGAGCGATCTTCGTATCGTGGCTTGCGTTGATTCGGCTCTTTTGTTTCGCTTTGTTCTTGAATCTGAGCCTGCAATAGCTTGCCTTGGGTTAGTCCTTGTTTCAAGTCCGTCTCCTGATCGTTTTGTCCTTTGCGATCTTGTCCGGTTCTTGCTCAACTGGTGAAACAGAGTCACCAAAGAAAAACAGATGATGGAGTTTTCCCCACCAGTTCAATGATACCGGGAATCGGCTACCTAAAACGTACGCGATCACTGTTAACGAAGTACAAAATATGGGCCGCAGTTCTTGACTTGGCAATGACCTGGTCAATTTACTGGGCCCTAAAGTCTGGTTGGTTAGCTTGCCCAGAGGGCAGTCTTTTGCACGCCGGCTTTCAATCGTCGCCCAATCGCGATGATATCCTCGGTGGCTTCACTGTCTGGATGTTCGAGAACAAAGAGTTTTCGCTTACGTCCACAAGCGATCGCCTCACGGTCGTATCGGACTGAGCCCAGGAGCTCAATATTCTTGTTCAGATACTGCCAAACAATTTTTTCAAGCTTAGCAAAGAGCTTTTCGGCTTCCAGCGGATGCGCCATGTTGAAGACGATGCGAACTCGTGCATCCGGATCGCGGCGGCAGATCGTCTTGATCGTTGCGTAAGCGTCGGTGATGCTAGTCGGGTCAGGCGTGCAAACGATGATCACTTCATGACTCAATTTCATGAAGGTAATCACGCGATTGTCCAGCCCAGCCGCGGTGTCAAACATGAGAACATCGTAGTCTCGCTCCAAGCGCACAAGTTCCGGAATAAAGGTTCCCATGCGCTTGGGGCCAGCCGACATCAAAGCCGGGATTCCGCTGGCACCTGCGACGGCATCAACGCCTCCCGGGCCAGTGGTAATGATATCGCGGAGACCTTTTTTGCCCGCAACCACATGTTGCAGTGTGAATTCTGGGTTGATGCCAAGCACAACATCGAGGTTGGCGAGCTGCAAATCGGCATCGAACACGAGCGTTCGCTCGCCCATTTGTTTGAGCGCGGCGGCAAGATTCGCTGAAAACGTTGTCTTGCCAACGCCTCCTTTTCCACTGGTAATGGCTACGGTCAGCATTGATTAGGTTCCTGTTTTGTAATTGGGTTCGTCGAAAGTGTCAATTGAATCAAGAAGCTCAGCACGATCGTTTTGATCGTGCACCTTGATCACTCGCTTCTTGGTGGTTCCGGTCGACTTTTCAACGGCGGTAAGGGCCTTCTTCAGTTCTTGCTGTCGCTTTTCACGTTGCGCTGCGCCGGGCAGACCGTAGTGAATCATGATTGCTTCGAAAAGCTGGCTCGCGGGAGCAAGTTGAAGAGAAATTCGTTTGTCGAGCGCTTTGGTGAGGAAGTCAGTCCCTTCAATATCCAGCGGATCGGAGATCACGCAGAAAAGGAAGGATTCGGTGACTTTGAACGGCAAAACGAGCCGAGAAAGCGCGAATGTTGGGGAAATGAGCTTGAGCGCTTCATCCGAAGGATTCAGATTCTCAAGGTCTGCCAATGGGAAGTCGTACTGCGCTGCCAGACATTCAACCACTTGTTCTTCTGATGCGTAGCCCAGCGCGACGATGATCTCACCGAATCGGCTTTTACTTTCTTTTTGTGCGAGAAGTGCTTCGTCTCGCTGTTCCGTGGTGATGATCTCGGCTTCAACGAGAAGATCGCCAACCTTTTTGTATTCCGTCATAGCTATGATCCTGGCCGTGGTCAGTGCAGAAGTGGCCTGGTTCAATTGTTGGAACAATGCTCACGAATATTGAGAGGTTTTTGCTCACCTGCCAATTTTGCGGGTTGATACTAAATAATTTGCCTGGCAGTAGCAAGAATTGGTAGCCTAGTAAAGTTCGGCCAATTGTTGGTCGGGAGATTTACTTATGCTAGGTGTGTGTCGATCCGGACGATTCCGGATTTTGCTGTCAGCTATCGCAGTAGCGATGCTGGGTGGGCAAGCACTGGCGCAGGACTTCACGGGTACACGTGCTCTTGATATTCCTGCTCGGCCAGGGATTGTTGATCCTTTTAAGCTTCCAGCAAAGACCGTTTATTCCAAAGACCACGTTGTGGTTGGTTTCTATTCCAACTCTACAGCGGCGGTTCGGGAACTCGCAGCTCGTCAAGTCGGACTTTCGCTCCGACCAGGCCAAGACCCAACTCGTCATATGATTCTCGACATCACTCCTGCGTCTGAACGCATGGGTTTGACTGTCGAAAGTGCCGTGCGTGCATTGTTACGCAATCCGGCCATTCGCTACGCAGAATTTGATGTCAAGCTCGAAAGAGATTACATCCCGAACGACACTCGTTTTAGTGAGCTTTGGGGTCTGAACAACACGGGTCAGACGGGCGGAACGTTCGATGCAGATATTGATGCTCCCGAAGCTTGGGACATCGTTCTCAATCACCCGGAAGTCGTAGTTGCTGACTGCGACGACGGATTTGACTACAATCACCCCGATCTTGCTGGTGGTATGTGGCAAAACCCGGGCGAAATCCCAGGTAACGGCATCGACGACGACAGCAATGGATTCATTGATGACGTACTTGGCTGGGACTTCAGCGACGGCGATAGCAGCCCGCTCCCTGCATCCGGTGATTCCCACGGGACTCACACCGCAGGAACGATTGGTGCGGAATTCGATAACAACGTCGGCATTACTGGTGTTGGCCCGAACGTTCGCATCATGGGTCTCCGAATTTATGGTGGCGCAACCGCATGGATGACCGCTCTTGCAAATGCAATCGACTATGCGTGGGCAAACGGCGCAAGTGTCATCTCGGTTAGCTATAACTTGGATGGCTACACTCAAGCTGTTTCCGATGCTATAGGTCGTGCAAAAGCGGCGGATGTTGTTTACTGTAACTCTGCAGGAAACAACGGAGCTCAAAACCCTCCACGACAAGGCTTGCGCGCGGCACACGATAACGTTGTTCTCGTTGCTGCATCCGATCACAACGATGGCAAAGCAAGTTTTTCGAACTACGGTTCGCTAGTGGAAATCGCTGCTCCGGGTGTGGATATTTTGAGTACGACTCCGAGCAATACATATTCGGTGTTCAGCGGCACTTCGATGGCATGCCCGCATGCTGCTTCGACAATTGCTGTAGTCCGATCGATGAATCCAGGGCTCTCTGCCCGGCAAGTTATTGACCTGATGGTGAGTACAGCCGATAAGCCATCCAACCTTTTGGCAACTGTTCCCGGTGGTCGAATCAATCTCAACAATGCGTTAGAGATTGACAACACTCCTCCGGCTGACATCGCTAATCTCACAGTGAACAAGCGCGGTGTGACTGCGGCTGGATTCCGGATGACCGCATCTGGTGACGACGGAATGAGCGGCGTAGCTTCTCACTACGAAGTCCGATTGAGCGACAGCCCAATCGATAACGGAAACTTCGGCTCTGCTCAAGCAATGCCGCACGTCTTCTCTTCTACTCCTGCAGGCACTGAATTCAACTTCGTTGTTAATGGAGTTGAGCCAGCGGCACCGAAGTACATCGGCGTACGCGCGGTTGACAATCTTGGCAACCGATCCAACGTGAAGTCGTTTGGACCGTTTGCCACGAATCCAGCTGTCCTGAACGACGATGTCGAAGGCAGTTCGCTCTTCGCAAGTTCGTCCACATGGGCGGTGACTAATAGCAATTCGTTCAGCCCAGCAAACAGCTGGACTGACTCGCCAGGCGGAAACTATGCAAGCAATGCTGATGAAGCCCTGGTGCAATCCACTCCTGTGGTTGTTACCGGCCCTGTCAGCTTGACCTTCATGGCTTCCATGGATCTGGAAAGCGGATACGACTATCTTCGACTCGAAGTATCTATCAATGGTGGTACTTACTCCGAAGTCAAGACTTGGACAGGTTCTGCTACGGCTTGGTCACAACAAAACGTTGCCGTTAATGCCAGCAACGGTGACTCCCTGCAGTTCCGCTTCCGACTCACATCCGATGGCTCCGTCAACCGCGATGGCGTTTATCTGGATGACTTCCGTGTTGTGAGCATGGCGCAAGTCTTGTTCGACGATATGGAAGGTTCGTCTGACTTCGCTCCGGATAGCCCATGGGCGCTCTCAAGCGAGAATGCCTTCAGCCCAACGCGAGCTTGGTCTGATAGCCCCGGTGGCAACTACGCGAATAACGAAGATGCCTCCTTGGAGGGAACGGTAGATTACGATCTCCGAAACATCATCAACCCAACCATGAGCTTCATGGCGAATTACAACCTGGAAAGCGGCTATGACTACATGTATGTCATGGCTTCTGGTGATGCTGGCGCGAACTATAACGTGCTCGGCTCACTCAACGGTTCATCTAGTTCGAACTGGGTGGCTCAATCCTTCGGTATGCCGAATGTGGACTTTGCCCGCGTGAAGTTCCGCCTCACTTCCGATGGATCCGTCGTTCGCGATGGTGTCTATCTGGATGACCTCACCATCTTTGGTGAGCCGTGTGAAGAAGTCGTTGCATTCCCAGGATACGTGGGTCTCAACAACTTCCTCGGTGATATCAGCACCCGTGCACTGAACGTAGACGTGCTAGATGCAGGTACCAACAACGTTGCAGCGAACTTCTCGGTGAACCCAACAGTTGCTGGCTCCGTTGCAACCGGAACCTACATGTTCGTTACCGATACAGTCGGAACATACGACGTTCGTGTGAAGTGCGACGGCTATCTGGCGAAGCGCGTCAATGGCGTTGTGATCGCCCAGAACATGGGGCAAGTGAGTCACATTCTCACACCTGGCGATGCCGACGGCGATAATGCTGTTACTGGTAATGACCTGATCATCACGCGATTGGCTCTTGGTTCCACACCGGGTAGCCCGCGATGGGATGCACGTGCCGACATCAACGGCGACCTTGTGGTCGACTTCCGAGATGTTCGTGCTGTTGCCCTGAACATGGGTGCGGTCGGCGACTAAGCCTGATTGAGCCCTAACATGAAGAGTCTTCCGAGAAATCGGGAGGCTCTTTTTCTTACGCCGACTTCTCCAGTTCTTTTGGGTTCAAGCTTTTAGCAATTGCATCCACTGTGCTCAGCACATCTGTATCGTCTGTCCAAAGTGGATCGCTGGAACTGAATTCGATCTCCCAATCGCTGACGCCAAAGCCGCAATAATCCGCCTGGAGCTTGGAGTACGCCAAGATATGAACCGGGGCGGCAATCTCTTCCGCGGATTCCGGATGATCTAGGTGCCCTTGCGCATGAATGAATGCTTCGGGAATGCCGAGCACAGTCATTGCATGGACGCCAAGACTATTCAGTGGTTTGCCATACATGGCATTGAAAACTACTTCCAGCGAGCATTCTTTTGCTTGCGCCACGGTGTAAAGTTCGTTGTAAAGCCCTGGTGCCATGAGCGAAATCAGTCCGATGGGAATATTGCTCAAGATTCCGGCGGCGTACATTTCTTCGGTGGTCCAACCAGATGCTTTGGCTTCGTCGCTTTGATTGAATAACTTCGCAGCCAGCGTGCCGATGAACACACCATTGTTAGCAAATCGCTTTGGATCAAAGTGGGAGTCGTGCTGAGTTTCAGTGAGGAGAGCAGTCGTCCAAAGAGCCACCGCTAGATAACGGATTGCTCGAAAGCCAAGGACCATCACCGCTTCGCGGATGGTAGTGACCGGCTTGGTACGCCCATATGCCGCGCTGCTTGCCGCTTTCAGGATACTGGCGGTGAGAGCAGGATCACTCTGGATCAGAGCTTCGATCTCTGTATTCGATGCTTCTGATGAATCAAGCAAGCTGGAAAGTTGTAGTGGGGAAGCAGAGGCTTGGGGAAGCTTGTCGGCGGAGCCAAAGTAGCTCCAAAGTTCATCGTAAGTAGGTCGCGAATACATCATCCCTCCGAAACGGAATCTTAAGTTTGATATTCGGCAGGGATGCGGTTTGGTTAGATGGCGAAGTTACGGGGTTTGTTGATCAGATTCGACCGATTCATTCGAGGCAGCTTTTGGAGCAATGGAAGTCGAAGTGATGTAAGCCAGAGCACCGATCGCGGCGAAGCAGGCAATCAGGACGGCGATGATTTTGGAAGAATCTGGCTTCATTGGATTTGATTATGCGACAAAAAAATCCCCCCATTCGCCGGAGCGAAAAGGGGGATTGGAGGACTGGGTTGATTAAGCTTTTTTGAGCAAATCGCGGATTTCGGTGAGTAGCTCTTCTTGAGTTGGGCCAGCTGGAGCCGCTTCTTCCTCTACCTTCGGCTTTTCCATCGCTGAGCGCATCTTGTTATAGGCTCGTACGATCTGGAAGATCACAAATGCGAGAATCAGAAACGTGATTGCATTGTTGATAAAGTTCCCGTAATTGAGGGTGACCGCGCCCGCCTCCTGAGCAGCAGCAACGGTCGGGAAATCGCGGGCTCCATCGGCACCAGCTTTGATAACAAGGTGCATATTCGAGAAGTCAATACCGCCAAGGATCATCCCAACGGGCGGCATGATGACGTCGTTGACCAGCGAGTCAACGATTTTGCCAAATGCACCCCCAATAATCACACCAACGGCGAGATCCATCACATTCCCTTTTGCGATGAACTCTTTGAATTCAGACATCATAGACATAACAGAATTTCCTCAAAAACGAAGGGTGACGAAATCGAAATTTCACCACCCTTGTATTCGATGAGACGCGATTCTTGACTTAATCGTCTCAGATGTTTAGATTAATCGTCGCCGCCGCCAAGGAGCCCCTTAGCTTGATCCATTAATCCGCCGCCCGCGCCGCCGAGCAGTCCTTTGGCTTTGTCACCAAGGTCGCCGCCCAGCATCTTCGGGATTTCGTGCATGTGATCCTTGATGAACCCAACGACCTTTTCAGCCATCGCATCATCAAGACCAGTTTTTTCCTTCAAGAGGTTAACGAGTTGATCCACTTCGCTCACCTAATTAATAGGTCACAACTCGGTCGAGGCCCTTGGCTTGCTCGATCCAGTCGGTGACTTCTTTTTCAGAAGGCACACGTCGAACGAGATTCTTCGCTTCATTGACTTCTTCCATCTTTGCGGTGAGGTTAGCGGCATTGCGTTGAGCCAGTTCCGGAACTGTGTCCACACCCGCTTCTTCAAGAAGGTCGGCGTATTCAGAACCGATGCCTTTGACACGTGCGAGGTCAGCGCGGTTCACCCAGTTCAGAATTTGCTTTTCGCTGAGCCCGGAATTTTCCGAGATATCTGCTCGGCCCTTTTTGGTCGCACCCATTTCCAACAATTTTTCTTGGGTCGTCACACCGGCTTCAATCAGCTTGTTGCCATAGACCTCTCCGATCCCTTCAATTTCAGTAATTTTCGCCATTGCGTTACTTTCCTATTCACCAGCAGACCGCTGGCTGAGCGTATTTTACGTCAAAGAGCAATGCTTTCTGTTGATTTGAGATTAAGTTCAACGGAATCCAATCCGCGATATCGCTTCGTTTGAATCGGAATGACCTTTTCTCCCAGAAGCTGAGTGCTAGCTCAGTAGGTTTTGGCCAACCTGGATTACGTGGGCCGACAGGGCTAACGCTAATTTTGGGACAATTCGATCCGTCAATCCACGGTACGTTTTCCTTCATGTAAGCATCCGGGTACGCATCCCATTTTTTCAGTGTGTGATTTGCAATGACTTGACCTGAGGGATCGACGATTCGAAGATTAATCGTTGATCCTCCTCCCGAGAGGTGGAGGGTAAAGCGATCCTTTCGGGTAGTCAGGTCATCAATTCCATAGCCAACATAGACGGACATGCTGCCTGATTCTGTTTTTTGATGCTTGGCCTCGAATTTGGTCAGCATCTTTTCCGCTTTCACCTTGAACTCAGTAAAGACATCATAGATGGAATCAAAAGCAAACTCGGCCATCTTGCTGTTCATTAAGAAGCGAGTTCTTGTGTTTTTGATTGCGTTCTTGAGGCTGAGTTCTCCGATTAGCAGATCTTGGGCAATATCCTCTTTGCCTGAGCGAGTGAGATCTTTCCAGAGATACTGGTTTGAAACGTCAATGTGTTTTTCCGCTGCCTCAATCTCTAGTCGAACAGTTCGTAAGTCTTCTTCGCCGTCCATCTTGTTCAGCTTGATCTCTCGTTTTTTCATGCCCGAATTAGCACGCTTAACCCTTGCCTCTAAATCACCTTTGCTCCGGAACGCCTCTTTAACTTTGGGGCCAATCCAGTCAAGGATTTTTTGACCAACGATATTGACAATGATCTGGTTCGCAGCGAACTGCAACACCATACTTCCAACGTTACGACTGATCCAGGTTCGAGCAGCAACCTCTACATGATCTCTGAGACTGTAATCAAGTTTGAGAGGCAGCTTTGTCACCTTTTGAATCTGCATCTCAATGTGGCTCTTGAGCCTTGAAACCATCTGGCTTTTGACAAGGATTGTCAATTCATCAAACCCTTTGTCTGTGAGTTGATCTGCTGCCCCCTGTGCCTCAAGCTGGTTTCGGATCGCGTTGTCTAGAGTCGGGAGAATCTCCGATTCAAAATACTTTTTCGCTTGTGCAATTTCAGCAGGTGTGACAGGCTCAGAAGCACTCTCTTTTGTTAGCTCGGAGAGGGAATTCAACCCAATCTGCATTGCAAGATACATTTCGAGGAAATCGTCGATTTCAGACTGTAATCCAAAGCGGGTTTTTGCCTCTCGGTAGTTGATCACAACTGCGATTGCCCGATCCATTTCGGATACATAGCGTTTCCCAACCGAAAGGATGACGTCGGGGTTGTCCTCGCTTTGTCGAATCATCTCAAGTAGCTCATTACCAACGCGTTCAGATCGAATGCGCTGATCTGATGTTGCCTTTGCGTATTTGCTCGGAGGGGTTTGTCCCAACGTCAAAGTGGCCATGACAAGTAGGCCAAACAACAAGAATGATTTCATAGTGGAATCATACGGGAATAATTCCGAGAGAATCAAATTTTCTTATCGTGAAATATTGGGACGAATTGCCAAACGGCTCGTGACCCAGGGGTAAGTCCGTCACAATACGGACGACTTTGGGGTGATGCCTGAATGGAAAAGAAAATGAAATCAGGCTTTCTCGCGCTCGGTGTTTCGGATGATGTTTGTAGTCGTCTCCGAGTGAAAAATATTATCGACCCCACACCCATCCAGGCGGGTGCGATTCCCCTTGGGATGCAAGGCAAAGACCTGATTGGTCTTGCTCAAACCGGAACCGGGAAGACCCTTGCGTTTGGGCTCCCAATTACTGAGCGTTTGGCTACTGGTCAAGTTGCTTTGATCCTGGCTCCTACCCGCGAACTCGCCCACCAGATCGCTGAGACGCTTGATCTTCTCGGGTTGAGAAGGGTTCTTGTTGTGGGTGGAGAGTCCATGCACATGCAGGTCAAGCAACTCCGCAAGCCACACGAGGTTGTGATTGCGACGCCCGGGCGGTTGATGGATCACATGCAACAGCGGACATACAAGCTGAATCGCATCTCCATTGTCGTTTTGGATGAAGCCGACCGGATGCTCGATATGGGGTTTGCCCCCGCGATTGAGAAGATCATTGCCGCCTGTCCAAAGAAACGACAAACGCTTCTTTTTTCCGCGACAATGCCGCCAGAAATTGAGTCGCTGGCAAACAAGTTTTTAACCAACCCCGAGCGAGTGGAAGTTGTCCCGCCGGGTACAGCAAGTGATCTTGTTGATCAGGAGCTGATCGTGTTGCCGCACGAGGAGAAATTCCCTGAACTTTGCCGGATTCTCCGCCGGACGGAAGGCACCGTTCTGGTTTTCACGCGCACGCGGCACGGGGCACGGAAACTCGCGAAGCGGCTCCGAACAGATGAAGGAGAAACGGCCGCCGAAATCCATGCAGATCGGACTCTTGCTCAGCGGCGGGAGGCACTCGGCGGATTCAAGAGCGGCAAGTACCGCGTCCTAGTTGCCACTGACGTTGCCTCACGCGGGATTGATGTTAAGGACATCTCCCTCGTCGTCAACTTTGATATCCCGGAAGTGGCGGAGGATTACATCCACCGCATCGGGCGAACGGGACGCGCTGGTGCGCGTGGGAAGGCGATCACTTTAGCAATTCCCGCCCAGCGAAAGTTAGTTCGGGCGATTGAGAAGTTGGTCGGGGATGCGCTGGTTCTGGGTAAACCGAGCAAAGAGACCGCCAAAGTGATGAAGGCAATCGCTAAAAAAGAGCCGGAGCGTCCGGGTAAAGAGCGGTTCTACAAAGGCACGAAGTCGCAACTCAGTCATAGCGTCCACCATAAGGATAAGGTCAAGAAGGCGGCGAAACGGAAACGCAAAGCTCGTCGGAAGTAGCCAACTCCAACATTGCATAAGAGACGCAGGCAGATCACTGAGTGTTATCAGGACATTGCGATTGACATGTAATCGGGAACTTGACTTTGTTGTTCAGGCGTTTAATTTTGAGGGCATTTAATGTGAAGCAAGTACCTTTTGTCGTTGCGATCTTGCTCCTAGTGATCCTCTCAATCAGAATCATGTGGCATAAACCAAAAGATCCTGCTTTTGGAAAAATCTATGTCGAGCTAGACGCAGAGATTAGAAAGATTACGAGTGGCAAGTACCAGATACAAAGTGATGATGCCTTACCTCTTCTGAAGAGTCTCGTGAAGTCTGTCGCCCAAAAACACAATCAATACACCTCAGAAAATCTAGGGTTTGAAGAGATCCCTGGATATTGCGTTTTAGACCACAGCCCTTATGCAACACCTCATGAATTCAAGGAATCAGTGTGTGTAGATGTTAGCGGTGACAAAATAAGCCTTGTCCACAGCATAGCAAACGAAGATTTTTTTGGTTGGGATGAGGAAGTATTGCAGGAAGCTAGCTATACACCTCGTTTGATGAAGTAACGCTTGCGTAGTCAAGATAATAGAATCCCGCGCTTCAAAACGAAGCGCGGGATTCTCATCAAGCTCACTGGGAACTTACTTGCGGTAAGCGGTAAACGCCGCATCCATCCGAGAAGCTTGCCCCGCCGTGAACACGAACATACACGCATCATCGGTGTAGTCCATGAAGTTGGTAGTGGGGTCATTGCCAGGGAATTTCTTGCCGCTACAAGTGTTGCGATTTATGGGGCACCCGTAAGCTGGAGATCGCTCTGCTGGGGTGTCGCTCACATAGTCGTTGTTAGTGGAGCATCCACCTTGGAAGGTGTGATATAGGCCCATCCAGTGACCGACTTCGTGGGTTGCGGTATCGCCTTCGTTATACGGTGCTGCCGAGCCGCCTGGGAGCGATGAGTAGAGAATGACAACACCATCGCGTGAAGGAGCGGAGTTGTAATCCCACGGGAACGTTGCCCATCCCAGGAGGCCACCACCAATGTTTGCTGAATAGATGTTCAGGTCTCCCTTGCCACCTTGTCGGAGTGCATTTTTGGCTTGGGTTTCGGCGGTGGTGCCGTAGCCCATCGTATACCAGCTTGAATTGGTAGTTCGGTCGATGCTGACCAGATTGAACACAACGCCGGTATTCACGCCGCCGGTTTGACCAGCATAGGCTTGGTTGAGAACCGTGATTTGGTTTTGAATTTGGGCATCAGTGATGTTGCCTTGACTGGTCGCCGTACCGCTACGAATGACGTGCCAATAAACATTGATGACACCAGGTGCGCGGGAGATTGCCGGCTTGGTGGAATCGATGACCGCTTGTGCTTTTGCCGCCGTCGCAAGATCAGGGTCGGGGGTACCGCACAGGCGTTGGTCGATCGTCGTGCCGTTGGAAGAGGAACTTCCGGCGGCGACTTCGTTACCAGACGGACCGCGACTAATGCCGTTCGAGACAGTGCCGGCACAACCGACGACAGCAAGGCTCACGATGGAAAAGGCCAAGATTTTTGACCGTGGGGAAAGGGTGATGGACATGTTGCCTCTGAATAAATATTCAGTGAATGATTTCACTGAGAAGCGAATGATATTTCAGAGTGGGAGGGGAAAAGCAACAGTTCGGAAAGAAAATTATGCAAATGCTTTTGAATAATTCATATTATTTCTGGGTTTGAATTTGCTTTGGCAATTGTGATCTGCGGAATTGCGATAAAAATCACTGATTCGAAGGTCGGCTTTTCAAGCGTAGTTTCTGAATCGAAACGCAGAGCCGGGCAGTATCATTGGTTGAAAGGGAAGGATTATGAGAAATCGTGAACTACACGACCGCATCATGGCGTTCCAGGTGGACTCGGGGATCGAAGCACTTTCGTTCATCAAGCGTTTGGCGAGAGAGAACGGCTGGTCTATCGAGTTTAGCCAGAGGGTGTTTGAGGAATACAAGCGGTTTGCTTACCTTTGCATGGTATCGGATCAGCCATGCACGCCCAGCGATGAGGTGGATCAAGCGTGGCACCTGCACATGCTTTATGTGGAGTCGTATCTCGATGATTTTTGCCGCGAGGTTTTGGGGCGGCGGCTGACTCACGGGCCAACGAAAGGCGGAAAAGCGGAGGGAAGCAAATTCGAAGATTGGTACGAGCGAACGAAGCGGCTTTATCGCGAAGAATTCGGTGCCGATGCGCCAACCGACATTTGGCCGCCGAGCGAAGTCCGGTTTGGAATGGCTCCGCATTTTCAACGGGTGAATCTGGCGGAGAACTGGGTGATTCCGAAAAGCGCGGGTCGGAAGCTTGCGATGCCCGCGGTCTTGATTGCCCTTTTGACGACTGCCGGTTGTTTGGCTCAGGTCAATTCATCGGGGGATGGGACAACAATATTTATTTTTCTTGTGGTTGCAGGAGTCGTAGGTTTTGCAATTTGGAAGGCCATAAAGAACCCGGGAGGAGGCGGAGGAGGTAACGGCTCTGGCTGTAGCTCTACTTGTGGTGGAGATTCTGGATGTGGCTCGTCGGGATGCGGATCTGGATGCAGTGGCTGTGGCGGCGGATGTGGTGGTTGCGGGAGCTAAATATTGATCCAAGTTGAGGGAGAAATATGAGCGAGCAATTTGATCTGCGAAAACATGTCACGACAAAACTCAAGGATCTGGGTTTCAAGAAAAAGGGAGTGATATTCACGCGAGATTACGGGAAATTTATACATCTCGTGGAGTTCATTAAGTCACGATTTGGCCCGATCTATATTGTTACTTGTGGCGTCGTGCACAAGGATTTTGACAATAAGCCTCGCACGTCAACTATTGGCTGGCACTTGAGCAAGTCTTTGCCATGGCTCCTCAATACAGAGGAGGATGCACGACTGGTTATGAAGGCGCTCGACCTTGAAAAATCAATGACAGTTGAAGAACGAATTCAAGTCATTGACAATGCGATTTCAAATATGGACGAGATTCTTAAGAATAGGTGGTCAGACGAAGAATGGGTATTTGAGCGAGGGAAATTACCCACCGGTAAAGACGTGAATGTAAACGGCTTCTTCCAAAAGGCCATGCTTGGCGAATATGAGGACTAGTGAGAGGTCACCTATTTAGAAATTCGTATGATTCTTTCACTTTTGCTTCTTTGGATACTGATGGATGTCGGCTTCATCACCTGGAGAATCAGCTACGTAAAGAAGCGGATGGCAGGCAAGAAAGCCATGTCGCCGCTTCCTCCGCTTCATGGGCTTGCGACATCTGCGCCATTTTGTGTTGTCGTTTTGACTGAACTTGGTCTTTACAAAAGCGACAGTCTTCATCGTGCAATTCAGGAGATAATCTTCATAACCTGCCTGTTTGTTTGCGGGGCAATTTCTCTTGGCGTTTATTTTCAAATCACAAACAGAATTGAGAAGAAGCTCTGCAACACAACCTATTAAAACGCTAAACCATCTCTGCCAGCAACTCAGGCTTCTGCAATATGATCCGATGCTTCTGGGTCGCAACCAACCCTGATTTCTGCCATTTGCTGAGGATACGGATTGTTGTCTCGACCGTGGTGCCCGCCATTTCGGAAATGTCCTGGCGGGTGAGTGGGACATCAATCAGAACTTCGGCTCCCTGCTCAATCCCATACGATTCGGCAAGAATCAAGAGGATAGATGCGATGCGCTGTTCGACTTTGCCTGCGCTCATCCGGGCGAACATGGCGTAGCTGTTTCTCAGGCGGTGGGTTGTGCGCTTGAGGAGCTTCTCTTTGAGAATGAGGTTCTGATCGTAGACCTCTAAGAAGCGTGCTTTGGGAACTTGCAAATACCAGGTTGCACAGACTGCCTGCGCGGATTGCGGACAGCCGGAACCATCAATCACCCCAAGCAGGCCAAACACCTGCCCCGGCCCCATGAGTTCGGTAGTGACGTCCTGACCGGTGGGTGTAGAGCGCATCATTTTGACAAAGCCTGTCCCCACCACTCCGAAAAAGTTGGTTTCCGTGCCGTTGAGCCAGATCAACTCGCCACGTTCGGCATGAGCGAGTTTGGAATCCCCGGCAATGCCCAAAAGATGCTCTTCGGAGAGACTCGCCATCAGGTGGCTGGCTCGCAAAACTTGGATATGCGAAGGTGCTTCGGAAAGCTTGGGCATACGATGCCAGGTAGTTTACGTTAAGAACTGGAATCTACGAAGCGGAAGGCTCAAACGGATCGGCAAAAATCTCTTTGAGGCTGGCTCCAGCAAGGAAGCATTTTTTGTGTCCTGCTTTCACCAATTCCGGGTGTCCGCACAAGTAAACGAGAGTGTTATCCAGATCGGAATGCTGGGTCAAAGCGACTTCTAGCGGCGAGCCCAGCACGATGCCTTCTCCCGCGTCTGTGTCGCAACACGGCGCGTAATGGAAGTTTGGGAATTCTGAGGCATGCTGGAGGAGTCGGTCTTGGAAGTAGAGACCATCTGCTTGAGCGGCTCCGTGAAAGAGCGAGATGGGAGCTTGGTGACCTTGCGCCAGTGCATCGCAGAGAATTGCGTAGAGGGGAGCGAGCCCGGTTCCCGATCCAATTAGGAGAATTGGCCGATCGCTTTTATCGTTAGGGTAGGCGCACTTACCGAATGGGCCTTGAAAATCGAATTCATCTCCGGGTTCTGTTGCACGGATGATTTCGCTCATTGCTCCACCCGGTAAGAGGCGAATATGCAACTCCACCTTGCTTTTATCTTCCAAAGCCGAGGTTGCAATGCTGTAAGGTCGCTTGATTCCGCTAGAGTGTTGTAGTTGGATAAATCGTCCCGGCGAGAATGCGAAATCTGGTGCATCAAGCACGAGCTGGCAGACATCATCGGTCAGCATTTCCTTTGTCCGAACCGTTCCCTTGTAGGTCGGAAAGAACGATGGATCAAAGCGCGTGACTTCCAGATTCTCAACCGGTTTTGCTTGGCAGGAGAGGAATCCTCCCGCATCAATAGTGGATTGATCGAGGCTCTTTTGTCCGCTCGCAGGAGCATTTGTTTTTGCGCGGAGCAAACACGATTGGCAAGCCCCAGCTTTGCATCCACTCGCTATGGATAGACCAGCGGCAAGAAGAGAATCGAGGATGGTTTGCCCATCCTCGAATTCTACGGTTTGATCTTCAAAAAGAAATTCCGGCACGCTTAGATGCGACCAAGAACAGCTTCGCGAGTTGTTTCTGCAACTGCGGCAACTTCACCGATTAGGTCGTCGCCTACGCTCATATCTTTCAGTGTTGCGCCGAGATTTTCAACGATGGCATCGAAGTGATCGTCGTTCAAGCCATCCAGGTGAGCATGAGCTTCCTTCATGTCTCGAGCGGTGTAGTTATTCGGGCCACCAAA
>JAGQUX010000007.1:0-29174 GCA_020438215.1 Armatimonadota bacterium | reverse complement strand
GCTTTTTGTTTAGCGGCTTGCTTGTCCATGTCAATCCCTTCGAAGTAGTGGTTGACGCGGTCATCCGCAAGAACACGACGATAAAATTTATCAACAGCGGCATCGACGGCGGCTTCTCCGCCCAGCTTTTCGAATAATGAACTCATTTTTCTGTCCGGTAATTTGATTACCTCTTGGATTATCGGGTGAGTTGCCGGACGAATAGTATGATCTTCGTCATATTCCTGGGCACTTTTTGGGAATGGAAATCCGACGTTGCTTGGGGAGATGGGGAAGTGGCTGCCGCAGTAGGATTCGAACCTACGACCCGCTGATTAACAGTTCCAAATGAACGTTTCCATTGATGTCCAGAATCTTTCATTTTAGGTTCAAATTTTGAGTCGCCATTCCATAGTTGTTCTTTGCGTGAGATTGTTTTGTACTCATTTGAGTACATTATTGAGTACAGAGATTTCGGCAAATCTCAAGGTCTTTCTAAAGCGCGAAAGCGATACGCAGTGCCTTGTCAAACCCTGCTTGCGTTTGGCGTGAAAGCCTTGACTACTGGAAGACGATGCACTCAGCCCTGTCGAGCTTGAATCACCTTTGGCAGAAACTTAGTGAGCAAGATGTCAGGTCCCTAGAAAAAATCATTGAGTTTGATACCGACAGAGTGTTTTTCCGAGGTGAAAAGCAAGATGACTTTTCATTTGCCTTAGGCTCGGTTGAATTTGCCGAAGCCCCCTTACCTGTATCCCCGGCTCCCGAAAGCGAGGCTGAGTTTACGCTTCGAGCCTCGAGAGAACTCTTGCTTTTTGGACTTTCTCACCTATTGCATGAGCATTGCAGACCGTGGCTGAGAATTGCAAAAGGGCCGCAACTCCGACTTATGCCAATCACGCTCATCGGTTCCATGTGCATTATGCTTTCAGAGCAAGTGTTAGGAAAACCGCTCGGAACTCATCGCTGTGAGGGATGTGGCAAACAGTTCACTCGTCATCATGCAAGGCGCAAATACTGCTCAGATGCTTGCAAAGCGAAAGTATTTAGGAGAAACCGAATCAAGTCAGAGGAGAAACTAGATGGCAAAGCGACGAAGTAACGGCGAGGGATCAATTTTTCAACGACAGGACGGGCTTTGGGTTGGCAGGGTCAGTCTCGGCTATGACCTCATCAATCATAGGAGAATTACCAAGACACTTTATGGCAAGACCAAAGCCGAAGTTCGCCGCAAAGTCACCGAAGCAACCAGAAACCTCGACCAAGGCTTGACAATTCAGTCGAGGAGCCAGACGGTTGGGCAGTTCCTAAACAGTTGGCTCAAAGAAGTCGCCAAGCCAAGAATCCGTCCCTCTACATACCGAAGTTATGAACAGATCATCCGGAATCACTTAGAGCCTGGGCTCGGTAGCCTCAAACTCGACAAACTCACGCCTCAGCACATTCAGACCTTCCTGAACGCTAAAGCTGAGTCTGGGCTCAGCGTGGATCATTTGCGCCGGGTTCTTCGCGCGGCACTCAATCAGGCGGTGAAGTGGGATTTGATCATCCGCAATCCGGCAATTGCCGTCTCGGTGCCCAAGTCAGAGAAGTTTGAATACCTTCACCTTGACCCAGACCAAGCGCGAACATTCCTTGGGTTTGCAAGTAAGACGCGGTACAAAGCTCTTTTCACCGTGGCAATGGCGGTTGGTCTTCGACTTGGTGAAGCTCTTGGTCTAAGGTGGAACGACATCGACTTTGAAAAGGGAGTCCTTCATGTCAGGAACCAGCTTCAAAGGATTGACGGAAAGCTCACTCTTGTTCCGCCGAAGACGGCTCGTGCCAAGCGGCAAATCCCGCTCCCAGATTTCTCCATTGAAGCCTTGAGATTGCACAGGTTCGAACAAGATGAAACCAAGTTAGCAAACAGTGATGTTTGGTCGGAAATGGGCTTTGTCTTCGCTTCCACCGTTGGAACTCCCGCTGATCCGCGTAACATCCGAAAGGTACTCAAAGGCATTCTCCGTGATGCTGACCTGCCAAACCTGAGATTCCACGACTTGCGGCATACTTGCGCGACGCTTCTTCTAGCCCAAGGCACTGATCCGAGGACTATGATGGAGACTTTGGGGCATTCTCAGATTACGCTCACCCTCAACACATATTCTCACGTCATTCCAGCGTTGCAACGAGAGGCGGCGGACAAGATGGAAGCAATGTTTGGGACAACTCAGAACCGCTAGTTTTTGACCCTCCGCCGGTATTCCTTGCATCTTTCGCGCCTGCGAACAGTGGATTGCCACTCTCGATCCCAGCGGGTTTCTTCTTTGAGCAATGCAACAAGGTGAGCAAGGGATTGAGGAGGCTTGTTGCTTTCTTGGCAACTCACATAAGTGAACCCCGCGCAAGTCCGGCAACAGAGCCAGTGGTGCTGAGAGAAGTAGAGTATCAGTTTGCGCTTTTGGCAATACGGGCAGATGACATACGTTTTGATTCCACCCTTGGGCATTTGCTGGTAGCTGAGCTCGAATTCTTGTTTGAACTCCTGACCATCACGGAGGCACTCGATGCTGATCTCGGTTGGCTTTTCGTGATCCCGGGAAAGGCGATACCGGCATGAGCCAGTTTCTTCTCCGCCCCTGAACCAGCCAATTGTATGAATCCAGCACCCCTTTTTGATGGGGTTGCCGCGAACCATCCATCCCACGTCAAAACTCTTTTGATGATCTGCCGCCAACTTGCTTGGCCTATGCCAACCGCTACCGTAACCGCCCATAGATATTCCTAAATCTTCAATCGTTTGGACCGTTTTGAAGGAGGAAAGGTTTCAGGATAGATGTCTTCTGTCGCCCGGATCGACTGAAGATGCGATTTGAAAATCACCCTCATAAAGCAGTTTTTTGAAGAATGAGTACAAACTTGAGTACAGTAGGACGATTTTGACCCGCTACGAATTCTGAATTCTCCCCAAATTGAACCTAAAAAGGTGGCTGCCGCAGTAGGATTCGAACCTACGACCCGCTGATTAACAGTTAGTCATATATACTTCCCACAGGTGTCTTTCCTTGCCAGGGGAGTATGGAATTAGGTTCAATTTCTTCATGGGTAATCAGTAGTCTTCCGGAAAAATCAAAATCTGTGCCACACTTTTGGCACACTTCAGTATGGCGTCAACAAAAAAGAAAAGAAGAGTTTTCGGGAAGGTACGCCTCGTAAGACCTGATGGAACATATGCGTGGCGGACGATTGCTGCAAAAACCAAGAGTGAGTTACGAGAGAAGAAGCGCGAGATGGAACGTCTCAACGCAAAGGGACAACTACCTGCCGATAAAGACTCCACTACTGTCGAGCAGTGGCTGGACGTTTGGCTCACTAAAGAAGTCAAGCCAAATTTGGCACCGAAGACCTTCACCTACTACGAAATGATGTGCCGGCTTTACATTGTTCCGGTACTTGGGAGAACGCCTATCTTGAGACTAAATCGCGCTCAAATACAAAATTTGATCAGCGAGATGAAGTTCAAGGGTTCTAGCCCATCAACCATTCGAGGCGCGAAAATAACGCTTAGCAGGGCACTCAAGTCAGCAGTCCAAAACAACTTGATCGCTTTCAATCCAGCCATTGATATCATGCTTCCAAAATTAGAACCAAATGAGCCAAAACATTTGGAAACCGAACAAGTGAATCAACTACTGTCTTCCATCGAGGGTAATTGGTATGCACCGCTTTTCACTGTTGCCATTCATGCCGGGCTGCGCAATGGGGAGATTCGCGGTCTTACTTGGAAGGATATCGACTTCAAGTCTGAGTGTATTCAAGTTCGACATCAACTCCAACGCATTGACGGCAGGCTCACCCATAAGTCTCTGAAGTCAAAAGCGGCAAGGCGAGAGATTCCACTGACAAAGCAAGCATTGGAAGCGCTGATCACTCAGAGAGCATGGATTGATCTGGGCGGTTGGAAGAACCCTATGGACTTAGTGTTTCTCAATGACCTTGGTCGGCCACTTGATGAGAAGTACATCAATGACCTTCTAAAAAAATGCCTGAATGACATCGGTTTGGAAAAGATGCGGTTCCATGACCTGCGTCACACGACGGCGACTTTGATGTTGGCTAACGGCATTTCAATCCATGATGTGCAGAAGATCATTGGACATAGCCAAATCAGCCTGACCACCGATCTGTATGGTCATGGAACGAGAGAAGCTCATAGAAGGGCTATGACGAAGTTTTCAGAGTCGTTCGTAGATGTGGACTGAACCCGTAGAGGCCGATTATTTTCCTTGGGGTTAAGGCCCTCACGTGCGCGAAGAAAAACATCGTTTTTCAGCCGCTTTGCAGGGCGGTCAGAACAGCATCAAGGCGGCTAATAGTGTGGTCGGAGATTCAGATGGTCAGTGCACATAAGCCATAACAGACACTCCGTTTTAGTGAATGCCATCGTTTTGTTTGCACACTTGTAGCCAAACTCGTAGGGCAACGGTCCCAAGCAGGGCATACCTTGCATAGTTTGATGCAGGGGATAGGGGATTCGCGGATTTTCCAAGAAGCCAAAATTTTGTCCGTCAATGCATATTCAATACATCATTCTGCGACCTTGATTTTTGTATCAGCGATTAGCTACCCCAACAGGCTATTTTGCGGCAACAAAACGAACCTGTAAACAGTCAATGGTCGTGGCCACCATACTATTGTATTGCTGCTGATAGGATAGACAGAAGTTCAATATCCCCCCTCTTGTCTACTCTCTAGCCAAGCCCATCACAACTAATCAGGCTTGCAGATCTTTTAGTTTGCGTTACACCAAGTACAATTGAACTTGGAATTATTTCGCAATAATCCTGTGAGAGCGATGCCTATGTCCCTAGATCAGCAATTTTTTTCGGTACGGCATTACTCAGGTCTCGTGACTGCAGGTAACCAACTCTCGGTGTAGGCAATATCGATGGAGTCAGGTTCTGAATTTGTCCAATGCGATAGGCTGAGAATATGATGTCGATCATATCTTTAGCAGCATGCGCTTGTTACAATGAACTCATGGTTCTCGGGGTTTTCAGTGAGTGAGCGACGACTTTACATTGATCCTAGCCGGTGTATTGGATGTAATGCGTGTGTCGAAGCCTGCGCGGAATGTGATACTCACGCTGGCATTTCGATGATCCATCTGGAAACGATCCAGCGTGGAGACACTGTGCAAACGACCCCTGTTCTCTGTATGCACTGCGATGAACCTGCATGCGCCGCCGTTTGTCCCGCCGATGCTATCAAGCGGACACCCGACGGGGTAGTGCATACATCATTGAAACCAAGGTGTATAGGGTGCTCCAATTGTGTCTTTGCCTGTCCGTTTGGGGTTCCCAAATACCACGCCGCATTTGATCAGATGATTAAGTGTGATATGTGCTACGACAGAAGTTCGATTGGGAAAAAGCCCATGTGTGCGACGGTGTGCCCGTCTCAAGCAATCATGTATGCCACCCCGGAAGAGGTATCGGAAATGAGAGGGGGAACTCCAATAAACGAGTTCATTTTCGGTAGCCGCACCATCACAACGAAAGTTCATCTGATGATGCCCAAAGGCAACACAAGGCTCGAAGTTAGAGGTTCCACCACCATTCGCAAAAGCGATCTGCTCAATATTTCAAGGACACAATAATGGATCAAGATACAGTTCAGAATTTTCCGGTTGACTGGGAAGATGACAACTATGTGACGAGGCGAGAATTCATGAAATTCGGCACCTTGGCGAGCGGTGCATTCGCTGCCGGTTCCCTCGGGCTTGCCGCATGGAGCAAAGTCAAAAAAGATGGCCCCGAATTTGAGCCTCAGCAAATAGCACTAGTACATGACATTCAGCCTGGTGCCGCTCTGCCTTTCAACTTTCCTCGCTCAAAAGATCTCTGTCTCCTCATTCAAAAGCCTGATGGCGAATACGTTGCATACGGGCGGAGATGTACGCATCTCTCTTGCCCGGTTGTTTACGAAGCGGAAGAACACAGGCTGTTTTGTCCGTGCCACAACGGGGCATTTTCTGTCGAGGACGGCAGTGTCATTCAAGGCCCCCCGCCGCATGCTATTCCTCAAATAATGCTAGAGGTAAGGGGGGACGCGATTTGGGCAACTGGTGTCAAAAAGCATGGAGACGAAAGCCATGAAGCGTAACTTGACGGAGAGATTACGACGCCGTCAAAAAAGCGGAGTCTTGACCGGGCTCCAAGTATTCCAGGCGGTTTTGCTCCTTCTTCAGTTGTATCTCTTTGTCAGCGTTTTGGAAACAATGCTTGCAGGTCATGCACATACCGCAATCCCCGCGGCTGGTTTCAGCATTCTGCTTCTTGTCGCGAATGTTTGGATGCTCATTGGAATCCAAAAACTGGAGAAACAGCAATGAACCAGCCTCCAAAACGGTTCACTAAATTTATCGAAGACAATCCCGAAATCGGGAAAGCGTACAATGACCTGGGGGAAGCTCTCACAAATGCTGGGCCACTCAATGAAAAGCAAATCGCTTTAGTAAAGGTAGGGATTTCAACAGGGGCAAGAATGGAAGGTGCTCTTCGGAGCCATGTCCGAAAGGCACTCCAGGCAGGTGCGAGTCCAGCAGAAATAAAACATGCTGTGCTCCTCTCAACAACAACAATCGGATTTCCCAATATGATGGCGGCATTATCGTGGCTCGACGATTTACTCGAGGCTGAACATGACTCATAGTAACTTTCCTCAAAGCACAAACAAGACTTCATTTATTGCTGGTTCAATCGCTGGGCTTCTTGTAGCGGCGGGGATATTCTTTGGGTCAGGACAACTGACGCGCTTTGATTCTCCGTTGGCAGCATATGCAGCCGCGACTGTGCTCGCAGCTTTTGCCATCACATACCGCTATGTATCGTGGATTCAGCGCCCACCAACGTGGGTTTATTTCAAGGCGGGATGGAAGCTCTTTTTGCGTCCTGCTAAGTTGATGAAGAACATCTTCGTTCTCATAAAACTCCTCATTGACAATATTGTTGTTCAGAAGTTCATTTCCAATCGCGGAAAAGGAAGGTGGGTTGCCCACATGGCACTTGCATGGGGTTGCTTGATCGCTTTCGCGATCACATTCCCTCTCAGTTGGGGATGGATTCAGTTTGGTGTCGCCCCTAATGGCGTGGACTATTTGGTTGAGTTTTGGGGCAAGCCCATGTTAGCTTTCCCACACGACAGCATTTTAGCGTTCCTCTTTTTCAATGGGCTCAATATCAGCGCAGTTTTAGTGTTACTCGGCGTTGGGATTGCTATGCACCGCAGACTGTTTGAACATGGCGCACAGTCAGTTGAGACATTTGTGAATGACTTCATGCCGTTGTTTTTGCTCTTTGCGGTCTCAATCACTGGACTAATGATCACAGCGAGTTATCGACTCATGGGTGGGGCTCATTTCTCATTCATTTCCATGATCCACGCGTTTACTGTCATTGTTCTTTTACTGTGGATGCCTTTTGGAAAGCTGTTCCACGTTATTCAGCGACCTGCCCAATTGGGTGTTGCGTACTACAAAGAGGAAGGGAATGGCGGCAAGCAAGCCATTTGCCCGCGATCAGGTGAGGCTTTTCAGTCGCAACTCCATCATGATGACCTTATCGCCGTTATGAAGGAAGTGGGAATGGATTTCGGAGATCATCAGCACCTCTCCCCGCAGGAGAAGCGGAAGTTGATCGCGCTCAATCAAGCCGCATCAATTGATGGAATCCCTTATGTGGGATAACGTAGAAGCTGTTATCCTCACCGGTGGTGCAAGTTCCAGAATGGGCAGAGACAAAGCGACTCTGCCCATTCTGGGTCAAAGTCAATCAGAGCGAATACTCGACCAAATCCAGACTCAATGCCAAAAAGTCTCTTCAATTGGGCGCCGGGCTATTCGTGACGAGTGTTTTATTGCTGATCAAACTGAATTTGCAGGGCCTCTAGTCGCTCTTTCTCAGTTTCAACCAGAAAGGCCGTTGGTTGTACTCCTCAGTTGTGATATTCCTTTTTTTGATGCCAGGATTATCGACTTGATGGTCATGAAGCTAGAAGAGGGTGATGATGCAGTTCTCGTAGAAGCAAATTCGCGAGTCCAGCCGCTACTGGGCATTTATCGCAAATCTTGCTGGGGCAATCTTGTTCGACTTGTGGATGCAGGTGAAACCAGAATTTTGAGATGGGTTAATCTACTCAAGACTCGAACGATTTCTGAAGTTGATCTAGTTACGGCGGGCCTCAATCCAGCCTCAATCATAAGCGCAAACACAATTGAAGAACTCAACCTGATTCTTGGAAACGAATCAGCTCAATCAACTTGATCAATATGATTCGTGAGAATCGGATAAACAACTTGCGGCGAAACCTGGGTTTTGTGTGGCTTTAGAAAAAATCCCCTCGACAATGAGCGTCGAGGGGTCTGATATTCGCATTCTCAGAAAACTATTCTTAGCATGGACTCGGCGCGCCTTTACGAGCGTAGAACCACCAGTTGATTATCAGGTTGATGACGAAGAAAGCACCAGCGATCATGAAGAACATCGTAGGATGGCCCTGCTTTGCGATGAGCATGCCGATCGGCACCGAAAACAGAAACGGGCCGTATGCTGCGATTGCGGATGTCCAACCAATGACTCCACCTGCTTGCCGAGGCGGAAAAATCATCGGCATTTGTTTGAAGGTACTGGCATTACCTACCCCGCTAAAGAAAAATATCCCTAACATGCAAGCCAGAAATCCTGGCCAATCTGCCATCGATTGAGGGTTAGTGAACATCGTTGCTGCAAAAGTGCATGCAACTAGCCCGATGGCGGAAAATGTTGTGACCTTACCGCCGCCGACTTTATCAGCGACAGGGCCGGCAAATGCGCGAACAGATGCACCAATGAGGGGCCCTAAGAACGCGTACTTAAGCGGCTCAGGGGCATTGTCAAAGCCTCCAAACATCTTGCCAATCATCACTGGGAAAGCAGCAGCAAATCCACTGAACGAACCAAAAGTCATGACATAGAGTGAGGTCATCAACCAAGTGTTCTTGTTTTTGAAGATATCAAGCTGCTCTTTGAAATTTGCTTTCACTGGGACAGATTTCAGCCCAAACCAAGCGGCAATAGTTCCAATAACAATGAACGGAACCCAAATAAATGCGGCATTTTGAAGAAAGATGTCCGAAGCACCTTTCTTGTCTTCAAAGTGCTGAGATTGCCCGTAAAGTGCTACACCAAGAAGCATCGGAGTAAGAAATTGAACCAAACTCACGCCAAAGTTGCCCACGCCCGCTTGAATGCCTAGCGCGGTTCCTTGCTTGGATTTTGGAAAGAACAAAGATGTACTTGGCATGAAGGAACTGAAGTTCCCGCCACCCAAGCCAGCTGCAAAAGCCAAGATCAGGAACGTTGAATAAGATGTGTTTGGGTTCATTACTGCCATCCCCCACCCAACTGCTGGAATCAACAAAAGGAGGGTCGAGACAGCAATCGTCTTACGCGTGCCAAAGATCGGAATGAGGAATGTATGAATGATCCGAAGTGTCCCAGCAGCAAGGCCAGGCATCGCCGTTAGCCAAAAAAGCTGTTGTGTATCAAATTTGAATCCAATTCCAGACAACTTGACGACCATGGCACTGACCATGAACCAAGTTGTGAAGCTCAATATGAGACAGAAAGTCGTGATCCAAAGAGTGCGCCAAGCAATGGGTTTGCCTTCCGCCTCCCAAACTCCAAGGTCTTCAGTCGTCCAGTTTTCTAGTGTCGAACCGGATGTCGATATGTTTGATGATTCAGCCATTAGGAATCCTATGCAAAATGCATGACTCAGTTTTTCTTGATCTGCCTATACAATCTATGATGGCGATCATAAAGCTCACTCATTTTCAGGTTCAATCGGTTGATTCTTTGCCATCTTGAGGATAACAAGGTGCATCCAAACTAAGCATGCAATCGCGATGAGCGCAAGGAATAGCCAACAGGATGTCCATAACCCAGTCCCCTTGAGGAAGTAACCGAAGAGGATCGGACAAACGAACCCTCCAAGCCCACCAAGAACCCCGACAAGCCCACCTACGACACCGATATCGTTGGGAAAGTAATCAGGAATGTGCTTGTAGACGGCCGCCTTACCAATCCCCATCATGATTCCAGCAGCAAATACAAAGAAGGTGAAGACCCACATGTTTGCTTGGAAGTAGACGTGAGTTTGTCCCCGTGCGAGAACTTCTTTTTTCTCAACTCTTTGTCCGATTTCTACTTTTGGCTCTTGCCAAGTTGTAAACGTGGGGAAGACAATTGCTTCCTCATCGCTGGTAACTAGGCTGCCTTGTGGCTTTTCTTTTAGGGCATAGGATTTGTCATCTACCTGGACGGAGGATGGTGTTACAGCAGTTACCACGCCAGCCCTGTCGGCCATAACGCCTTCACCTGGAGACAAAATCTCCATCCTTGGAGCTACCAGCAATAAGAAGAAGACAACGCATGTACTCAGCACCCAATACATCGTTGAACGCGCCCCAAACTTATCCGATGCCCAGCCGCCTAATGCACGGATGACTCCAGAAGGGAGGCTAAAGATGGACGCCATCAATCCCGCTTGAGCCAACGTCATCGCATAGACATTGAGATAATAGGGGACGAGCCATTGGGCAAGTGCGACAAATGCGCCAAAGACAAGGAAATAATAGAAGCCAAATCGCCAGACTCGAACATCTTTGAGCGGCTCCAACATTGTTTTCATTGTCTTCTGTTGCGCGCTCTCAACGGTTTTATTGACCGCCAGGATCCAAAAAATCACACACATGACAACAAGAGCACCGGCGTAAGTCAAGGGTAACTGTCGCCACCCGTCAATGTTCTGACCTCCATCTGTGAATTTCTTGAGTAACGTTGGAGCGAACAGGGTGGTGATCGCCGAGCCAGCATTGCCCACACCAAAAATTCCAAGTGCAGTACCTTGCTTTTCCTTAGGAAACCAGACCGAGGAATAGGCGATCCCGACTGCAAAAGTTGCTCCAGCGACCCCAAACAATAGCCCGCAAACCATAAACATGGCAAAGCTATTTGCAAACGATGTGAGAACCAAGGAGGCCGCAGCAAAGAGCATGGATCCGAGGAAAACCGGTTTGCCGCCTATCTTATCCGTCAACAATCCAAGAGGCAATCTCAGAATTGACCCGGTAAGAATTGGAATACCAATGAGCCAACCAATTTGCGCTTTATCGATCATCAAGACACGGTTATTAACCAGAAACGTGATGAGTACTCCGTACATCGTCCACACCGCAAAGCAGATCGTGAATGCGAGTGTATTGAGAGCAAGTATTCTACCGGGCAACCTATCGTGCGCCATACTCAGATTTTCATCGTGAACAACCAGGAAAACTATGATGGCGATCATATATCGAGAACATGTTTCTTGGCTACAATGAATCAATGGTGAGCGGTCTGACAGATAGCTTTGGGCGGGTTCATCGCTACCTGCGGGTATCCCTCACCGATCAATGCAACTTCCGATGTCGCTACTGTATGCCAGAGCACGGCATAAATTGGTTGCCTTCTCACGACCTTCTGACTGATGAAGAGGTTCTTCGAATGATCAGGATTTTCGGTGGACTTGGGATCAACAAAGTCCGGTTTACCGGAGGAGAGCCTACTCTGCGACCGAACTTGGAAACGCTAATTGCCGAGTCGAAATCGATACCTGGCATTGAAGTCGTTGCTCTTACAACAAACGGATCGACTCTGAAGTGCAAAGCAGAGGATTATCGGAGAGCCGGGCTCGACATTATCAATATCAGTCTGGACTCGCTTCAACAAGGCACCTTTCGAGACATCACTCTGCGAGACCAATTGAAGAACGTTCTCGCTGGAATTGAGGAAACCCTGCAAGCAGGATTTCAAGAGGTCAAAGTCAATGTCGTAGTAATGAGGGGGGTGAATGAAAGTGAAATTCTTCATTTTGTTCAGCTCACCAAGGACTGGCCATTTACAGTCAGATTCATCGAGTTCATGCCCTTTGTTGGAAACAAGTGGTCACAAGCATCTCTAATGCCGTATTCTGAAATTCGAAGTGAGATAGAGGCAAAGCACGACTTGATTCCATTACATAATTCTCCTTCATCCGTAGGAAAGGACTTCTGTATTCCTGGCTATGCAGGGAAAATCGGATTCGTAACTTCAATGACAGAGACCTTTTGCGGCGACTGTGACCGAGTCCGCTTGACTGCTGATGGAGCAATCAAGCCATGCCTGTTCTCTCCTGCTGAAGTCAATGTTCGAGCATTGCTACGAGAAGGGGCTGACGAAGAAACCATTGTAGAAAAAATAGAAGAAGCTATACAACGCAAGCCTCGAGAACACAAGCCAATGATTCATCTTTCGACAATTCAAGAAAGGAGCATGATTCAAATTGGCGGATGAGCGGAAGCACCCGCCAGGCATGAGGGATATCTCTCACAAAGTTGCTTCCTTGAGGATTGCGAAAGCCCAAGCAACAGTTTCAATGAATCCAGAAACGGTATTGGCGGTGAGGGAGAATCGCGCGCCGAAGGGAGATCCTATTGCAATAGCGCGAGTGGCTGCTACTCAAGCCGCGAAAAACACTCCTCAATTCATCCCCTATTGCCATCCGATACCGGTAGAACACGTTCTCGTTGAATTTGAACTGCGTGATTCCGAAATTGACTGCATAGTTACCGTCAAGACTGTTTACAAGACAGGTGTAGAAGTCGAGGCAATGGCAGCAGCAAGTATAGGGGCACTCAACATTTATGACCTATTAAAGCCGATTGATAATGACATCGCGATTGAATCTGTGCGCCTCGTGAGCAAGGTGGGCGGCAAAACAGATTGGCAATCGGATGATGCATTCAGCTTCTCTGTCATAACGGTTTCCGATCGTTGTTCCAAAGGCCAACAAGAAGACATTTCTGGGAACACTTTATTTGAGGGAGTCGCGAGTTTTGGTGGAATCATGGCGAGTCGATCCGTTGTTCCGGATGAACCAGATCTGATTCAGTCAATGGTTTCGGAGCAAATTCAAAGGCACGCCCCTAATCTCATCATGCTGACTGGGGGCACTGGAGTTGGCCCTCGGGACAAAACGTTTGAAGCTTTGTGCAATTTGTTTGATTTAAGACTCCCAGGGGTGGAAGAGCACTTCCGCCGATATAGCCAAGAGCGAGTTCCAACTGCCATGCTGAGCCGATGCATTGCTGGAGTAACTGGCGGAACGGTTGTCATCGCGGTACCAGGTTCTCCAAAAGCCTGCAAAGACGCAATCAACTGCTTGTTCCCAGCTATCACTCACACTTTCTCAATGTTGAAGGGCAACGGGCATGAATGAGAGTCTCTTGTCGTGGGAAAATGCCCGACAAATCATTTCAAGCCTTCCTGCATTGATAAAAACTGACTCTATCGATATTGAAGATGCTTGCGGCTTGGTCTGCGCCGAAGACATGTGTGCGAGATACGCTTCTCCCCCCTTTGATAACTCCGCTGTGGATGGCTTCGTGGTGTTTTCTGGATTTGAGCAATTCAAGCACGTAAGTATTGTCGAATCAGTTTTTGCAGGTTCTAAACCTGTATTTTCAGAATTCAACCAAGATCAAGCTGTACGCATCATGACTGGAGCACCGGTGCCTGCAGGCGCAGAGCGAGTTGTAATGCAAGAAGACTGCACTTGTGAAGGGAATCGGCTAGTTATCCACCAGCCTGGTAAGGCGGGCCAACACATGAGAAGACAGGGAGAAGACTTCTTCTCTGGCGAAAAGATTTGTCGGGCGGGAACGATATTTACACCCGCGCACATCGGCTTACTGGCTTCCGCTGGTATCTCTCAAGTCAATGTAAATGTTGCTCCGTCCGTTGGAGTGTTACTTACTGGTGACGAAACAGTTGATCCAAAAGAACAGCTTAACCCTGGACAGATATTCAATTCGAATTTGCCAGCAATCAAGTCAGCCTTGAAACAAATGGGTATTTCAATTATCGAAACTGTTTTGGTTGAAGATTGCGAGGCAGCAACCACTCGTGCACTCACCAAATTGGCAAGTGCCCACAACATTGTCATCACCGTTGGGGGTCTCTCAGTCGGCGCACGAGACTATGTCCTTTCCTCACTCAATGCGATCAATGCTAACCTACTCTTTAGCCGAGTTGGAATCAAGCCTGGGAAGCCCCTGACCATGGCTCAATGTCAAGACACTTTGATCTGTTGTTTGCCAGGCAACCCTGTTTCTGCACTGATCACGATGTTCCTCTTTCTTCGCCCATTTATTGGAAGATGCTGCGCATTCAGCCAGCCAGAGAGTTGGGTGACAGCTAAGTCTTTTTCTACGATTACTAAGAAAGTGGGACGAACTGAGTTTGTTCCTGGCACAGTGTTGAAGAGCGAGTTTCATCCTTTGACGGTCAGGGGTTCCCACTTGCTGGGTTCACTTGCTGCTTGCACGCATTTGGCCATCTTTCCCGCAGAGAAGTCAGATGTCTCAATCGGAGACCCGCTAGATATTGTTCAATTTTCTTGGGGGTTTGCAAGGTGACCATTCACGTCAAAATCACTTACTTTGCTGCGCTCAAACAGCAAGCAGGCAAGAGTGATGAGGAGCTAGAAATTGCTCCTATGTCCGTGCGGGAACTGTACAATCAATTGACAACTCGCTACGATTTCAACATCGCTCCTCGGTTCATACTCTATTCTATCAATAGTGAGTTCGTAGATGAAAGTACAGTCCTCAATGAGGATGACCACGTTGTTTTCATCCCCCCAGTCTCGGGAGGCTAAAGGTGTCAATATCTTTTCAAATTACGAGCGAGCCAGTTTCACCAAGTCCATTAATCGAGCCATTGGCTGGCGCAATTGTGACTTTCGAAGGGGTTGTCCGCAACCATAATGAATCCCATTCCGTCGATGGGCTTTTCTATGAATCATATGAAGAGCTAGCACAAAAGGAAGGGCTGAAGATCCTCGAAGAAACGAGCCGTATTTTCCCCATCCATCACATTCATGCGATCCACCGCATTGGACAATTGGGCATTGGAGATGTCGCGATTTGGTTGCAAGTTCATGCTTCTCATCGACATGAGGCATTCGCCGCCGCAGAGCAGGCGATGGATATGATCAAGTTGTCAGTTCCGATTTGGAAGAAAGAACAATATTCAAATCGCGAACCGGGATGGCTCCCAGGGGAATCTCAAAGAGAGCATGCGGATATGTTTTCGCGTCAGGTAATCCTAGAAGAGATCGGGCTCGAAGGTCAAGCATTGTTGGAAGGTGCTCGCGTCTTGGTTGTAGGCTTCGGGGGATTGGGTACGCCTGCCGTCGAGTATCTGCTGCGAGCTGGAATAGGCCATATCACAATCATTGACCCCGATTCAGTTGAATCTACAAATCTCAATCGACAAATCTGTTTTGAGCCAAGAGACATCGGCACTCCAAAGTCTGCAATTGCCGCGTTCCGATACCGCAGTTTTCCCAGGACAGTGATTACACCGATCCAGTCCAAAGTACAGGAAACGGACATTGCGTCACTCATCAGTGAGCACGATGTCATCTTAGACTGCACTGATGATATTGAAGCCAAATATATGCTTAGTGATGCCTGTGTTGAACGATGCAAAACCCTTGTTTCAGCAAGCATTCATCAGTGGTATGGACAAGTCCAAATCATCAATGGTTGCCCATGCATCCGATGCCAACTAGCGGCCCCCCCTCCATCCAACTGCGTTGGCACCTGTGCGGAAGAAGGAGTGATCGGTACTGTCGCTGGGATATTTGGTGTTTTGCAGGCAAATGAGGCAATCAAGTTCGTGCTCGGAATTGAATCAGATCTAAACCACCATCTTCTCACAATGGATTTGATTGAAAACAGGTGGATGAAAATTAAGCGCAGGAGAAACCCGACATGCCCAATCTGTGCTCGGGAGCAAGTTTCTTCCCTTGCGGAGAACATTGAAATCACACTCGATGAGCTTGAGGCTCTGGATTCAGTCGCAATAGTCGACGTTCGTAATGACCGCACTTCCACTATGCCAAAGGAAATTGCAGGCCATGTCGTACTCGAATCACTCGATTCGCTCACCACGGAACCAGATCACATCGTTCTGATTTGCAACTCTGGAAGAACTAGCTTGCAAAAAGCATATCAATTGCGTGACCAAGGCAAAACGACAGTTGTGAGCCTCAAAGGCGGTGTAATGGGTTTTTCGCAAGATGCCAATTGATCCACTCATCATAAGCTGTCTGATCTTTCTTGTTGCAACTCTCTATTCCATGGTTGGTCATGGCGGGGCATCTGGATACTTGGCCATCTTGTCAATCTTTGCGGTGCCCCAGATAGTAATGAGTTCAACGTCACTTGTTCTCAACTTATTTGTTGCAGGTATTTCTTTCGCTCTCTACGCGCAAGCTAAGCATTTCCGATGGTCACTAACATGGCCGTTTCTTGTCTCAGCGGTGCCATTTGCGTTTATTGGGGCACTTTTCAAATTGCCAGAAACGGTCTATTCGGTTCTATTGGCGATTGCATTGCTTTATGCGGCTTTTCGATTGCTACGTTCAGCTAAGGATGAACCAGATGAGCATGAATTGCCGCTGAAGTACGCGTTACTTTCAGGAAGCTTGATCGGGCTGATTTCCGGCATTCTTGGTATTGGTGGCGGCATCTTTCTCAGTCCGATCCTACTAATTTGCAATTGGGGAAATCCCAAAGAAACTGCTGCTACGAGTGCTGTATTCATCTTTGTCAATTCTTTGGCTGGGCTCAGCGGGCGATTTTTCTCTGGGCAACTCAATTTCCCAACTATCCTTCCCCTTATGATCGGAGTTTGTTGTGCTGGCGCAGTCTTAGGATCCTTTATGGGGGCAATGAAATTGCCCTCTCATTGGATCAGATATGCGCTTGTTCTCGTATTGCTGACAGCCGTTATCAAATTGATTTTCTAACGACGGCAACTATGACGGGAATCATATTTTGCTGATCCAATTCGTGATCAAAATAAAGAATGGCGAAACCACCCGTACCGGTGAAGCAGTTAATCAAAGAATTTGGCCCAACGCCAAGCAATGAGCCGGCCGGAGGATGGCGTGGTCGGGGAGAGCCCGACAAAATCGTGCAGACGCATTGCTGTTTCTGTGGTCAACAGTGCGGCATTCAACTCAAGGTACGAGACAATAAGGTCATAGGCTTTGAGCCTTGGGAAGAGTTTCCATTCAATAAAGGGAAGCTTTGCCCCAAGGGTGTCAAGAGGTACATGCAGAACAATCACCCTGACCGCTTGCTATCGCCAATGAAGCGGGTTGAAGGAAAAGGATTCGTCAAGATCGGGTGGGAGGAAGCATTCTCAACGACGATCAATGAAATCAAGCGCATCCAAGAAAAGTACGGCAAGGATTCAGTTGCTATGCTCTCGGGTGTCTCCCTCACCAATGAAAAGAGCTACTTGGTCGGGAAGTTTGCTAGAGTTGCTTTACAGACCAAAGAACTGGACTACAACGGACGCCTCTGTATGGTGAGCGCAGGTGCCGGCAACAAGAAAGCATTTGGTATTGATCGAGCTGCGAACTTCTGGGATGACATTCTTTCCGCTGAAGTCATCCTTTGTACAGGCACAAACGTTGCTGAGTGTAGCCCAATCACAACAGACTATATTTGGCGAGCTCGTGACAAGGGTGCAAAGCTCATCATGATCGACCCGCGAGTAACCCCTCTTGCTCGCACCTGCGATTTACACCTTCCTGTACGGCCCGGATGTGACTCTGCACTCATGTTGGGAATCCTCCGTGTTCTCATTGAAGAAGGCTATACCGATGATGATTTCATTGCCAACCACACAAACGGGTGGGAGGAGACCAAAACTACTGCGTTAGCGCAAACGCTGGAAGAAGCAAGCCGAATCAGTGGTGTGAATGTCGAAGACATTGTAAAGGCTGGGCATATGTGGGGCAAAGCCAAAACTAGCTTTCTACTCCATGCGCGCGGGATAGAACATCATACAAAAGGCGTCGATAACGTTCTCTCCTGTATCAACATTGTGCTCGCAACTGGACGAATCGGACGTCCGGGATGCGGTTATGGAACGATTACCGGCCAGGGAAATGGACAGGGGGGGAGAGAGCACGGTCATAAATGTGACCAGCTTCCCGGAAACCGGGACATTGAGGTGCCTGAGCATCGGGAATATATCGCCAATGTCTGGGGCATTCCAGAAGCTGAAATGCCTGGAAAAGGACACAGTGCTCAAGAAATCATGAACTTAATTCATGAAGGCGAAATCAAAGCACTCATCTCCATCTGCTTCAATCCATTGGTCTCTCTACCAGATTCGAATTTCACAAGAGAAGCCCTGAATAAGCTGGAACACTATACTGCCATTGACTTCTTCCTTTCCGAAACAGCTCATCACGCAGATATCGTGATGGCTGGTTCTCTTCACGAAGAAGAAGAGGGGACGAGTACGAGTGCTGAGGGGCGGGTAATCCGTATCAAGCAAGCTATAACCCCTCCAGGTGATGCCAAGCAAGACACACAAATCCTGCTCGAACTAGCCCGTAGATTAGGTCGAGGAGAATTCTTCAAATTCCAAAAGTCTGAAGACATTTTCAATGAGCTACGAATAGCGAGCAAGGGTGGAACAGCTGACTACTACGGCATCACTTATGAAAGAATCGAGAATGAATACGGCGTTTTCTGGCCATGTCCAGAAATTGGACACCCAGGGACGCCAAGATTCTTTGAAGACAAGAAGTTCTACAAGCCAGATGGAAAAGCAGTGTTCAATCCAACGCCGCACAGACCTTCTGCAGAAGATCCTGACGATGAGTTTCCGATTATTCTGACGACTGGACGGGTTGTCATGCATTATTTGAGCGGAACACAAACAAGGCGTCTTGGTGGGCTAGTCGATCTATGTGCTGAACCATTTGTTGAAATCCATCCAACGTTAGCCGAGGAATACGGCATCAATGATCAGGACTGGGTGGCAGTTACTAGTCGTCGTGGTTCCGTTACAGTTCAGGCGAAGGTCGTGACAACTATTCGTCCGGATACTGTCTTTATCCCTTATCACTGGCCCGGAAAGCGTGCGGCAAACAACCTCACTGGTCGGTTCTTGGATCCGACAAGCAAAATTCCTGAGTTCAAGCGATCAGTTGTCAATATTAGAAGGACAGATGGCCCCGACACCGCAGAAGACTGAGTGCAAATCGCCTGAGAAAGATCTGGCGATCTGGCTCCAAGACAACCCTCTGGGATCACTGTCTAAGGCAGATCAACGGCTAGTTGCTCGCTCAGCCAAGTTCTGTCAATTTTCGCGAGGTGAAACAATATACAATGAAGGTGAGAATAGGAAGTTTGTGTATCTTCTCGTCTCCGGTATAGCAATCCAGAAACGGGGTGAGGTACTCGGCAGTTCAATATCCATCAACATTGTCCGACCGAAGCAGATTCTCGGCTTGCTTTCTTTTGAATCGGATTGCCCCTATCTCCTAACAACAAAAGCTTTGTCAGAGGTCTCGACTATTCGCATACCTGTTCAAACCATGAGAAGCGTGTGGGAATCAAGCCCAGACCTTGTCCGTCAGGTGTCGAGGATGTTGATGGAGCACTTGACTGATGCCTACCAGACGATATCACACTCAAGCTATTCGAGAGCTGACAAAAGAATATTGTCAACACTCATCAACATTTCTGAACAAGCGAGCCTTGAATCAAACATAAGATGCATCTCATTCCCGGTCACCCGTAGAGAGATCGCTGAACTCTCCCATACGACCGTAGAAACAGCAATTCGGGTTCTCAAAATTTGGGAAAAGAATGGATGGGTTGTCACCAAAAAAAAGAAAATCACTTTGACTTGCTTGGAGTGCTTACAGTCTTCAGTTAACATGCATAGCCACCAAATCGAATCTGTTACCAGGAGCTGATGAATATGGATATTGTATTAAGAAATTTGGAGGAGATCCAATCGACCAGGAAGGCGAGACAGCAGCACTTGCGTAATCTTGGGATAGACGAGGCATTCATAGGCCAGCTAGTAGAGTCTTTTTATCTCAAGGTGCGGTCAGATGCGGAACTTGGGCCAATTTTTGGTGCCGAGATTTCTGATTGGGGGCCGCATCTGGACAAGATGAAGCTATTTTGGCAAAGTGTCGTTCTAAAGGAAAATGTATATAGTGGGAAGCCCGTTCCGGCACACATGAAACTAAAAGGGGTGAGATCGAGCCACTTTGAGAAATGGCTCTCATTATTCAGTGAGACTCTAACAGAGCTAACTGATAGTAAGGAGATTCACCGAGAGTTCATCGAACCAGCAAGTAGAATCGCTCAGCGCCTATCATCGATGATGAATTTAGTAGATTGAGTTCCTTTTTGAGAGACTACGATGATCCAAGCCAATGCTATGAGTTTCGCAAGTTCAAGCCCAATGTAGAGAAGATGGAGAGAGCTTGATCCAACCGCTTCGCCGTTTATACGGCTTAGGGTTCTTGCATCAAGAGCTGGCATGACAAGAAGCCATTGAGATGCCAGCAATGCGATTGGAATCCAAGTCCTTTTTATACTTCCCATTACAACTAGCAAGAAGGACAAGACAACTTCAGGAACAAGCATCCACCGAAAAGTTGCCCGACCGACTTCCAAAGCGACTGCAAGATCAAGGTGAGGTGCCTGAAATTTCGCTGTTGGAGCAATGAGATTTCCTGCGATGACCACACCGACCCAAACGGCGGCTAGAACGCGGATTACTTCTACTTGACGAGATGTTGAAGTCATGAAAACTATCCCGGGGCCACTGTTTGTGGCCCCGGAACTACTCCTAAAACTTCATACTCAACATGCCATATCCCCAAACCTGATTTTTGTCCTGTGAAGGATTGACATTCTTGATGAACGACCCGGGCGAAAAGAAAGCGACGCCAAACGATATTGACGAGTTCGCATTGAGCTTGCGATTATATGTCAAGTCTAGTTCGGAGCCAACGAATTTACCGGAAGTACCTGTCGGGTCAATATAGGTTCCTCCTTGTCTGGGGTTGATTGCTCCGCCTGCTCCGTACCAACCGTCTGTGCTATCAAATAGCCAGAAGTTGTGCCAAGCTACGACTACGCTTCCGTTCGGGTCTGTTTTGTAATTAGCGAATATGCTGAATTCCTGCATGTTTCTCCACCCTTGCATATCGGCAGAACCGTAGAACTTGTGGTTTGTAGGATAGAGGTTGTCAAAAGTTTTTGAGTGTGATGCTGATTGCCCTCCAGAAGCCATATTCATCTCTGCTCCTACGGTTAACTTCGAGTTTGCTTTGTACGCAGTTTGAGCATGCAGAGCATAGGCACCCAAGTCTTTTGCTCCAACTTTGCCAACTTGACCAGCAACCTCAAGCTCTCCAGACAATGACTCTCCCATTTTTCCTTTCCAAATATGATCCAGGGTGTGAACTGTAACGTCAGATCCGCCGGAATTGTCAGTTTTCAAAATGTAGCTCGTAGTGCCCGCCGAGTTCTTGTTAGAGACCGCGTATATGCGCGCATCTCGTTTGATGTTAGGCGAAAGTCCGAATTTGAATGCATAAGCATCCCATTCCTTTGTCTGAAACCGGATTCCATCCATCGACCTAGCCAGGTTGCTCCATTCAAGCGTACCGAGCAGTCTCTCGTCACCCAAGTTGATTTTTTGACGCCCGAGCGTTAGAGTTCCTTCACCTGTATTGAACTGAAGTTGCGCTACCGTTGCATCCACGTTCTCCGTAGAAAAATTCTTCATTGCCGTCCAGATCAGGGAGTGGGCATATTGAAATTGAACTCGTGCCGACCAGTTGTCTCCCTTAAAGGACATCCCTGGGCGAACTCTCCATTGAACTTCACTTCGATTATCATTCGGACTCAACTGAAAGTCCTTGTCTACCCGTCGTTCAAATCGGGAGCGAAACTCAAAGTCAGTCGAAATTTGGGTTTTAGATTTGTCGTTCTGATCGTTGATTGCAGAGAGAGCGCTAAAGAGTGCTGCGGAAAGAAGTGCCATATTTATTGATTTCCCTTTAGCTTCATTTTTCTCCTTACCACGCACCTCATTCTATGATGGCAATCATATTCTCGAACTTGCGCCCGGCAGTGGTGCACGTCATAATGAACTGCAATGCCAAGGCTCGTTGATGCACCATCGAATATTCAAGTTCTCCGTGCCAGTAACTTGCTCAACAGCTTGTCCGAAGAGGATCTGCTGAATCTTGCGGCAGCGTCTTCGATGTACCATGCCAATCGCGGCGAGATTGTTTGGATGCGTGGCTCAGACGTTAGTTTCTTTGGAATTGTTGGTGTTGGTTTTGTAAAGATGCTCCGATCCACTGCTTCCGGACAAGACGTCACCACAGAAGTCATGGGGCCTGGTCAGATCTTCGGCCTACTTGGAGCAATTGAAGGGTGTAGTTGCCCACAAACGGCTCAAGCAGTTTGTAACACGTGGTTACTGAAGATTGACAAACAACGGTTTCTGGATATATATCGTGAAAACGTCGTACTTAAAGAGCGTTTGCTAAGTAGAACCACAGGCAGACTACGTACGAGCTATGACATGTTTGCCCGCATGAGTACAGGTCATGTGAGCCAAAGAATTTCCACCATCCTTCTCATGCTCGCAGATTCGTACGGAGTAGATACCGGTACTAGCATCGATTTAGAAATTCCTCTCACCCGCCAAGATATTGCCGAGATGGCAGGCACAACAGTGGAAACGACTATCCGCACGCTCAGCAATTGGCAAAAACGGGGTCTTATTTCAACACAGCACAAGCGGATTTCCATCATAGATTTAGGTGAGATCCAGAATCTCCAGCACTAATTCCCACGGACAGAAGCACATAGGTTCACGACTTGCTTTCAAGCAAAATTTCGGCTAACATGCGCATTGATGATTCAGGTTGCTCTGAATCCAAACAATTCCATTTGGCGAACTCTCTGCATACCAAATCAGTGAGAGGGCATTTGTCAAGCCTCAGGTCCCAAAGGCAGGAACCGAGCCCAGCGGCACTGATTCGAGAAGACTTGACTGACACCTCAATACGCAGTGTGTTCGGCAATTTCCAGTAGATTCTCAGTCCACGTGCAGTGTTGGTGACATGAAGCCCTCCATCATACGACTCGCTGTTCATCCCTTTCCTAGTTCGAATCAAAGAGAGAGCTTTAGAGAAATCTACTTTTCCTCGGTTCAGATGGAAGTCCACATACGCATCTATTCTTGTCAGGTTCCAATTGAAAAGGGGAGGCAGATGCTCAATAACAGATTCCGCAGTAGCGTGCATCTGGCTCGCAACTATCCGCACATCCTCTACACCTGTGAATCCCTGATTACTACCGTACTTGCACCTACTCACCGAAAATTGCATCGTGATGTACACGAATGCCCCCATCGGTCGAATCTCTAACTTACTACCCCTATCCCCATAGTAAGTCCAAATGCGATTGCCCCTACGCCACTGTGAAGGATGCCTGACACACTCGATGAGCGTGCGGTCACACCGCACAGTTAGGCGAACAGTATCAAATCCCCTGGTGCAATTTTTACTGTCACACCCCAAATCACATAGTGTCCAGGCTGAACTATCCGATTGCGGTTGCGGGATCGGCTGTAGGTGACGATTCCGCGTTGCCTTGGCTCGAACCAGAATGCCCTTAGGGACATACTCCCGCTTCATTCTGGATGAGCCGGAGGTTAGTTTTTTGCTTCTTGGGCCCGTTTATCCAGATACGACTGAAGGTCTTCCGGTCGGAAGACGATTCGCCGTTGTGAAACAGGAATGTAGGTGATTTCACCTTTCTTGACGATGCGATCTAATGTCGTTACAGAAATGCCGAGAAACTCAGCAGCGCCGACTCTGTCAAAAGTGTTTTTCATGATTTGATTCCTCACAGATTTGTGATCTTCAAACCCTTATATGCAAATGTTCTCGGAATCTGCCGCTCATAGAAGAAAAAAAGAAAGAAATTGTGATTTCTCGGGGCAAAAATTGCTTCTTAGAGAGTACCGGTGAAGTAGTCGTGAATTCTTCAAAACCGGGGCTTGATAGAAAGCAGGTGCCGTTTGAACCAAGTAGCGAACGAAAAATCAAGGAATTTGCCACATTTTCGCCACATATCAGTGGTAAGAATGGTTCGTAGAGAACAAAAATCAACGATTTTGAACCTAAAAAGGTGGCTGCCGCAGTAGGATTCGAACCTACGACCCGCTGATTAACAGTCAGCTGCTCTACCGCTGAGCTATGCGGCAACGTGGATCAGAAAGATACCCCAACTATTCTCGGCAGATTGGGGATTTTGTTTCAGGGGGCTCGGTCAGAGTTTTGCAAGTCCAAAGAATCGCCCTCATCAAAATCAAATGAAACAAGAATTATTCCTGTGCATAAATCATAAACATATTGAAACGGTATAATTACTAGAATGTGAAAGAAAGTGAAGAAATTGAACTAACAGGATTGACATTATTGGCACCGAAATATCTACAATTTGATTCAACAACGTAATGCCTGGGGTGGCCCCCCTGAAAAGACATTTGTCAGGCTAGAGGAATAGAGAGGACTACATGAAAAAACTACTCATGGTGCTTGCTGCTGTCAGCATCACCGTCATCAGCCAAGCGGCTGTCGTCTATGACACTCTATCCGGTTCACCTGTCTTTACCGATACAGGCGGAAGCCCACGTTGGATGAAAGGTGCCGCGATCAACCTCGGCAACACTGGAGCTGGCCCTGTCACCATCACTGGAATGGATCTCAACTTCATCCACTGGGGAACGGTTGCGACCACTTTCAACACTATCCAGTTCGATGTGAGCTTCTGGGACACGGCAAACCAAAACACGACGGGTACTGGCGCGGCATTTTCGAATCTGCTGCAGTCCTACACGTTCAGCATTTCCAACGCGACGCTTGCCGCAAGCACTGTTTACACATTCCAAGGTGCAAATCCAGGCGTAATTCCGGGCATTACTTTCAACACGCCATTCACCTTCTCTGACTCTTCAGCTGTTGGCATGCAAGTCTTGGTGCGTGGCGATACAGGTTCGGGCCTTCTTGGTTCGCAAAACCTCAGCATTGCCTTGACACGAGACAATGCACCGACGGTCGGTTCGGCTGCTGCGGGAACCTCCCCAGGATTCGGTTTCTATCGAAACGCTTCTCAGCCGGCGCCGACGAATGCGAACACTTCGCTACTCGGCTCTGACTTCCGGTCACTATCCGGAGTCAATGAAGTACACATGGCGATGCGACTCTACGATGACCAACCAGTTCCGGAACCAGCGACAATGGCTGTTCTGGGCTTGGGTGCTGCGGCTCTGCTTCGACGACGACGCAAAGCCTAACCCACCGTTCTTCATTGAATCTCCAAAAAGGAAGGCGGCTCCCAATTTTGGGGGCCGCCTTTTGTTATTGCTTGAGGTCATTTTAGTCAAATGCCATTGAGCAAGAAACGTCTTTCATACGATCGAAATCCGCGCGATACCGATCGAGCTTTTTGAGGGCACGCTCGTGTGCATCTGCGCCACAAAGAAGCCGGAGCGGCGGATTCTCCATCTCCACAAGGTCAATCATCGCCTGAGTTACCTTTGCAGGATCGCCGGGCTGAGTGCCATCAACATCATCGAACCAACCCAAAACATCATCCATCTTGGCCTTGTACTCTGGCATCACATTCTTGTTGGTGACAATTGAAGAGGTGTTGGCAAAGCGTGTACGGAAGAGCCCTGGCTCAATCAGAGTGACTTTGACGCCAAACGGCTCCATTTCAGCATGAAGACTTTCGGAAATCGCCTCGACTGCGTGCTTCGTGCTGCAATAGGGGCCAAAGCACGGGCCACTTGTGAGGCCCGCAATTGAGCTGAAATTCATGATGTATCCGCACTTTGATGCGCGAATAAAGGGAAGCGCCGCTTGTGTCACAAAGATGAGTCCAAACACGTTGGTTTCATATTGCTGGCGGAGGGCATCTTCTTCAATGCTTTCTATTGGACTGACATATCCGTAGCCTGCATTATTGACAAGAACATCAATCCCTTCGAAATGAGCTGCACCTTTCTCCACCGCTTGGTTGATCGAATCTCTATCCGTCACGTCGCAGGGAAGGGCGATGAGATTTGGAGAGTCGAGGCGATTGAGATCCTCAACAGATTCTGGTCGGCGGGCAGTGGCGATGACCTTGTCTCCGCGTTCCAAAAGCTGTTCGACGAGGATGCGCCCAAATCCGGCGGAGCAGCCGGTGATAAACCAAGTGCGTTGCATGATGACAAACTACCAGGATTCGCCTCGAATCGGATTCAGATTAGGTAAATTCTCTAACCGTGGCAGGCACACCTGGATCAGATTGGCGCGACGTTTTTCCCGCCGTAACGACGCAGTTCTTTGAGGATGGTCAGATTGACTATGACGCGACAGGGAATCACCTAAATGTCCTATTAGAAAGCGGTATCTCTGGGCTCGTGATGCTGGGGTCATTGGGAGAAAACAACTCGCTGACTCGAGAAGAGAAGCTCTCGATCATCAAGCTCGCCAAGGATGTGAGTGGCGGGAAGATTCCGGTAGTGAGTGGGGTGAGTGAGCTCAACACTTACACCGCAGTTGATTATGTGAAGGAAGCAGACGCGGCAGGCGCGGACGGCTTTATGTTATTGCCTGCGATGGCTTTCCGGGCGGATCGGGCGGAGACTCTGGCTCACTACCGATTCGTCGCGACGGCAACAGAAAAACCATTTATCATTTACAACAACCCCATTGCTTACCAGGTCGATATCACGCCAGATATGCTTCTGGAACTCGCCGAAATTGACCAAATGGTTGCCGTCAAAGAATCGTGCGGTGATGTACGCCGTATTACCGATATCTTCAATATCGTGGGGGATCGTTTTACAATCTTTGCTGGCGTCGATGACCTCGCTTTGGAATGCGCATTGCTTGGTGCAACAGGTTGGATCGCCGGTATTGGACTTGCTTTTCCGAAAGAAAATCAGCGGCTTTGGGATCTCGCCATGGCAGGAGAGTGGGAGAAAGCTCGCGAGCTGTACCGCTGGTATACGCCGCTTCTCCACCTTGATGTTGGCACCAAATTTGTCCAGAATATCAAGCTCGCAATTCAGGAAGTTGGGCTCGGCAAAGAGCATGTGCGCATGCCTCGATTGGCACTGTCAGGTCAAGATCGCGAACACGCTATGAAAGTGATTCATACTGGACTTGAGAATCGTCCAAGCTAACCAGTTGGTGAGGAAATGGAGCGAATTCGGGTAATTGATTCTCATACTGGTGGTGAGCCGACCCGTGTGATTGTGCCCGGTCAAATTGATCTTCCAGAAATGCCCATTGTGGAGCAAGCTGATTATTGGAATACGCATCATGCCAATCTGCGGGGTGCTTTGTGCAACGAACCGTATGGGAGTGATATCATTGTCGGGGCATGGCTGGGGCCATCTGAAGTTGCTGATTATAGGCTGATTTTCTTCAACAATGTTGGGCTGATCGGAATGTGTGGCCACGGCTTGATTGGAGTGATGGAAACCCTGTCTTTTCTGGGCGAAGACGTCAACCGTTCGGTGACTTTTGAGACTCGGAAAGGTGTGGTTTCAGCCAAACGCGATGCTGAAACTGCCTTGACCACAATCCAAAATGTAGCGAGCTATCGCTATCGGAAAGAAGTTCCTGTTAGGCTTGCGACTGGGCAAAGTGTTACCGGGGACATAGCCTATGGTGGCAACTGGTTTTTCCTTTGTGAAGATCATAGATTAGAGCTTGCCTACGCGAACATTCCTCAACTGATGCAGTTGAGTGTGGAAATTCGGCGGTCATTGGAAAGTCAGGGCATTACCGGAGAAAATGGTGCTCAGATTGATCATATTGAACTGACACAAACAGTCGCTGATCATCACGGACGGAACTTTGTATTATGCCCAGGGTTGGCATACGATCGATCTCCTTGTGGGACAGGGACGAGTGCTAAGCTCGCCAGCCTTGCTGAGGAAGGGAAGCTCAGTCCCGGGGAAACATGGGTTCAGGAAAGCATTACTGGCAGTCAGTTTGAAGCAAGATATCAACCGGATGGTGAACTTGTGATTCCCCATATTTCTGGTCGAGCATTTGTGACCGCAGAGAGCGAGTTGTACTTCAATAATCGCGATCCGTTTCATCGCGGGATACCTCAAGCGGAGAATTTACCATGAGCCGAATTATCATTGTCGGAGCTGGAATCATTGGTTTGAGTTGCGCTTACGAGCTGAGTAAGGATGGTCATGAGATCATTGTGATTGATGATCAACTCGAAGACTTCCGGCGGTGTAGCTGGGGGAACGCTGGGGTGGTTGTTCCGAGCCACTTTATCCCGCTCGCAGCCCCCGGTGTCCTGAGTGCGGGGATGAAGATGCTTGCACGTCGAGACAGCCCGTTTGGTTTCAAGTTTCCGCCCAGCCGTCAACTAAGCGCATGGATGACCGAGTTTGGTCTCAATGCGAATCAGCAGAATGTGGATCAATTTGCGAAGTTCATTCTCGATTTGAACCTAGCTAGTCGAGAGATTTTCACCGAATGGTCGAAAGAGCTGCCTGATTTCGGGTTTGCCCAGAAAGGTTTGTGGATTCTCTGTCAATCCGAAAAGACTCTTGAGCATGAGCGCGAAACTGCGAGGAAAGCGAATGCTTTGAATCTGGAAACACGCGAAATAGTTCGAAAGGAGTTTGAAAAAGAAACGAATGTGCCGAGCGAGGTCCTCGGTGCAATTCACTATCCTTGCGACGCACATCTCAACCCGATATTGCTGCTTCCTCATTTGATTGACGCTCTCCGAAATGCTGGCGTAGAATTTCACTTTCAGACGAAAGTGACTCAAATAGATTCAGAATCAGTGATTGCTAACGGAGAACAATTGTTCGGAGACCGAATTATTGTTTGCGCAGGCGCCCAGACCCCGTCTCTTTTGAAACAGCAGCTTCCTAAGTTCAAACAAGTGGGAGGAAAGGGGTACTCATTCCAAATTCCATTTGAAGACTTACCTCTTCCAGCGCCAATTCTTCTTGTCGATGCGAGAGTCGCCATCACTCCAATGGGCGACTTCACACGAATAGCTGGAACCATGGAACTAGGAGCAAATTTGGACGGAATCAATGAGGATCGAATACGAGGGATCAAGGAGTCCGTGATTTCTCATTTTCCGCAAACTGAAAAAGTAGTTCGGGAAGCGAACGATATTTGGGCGG
>JAGQUX010000079.1 GCA_020438215.1 Armatimonadota bacterium | reverse complement strand
AAAAGGCTGCATCGATTGCAGGCAAGTTTTCAACCGCCTTCAGAAATCTGCGGCTCTCGGTTTTGTTCAAATATTTGCGCCGTCCATCGGCATCGTAAACGGTCAATTGTCCCACGCCTCCCATGAAACAGAATACTAGCATTATGTTTCATGATACATGTAAACCATTAAAGAATAGTTGCTTGGCAATATCCTGTGCGGCGCTTTTTATGGTCGATGGGACTGCAAGCGATGTGCGAGCTACAGACGCCAAGAACGTTGATGAGGCAGAGAAGACAGCAAACCAGCCATCCTGGTTTAAAGCGGACCAAGACGGAATCTTGTGGTTCCACAAGGGGGACGATGCGCAAACCAAGTACAGCGCGGCGCTCGTGCTCTCGGCAGTCACCGACGGGATTGTGATCACTGTCAGCGCAAACGAAGCCACTATCAATGACGCCCTGAAGCTGGCAATCAAGATGCAGACGGTGCTGCAAAGGAGTGAACACACACCAGAGAAGATAGCCATTGTCGCCACCAGGGACGAGCTGCCGGGAGTTGGCTACCGATTCTATACGGATGGAATGGGATGCAGCATCGGAGACAAATCTGTGTTCACTCCATCGGAAGCCAAGACCAAAGAAGTGTTGAGCCAGGTAGTGAAACAGTATCGCGTATTGAAAGAAATCGCGGAGCAGGGGAGGTGGGGAAAAGACGATCACACTGAGAGTGTTTTGAAGATCGTTCCAGCAACACAGTGATTACGGTTTCGGCAGTGCCGGTGGAATCGATGTATCAAGAGACATGGTTTCATCCATTTCGAATGTGTCGTCTGTTGCCGCTTCAGTGATCCTTTGTTCGTCAAGCAACTGCTCGGTTCTCAGATTGGTATCGGATCGAAGGGCGCTTTCCGGACCATCGATGCCATTCTCAAATGACCGCTCAAGTGCGGCCCTGGCGCGGACAAGTTTTTCCTCTGGTGTCGCCTCCGGATCATTCATGATTTGCTCGCGTGCCTCAACAAGAGTGTTCCGGGCATTGATTTTCTCTTCCAGCTCAAGGCGGATGTTCTCGGTCTCCACGCTCGCTTCAATGCCGTTTCGGTGTTCCTCGGCAATACGCTTGCGGACGAGACTTAGAAGCTGGGCATCTGCGGCGTTCATATCGTCCGCCTCGAGGTCAACGATGCGTTTGATCCGCTCTCGATCTGCGGCACCCAGACCACCACATTGCTCGATGTCCTCAAGAATTTCTTCAAGCGCGTGCATGCGCTCAAAAGCTGCTGCCCCGCGCTCTTCGGCTTCGGCCCGACGCTCTTCAAGCTTTGCGATGTCTTTATCGAGTTGCGAGATACGTGCATCGATCTGGCGGAGTGTATCGCGAAGCATGTCGAGGATGTGGAGCAGTTTGCTCGTGTCCCGTTCTTCTTTTTGTCGGCCATGGCGCAGGTTCTCGGCGGTGAGTGCGGCGGCACCGGCCATGCGTCCGCTTATGCTGCTGCCGTGAATTTCAAGGGTGCCAGTGAGCACTTGCACTTCATGAGCCAAGTCCAGGGCTTTCAGCTCTTGCACGTGGTCATGAACCACGCCGATGGCTGCTTTGTCATTGAAGTGGTCGCTATACGACATGGTTCGTTCCGCTCCTCCTTTATTGCCGTGGGTTCATGCTAGCAGACTTGGGTTAACAATTCTTTAAGACGACGGGTGTTGTCTCCCCACCGCGAACCACAAGCAGACTTCAACCTCCGCCTTCGCCCTCGAAGACTGCTTTTCCTGCCGCCTTGCCGGGAAGAAAACGAAGCGGCTGTTTTTCCGTTCGCGGAGCGAACCGACAGCCGAGCCCAAGGAAACGCTCTGGCCGCTTGGCGGATCTTTTCAAAAGGAGACACGCCTATGGCGGCGGTGCCAACGATCATTCTTTTAAGAGCTAAGGGCTGTGCCCTGGCGCACTTCACGAAAATAGTTCGTGCCGTGTCCTCGGCTTGCAGCCTTGCGGGCCGCACCTAGTCCCGAGCGATTTTCCCTTCCGTTTGCCTCCCCCTGTTCGCCACGAGGCAAGGGTTGCATGTGCAACCCGTTGATGAACGAAAAAGGAGAAGTGAAATGACGGATGAAAACGAAAACCAAGTGGATGCGAAGACAAAGCGCATTCGTGAACTGAATGATCAACTGCGCAGTCGTTGCGGCGTGCCAATTTTTGGGGAGGGCGTTCCAGGGGGATTTTTATTTACCCCCGGCATCGCATCGCTGCTTCCAGAAATTCAGATTGCGATCTGGGCTGAGGTTCGCAACTTCAGCGCCTTCACCGAAGAGAATGACCCGTATGG
>JAGQUX010000078.1 GCA_020438215.1 Armatimonadota bacterium | reverse complement strand
AGGGTTTGTCCTTGCTTCCACTGCATTTTGATAACCGGGTACCATTGCCCGCTTACCAAAATGCCTTGGCTCAGATAAGCTGTAGGAACGAAAAAAGCGGTCGGATGTGTGCCTATAAAGCGACTGATAGCCTCGTAACGATATTGATCAGGCACATATTTGGAAAAGCACCGTACCGCCCATTGTCTGTCTGCTCCATGAAACAAGCGGTAGGTATATGCAAAGTTCCCAGAACGGACTCTTGGCCTACCTAATGGGTCAGTCTCAACCTGGCAAACTCTCAGGTCAGGATCGGTCTTGAATGCCAGATTGGGAGATTGAACAGCACTCTGATATGCGGTATAGTGGGGCAGCTTCATGGCTCTTCTATTGTTATGGTCAGCAAAGTTACATCATCGTTACGCATTTCTTTCGCGTCACGCATTTCGTTTACCCATTTCTCGAACTGGTCTGAGAACAGAGGTAAAGCCGACTGTCCTATGAATTGCTTCAGAGTCAACCACGGCTGATTTTCTTGTTCTGCTCTAACCAAAAACCATTGGGCCAGTGCATCAGTCATCAGGAAGAAGGTATCCCCCGGCAGCCAGACACCGGTCTTCTCAAGCTCGCTCAACTTTTCCCATACCCCATCATTTCTTTGAGGGATACTTGAGAGCAAAAGTGGATGATAGCCAAACTGGTCAGCTTGCCCGATTGGAAAGCATGTGACCAGTTCGGTATCACGAACCTGGAATAAGCAGGAATCTCCTATGGCAAAAGCTGTCCATGTACCCCTGCCAGTCGCCGAAACATCGTTTTCTAGCGACAATCCAAGGAATGTAGAGAAGGCACCCTGTTGTATTTTTCTCTCCGCATACCAAGGCAAAGGTCTTGCAGTTGCTTCTTTGAACCACTTTCTACCCAGTCCTTCGACCCTCTGACGAACATTAGCTGGGTTTAGCGGAGCCCGACTATTTGAGTTCACCAACAGTCGCGCCCATACACCGGAAAACGAGCTTTCTGTTGCGCCATCCGCCACTGCAAAGCGCGGAGCCTTTTTTGTCAATTTGCCTTGTGTTTTCCTGTGCGATAAGGCGTCCTCATATTCTCCCTCGCTATGACCAGCTTTGGGCAACCACAAGCCTTCGACCAGAATACGCATGGTTTCCTCGTCGCTTATCGCATATTTGCCGCTCTTGTACCAATGTCCAAAAACTGTATCGCATCTTGGATTTCTGCATTGAACACAAAACCGCGTGCCAGATCAGAGACTGTATAGCCCGAGTCACGAGCCGCTCCCTTCATAAACTCAGGCAAATGGCTTGACATCTTGAACAACAACGGCGCATATTTGTCCTGTTCAGCCAATCCATTTTCGCTATCTGGGAAATGAATCTGAGGAGCATGGCGGGAAGAAAGGTGCAGATTGAGAAGCAATACGTTCCCGTCTTCAGTTTTCAAGTCCTTGATAGCTTCAGAAGCCGGATAGGGGTCTCCGTCCGTTGATTCTCCATCCGTAATGTTGATCACTACAGGCGGAAAAGCTGCGGGATGTTGATCTACCCAAGCTTCAAGAATAGTATGAGCTTGCCACAAAGCCTGACACATCGGCGTACCATTGTCAGCTATCGGGTCAAACCACACAGGGAACTTAACTGATACCTCTACCAGTCCTCCTGCGCCATCTGGCTCTTTTTTCATTCGTTCTTCCACTCGGAGCGGGTTATCTGCTACTTCATCAATCCATACCAATTCTTGCCCCTTGAGCAAACCGCCCAGCCCTGGACCTACTGTGCTTCCATACCCGATGACACCTACTTGAAAATACCTCATTACACCTTCTCCCTTGGCGCAGCGGGCTACCAGTGTATCCAGCAGTCGGTTGACTGCATCTGCCATTGCGCGCGATTTGCTAACCTCGATGCTGCCACCGCCAAACGGTTCAGCCATTGAGTAAGACTGATCAACCAGAAAAAGAAAGCAGCTAGGACTCCTTCGGCTAATCTCAGCGGTATACATTTTTTTGTTCCTCCTTGAGTTTGAAAATATGATCATCCATTGCCTGTATTGGCGTTGCCGCCGAACAAGTAATCATACAGAAACGGACGTGTGACAAAATGCAGATTGTGTGGGGTTGGGAAACCGACAATCGGTTGCCGCCGCGATCTTACCACCAGTCTCATCCTTCGTCAAGCACTGGAGAATAGACGAAGAACCCCGTCCCAAGAAGTTGCTCAATCAAGTTAGCGAGACTATTCGCGTCAAACACTACTGCCCTCAAACCGGGGAAACCTACGTTCACTGGATCCGACGCTTCAATCTAATTCATGACAAGTTCACTCACCTATCCCTCCAAACTTCCTCCACTCAGCGCATCTGCTGGCGCAGCTCGTACAGCATCGAGG
>JAGQUX010000077.1 GCA_020438215.1 Armatimonadota bacterium | reverse complement strand
ACCTTGGAGCATTGAGGTTGAGAAGCGACTACGGGAACTCGCGCAAAGGCACAAACTCAAGTTGGTTGCTGGCGGAGCGGTCACGCACAGACGACCTTCGCACTTTCCAGCGCAAGATGTCCTTGTTTGCTCTGAATCTCTGGCTCTAGTTGAAGAGGTCATTGGGCGCAAACAGCAAAGGCACGAGACGCAACCGCATAACGAATGCTTCCCCATGCGCTCGATGAATGCTGAAGGCTATTTCAGAACCGCACAGGAGATGGAGGAGCTATTCGCCGATGCCCCTGATTTGCTTGCCAACACTCACTTAGCTGCTGATCTGTGTGAAGAGCACATCCTTCCTGGCCCGACCAAACTCCCTCTCATTAATAAGAACCCCGACCAGGCTTTGCGAGAAGCCACATACGCCGGAATGCGAGAATGGCATAAGCACATCACTCCGCGACTGCAACAGCGAATTGATTGGGAATTGGAGCGGATCATCCGACTGGGCTACTCAAATCATTTTTTGGTTGCGCGGGATATGTGCCGCTGGGCTGAGGAACGGAATATCCAGTTCAGCGGTCGCGGATCGGTGGTGGATTCGGCGGTTTCCTATTGCCTTGGGTTCAGTCGGATTGATGCTTTCGAGCACAATCTGCACTTTGATCGCTTCCTCCCCAACGATGGAACCAAGCAACCAGATATTGACATTGATTTCGAGGCCAAGAGAAGAGATGACATCCGCAACTACTTGATCGACAAATACGGCAAAGAACACGTTGCCACGGTCGCGGCTGTCGGCTCATTCCGTTCACGTGGCATTCTCAGGGCAGTCGGTAAGGCACTCTCCCTGCCGGATGAGATGATCGGATATGTCGCGAAGAAGACTCATGGCGGTGTAACTCCTGAAACCCTCTATGACGCGATTCAAAAACGCCCTGAGCTTCGTGATTCCGGCATTTCGCGTGAGCGGTTTCAATGGGTGTTCAAACTCGCTGAGAACCTCCGCGATGTCCCGACCAATATGCGGGCGCACTCTTCGGGAGTTGTGATTAGCGAAACCCCTATTGCCGATACTGTTCCCGTCATGTGGTCTGGTTCTGGAGATGATGAAGACGGCTTCCTGCGGATCATGCAATGGGATAAGCGGAGTGCCAAGCGATGCTACGTCAAATTCGACATCCTCTGCTTGCGCGGGCAGGATGTTCTATCGGGAACAGAAGCCAGGCTGAGAAAAGACAACCCGGGCTTCCGTGTTTCCAAACTCGAAACCGATGATCCTGCGATCTATGCGGCGATGCGATCACATCAAACCGTGGGGATTCCACAGTCTGCCTCTCCCGCCATGACGCAAGCCCACGCCCGAATTCAAACTCTGGATCTTTACGATGCCAGCTTGGTTCAGGCGGGGATTCGCCCTGGTGTTGGCGGTGCCGTCAAGCTCAACACCTTGATAGCTCGGCGTCACGGTGAGCCTTACAGCTTTAGTCATCCCGACTTAGAAGAGATTCTTGGACACACCTACGGGATCGTCGTTTTTCAAGAGCAAGTTGACCTTCTCCTCGCGAAATTCTGTGGCCTAAGCGGGGGCGAAGCCGAAGAAATGCGCGAAGGCATCCATGAGAAGAGGCATCAGGAATTCGGCGAGAAAGTGCGCCAAGGATTGATTGCAAGCACGATCAAAAAGGGTTATCCCGCATCGGTCGCTCACGAAGTCATTGATCTCATTGTCAGCTTCAAGGGGTACGGCTTTGCTCAAGGTCACGCCCTTGCTTTTGCGGAGATTTCTGCCCGGTCGGTGTATTGTCAGCAGAACTTCCCGGCGGATTACTTTGCCGCTCTCCTTGATGCACAGCCTGCGGGCTACTATGGCCCTTCTACGCTTGTGAACGAGGCACGGATACGCGGTTTGCGTGTTCTCCCGGTTGATATAAACATCAGCGGGTTACAGGTGCAAGTCGAGGACATTGTTTCCGATGATCCGCGTATGACGATCCCCAAGGGCGGGATTCGTCTTGACCTTGGCCTAGTGCATGGTCTTTCGAGAACAACGAAAGAGAGGATCATCGCCGCAGACCGTCCTTTCACATCGCTCTTTGACTTTGTGAACCGAATTCACCCGCGCAGTGATGAACTCGAGAACTTGATTCTCTGTGGTGCTTTGGATAGCTTGCACCCCAACAGGAGGGCAATGCTCTGGGCGATGACATCGGCGTACCGCTATGCCCGGGGAGAAATCTTCGACCCCAATGCGCTCCCATTTCTGCAACCTGAGCCACAGGTTCCAAATGACATTCCTGATTTCAATTTCGCTGAGAAGCGACTGGCAGAACGGGGAGTTCTTGGTCTTGATATTGACCAGCACCTGATGGCGTATGAGCGGGAGCGAAACCGAGCCAAAGGCGGTATCACAGCGGCGGAAGCACGACAACTCCCCCACAATACAA
>JAGQUX010000076.1 GCA_020438215.1 Armatimonadota bacterium | reverse complement strand
TTCAGCTAGCTTTGCTATCTGTGCATATCGCGGAACGTAGGAACGCAGTCTTTCGACGGCATCTTCCACACTCTTCGCGCCGCGCTCGAGCCCGGGCCAATCAGGTGCCACCGCCACCACCTTTTTGCCTTTCGGGCCCATTTCCAGCGTCACTCGATTACGTTTAACCACGTTTCCTCCAATCACAATCGTTCCCACCATTATCGCTATTCGTCACATCTTAGTCGAGAAAAGGACAGTCTGGTGCCTTGCCGCTGCCACCCAACGGAATAAGAGATTCATGTGGCGCGCTGGTGCCAAAGCGAGAACCGTGTTGGCAGAAGCAACGGTCATCACGACAGACCTCCGGTCAGGAAGAGAGCCGCCACCTGGACCTACAGCTAACGCGTGTGCTGGCGAAGAAAACCGTGACTCGATCAACCGCTGCGAGGCAATTCTAACACACGAGGTGACAGCGGTCAATGGAGATGCAACAAACCCGACCGTCGACCAGCTCACCTTCCAGTTCATCACCCGCCGCGGGGAGCGGAGCGACGGTTGCACCATGCTTGATCACCTAGTACCAATCTTGTCCCACGTAAAGTGTCATTTCAGCCAGATTTGCTTTCAACAGAAACCGCTCCGCACTCTTGGCCCACGGCGCGATGTATAGGAGGAGTCGCCAACTCTTATAGCCTTTTGTCCCCGACAGATCGTAGACGCCGCTCCAATACTGGAACTCGATATCGCCCGCAAATCCGGTGGACCACACAGGAATCACTTTCCTAGCGTGAATGATTTTGTTGCACGTTTCCCTGAGTGTTAACTCGAACTCCCCGTCGGCAACTTGTCCGATCACTTGCCCAGAGCGTGCGACAGCATCTAATTCCACGATTTTATCTGCATCGGGTCCGCCTGCGATAGTGTCTAAGAGCACTCGAAGGCGAATACTGCATTCCAATGTGTAGGCGCTTACCAGGCCTTTCACCCATCTCCAATACTATCGAGTTCCCCATCGCCGATGTCGTGCACAGAGCCGACTAGCCGTTCACGACAGAATCGTTCGCTTCCATGAGCGAAGTGTTGAAGGAGAACAAGCTTCTCAAGCACTCCGTCAAGGCCAAGTTGGTGGGACATCGTTCTCTCCTAGCCGTCCAAGAGTTTGCTTTCATTGCTGGCAGATGGGCGGGCGTGGATACTGCTTGGGAGTAGGAAAATTCGAAGCCAGAAAGATGCTTGAAAATGACGGAGAATCCTACCTGTCCAGTGTAAGCTTTGTTAAGAGACGTCTCTCTCTTCAATTCCCATTTGAACTTTCAAGAATTCTTCTCCAATTTCAGTCTCGAGTCTCAGTAAGACATTGCTTAATACTAGGTTGTCAATAGTCGGTTTCGTAGTAATCAGTGTAACAGTGACTAGCCCCAATGAATAGGCTGTCCAACGTGCTGGGTCTGCAAAGCCATAGTTGCTTGGTCCGGCCAGAAGGATGTTTTGAGTATTTGCTGCAAGGCCTAACTTGAACATCAGGGCTTTCGGGTTTGCATGAACGTTATGACTGGCCAATTTATAGTATGGGCGGATGTGATCTAGCTCTGAATTCTCTTCGAGGTCACTGAAGTTTGGGTTATCTTTGTTCAAGGTTGATGATGCCCATCCATAACTGTTCTTGTATTGACTTCCGAAGCGAGCGATTAGTTTCTCGCGCTCCGCTTCAATCGAATTGTATTCATCTTGGGGAATTGGCTCCTCTCCCAAGGCTTCGTGATGTTTTTGGTAAAGGACGGCGGATCTATATGACTCAATTTTGTCGTGAAGCAAGTATTTCTCGGCAACTTCATTGCCGTGTGTTTTGATGAAAGACGCTACTACGGCAATTTCGTGCAATGACCGCCATCTTGCGTGTGCGCCATCAGCAAAACCGCTTTTAAGCAGTACCAATACTTCGGAGGCGATTTGACAAGCCCTAGCATGTAACCTGGTCAAGGCTTCAAGAACATAAGTCGCTGCTTCTGTTTCATTCGTATTCAACTCATTGTTGAAATCGTCGGCTGCTTCAAATGCTAGAACCAAGAATCCTTCAAGTAAATCGAACGGTCTTTTCCAATCCTTGTATAGCCTTTTCTCGAAACCTCTAAGTTCTTTCTTGCGAGCTTTCAGCATTGATGACATATTCTTCTCCAGCTCAGATAAAACCGTCAAGGTCATTTCATCTATGATGCTAGGAAATGCGCCGTCTAATTCTGCAACGAACTCTTGGAAAATCTCGTCGAGTTCATGTTCTGAGCCAAATTGAATCTCGACTTTTTGGTCGCCGGAAACTCCCAGTATCTGATCTTGTTCATTATCCAAGTCGAAGTCGAAAGAAATAGAATCTCCGCGTAAACCTCTCAATCGTTGCTCCAGTTCATGAACTTGCTTTTCTGAAAGAACAACGCCTTTTTTCTTCAGCTGTCTTCTTATGAGTTTTGCGCCAATAACGGGGAAAGCAAAGGAATCCTGTATTTGTTTCTCGAATTGTTTTTGAAGAGTATCCATCGTCTTC
>JAGQUX010000075.1 GCA_020438215.1 Armatimonadota bacterium | reverse complement strand
GTAGTTTAAAAAAATAATGATGCAGTTGGTTGCGTCATTCCTCGCTGCGCTCGGAATCCCCTCCCCAGGCCATTGCAGAAGGGGATTCCTCGTCGCAGACTCCTCGGAATGACAGATGACCTGTTTTCTTCTCGCTTTAGGTACAAAGGTAGCAACTTGGGTTAGCCAAGGAATGAATAGCCGCGATGTTGGAGTTCTGCAAAGATGTAATCTGCAGCAAGCGAGTAATTTGCGCCCTCAATTTCAAGCTTTGTATAAATCTCGTCAGTCATCAGGCTGACTAACTGTGTCGGGGGGATGTGACTGACGATCACCCTGTCGATGAAACCATTGATCGCCTTCACCTTTGAGCCGCCCACGAGCTTATCCAACTTGCTGCGGATCTTGGCAACCTTGGCCGAAGGCGGGCCAGGAATGAACGATTCCGTTGATTGGCTTGATTCACTCGAATCGCTCCATCCCGACATGCTCACACTGCGGCTGCGCCCAACCATCGGCTGTGGTTCTTCGGAAAAGGAACTCCGCGACTCTTGTTGCTTGGGGATTGGCGGTGGCGCATATTTTGGCGCGCCCCGCCGCGCCATGCCGTGATGATACGCTTTGAGGCGTTTTAAGGTATCTACGGTGTAGTTGCGCGACTCGACAACGTGCAGCCGTTTGTCCTTCCATAACGGCATCTGGACTTTTTGGGCGGGGATAAAGGTATCCTGACGCCCACCGATCCATTTGCGAATATGGCTAAAGAGGGAGACTTGCTTCTTGGGGCCGATGAATGTCTTGCTCGTATCAACTTTGGGTTTGCCGCGCTTGTCGGTTTGCCCCAACTTGTGTGATTGGATCTGATCGCCAAAGTCATTCAGTGCGCGGATGACATAGGGTGAGTAGAGGTCTTTGCTCAAGGTTTCGGTGGAATATGCCCCAGTTGGATACTTAAAGGAGGGTAAGGATGATTTAATGCGCTCGTGTAGGGTGCTATTCTTCGCGAGGGCGCGTACCTTCTCCCACTCTTTGGTGCTGAGTAACCCCAGCCCAATATTCTGGATCGTATCCTTGATCCAGACTTCACGCACATCCTTGAGCCGACTGGTGATATGCGGCTCATAGGTTAGGTTTTCCAGAGCCTTGCTGGTCTTACTCAAATAGCGGCGGGTTTGCGCCCCACGCAAAGTCTCCAATGCGGGTACCGCGACTTGGCTGCTCAATGTACGCGCCAGGGCATGGAGGAATTGCTGCATATTGGACATTTTGCCCGTCAGGGGTAGACCATCGAGAGCCTGCACCAGCGTACTCATGGCCTGCGTGACATCGCCCAATTTTGCTTGTACTTTCTCGTCCCCCAGCGCGTCAACCTCTTCCTGCGACGTTTCCATGCGATATTGTTCGCCGCCGCGGATGACCGCGATAAGGTCTTCGGTCAGCGAACCGGGCGAACGATATGCTTCGAGCAAAATCATCAGTTTTTGCGAATTCATGCGCTTGCCCGCTAGCTCGGCAATGATCGCTTCGATGATCTCTTTAGGACGCTTGTCATGTCTTTCAATCACTTTATTGATCAAGATACTGCGTAGGAGATCCCCAGAATCCGCCGCTTCGATTGCGTCTTTGATTTTTGATTTCACCGTCTTGGCCGCAGAGAGGGCGTTATCGATCGCCAACAAAGTTTGGCTATCAAGTTCGGGCGCGGGTTCTTCGGCCAGCGAGGTTTCGTTCATTTCATTCAGCAAGAAAGTCTCGATACCTTCGTATGAAACGCGCCACGTATCCGTCTTGCCGGTATAGGCTTCTTCCATCAGGCGATAATTTTCAAAGTCGGTGGCAAAATTCACATGGGTGAGGATGCCCTCAGCCGTGACACCGCTGCTTTTTTCAATCGGCTTCAGCTTGATATTGCCGAGTTCGTTCTTCTTGACTTTGTTGTTCCACCAACTGCGTAGCTTGGTGGTTTTGGGTGTCATACTCTCGCTGCCGACTTTGATCTTTTTCAGCTTAAAGCGAATGCCATCGCTCTTGAGGGACGAGATTAGACTGTTCATGGTGGGGCCTTGGCTTGCCAACGTACCCAAACGCTCTTTGAAGATCTCATCAATTTCCTGAACCTCGTCAGGTTCGGGGACGGGTCTACCGGACATGGTCTTGACCAGGAAAGGCGGGCTAACCAATTCGAGCGCGTTGGATGCGTCCGTTTCCAAGATGAAGCTCATCCCGGTATAGGGCATTTTATTCTGCGAATGGGCTACTTCGGCATGGGAAACACCAGCCAAGGGTGACGGGTTTTTCTTATCATCGACCATCTGTGCAAATTCATGCTCAAAACCTGCCGTCGTATATTGATTTTCGTAGCGTTCGGGATTCTTTTTGACCGCGGTTTGGAGTTTCTCTTGCTGCTTGACGAATTGACCCAAGCGGCTCAACTGCACAACATCGGAGTCACCCTGTTTGGCCGATTTCTGGATGAGTGGTTTTTGGGGCAATGGCCGAGGCGGGTTGGTGTGCGTCTGGGGGTGCGGCCCGCTTGCCTGGTG
>JAGQUX010000074.1 GCA_020438215.1 Armatimonadota bacterium | reverse complement strand
CCGTCTTTGATCCATATTGCCATACATAAGTCACGGGTCATTACTTTTCTCCGTTCACCTCAATGCATGCAGATTTGATTTCGGTGCACGGTTCTTCATCGAGAATAGTGAAGTTCTGGAAAACACCACCTTTCTGAACGCGGCACGTCACTTGTTTGCCCATGTCGGCACAGTCGCCGGATTCCTCACACGGGGCTTCTGCTGTTTGACAATCTGTGCGGGTTTTCACCACATATGAAGAGTGTACAAACACTTCTGTACCAGCTGGACCATTCTGTTGATTGCTGCTTGAACCACTGACGGGCTCCTTCAATTTGGCGACATAGTCTTCGGGATTGGTGTCATCCACCAGAATTGCTTCGGCGGAACCCTTTGTCCCGTCTGTCCGTTCGTAGCAGAGATAGACTGTCTCTCCTGGACTTGTTGCACGCGATGAACCGGAAGAAACGACGCCAAAAATGGAGACTGTAATTACAGTCAAAAATAGTCGTTGTACCCAATATGACATTATCTCACCCAATCAACACATTCCCGCTCAAGTTGTTTTGATACTCTGAGATAAATGGGAGGTGCAATCAAGGTTGGGTGAAGAACATGCCAAAGCGCTTTTTTCTTTTAATGATTAGTGCTCAGGCCGTGCCATTATTTGAAGTCAATGCCCCCACGAACTTCAGTATTTTGACCATCGCAAGCGAATCGAGCTCGCAATAGTCAAGAAGAGCTTGCCGCTGTTCGGCCCGCTTGGCGAGATCAGTTTCACTCAGCATCCGAGCCCAGGTTTCCATCGCTGCAGTACCGTCGCCCACATCCATGCCGTCATAGCTCAATTCGGGAACAACAACAGGTAGAACTTTCTTGATCGAAACCGAACCGTCAAAGCGAATATCGACATAGCCGGTCAGAAACACATCCATCAGGTCAGCAGTTCGACTAACAAGCCCAAGCAAGAACTCTGCTTTGTCCGGGTAATCTGCGGCCATCGTTTTGTTCTGGGTATTCTCGAAGGTCTTGTTCCAGACAATAATGGACCCGGTAGGATTGATAGTTCTTTCCAAATGCTCAATGAGTGCAAGCGGTCGCTCGGCCTGATCTGCGAGAAACTCGTGATGTTCCAGTTCACCATTTTCAGATTGAACATGGAGTGAGAATTGGAATGGAAGTGGTGACTGGGATTTAACGCCATTCGTTATCGGGATGGCAGAGGCATACGTCTCGTAGTCTAGAAAATGGAGCGGGTATTTCAGAACGCCCAGAAAGTTCTCGATATCTGGAAGGTTGATGTATGGCGCGTTGGATTGATGCGCCTTCAACACTGGCTGCTGAAGTCGTGTCAGTTCTTCAACGCTGATCTTATCCAAGCTGATCCGGTCTTCGGCGACAAATAGGTCACGTTTGGCCTGGGAGAGGCGGGGAAGCGAGTAGATGGATGGGGTCGGAATGTTACGATTGAAATATGTGAAGCTATCACACTGATTGTTCCTGCTCAGATGAAGGCAGGTGCAAGAGGTTTCGTCAACGGCATCCAAAGACAGTAGGGCCATTGCTTCTGTGATTTCACTTTCGGTTTCCGCCAGCAAAGCTTTCACCCGAACAGTTTCATCTGCAAATGTCAGAAGCTCTTCCGGATCAATATCGCCTTCGCGAACGTAGTCTTTGTTCAAATGAACGATGGTGATGTTTCGAACTTTCTCACCACAGCGCTTTGCCGCGATGGTTTGAAAGGCAGCGTCTTTCAGCTGATTGTGCGGATTTCTGTCCTTGACGCTCGTCGAAGATTTGATCTCGAAAAGGTCGATGGTGCCGTCTTCGTTGTCGCGAACCATGTCAGCCTTTGCAAACAGTCCTTCGCCAGGTTCAAAGACACGCTGGAAGGAATATCTGTCTGCATCAGCCCACGTTGCGACCAAGGCGCGGACTTGCGCTTCAACTTCATAACCTTCTTTGGCCAGCTTTTGCGCATAGGCGGAAAACTCACCCTCAGGGTAAACATTTGGCTTGTGCGTTTTCAGCCAGAGCGATTTGCCGCAATTCAGAAACAGAATGAAATCGGTCTTGGTAAGTTTGATAGGATTGGTAGTAGCCATGACTTTGAAGCTTATAGTTGCGATTGCATTTCATGATCTTAGCATATTAGAAATTGCTCTCGTGTATTCAGGAGAAAAAAACCGCCCGGTAGCAACGCGCGGGGCCAGGTTTTGGAGAATGGAATGTAATCCCTTGGCGCGATTTTTGATTATTCAGCGCGCGGTGGGCGGCATTACAACGTATCGATATCCTCAATCGTCACCGTCCCGTCCTCGTTCAACCGACCGCAGAAGCTGCCTTTCATTTCAGGCTTGTTGAGCTTGTCCTGAATGTAGCCGGGGATGGAATCCTTGCTGGCACGGGCAAAGCCCGTCCATTCGATGTTCTTGAGGATGAAGGTCGCGTAGAGGGCGCAGCGTTTCCCGAAGCCGTCCGTGCGGCCCTTGGGGCGCAGTTCGGTGAAGCTGACGATTTCCTGCTTCACCAGCGTGAAATAGTATTCGTCGCCATGAAGCGGCTTTCCGAAGCTTTTGAGAATGGACGGAACCGGTGGGGCCATATTGTATTTGCAATCTGTCCTGGCTCCAAAGCCCGATATCCTTTTGACCACCTGGGCATTGAG
>JAGQUX010000073.1 GCA_020438215.1 Armatimonadota bacterium | reverse complement strand
GGTTGCAGATCACCCGCTCGGTGTCATTCTGAGCGGTGTCGTCCTGAGTAGTTCGGCGCGCAGCTAAGCAAGCAAAGGATCTTCTGGTGCACCGCAGGGCCTGCCCTGAACGCAGCGAAGTGGTGACACCGAAAGGGTTCCCTGTTTCTGTTTCTGCACTAGACCAGTCCTAACACCTACACAAAATCATCTGCCGCGCCGCGCGCACCTCGTCCAGCCGCTTGATCAGATCTTCCAGCCAAGATTGTGTCCCCTCAGACCGGCTAGAGCCTCGCCTCCGCACGAGCTTGAGCACAACTGAGTGCTCAAGCTCTATCATTGCGAATCAGCACTGGCCCAACGCTACTTGCATCAGTAGCGCCAACTGCACTACCGCCTGTCGATGGAGGCGTCTGCTCTGAGATCGGAGAAGCTGTAAGCTTGAGTATCGTGTCGAAACGCGGTTTGGCGCCGGGTGTCAGCGCTTTGTAGGGACTTTCACGGCCAAGGCCTGCGTCTCTGGCCAGTTACGCCATGCCATTGGCGCGCGCCACATCACACATGGGCGCCAGAAACACGCCAGGGTTAGGATGTTCCAGTGCAGCAGTCAGATACTCCGCGATCGTTTCCTCATCGTCAAGATAATCGGCAACGTCGACGGGGCCAAATTTACTCAGTGGCGGCGAAACTTCACAGTGGTCTTGATATCCGCGGAAGCGACTTGTTGGGCGAAACCTTTACTACGCACGAGTCTCCCGAATATTCAAGCCCCTATACAACCCTTGGTGAATGTAAACCGATCCTGAGGTAGGCAGAAGTAGATCGGAATCTTCACATCTAAATCGTGCGGTGCCGGCATTTCCTAGACGAACTCCAATTACTGATGCATCGAACAATCGCTTCATCAACTCCCTCGCACCAAACTCCTGAACCAGTTCTGCCGCTTGTTGCTCCAGCAACTGCAAGAACTCTTCTACGGAATCGTACCGGTGTTGAGTCTGCCGCAAAGCTTCAAGAAGCTCACTGAAACGCGGAAACACGCGTCGATATTCTTGCTTCAGGTCGTCCACCTTCCAGCTGCTATAGCGCATTTCGGCTTCGCGTATGGCGTCTTTGGAGATTTCTGTCGCGCTCGTGTCCGTGCGTTTCTGGCACTCTTGAAGAAACTGGATGACCTCTCGGGGACGAAGAAAAGTTCGTTTAACGATATAGTTGAACGGCGATATGCTCCCACGCATGTCGCCCTCTTCAAACACATCGTCGATAGCCACGCCGTCAGGAAGTCGCGCATTGATCATGTCTCGAAGCAAGTCTGCCGTCCACGTAATTTCCTCCTCTATCGCACGGTGCTTGTCCTTGTCATCGAATTGAAGGCCCTGATAGATGTCAGACCGAAGAAATGTCACAACATGAATTCCAGTTCCATGTAGGTCTGAGTATTTGTCGTTGATTTCCTTCGTCGCCTTAAGGAGGCCAATCAACAGGCTCTTCGCGAGATCTGACCCGTCCCAAGAATCATCAAGTCGATCAATCGCTACAATTATTCCAGTATCGCTGCAAACTTCTTTAGTTGCTTCGAGAAGCAGATCGATAACCTGCGGAGTAAGCGTCTGCTCCTGTCGTTCCCTCTCAAGCCCAACGCCAAAGCCGAAAGCCTCAAGCCTGAATGCGCCCAAACCCGTTAGAAGGCGCTTTGCAGTGATTGTTGGTGTAGGCGCATCTCCCCCAAAATTACTTGTCACAAACGCCCGGATACGCCCCAATGCTTTACGGGAACCCTCTGTCAAATTTTCTTCAGGCGCATCAAGGGCCGCGGCCGCAGCATCAACTGCAATGGTAAACTTCCATGCGTTTGCATGAGCCTGCTCCGGAAGAAGACCCTGCTCGCTGTATTCCCTTAGTGCGCCCCAGGCGTATTGATCTGGGGTCATTAAACTGACGTTGCATGCTTCACCATAACGCTCTTTGGTCAAACGCGGGAGCTGCGTAAATATTGAAGATTTTCCAGAGCCCTTGCGGCCTAAAAAATGCGCGCTTCGGAAACTGAGCGCCAGATCTACCTGAGGCGTGGTAATAAAGTACTCAGCCAGCCTCTTGTCGGCCTCGGCATCAACGGTGCCAAAGTCGAGGTCCTTCACGGTTGTGCCTATATTGGAAAGTCGCATAGCTTGATCCTGTTTCGTTAATTTGTCTTTCGCCCAAACATCGATTCGGCGAAACACGATGCGCGCATCCCACCAATCTGCTATCCCGTTTTTGTCCCGCCACGGGGGATTACACGGAATGCTCGCCGCATAATCCTCTTCAGGAGCGTTTTATGCGGAATTCAGTTCGTGAGCAAATGCGGAAGATCCGGCGACCATGATCGGTCACGCCACTCTACACTGAACCATATGAACGTACCTGTGTGAAGCGAGATTGCCCCCGATCCCTTTCGTGGCGAGAAGGACCGGAGGCGTTAACTAGCACCTGCAGAGAATCATCTGCCGCGCCGCCCTCACTTCGTCCAGCCGCTTGACTGGCGCGTTGTGCGGGGCGTCCTTGAGAAGTTGCGGATCTTCCCTGGCCTCACGCGCGATCTGGATCATGGCGTCGGCGAAGGCGTCCAGCGTAGCCTTGCTCTCGGTCTCGGTCGGCTCGATCATCAGCGCCTCGCGCACGATCAGCGGGAAGTAGACTGTCGGCGGA
>JAGQUX010000072.1 GCA_020438215.1 Armatimonadota bacterium | reverse complement strand
GCCATGATCTCCGATGTCCGGAGTCGTTCGGGATCGATATCGAAGAGGCGAATATCGGATTCCTGCAATGCCGGCAGCGAAAGGATATCGCCGAGCAGATTGCGGGCGAATACGGTACTTCCTGCTCCGATGAACGTAATGGCCGGACCCGGCATCTTCCCAATCCTCTCTTCACCATCGGCGGCTCGCTGATCACCTTCGGCAGCATACCCGAGCGTGATCGCACGCGGGGATACTCGGGTGTCCGCAGTGAATGGAGCCCAAGACCCCGTAGCGTCGTAGGGCGCTGGGTTTGTCTCCGTCCGTCTCGTTCGATGTCTGACGAGTTGCTCAATTGCAGGCAGTCGTTCCATATCACGACCTAGGGTTCACCCTGCGAGACAGGCGAAGACGAGTTGGCGCACCCTAGGTCGACGAGCACGTGTGCAGACCATCGGGCGCTGCCCGCACTGCAGTCCAGCCCGGGTCAGATGGGTGGAAGACATTTGGCCGAACGGGTCGGGAAATAGCACACTTGTTGGACAAATGGGCAAGTCGCCAGTAAAATGCCGGGAGAATCAGTATTTAGCAAAGGAATAGAAGCATGGCCAACGCCGAGGACTATGAGCGTGTTCTACTTAAGGCCGAAACCATGGGGCTGGGTAAACTCAATTCCCAAGAGCTTGAGTTGCTCAAGAAGATGCTTAAAGAAGTCAGCTCCCGAGGGAATCGAGCCCGAAAGCTGGTTGAAGGATAGCCTCTCATCGATCCGAATCTGATCGCACAATCCATTGTGACACTGAGTGTCCTCTTGATTCTTCATGGCGACGGAATCGGTGAGTAATGGAGAAAGCACTGTGCCATTCCGGAAGTCCGAAAAGCAATCAAGACCTACGGGGTTGCTAGATATGGTAGAGCGAACATGAGGCGGCAAACGTTCCGAAGCGCCAGTTGGATTTGTGATGCAGAAAGGTAGATTCGATGGAGCTTCCCTCACCTGTGAGTATCCACAACGATGCCATGTTCGAGACCGCATTCAACGATGTTCTTGAGTTTCAGTCCCAGATTCAGAACGGCGTTTATCCAGCGTACCCAGTGGTGGAACAGATGGTAGCCAGGTTCCACGGGATCGCACAGTATCACCTACGTAATGGGGGAAATTCAGCTCTTTATGAATCGATGATTGAGCCAGCCGCGGGAATTGCAACGCATCATTTCGCTCCTGTTTGGATACAACACCCCAGTTCCGCAGAAGGAGAGGATGCGCGGAAGTGTTACGACCTACTCGTCGCCCTGTTCAGGAGATACGAGTACCTCAAAGAATCCGGCGGACGCCCGAATGAAGAAGACAGTTCTCAAAGTGAAGCAATGCCAAGTTTTTTGGCAGAAGGTCTGCGATCCCGTGGTTGGGACTATGATCCTGATAAACCAGTGATCGCCGATTTCTGGTTTAGTGTGGAACCGTGGTTCACGGAGCATGTGATTTTTACATGGAATTCAGGTTCCGGACGGCTGCTTGCGTACGTGTGTGACTGGACTGGTGATTTGCCGTATTGGGCGGCCGGACACGACACCGAATTAATGGGCGAGAACTTGCTGCTCGTGGAGCATTTCGATGCACATAGAGATATCACCGCGGAACAAATTCATGCCGCGGCTTCATCCTTGGCACAAAAAGCAGTATCCCTGATCAGGCATCACGTACCCATTTCCGAACACCAGGTGACATACCGGGCTCCGGAGTCTGATCCACAATCTCCTGAAGGGCAGTTGCTTCCCGTACTCGCTAGCGCAACGGCAGTCGGCATATGGGGTCTACAGCAGACTCCCGAGGATTGCTTCCGCGAACTTGTTCGCCTGGATCCTCGTGTCCTCAATGCATTCGTGATGCCAGTTGGTGTGGCATTCTCTGAAGATGGATCGCTCGCGTGGATGGCACTGACGAATCAAAACGGATCTGCCGTGTTTGGATTCCAGTTCGACGATGAATCAGACGCTGACCTTATCCAGTTTGGTGGCATTGATGTTCAACCCCCGTTTCAGTTGGCAATGATCGGACGGGGGCGCACCCATGGCGCCTTGAACTCGGTGCTTCAAGATTGCCGAATTGTTCCGATGGAATCTATGCCAGGAATGGCGCTGCATGTGTCTGAAGAACTTGCGGCAGGTTTGTTGGCGCTTGGTTGGGAAAAAGTTCCGGACGATGACAACACATATTTTATTAGGGACCGACAACCTGTGTTCCTGACGACTTGGAACGAGAATCACTTCGGTCTGTTCACAGCAGCACTTAGCACGACAGAGGAAACCGAGATGTATCGACTACAAGAGGCCTTCGGATTCAATAGTCTCGTTCGAACCATCGGTCGGAATGATCCCTTATTGCGTGCAGATACTCTGACTGTCGCTGCAACTGATCTCCTCAACCAGATTTAGAGCGGGTACGGGGTATTATTGAGAATTTGGTAATCGGGTAGCGAGTTACCCGAGAAGGGATAGGATCGGCGTACCTGCCTGAGATCGTGGTTGTGACTCGCGGAGATGAAGTCGCGATGACGCGTCGCGCGTGTCCCCGGATTAGTCCGCAGAGGCGGCCACTTTCCGCGCCATGATTTCCGATGTCCGGAGTCGTTCGGGATCGATATCGAACAATCGAATATCGGATTCCTGCAATGCCGGCAGCGAGAGGATATCGCCGAGCAGATT
>JAGQUX010000071.1 GCA_020438215.1 Armatimonadota bacterium | reverse complement strand
CTTCAGCAGTTAGGCCGAGAGATCATGAGTCTGCTGGAGGAGGTGGTGGAATGAAATATCTAAGGTATTCCAATTATCGAGATAGTGAAGATGAGTGGATAGACGAGATTCCATTCCATTGGGAAGTTACATCCAATCGCCGCATAATGTCGTTACGCAAGGAAACGGTCGGATCAAAGAGTGCAGACTTCGCACTTCTTTCGTTGACCCTAAAAGGGATTGTCTTAAGGGATATAGAAAGCGGAGATGGAAAGTATCCAGAATCCTTTGACACATATCAAGCCGTTAGACCCAACGATCTAGTTTTTTGCCTTTTTGATATGGACGAGACTCCGCGCACAGTTGGACTTTCATCTCACTTCGGCATGGTCACCGGAGCATACACAGTCTGCGAGTGCACATGCAAAGTCAACCCATCCTTTGTGTATTACTACTACTTGAGTTTGGACTACGGCAAGAGGCTTAGACCATTCTATACAGGACTCAGGAAGGTAATACGAAAAAACACGTTTCTGAACATCAAGATCCCCATACCAGATAAAGATGAGCAAGACGCGATCGTCACTTTTCTCGACCACGAAACCGCTCAAATCGACACGCTGATCGCCAAGCAGCAGCAACTGATCGAGTTGCTCCAAGAGAAGCGCCAGGCACTGATCTCCTACGTCGTCACCAAAGGATTGAATCCCGATGCCCCAATGAAGGATAGTGGAGTTGAGTGGTTAGGTAAGGTTCCGGCTCATTGGGAAGTTATACGGCTCAAGAAGGCAGTGGTATTCCAGCGTGGACATGATCTGCCATCACAAAACCGAATTGAGGGAGACGTTCCAATCGTTAGTTCATCCGGTGTGTCTGGGACTCACGCAAAGGCAAGGGCCAAGCCACCTGGAATTGTCACAGGCAGGTATGGAACAATCGGTGATTTTCATCTATTGACGATGGATTACTGGCCACTCAATACAACGTTGTACAGTATTTCATTGAATGGGAACGATGCTCGTTTTCTTCGGTACATGCTTATGAATTTGTCTCCCCTTTTCGTGATGTATTCGTCCAAATCAGCTGTTCCTGGTATAGACAGAAATGACATTCATCGCATCGAAACAGTGGTTCCGCCACTTTCCGAACAGATAGAGATAGCACAGTTTGTTGACGATGAGTTGACCAAAATCGCTCAATTGATCACCAAAGCAAGTTGTACGATCGACATTTTGATCGAACGTCGAACCGCCCTCATTTCTGCCGCCGTAACTGGTAAAATCGACGTTAGGTCACTCATAAACTAATCCCCATGGAAAAGCACAAAGAGATCAAATTTGAAGAAGAGTTGATCGAGCACCTCACGCAGCTTGGTTGGTTGGAAGGCGATCCGGCCAAGTATGATCGTGCGCTGGCTCTCTATCCTGAAGATCTGATCGGCTGGCTGAAGGAAACCCAACCAACTGAGTGGGCCAAACTGGAGGCCTGGCACAACGGCGATACCGAACAGATGTTGCTGCAACGGGTCACCAAGCTGATGGACAAACAAGGCTCCCTGGCTCTGCTTCGCCAGGGCTTCAAGGACCGCAACGCCAGGTTTCAACTCTGCCAGTTCAAACCCAGCCACGGCTTCAACCCCGAAACTCTCAAACTGTACGAAAAGGTGCGCTGTCGGGTTGTGCGCCAGGTACGCTATAGCCTCCACAATGAGAACAGCATCGACGTGGTGTTGTTTATCAACGGCATCCCCGTCGCCACCCTTGAACTGAAGACAGATTTTACCCAAAAGATCGACGATGCCATCTGGCAGTACAAGACAGATCGCTTGCCGCGCGATCCCAAGACTCGGCAAGAAGAACCGCTGCTTACCTTCAAGCGTCGGGCGCTGGTCCACTTTGCGGTCAGCACGGACCAGGTCTATATGACCACCAAACTCGCCGGGAAACAGACTCGGTTTCTGCCCTTCAATTTGGGCTACAACCAAGGTGCAGGCAACCCGCCCAACCCGGATGGTTATCGCATTAGCTATCTGTGGGAACGCATCCTTGAGCGCGAGACGTGGCTGGATATTTTCGGCAGGTTCATTCATCTGGAGGTCAAGACCATCACCGACGACGCCGGCCGCAAGCACACCCGTGAGACCCTGATCTTCCCACGTTTTCATCAATGGGACGCCGTCACCCAGTTGGAGGCAGCTGCGCGGGCAGAAGGCCCAGGCCAACGCTACTTGGTGCAACACTCGGCCGGTTCGGGCAAATCCAACTCGATCGGTTGGTTGTCCCATCGGCTGGCCAGCCTACACGACGGCCACGACCGCAAAGTCTTTGACAGCATCATCGTGATCACCGACCGCACCGTACTCGACAAGCAGTTGCAGGACACCATCTATCAGTTTGAGCACAAAGAAGGCGTGGTGGTGCGAATCACCGACCGCCAGGTCAAGTCTCAGCAGCTGGTCTCAGCGCTCAAAGACCGGGCACCGATCATCATCGTCACCATTCAAACCTTCCCATTTGTCCTCCAGGCCATCCAAGAGCAGGTCTCGCTCAAAGAGCGCACCTTTGCCGTCATCGCCGATGAAGCGCACTCATCACAGAGCGGCGGCACTGCTGCCATGCTCAAGCGGGTGCTGACCACCGAACAGATTGAGGAAGGCGAGGAGATTGCCGCAGAAGACATGATGGTGGCCGCCATGGAAGCACGCAAGCCACCGTCAAACGTGAGCTTCTTTGCCTTCACCGCCACACCCAAGGCCAAGACCATCGAACTCTTTGGCCGGCCAGGCCCTGACGGCAAGCCCACCCCTTTCCATGTGTACAGCATGCAACAGGCCATTGAGGAAGGCTTCATCCTTGATGTCTTGACCAACTACTTGCCCT
>JAGQUX010000070.1 GCA_020438215.1 Armatimonadota bacterium | reverse complement strand
CCTTGCAGCAACAAAAGCGCCGGCTGGAAAAGAAGATCGAGCGCGAGCGCATCGTCATGGCCGCGCTGCCCGAACTCTCACTTCAGATCATCGAAGCCATCAAGGATCGCGGCCGCATCACCATCGGCGAAATCGTCACCCTGACCGGCGCCAACCGCAACACGGTGAAGAAGCACCTGTCATCATTGGTTGCTGCCAATCATATCGCGCAGCATGGAACGGGCAAAGGGACGTGGTATGGTTCGAAATAAACAGAAAAAACGAAACTCCTCTAATCCGTTATCTTTCTCAGTGTGCGCATGTCATGAGTATAATATGGCCCGATCACGTATTCCTCATCTTCGAGTTCCGGATTGAACATCGATGTCGTGAAAATGATCTGGTGATCATATTTCGCGCTTTTTGATGCATTTACGATGATGTCTTGAAAATTGTGACTTCGTTTCTGCTCCATGCCCTTGTCTTCGATGTTATCCATCAAAAGGAAACGAGGATGATAAAAATCCGCGTCCATAGTTGCCGCCGAGAGAAGAGCTAGAATTGCAGAGTTCTTGACGATAACGTTGCTGCTCTCCGCGAAATTTAATTCGCCATCGACGAGGATTGAATTGTCCCGGAAATTCACTTCGACGGACCGTGCGTTTTTGAATTCCACTTGACGATCCAGGTCTTCCTTCAGGAACTGCTTAGCCTTTTCCGAAACCAAGGTCAGGGCCTTCCCTCTACGGATGGAACTGGCAGTTTCAAGAGCTTTCTGCCGGTCTTTGAGCTTTGATATCTGCTCCTGTACCTTCGCTTTTTCTTCGCTGAGCTTCTGGATTTCGGCGACGCGTTCCCTGAGGCGGGCAAGCTCTCGAATTTCGCGGTCGATCTGTCCTAGTCGCTGATATCTTTCGGCGACAAAGCTATCCCTAGGCGACGTACTCAGCTCAAAACGAACTGCGAACTCGGATAACTGATCCTGATAGGTCTGCCTCAAACCCCGCAACTCTCTGGAGATGTAGTTTGAACTTTGCTCTTTCTCGTCGAGAAGCTGCTTCGACTCGCGAATCTGGATATCGATATCCATCTTGATCTGAAGGTATCGAGAGCGTTCGTGCTCCGGATGCGTTTCGGTACCACACAAAATACAATGGTCAGGATCAATATCGCTGGACAACGGCGCAAGGCATGCCGGGCAATGTGTGAATTCTATTTTGCCAACAATCTCAGAAGATGTCTGCGCTTTGGGCAACTTGTCCGAGAGTTCCTCAAGGTGCGCGACAAAGCTCGTAAGATCGGCAATCTCAAGCTCGTTGGTCTGGATAGCTTGCTCGGCCTCACTTATCTTTGCACTTTGTCTCTTAATGGCACTTGCTGCTTGTTTCCGTCTATCGAGGAATTCTCTAACCTGCCCGTCGTCCACCAGCTCATCAACATTGTTAATTTCCCCCGTCAGGCGCTCATACTCCTGTTCAAGCGCACCAATACGGCCGGTAACCGTTTCAACGCGCGCGAGCGTTTCATCATGCGGTAGAGACTTCAGAAGGCTATCTAGCTGCTGAGCGAAGCCATCGAACTGCTTGTTCAATTCGCGAAGCTTCAATTCAATTTCATACGCTTCATAGCCACTTATTCCGCAGAGAAGGTCACCGACTGCTTCGCGGATTTCACGCGTATCGAAGGACTCATATCTGAACAAGAACGACGCAGGTGTTCTCTGATCAGAATAAAGCAAGCGCAATATTTGGTGCATAGTTATATTCGACGCGCCTTGGCTTTGCGCTTCTGGAATTCCGGCGGCGCGAAAAACAATTTGGGAAAAGCTCTCGCTATTCGTTTGCCTGCGGATGGGGTACGGCTGCCAAACATCAAGACCTTGCTTGGCAGCTTCCTCAAAAGGACCAAAGAAAACTTCGATCGGCGTTTGCGCCTTGTCGATCGCTCGTCTGGTCGTGATGACACCTCCCGCGGTTACGATCTCTGCCTGAACTTGATCGCAATTCGCGGCGACTGTTTTCCAGTTATCGAACTCACCCCCGAGCGCATAGAATATAAAATCTGCGATCGTAGATTTGCCCGAACCATTCTCTCCACGAATAACGTTCACGCCGAGGTGAAATGTTTGGTCGTAGACCGGAGCCCCGCCTTGAAGGACACGAAAGCGGCGTAAATGAAACTGCGCCAGGGTCATCGTACGAGCCTCCGAAGACCGGTACTACGACGCACCGCTGCGATCTCCCTATCTGTCGGAGCAAACTCAGATACCAAGAATGACGCCAGCTGGTGTTCGGACTCGGAAAAGAGCGAAAGAAACTTACTCTCGAATAGTTCCGCTCCTCCGGCGGAAGGTCGCACAGTTCCCTGCTCCAGCTGATCGAGGTCGATAAGTCCCTTTCCCGATAGAGTGCGGAAGGCTTGGCGCTGCACCTCATCCATTTTCTGGAATAGAATAGGCGCTGATGGGTAGGAGACAAATTCTTGTCCCGGACGCGGCACCTTTAAATCGCGAAAATGTCTGCGCACTTCGCTCGGCATATGGGTATTATGGAGAAGCGGTGGATTTGCGAGATAGAAGTCCGCGATAAAGAGACGTTCTTGTGACGGCGGCTTCACGGGGCTCCAGAGTGTGAGTAACCCCGCCATCCGGCGGATGGCGTCATAAATATCCAGCTGCGGATACCACAAACGTCCGATCATGGCTTATCCCACTGTATGTAGCACTGCTCAGTGAGAAAATAGAGCGCCTGAAGCACTGCACTCGGACTTGGTTGGCCAAGTGTGGCATTAGCAGCAATCGGATCAATCACCTGATTCTGAAGAGCTGCTGCGATTTCATCGTCGCTCGCACCATTGCATATTTTAGGGTTGAAGACGTGAGTGATGAACCGCTGTTCCACGGTGGACAACACAGCGTCGTTCTTTTGCTTGGCTTCGGTGTAAAGACCGAGCTTGTGATATCGGCGGGCAAACTTGTTCTGAAGGTCGTTAGCCTTCTGATATTCATGCTCTC
>JAGQUX010000006.1 GCA_020438215.1 Armatimonadota bacterium | reverse complement strand
GAAGTAGTAGGTTTCCGAATCTTCAGGGTTCGCTTCATTGATGAATTCCAGCGTGACCTTAGGGTTCAGGTACGCGATTTCCTTCATCCGGCGCTTGAAGATAGGGGATTCGTGCTCGGTGTGGGTCAGAACCGTTGCGTCTGGCTTCCAATGCTGATTGGTACCGGTCTTCTTGGATTTGCCAACGACCTCAACATCCTTGACGGGGACGCCCGCTTCGTAGCGTTGTTGATAGATTTTTCCGTCGCGATAGACAGTGGAGACCATCCATTCGGAAAGCGCGTTGGTACAAGAAACACCGACCCCGTGCAGACCGCCTGAAACCTTGTAGCCGCCTCCACCGAACTTACCCCCTGCGTGGAGCTTGGTCATGATGACTTGGAGGGCAGAGACGCCTTCCTTCTCGTGCATGTCAACAGGGATGCCACGACCGTTGTCTTCCACACTGACAGAGCCGTCTTTGTGGAGCACTACGGTGATATGGTCGCAGTAACCCGCGAGGGCTTCATCTACACCGTTATCGAGGACTTCACGGAACAATTGGTGAAGACCCTTCTTGCCGTTATCACCGACGTACATGCCGGGGCGTCGACGGACAGCCTCTAGCCCTTCGAGAACCTGAATCGAGTCGGCATCATAAGATCCTTCGACCTTTTTAGCAATCGACTCGCCCTCGGCCGCGGCGTGGGACGTAACATGCTCTTCTTCGGGCATATCTTCCGGCTGAATCGGTTTATCTGACATGAGAAAAATGGAATGCAGAAATTGGTCAAAAACAGACCAGGTTTTCAGGTTCAAATTGTACCTGGGAAAGCACTCCACTTTCAGGACGGAATAAGCCCCCCAAAAGAGGCAGTTTCAGCTTAGAAATTCAGCGGCTCGTAGACCCGTTTTCCACCGCTGACTTCCAGCCACCGTTCGCGAGTGAGCTGGGTGATGGTTTTATCGTGGTAGGCACCCCGTTTCCAGTAGGCGTCCTTCATTGTTCCTACGACTTCATATCCCACGCGCATCTGCATTTTGCGGCTTCCTTCATTGATGCCGATGTATCCACTATGGAGATAGCGGAGTCCAAGAACCTCGAAGGCATAGTAAGCCCGCACCATCGATGCTTCAGTGCCGTAGCCTTGCCCCCAAACGCTCTTCTCTCCAATCAGGGTGCCGGACTCAGCAAATCCGTGGCGAGTATCAATCCCGTGAAGCCCGGAGTTACCGATGTATTGTCCTTCGAGAGTCTCTATCGCAAAGACGATGTTCTTATCGTTGGGTTTGGAGGCAAATTCGTACCATTCGCGCTGGCCTACGAGGGTGACGGGGACATCGCCGGCAATCAGTCGCTCTGTGACATCAGGATCGTTGATCCACCGATATCCGATCTCCATGTGCTTTTCGATATCAATGGGCACGAGCCGAATCCGATTGCCTTCCCAGCCGAATTTGTCCATAAGAAATTATGGCTGATGGCAATTTGAACCTAGGAATTATGGGATTTCTTAAAAAAAGCACCGACCGGGAAGGAGAGGACAGATCCCGATCGGCGAATTGCGTTGGTGTGGTTACACTGATTTCGAGTCGATCAATCTGTCAAGCAAACTGATTACGCTCGAACGTCTACCGTTTCAAGAAGTCGGCCAATTGGGGGAGAACTGGAGGGTTTTGGTACTTAAACCTCGTAAATTTCTCTAGTTTTGACCAAAGAAATACGGGGCAGACCAGTGATATTGGTCTTGCCCCGTTGCACATTTACTTTTCTTGACTGCTCTGGTTTCTTGTTGATTTCACTTAGGAGAGTGATCTACAGGATATGCAACAAAGCTCGCAAGGAGTGCGTTCCCGAGCAGGGACCTTTTGGGTTCAGCTTTGTGAAATTTGCTGAATGAGTTCGACAGAGCGATCCAGAGCATCATCTGGCCCGAGAATTTCATTGAGCTTTTGGAAACCTTTGATTTGTGCCTCTCGATCGGGGGTTTCGGAGAGGAGCGGTTCCAGGTTTTTCTTGAGATTCTCCGGTGTGGCATCCCATTGAATCATTTCGGGGAGTAATCCTTGGTCTAGGAGAATGTTGGGCAGGGAGATGTAATCGAACTTTGGCTTTCGGATGCGGTATTCAATCTCCATCATCTTGCTTCCGCGATACATGACCACACAAGGGCAGTCGCAAATTGCCGATTCGAGCGTTGCCGTCCCAGAGCAGATGATCCCGGCCTGGCTTTGCAAAAGCATCGAGTGGGTTTCATGCGAAAAGTCGGCGTCGCGCCCGCCGAGTGACTTCCATTCGCTTTCGAGATTCTTGATGTTCACGTTCGCGGCAACCCCAAACCTAAGCGGGAGATCCCAGTATTTCACCACTTGGTGGATAACAGGGAGATTGTTCTCAATTTCATGTTTGCGACTCCCGGGCAGGATGGCAATGCCTGAGCGCTCTGCGGATTGTGCGGAGTTCTCTCGCACCATTTGTTTGAGTGGGTGCCCGAACCAGTGCGCGTTGGCGCCGGCCTGATTGAGCAGATCGGCACTCCAAGAAAACGGGGTTATGATGGCATCGGTGAAAGTGGGGAGGTCGGAGCCCTGCTTGTTGCGTCGCCAACTTCCCGGCGGGATGAAATAAACGACCTTCCAACCATGAGCCTTGGCATATTTGCCAAGCTTCACGTTCATGTATCCGTAGTCAATCGGGATGAAGATTCCAGGCTTGTGGGTGGAGAGAAACTTCTTCGCGGCAACAAAGCCTCTTCGAACTCGTGGATAGACCTTGAGCGCTTCAAAGATGCCGAGCGCGCCCCAATCCCCCGAATTGGCAACGAGCTGAACGCCGGCAGACTGAGATTTCACACTCCCGACGCCATGCATATCCGCAAACTTCAAACGGGAAGCAAGGGCGTGGACGTAAGCATCACCGCTGGCTTCGCCAGCAGAAAAAAAGAGGGTGGGCTGAGATTTACCGCTGGTCGCCACGGCCATTCTTTCCGTGGAAGAGTCGCTCTTGGAAGGCGAGCAGATACTCTACTTCTTCGGTTTGTTGAACTTCCCGTCGGACAATTTCGAGAGCGTTGGTTAATGCGATTTGGCTTTTGAAAAGGAGCTTACAGGCTTTGTGAAGAGCCATCCGCCGCTCAGGCGTTACGCCGATTCGTCGCAGGCCCACCGCGTTGATGTCGTGAACCACTTGGTTAGATCCTTCCACAACCATGAAAGGAGGAACATCGCGGACAATGCGGCTGTATCCTGCCACCATTGCGAGTTTCCCGATGCGGCAGAACTGGTGAACGCCGCACATTCCGCCCATTGTCACCATATTCTCAATCGTGACGTGACCAGCGATTCCGCACGAGTTGGTGATTGTCACATCGTCCATCACATGAACGTTGTGTCCGAGGTGAACCATTGCCATCAGGAAGTTCCGGTCACCGACTTTGGTGAATTGTCCTTCGCCGCTGGCCCGGTGGATGGTTACGTATTCGCGGATGATATTGTCATCGCCGATTTCGAGGAAGGTGGGTTCGCCTTTGTATTTGCGATCCTGTGGGTCACCACCAATGATTGCGCCTTGGGCAAAAGTATTCCGCTTGCCGATGGCTGTGCCGCCTTTGATCGTGACGTGAGAATCGAGGATGCACCCTTCTCCGATTGAGACACCGGCTTCGATATAGCAGAACGGCCCGATCTTGACATCAGGGGCGATTTCCGCTTTCGGATCAATGACGGAGGTGGGGTGAACGGAAACCAATTAGTCCTCTTTCGGCACCAAAACGAATGTCATGGTCATCTCGGCGGCAACTTCTCCATCAACTGTAGAGACTGCCTTAATCTTTCCGACGGTTCCACGGAGCTTAACAAGTTCGATTTCGTGGCGCAAAGTGTCGCCAGGAATTACTTGACGACGGAACTTGGCTTCCTCAATCGATCCGATTACGGGGATATAGTTTGCGAATTCTGGGCTGGCTAAAATCATGACCGCTCCGGCCTGTGCCATAGATTCGACGATCAAGACGCCGGGCATGATCGGGCGACCGGGATAATGGCCCTGGAAGAACGGCTCGTTCATCGTGACATTCTTGATGCCAACGCACCGTTTGCCCTCTTCCATTTCAAGAATTCTGTCCACCAGCAAGATCGGATAGCGGTGGGGCAGATACTTGAGAATCTCTTCGATACTGAATCCAGCCAAAACAGATAAATTTTAGCCGTTTTCGCCTGTTTCGCTGACGGGCTCTGGGGTTGCTTGGCTTTCTTTCACCGCTTTTTTGAGAGATTTCCGCTCTTTTGCGACTTCTTTGATGATTGCCAAGATGGAAAGGAAGATGACACCGAGGATGACGTACTCGAAGTTGTGCTCAACCCAAGGGATTTCGCCAAGGAAGTAGCCAGCCCCCACACAAATCCAAACCCAGAGGAAGCTCCCCAGGGCACAGAGAGGGAGATATTTTCGGAATGGCATGATTTCCATCCCGGCAACGAATGGAGCCACGGTGCGGACAATCGGGACAAACCGACCGAGGATGATCGTTTTGGTGCCGTGCTTTTCGTAGAATGCGCGGGTTTTATCCAGCCAATGCGACTTGAAAAATCGGGAGTCCTTGCTAAAGAGCTTAGCTCCCACCCATTTGCCAATGTGGAAGTTCACCGAATCGCCAAGGATGCTAGCGAGCGGCAACCCAAATAGCAAGGTCATCAGGTTGAAACCTTTGCCGGGATGCGCGTAAAGGCCAGCAGCAAAGAGAAGGGAATCGCCAGGGAGAAACGGCATGACAATCAGGCCAGTTTCCAGAAAGATGACGGCGAACAGAATCCCGTGGGCGGCAAACCCATAGGTGGAGATGAGCTTTTGCAAATGCTCATCCACGTGTAGCAGGATGTCCAGAAGTGTGCCCATCTTTCTCGCCTATTGTAGTGTGTGGCCCATCGAAACATACGGGCCCGATAGGTGATTAGCCCAAAAATTCGCGGAGCTTGCGCCGCTGTGCCAGCACACGGAGCTTTTTGATTGCTTGGCTCTCGATTTGGCGCACTCTCTCTCGGGAGATATGCATCTCTTCGGAGAGTTCTTCGCGGAAGTGATTGGTGCCATCGTCGTTCTTCAAGCGATAGTTGACAATACGCCGCTCTCGATCGGTGAGTTGCAACATGACTTCCTGTAGTTCCTCGATGATTTCGCTGTTGATAATAATCGCTTCTGGGTCGCCAGCGCGCTCATCTTGGATCATCGCACCGAGGGTGGTTTTCTCACCGTCACCGATCTTGATATCCAGACTGACAAGCTCATGAGATGCCTGAAGCAAGGTGGTCAGCTTACGGACGCTGATTCCCATTTCATGCGCGATCTGCTCGGGAGTCGGTTCAATACCGGATTCTTGTAGGAGATCAGCTTTCGTTTTCTCAACTTTGCGGAGTGCTTGGCTGATGTGGCTCGGCAAACGAATGGCTTTAGCTTTTCCATCCACCGCACGCCCAATGGATTGACGAATCCAGTGGGTGGCGTAAGTCGAGAATCGGAACCCCTTCTCAGGGTCGAACCGGTTGATCGCGGTCATCAATCCGATGACGCCCTCTTGAATCAAATCTTCCAAAGGGATTGAGCGGCTTTGATACGATTTGGCAACGTTGATGACAAGGCGAATATTGGCTTCAACTAGGCGATCTCGGGCTTCGACGGAGCCTTGTCGGGCCGCCAGGGTGAGCCTCCTTTCTTCGTCGGCGGTCAACAGGGGAGCTGTTGTCAGCCTCTGAAGATAGCTCGGGATTGCTTCATTGTGTTTTTCGGAAGCCATGCGAGCACTATCTAGATCAAGTCAAAATGGGAGTGAATGCTTGCGCAAACATTCCGTAAGTATCAAATTTTACGCAATACCTATGCCAAAGGTTCGCGTAACCAAGTTGGTTTTTAAGACGAGCAAATCCGTTTGCTTGTTAGAGATGATTCAAACATTTTTGGGCGTAGAATATCGAAAGCGGAATGCGAAACGAAGAAGCCTTTCTCAACCGGAGAGTTCAAAGCTGGAAACGGCTAGAAGAACTCAACCGGCGGGCGAATGCTGGAGTCAAGTTACTGACTGGCACAGAGCTGGTTGAGTACGTGCGTCTCTATCGGCAAACTTCGGGCGATTTGGCTTACATGCAATCCCATTCCAGTAATTCCGATGTCGTGGAATATTTGAATGTGATCGTGGGTAATGCTTATGGGGTCTTGTACCGTAAATCGAAGCGAAAAATGACCGCATGGTTGCCAGATGCTTTGTATGCGGCGGCATATTCTGTCCGTAAATTTGCTTGGTCTTTCTGGCTTTCGACGACAATTTTCGTTTTGGCGGCGGTTTTCGCCTACGGAGTTCTCAAAACAAAACCAACGCTGACTCACCACTTTGTTCCCCCGGGGTTTGAGGGGAGCTTTGAACAGTGGAAGAAAGGCGAGCATGAAGCTCGCAATGCCGATGAAGGCATTGCGGCGACGGGATTCTACGCCACAAACAACCCAATGGTCGGAATCCGCACAGTGGGGATGACCGCCGTAACTGGCGGGGCAATGGGAGCCTATCTGCTTTGGTTCAATGGCGCGATGATCGGGGCATTGACGGCCGAAGTAGAAAAAACGGGCCAGGTGTACTTCCTCTATTCCTCCATCGGGCCGCACGGGGTAAGTGAGATCGGGGGGATATTGCTCACCGGAGCAGCGGGATTTGTGATGGGTTTTGCTCTCATCAGCCCAGGGAACCGCCGCCGGGTTGACGCGCTCAAAGATGCGGGTAAAGCCAGCTTCCCGATGTATATGGTTGCTCTCGTGATGATCTTTATTGCCGCGCCGATTGAAGGGTTCTTTAGCTTCAATCCTGCCATCCCCCAGAGTGTGAAGGTGGTTGCTACGCTGGTCGGGATCACGGCATGGACATCGTTCTTTATGTTTTATGGTCGTGATCGCGACCCGAAAGAAGGCGAGAAATTGCTCTCCTAAAGCAGTTTTCGAAAAGCGGACTTAGGCAGATAGGTGGCGAGCAATCGCAACCTTGATTTCCAGCGAGACGGATCAACTTGCAGTGACTTTTTGTACGATACGCGCCCTCTGGTCGGGTCGCCGTTCAGGGTTTGAACTGTGCCGAGACACGCCCAGTTGTGAGCCTCCGCTTGTTTGAGTTCTTGCTCAGAGAAGCGCCCTTGATAGCTGGGAATCCGTTCCGCAATCCACTCTCGGAGCTTTTGGTCATCGATCCAAATTTTGTCGAGTTTGTGGCTGGCGTTTGCTCCGTGGACGCGGTATCGCGTGAGCATTTCTGGCACAAAGCCGACATCCCACTTTTCCGCGATGCGGTACCACATCTCCCAATCGCCGGAGCCGAAGTAGGCTTCGTTGAATCCGCCGAGGTCATCGAAGCACTGACGCCGAGCAAGGGCCGCCGAGGCAATGATCTTGTTCGCACCGATCAAGCCGAGGATGATGTCCCCGGTTTCGAAGCGGGGGAATTCAAATCCAAGCGGTGAGCCTGGGATCACCTGATCGTTGCCATCAATGAAATCTCCATTGGTGTGAACGAGTCCCACTTTGGGGTTAGCATCCAGAAGGGCGATCTGCTTTGCTAGCTTTTCGGGGAGCCAAACATCGTCGTCGTTGAGAACGGCAATGAACTCACCAGTTGCGTGCTCCAATCCAACATTGAGGGTGCCATAGGTGCCTTTGTTGGTTTCGTTAAAAACGAGCTTGAGAGGATGTTCGCAGTTGGTCAGCCATTCCCGAGTGCCATCGGTGGAACCATCATCGAGGGCAATGACTTCGAAATCGGTGAAGGTCTGCGAAAAAATCCCGTCGATTGCGGCGGGAAGATATTTGATGTGGTTGTAGCAGGTCAGCAGAATGGAAACGCGAGGCATGATTACTGGATTTGCACCTCGAGACTCCAATCCACGATATCAAGATCAGGGTCAATCGCATCGCCTTGGGGTTCGGTCAAACCTTGGTTGGAGTTATTGTAGGTTTGCGCTGTATTCAATCGCGCGGTGAACGGGGAGTTGATCTCCGTCGAAATGTTTCCGTTGCCGAGCGCATCCCAGATTCGACCACCACCGGCGGTGTTGGTGTTGTTCATCGAAAGGAAATTGACTTGCACTGACTTGTAGTTGTTGACATCGGCGGCGGGAACAAGCTGAGAAAGATCGATTTCGAACTCCAAAGTTTTGCTTCCGATTTGCGTGGTGGTGGAATTGATCGGGAAGCCAGTACGGAAGTATTCGTTGAGCGTGGCGTCACGAAACTGATAGATTTCGTACTGCGGGGATGTGAGAGGGTTCCACAGGATGAAGTGAGTCGCATCCCCTGCGACAATTCCATTCCCACTCGGTACAACGATAGGGATGGGCCCTTGGGTGGTCGGGACATCGTCGGTACTGAGGTTGATCGCAATGACGTAAACATATGGCAAACCCGATCCGCCTGTCTCAAGTCCAGTGCGGAGGACTCCATCCACCGTCATTTTGAAGACAAGACGCTTGGTGAATGCGCCCGGGCCACCTGTCGGAAACTTGGCGCATCCGGTGACGATAAGGGCGATCAGCGCAAAAATCCAAATCCGGGGTTTCATTCCACCCCCGGCATCACAATGAAAAGGATCCGCCGGCAGTCTTCACAAAGAATCGTCTTTCCTTCGCGGATTTGTTGCAACATGCGATCGGCAACATTGTTGCCGCAAGCACTGCATTTATGTTCTTCGCTTTCCACCGTGGCCATTCCGGTTGAGCCTGTTTGTTTGCGCGCGGCGTCGTAAGCGCGGATGAGTTCGGGCTCCACATTATTGAGACGTTCTTCGCGGGTTGAGGCGATCTCTCGATACTTGACTTTCAGTTCCTCGGCTTCGGCTTTCGCTTCATCGCGCTTCCCAATGATCACTTTCTTGAGCTTTTTGAGCGAGCGAGCGACCTTTTGCGCTTCTTCTTTTGCCGGGCCAAATTCTTCATTCAATCCGCTGAGCCGAGTTTCTGTTTTCTCGGCAAGCTCCTTCAGCATCTTAATTTCTTGCTGCATGTTCTCGACTTCGCGGGAACTGGAAATCGATCCGTCGTAGAGCTGAGATTCGTATTTCGTGACTTTGTTTTTGGTTTCGGCGAGTTTGTTCTCCGATTCCGTGATCTGTCGGTGAAGCGATTCGTATTTGTCGAGAGCAGATTTGCCTTCCTTCTCGATCTGCTTCATCAGGGCGAGTTCTTCCTGTCCTGTATCCAGATTTTGCGCCCGTTTTTTAATATCGTAGAGGCTCTCGTCTACGTTGTGGAGTTTGTAAAGTCGGAACAGGCGTTCGTCAGGCACGCCTTATTTTAGCGGTTTTGGCGAAGTTTCCGCTGGAGAGTGCCAATCTGCCGGTGGATGACCGAATCGCTTGATCGCTTCTGCCTCGATTTCACGCATCGCATTTTGGAATTCCATTCGTAATTTTTCGACCTCATCTTCGGTTGCGTCTTCCGGGATGAATATGGGGTCTCCGAACATCATGATGCACTTGGAAAACGGCTTGGGAATCATAAAGCGATCCCAGGAGTTGAACAGCTTTCGCTTTTCCGCAGAGACACCGACCGGGATAAGGGCGGCCCCACTCTTGCGGGCGATCATCATCGCGCCATCTTGGACAATGCCGCTCGGTCCGCGCGGTCCATCAGGGGTGAAGACCAGAGTGTCCCCTTTGCGCAGAACTTTGATCGCTTCGAGTGCTGCCTTCAATCCGCCGCGCCCGGTAGAGCCGCGGATGGTTTGAAATCCGAATCTCTTGAAGATGCCGTTTTGCATTTCCCCATCCCGGCTGTGGCTGATCAGAGCCCAGTATTTGCGTTTCCGGAATAGCTTGGTAGCAAGCACCGTCCGACCATGAAAGGCGCACAGAATTTTTCCTGTTTTGACCGCTTCGACTTTCTCCCAGCCCTCGACTTCCATCCGGTAGGTGTCGCCAAGTAGCTTGATCACGAAGTAGATGATGGGTGGAAGGATGTGAGGTCGGACTCTCCGCCACCAGGCTTTCATGAGAGCCAGCCTTTGGTTTGTGCGACTTGGGTCGCCGGGTGAAGCGGATAGTCCTTAGTGAGAACTTCTAGAAGCTCCGCTTTCTGAGTGAGTTCGTACAATGCGAGGATGGCATCAGGCCGTCGGACATCTTCCGGCAGGTGTTCTGCAACGGAGAGATACAGTGCTACTGCGGTTTCTTTTTTGTCCGCTTTGAACTCGTCTGCGAGTTTCATCCGCTCAGTGGGAGAGAGTCTCTTGTGGCCGTCAAGAGCGACCAGCCGCTCGACAATCCCGGCGCGATCTTCTTTCGTTGCTAACTTGAGTGAAGTGAGGAGAGCTTCAACCGCTTCTGTCTTTTCGCCCATGTCTTCATGGCAAGTGGCTTTTTTGAGCCAGGAATCAATGTCCTTCGGGTGGGAAACCAGATGTTGATCCAGTGCGGCAAGGGCCGCCGCCGGACCGCGCAGATTCATCTTCTCCAAAACCTCGTGACCATATCGAAGTCGGGCGTGCTTGCCTTCTTGGAATACCACTGCGAGGATCAGGCCAGTGAGGAATCCTGCCAAGTGCGCCCAGTACGCTGTACTGGCACCTAACCCATCCCCAATTTTGATATAAGCGCCCATTCCTTGGAGGAGCACCCAGAGCAGAGCAAGATATCCGACCGGAATCCCAAGATTTGGCCCAATCGGAACGCGGGTGCGAATGTATCGAAGACTGCAATAACCCAGCACGCCGGCAATGCACCCGGATGCTCCAATCAGGAGTCCTGTATCGCCGCTCGTCTGCGCGAAAAGATAGTGAGCAAAAACCCCAATCAATCCGGAAAGCAGATAAACGAAAAGGAATCGCCATGCTCCTCGCGCAAATTCAAGAAAAGGGCCGACAGCAGCAAGAAAAATCAGGTTGCCCATCAAGTGCAGTGTATTGGTGTGCAGAAACAGGCTAGTGAACGGTGTGTAGAGATTTGGTGCGGCGGGGCTAAAAGCAAAACGATCCGTGATGGGGTTGACAAGAGCAAGGATGGCGATCAGGAGATTGATGCCAATCAGACTCAAAGTGAGCCACGGGGTCTTGTTATTTTCACTCAGGATTCTCTCTCGTTTCTTTATTCTTCGTCGTAAAGCTCTTCTGGAATCTCAACATTGACAAAAACTTCTTTGACGTCGTCAAGATCTTCCAGCGCATCCATCAGACGGATGGTTTGCCGAAGCTCGTTCTCGTTGGGCTCCGCCATGTTGGTGGGGATGCGGGCTAGCTCAACAGATTGAGGGTTGATCCCTGCGTCGTGCAATGCGGAAGCGCAGGCGTGCAGGCTTTCAATCGGGGTGATGATGCTGTAGCCTTCTTCTTCTACGGTGACGTCTTCTGCTCCACCTTCGAGAGCCGCCATCGTCACGGTTTCTTCGTCGCTGGCATCTTTCGGGACGAGGATTTGACCGCAATGCTTGAACTGCCAAGCGACTGACCCGTTTTCACCGAGAGCGCCATTGTTGCGGCTAAAAGCGTGTCGCAATTCGCCGACCGTGCGGTTCTTGTTCTCGCTATAAACTTCGACCATATAGGCAACCCCGCCTGGCCCCATTCCTTCGTAGACCAGTTCTTCATAGTTTTCACCTTCGACATCTCCAGAACCGCGAGCAATAGCCCGGTCAATGTTGTCTTTCGGGAGGGAGTTCTCTTTGGCTTTGTCAATAGCAACACGGAGACGTGCGTTGGTGGCAGGGTCGCCGCCGCCCGCTTTTGCCGCAACAATAATTTCACGCGCGAGCTTCGTGAAGAGTTTGCCGCGGATTGCATCCTGTTTTCCTTTGCGGATGCGAATGTTCTTCCATTTACTATGGCCTGCCATTGGCAGGAATTTTGGCACGGAACCGCAACATATTCCCAGTTCTGAGCCAAGCGGCGGGCCTCAATACTTGCTAGCGATATTGCTTCCCGAGTATTTTCCGGGAGTAAAGAGCCATCGAATTGCGAAAAACGCCGCTGTCAATCCTGCCAGGACAACGACGGCACTCATTGCGCCTTTGAATGTTACGGACGCCCATGCGGTGAAGGAAAACACCGCGGTTACCAAGGCTCCTGTGACAACAAATCTCCCGAAAATGCCTTTGGCAAAGTCGTTTTTTCGAACGTGGTTTAGCAAATAAGGTTCGTTGCATTTGGAGCAAGCAATGGTGCCTGGCGGGTTGAAAGTCATACAGCTTGCGCACTTGATACGCTGGTTGATTTGCTCAGGAGTTGCTCGCCCCATCCACTTTTTGAGTTCGTAGACTTCGGTGGTGTACATATTCCTTGGTGATCGCCCGGTCATTGGGTCAACGGTATCGGGAATGGCTTCCAAGGTGACGCGTGCGAGTTCGATCCCATGCCCGATGAATCCGTGGGCGTGTAGGCAAGCGGCTAGCTCCAGCTGAGCGGGGATGTTATCGGGCCGCTCGGAAACAGCTTGGTGAAGACGCTCTATGCGGTCGGCGTTCACTGCGCGGACGGATTGCATGTCCAGTTGCCGCTCGGCGAAGGGCCACATCAGCATCACGATGAGGAGGGAAAGGCAGGCAACGCCAAGGAAAACATCACTCTTCGATGCAATGGCGAACACCATAAGCAGGACAATCGTGCCGATCCCGAGGATGGCTTGACCGCCATCAATGTTTTTATCAATCAGCTTCCAAACGAGGATGATGATCGCCACCATGAAGATTGGTGCCGAAGCAAGCGTGATCAGAAAGAGAAAAGGGGCGTCTCCCACAACCCTGATTGTGACGGATTAAGAGCTAGATTTTCTCAAGATCATCTTCGCGCACAAGCAAAACGTAGTGAGGAGTGAAGTTGAGTTCTTCTTTGTCCAGGAGTTTGATTTGCTCTTGGGTGGCGTTCTCTTTGAACTTTGCCCGCATGCGCTTAGTGGCTTCTTGGTGAACCTTTGCGGGGCGGCCCTGCATGGATTCCAGATCAATATTGATGGCGATTTCGTTGTCGTTGTAGTAGTTAGCGACTACGCCAGTCAGACCCTGCATATGCTCAAAAAATTTGAGGTTGTCATTGTCTGCCTTGGTGAGCTTCCGCGAGGAAATTCGAACCTTATCGCCTTCTTTCAGTTTCGCCATAGTGATCTGAACCAGGCTCAATTCTACCGCCTGGCGTTCCTCTGTTCAGGACGAACCGAAGCGACTACGAGTCGCGTGAAATCGCGTATTCGGCGAGGGTTTTCAACAAACTGGTATCGCCTGAGAGCGGTGCCAAGCAAGCGATGGCATTCTGAGTGGCTTCTCGTGCCTTGATTTTCGACTCCTCAAGACCGATGAGGGCAGGATATGTGAGCTTGTTTCTCTCACGATCGCTGCCGACCGCTTTGCCGAGTTGCTCGGCGGTACTGGTTTCGTTCAGGATGTCATCGGCGATCTGGAATGCAATGCCGACATGGTCGCCGTATTCCATGAGTGCTTGGATATCTGAGTTAGTCCCCCCTCCACAGAGCCCACCAATTGTGCAACAAGCGGCAATGAGAGCCCCTGTTTTGCGTGAGTGGATGGTTTTGAGCTCATCAAGGGTGCCTGGTTTGCCTTCGGCTTGGATATCGAGGACTTCGCCACCTACCAGCCCGCTGGAGCCGGAGCTTTTAGCGAGTTCTTGGGTGCATTTCAGAGCAATAGAGGCATCCTCGTGGCAACGAGACATGACTTCAAAAGCTAAAGCGAAGAGAGCATCTCCGGCGAGTACGGCAATCGCTTCTCCGAACTTGACATGGCAAGTCGGTCGTCCACGCCGAAGTTCGTCGTCATCAATGCAGGGAAGGTCGTCGTGGATCAGGGAGAAGCAGTGCACAAGCTCGGTTGCGCAACCAGCATCCAATCCGTTTTTTGCTTGGCCCCCAGCGGCAACTGCTGCCGCCATACAAAGAGAAGGTCGTAGCCGTTTTCCTGGTGCCGTTGCCGAGTAGTGCATCGCTTGATGCAAATCACTGGGGTTGAATGAAACATCGGGGAGCAACTCGGCGAGCCGTAGTTCGGCAAGCTCTTTGAGCGAGTTCAACGTAGGTTCCCCGGGCACAAAATCAGGATACCAGCGGGAGAAATGAGTTCCTGGTCGTGAGTTCACAACCAGGAACCTGGATCAATTACTTCTTTTGGGTTGGAGTCAGCGTGTAGATTTCCACTACGTCGCTAGAATTAGTGGTGACCATGTATTTGCCATCACCGGTAAACACCACCGGGGAACCAATGTAGCTTCGATCGGTGAGCTTCATGATGACTTTGCCGGATTTGGGCTCCCAAACAATCATCGTGGCATCCATGCTAGTGGTGGCAACGTATTTGCCGTTTTGGGTGAATGCGCCGCCGGTCACGTAATCGGTGTGCCCTTTAAGTGTGTTGACACGAGTCTTGGTTTTGAGGTCAATGACGTATCCGTTGCCATCGCGACCAAGCGCCACACCTAGAGTGCCCGCCGGGTTCATAGCAAAGCCCATCGCTCCTTGGCCGCCTGGAATTGTGATCGCCGCTGCTTTTGTAAAGGTTTTAGGAGCGTAGAACCGCACGCCTTCACGCTGAGTTGCGGTGACCAGGGCACCTGTTGCCGAATAGTAGCCATCATAGAAATTTGCTGGTTCACCAACGACCTTCTTGACTGGGTGACCGCCAGCGGTATTCCAAACGGCGAAGGCATCATCCTTCCCGACAGAGATGAAGGTTTTGTCGCCTTTTGCAAACCAGAGACTAGAGATTCCGCGTGTATGGCCTCGATCACGTGGGAATTCGCGCACTTTGGAGGCTTTTGTAGTGTCCCAAAGGAAGATCTTCGCTTGCTCATCACCAGAGAGCAAGTATTTGCCATCGTTGCTAAACCCGAGTGCATAAGCGGGTTGAGCGTGTCCGGTGAAGGTTTTTGTAGCTGCTTTTCCAGCGGCGTCCACCATCAGCACCTTTCCATCTTCCAGCCCGATCGCGAAGTAGCTACTGTTCGGCTTAGCGGCGAGAGAAACTGCTCGCGTGCCCCACATGGTCTTCCTGCGCTCCATCTTGATGGAAGCTTGTGTTGGCAGATTGCTGCTGACGGTAGCGAACGGGGTTTGTGATGCGCCAGCGGCGACGGCAAAAAGTGTTGTAATCATCCTGATCTATGCTCCAAAAGAGGTTTCCTTTAGGCTAGACGCGGCAAATTTGCTTGAGTTATCAAAATCAGTTCGAATGCGTATTGATTTGCGGAATTTTGAAATCGCTGTCGGTAAAGGTTCCGCCGTACTGCCATTCGCCTGTCCAGGAAACTCGAAGCTTTTTGTCGTTGGGGAGTTCTTTGTTGAAGCGCATTGTGACCGGTACGTATTTGAGGCTGTCAATCACTAGCTCGATTTCGCGCTTGGGGCCCGAAATTGAATTTGCTACGATTCGGAAATACTTTCTGCTCACCCCGCCCGGAGCAAGTTCTTGTTCCTGGACTTCGTACTTGAAGCCCGACTTTGGATCCATTAATCCGGCAATAAACCCTTGCCATGGCATTGTTCCATCAGCGTAATAGCGAAAAGCATCGCGTGGCATATTGATTGCGAAGTTCTCGACTTCTTGGGCAGACATCTTCGGGGCAGACTTTTCGCTCATTTCCGGGAGCTCTGTAGTGGAGCGGTCTTCTATCTTGACTCTTGCGCCGTTATCGGCGGCTAGTCGGTTGAGGTTTTCTTTCGTGCTCGCGAGGTTATATTCAATGTTGAACTTGTCTTTGTTCTGGATTTTGATCTTGGGGAAACCAGTGAGATAGCCTTCATCGGTTTCAATATAGAGTCGAGCTTTGAGGAATACAGGCTCCGTCTTCTTCAAAGCTTCATCGATTTTCGTGCCGAGATTCGCTGCAACTTGCTTGTTCGTAGGCTCGTAGCCGATTTCGGTACCAGGCTTAATTTCAAAGGCATTCTCGTTGATCTTGGGGTTATCAATGTTATCGATGATTGCATCGCCTCGCTCCTTTTCCTTTAGTTGCTCGGGAGTGAGGCCAGAACTTTGCTGACCAGATTCCGGCACTTTGACGCCTTCAACCGCCTTTTTGCCACATCCAGTAAGGGCAAAACCGGTAGCCAAAACGGCGATCAAAGCAAGTGAGACCCAAGATCGTTGCATCATGTTTATCGACTGATTCTAACTGGAAATGAGTTCGCTTCGTTCCCGAGAACGGGGGAAAGGGTCCGTTGACGGAGTGGGCTCAGATGCCACAAAGCATCATAATTGAACCTATTCATGCCCGAATCCAATAAGAACGTCCGGATTATCACGCTTGGCTGTGCGAAAAACGATGTCGACAGCGAAGAGATTGCTGGCGTTCTACGCTCACAGGGTCATGAGGTTGGGGATTCCGGCTCTGCAGACGTGACGATCATCAACACCTGTGGGTTTTTGGAATCAGCCAAACAAGAGTCCATTGCCGCAATCCGTAAAGCTGTTGCGGAGAAAGGCGCCGGGAAGGTCATTGTTGCGGGGTGCCTAGCCCAGCGAATGGGAGAAGAGCTTGCGAAGCTCGCACCCGGCGCTGATTCTTATGTGGGCGTTGGGCAAATGGCGCGATTTGGCGAGATCGTGGAGTCAGTCTTTGCGCATCACGAACCGGTCATAGATGTCGAACCTCCTCACCATCGCTGGGCTGATGTCCCGACTCGAGCGCGCTCGGGAAGGCCGTGGAGTTCGTATCTCAAGGTGAGCGAAGGTTGTGATCACCGGTGCACGTTCTGCACGATCCCATCTTTTCGCGGGAATCATGATTCCAAGCCGATTGAACGCGTGGTTGAGGAAGCTCGGCATCTTGCCGCTACAGGTACCAAGGAGATCAATCTGATTGCTCAGGATGTGACTCAGTACGGTTACGATTTGTACAAGGAGTTCACCCTCCCCAAGCTCCTGCGAGAACTTAACCAAGTGGATGGAATTGAATGGATTCGCCTTTTGTATTTCTATCCAAATCGTTTGACGGACGATGTGATCGAAGCGATGGCGACTCTGGACAAAGTTGTCCCCTATATTGATATTCCGCTTCAGCATACGCACTCAGATGTTCTGCGAAGAATGAAGCGACCGTGGGATGGTGACAGATATCTCGCGATTTTCGAGAAAGTACGTTCAGCGATTCCAGAAGTTGCGATCCGCACCACGTTCATTGTCGGGTTTCCTGGTGAGACGGATGCAGAATTTCGCCATATGGTTGATTTTGTTCAGGCAGCAAAGTTGGATCGTGTGGGGGCGTTTACTTTCTCCCGCGAGCCGGGAACTCCTGCTCACGACATGGATGGGCAGGTTCCTAAGAAAATCAAGGATGAACGTTATGATCGATTGATGCGTGCGCAAAAACCGATCTCGCTGGGAATCAACAAGGGCTGGGAAGGGAAGTCAATTCGTGTTTTAGTCGACGAAGTGAAAGATGGTTGGATGGCTGGGCGGTCTTTCCGTGATGCTCCCGAGATTGACGGCTGGGTTTATGCAAAAGGTGATGCTCAACCGGGCCAGTTTGTGGAAGTGCGTATTACCGAGGGACGTGAGTACGATTTGATTGGTCATATTGCCGGCTCTGAGCCTCCAAAACGCCAACTGATTCCGCTCCAAATGAGTAGCGGTCAGTCTCCGCTCTGACCTTTTTTGCGATTGGCTCGGCGCTCTTGCATCCGCTTTTCGTAACCCCGGTCGCTCGGTTCATAGTAAGGGGTTCTGAGCTTGATGTTTTGGGGCAGGTAATCAAAATCCACCCATGCACCAGGTACATCGTGTGGATAGATGTAGCCTTCTCCGTGACCCAGCTCTTCTAACCCTTTGGTGGGGGCATTGCGGAGAGGCATCGGGATTTCCCCAAGCTTGCCTTCACGAACATCTCCCAACGCATGATCAATTGCCAAATAGGATTTATTACTTTTGGGCGCTTCGGCAAGGAAAGTGGTGATCTGGCTGAGGATGATTCGGCCTTCTGGCATCCCAATCCGCTCAACCGCTTGGGCGGCGGCAACGGCGAGGGTCAAACCCATCGGCTCGGCATTCCCGATGTCCTCACTCGCAAGAATCATCAGGCGACGGGCAATGAATCTGGGGTCTTCGCCTGCTTCGATCATTCGAGCGAGGTAGTGAACAGCAGCATCGGCATCGCTTCCGCGCACACTCTTGATAAACGCGCTGATTGTGTCGTAGTGATAATCGCCTTGGCGGTCGTAGCGAACTGCTGTTTTTTGAAGGATTTGCTCGATGGTTTCGAGGGTGATTTCTCCACCCATGCCGGTCATCAAAGCGGCGGATTCTAGGGCGTTGAGGGCGAGCCGTGCGTCCCCATTTGCGCAAGTCACCAAATGGTTGAGTGCTTCGGGGCTCATGGTCAGCCTAGATGCACCGAGTCCTTTTTCTTCATCACTGAGCGCACGCTGAACGAGCCCTTCGATATCCTCCGAACTCAGCGCTTTGAGCGGAAGCACTCGAGCACGGCTCTGGAGAGCGTTGTTGAGAACAAAGAATGGGTTCTCTGTAGTAGCCCCGACCATTGTCAGCGTGCCATCTTCCAGATACCCGAGAAGTGAGTCCTGCTGCGACTTGTTGAAATGGTGGATTTCGTCAATGAGAAGGACGGTTGGCTTCCCATCGAATGAAAGCCGATCCTTGGCGGCTTGGGCGATCTTGCGGACATCGGCGACGCCCGCAGTGACGGCACTGATCACCACCATATGAGCATCCATATGGTGGGAAATGATCATAGCCAGCGTTGTCTTTCCGCATCCAGGGGGCGCCCAGAGAATCACCGACCCGAGTTTTCCGCTTAAGATGGCTTGCCGAGCCGGACTGTTTTCATCCAAAAGGTGAGTTTGCCCTACATAGTCATCGAGGGTGGAGGGTCGCATACGCGTGGCAAGGGGCACAACCGCACGACTTGATTCCCCACCGAATAGGCTCACGTTACTCCTCCGATTTCAGAACCCAAGAATTGACTTTTTCTTCCGCTTCTGGCTCAGGTTCTTGTTCGGGTTCCGAATCTTCTTCGACTTCCTCAATTTCTGCATCTGGTTCAATGAGGGAGTCATCATCGTCCTCGAAGACTTCTTCTTGGCTGGGATCCCAGTTCGCTTTCGGGGTTGCTTGAAGGAGATTCCCCAAAACGCCATTGACAAAAGAACCTGACTCTTTCGTGCCGAAAGATTTGGCGAGTTCAACCGCTTGGCTGATTGTCACTTTTGGTGGAATGCCGGGGAAATGGAACAGCTCGTATGTTGCCATGCGAAGTACGATGAGATCAGAAAAAGTAAGTCGCTCAATCGTCCAGCCTTGGGCAAGGAAGGGGGCGATCTGCTCATCAAGCCCTCGTTTGCTTTTCGTTACCCCGTCAACCAAATGGTGGCAAAACTTGGATACATCTTCACTAAGCGGGACACGCTCCGAAGCAACTTCGAACGCTCGACCAATATCAGCGCGCCCGACCGACACCATATAAAGAGCCTGAAAGGCGACTTGACGGGCCTGTCTGCGGGAACGAGAGACAGACTTTCCGTCAGACACTCAGGGTGACCTCATCAAGGAATGCGGGCACAAACGCCGTGCTCACATCACCAGAAATGTACTTTTCGTGACGAACAAGCCGCCGCAAGAACGGAATGTTGGTCTTGATTCCTTCGACATTGAACTCATCCAGCGCAATGGTGAGTTTATTGACGGCATCGGCTCGATCTTCGCCGGTTACGATGAGCTTGGCGATCATCGGATCATAGAACGGCGAGACGGTGAATCCGGCATAGACGTGTGTGTCCATGCGGACACCTCGGAATCCTGGCGGCTCCCAACGGGTGATCAGGCCAGTACTGGGGGCGAAGTCGTTGTCCGGGTCTTGGGCGGTGATCCGCGCTTCAATCGAGTGTCCTCGAAGCTGAACATCGCTTTGATCAAAGGGGATCTTTTCGCCATTAGCGATGCGGATTTGCCATTTGACAAGGTCAAGACCGCTCACCTGTTCGGTCACCGGGTGCTCGACTTGAATCCGGGTGTTCATTTCCAAAAAGTAGAACTTTCCGCTTTCATCCAAAAGGAATTCGACGGTGCCAGCGTTGGTGTATCCGACATGAGATGCAACACGAACAGCCGCAGAACCCATTTGCTCACGGAGCTCAGGAGTGAGAACCTCGCAGGGCGCTTCTTCCACGATCTTTTGGTGGCGCAGGTTCTGGATGGAACACTCACGTTCACCGATATGAAGCACTTTGCCGTGCTGATCCGCGAGAATCTGAATCTCGACGTGTCGCGGATTCACGACACACTTTTCAACGAGCATGTCGCCATTGCCAAAGCTGGCTTGAGCCTCTGCCTGCGCAGTCGGGAATGCTTTGAACAGTTCTTCTTGGTTGTCCACGCGGCGAATTCCGCGTCCACCACCACCGGCGACGGCCTTGAGCAAAACCGGGTAGCCGATCTTGTCAGCCCATTTCGCCGCGTCGTTTTCATCCTCTACCGCATCAGGCGAGCCGGGAACGACGGGGCAATCCGATTCAATTGCGGCGGCTTTTGCCTTTGCTTTGTCGCCCATTGCTTGGATAGCTGTCACCGGAGGGCCGATAAAAGCGATTCCCATGGATTCGAGTGCTTCTGCAAATGTGGCGCGCTCGCTGAAATAGCCAAAACCAGGGTGAACCGCGTCTGCCCCGGTGATTTCGCAAGCCATCAGCACGTTAGCAAGGTTGAGGTAGCTATCTGTGTTCGTGGCTTCGCCGATGCAGATTGCTTCATCTGCGATCTGAACATGGCGCGAATCTTTATCAGCGCGGGCATACACCGCTACGGTTTTGACCCCGAGTTCCTTCGCGGCTCGGATGGCGCGGCAAGCAATTTCGCCGCGGTTGGCAACAAGAATTTTGTTGAACATTAGTATTTCTCATGCCCGGGGTGCGGACAATGAACATCTCCTGTTTCGGGATCGTAATCGTAAGATTCACCGCCGATTGGGCAAACGTAAAATTGACTGCCTAGCTTCAAATCTTCAAGTGATTGCGGCTTGAAGCCATCAACTGGGTCGGTATTGATTTGGATGGATTGCCGAACTTGAGTGAGATAGCTTTGGCACTTGGTGTCTTGACCTTTGAGAATCGATCGGCCAACAAGGGTGGAGCCTTTGCCATCGGCGCGGGTGCTGTTGGTTTTGCCAGGGATGCCACCGAATGCAAAAACCAGCACGGCAACGATCACAATGACGACGGCAACCAAAACGCCGATCAGGCTGTTTCCGGACCGCTTGCTTTTCATACTTCAATCCTCGCAATCACTTGTCCAAACTCAACCGCGGAACCATCAGCAACACAGACTTCAGCGATTTTGCCTTTGGTGGGAGCGACTAGATCGTTGACGATCCCTAAGGCCACCATTTCTCCGAGTTTGTCGCCAGCGCTGACTTCGTGACCCACTTGCAGGGCATCGCCATCGAAGCGGACATAACCGACGGCACTAGATTCCACGTCTTTGTAGGTGGGGCCGGCTGGTTCAATCAGCCCAAGATCAAACTCTTCGACTTCCTCTTCATCCATTTCGGAGAGGACGGCAGAAAATCGGGAATCTTCCACGCTGAGTTTGACGCTACGGTAGCCGTGTTCGCGGGCGGTTCTCAAAGCGTGTCGAATCGCATCCAAATCACGCGACGACATATCCTTCATCTTACTCAAATTAGCCTCAAAGCCCAAGGTTCAAACAAAAAAATGGGACACGACTGGAGAGGAGCAACGTCGTATCCCAAGAATCTTTTTCTCTTACGAGTACCAGATCCTCGCGCCCTTCCGGTCTTTGCCGGATGTCACGAGTCCTTGGTGTGGGGATAACTATATCTTAACCCTTGCACTCTTTGCAAGTATCGTGCAGATGTTCGGGCAGGGGTGCATGACAATTGCGCTTTTTCGCGCAAGAAATCTGATTTGGCCGTTTCCTGCTTTTTTCATGTGAATTTCCAGATGCCTTATGGAAAGAACTGATTGACATGGGCGCGGAATCGGGTGAATTGAATTTGATGCAGATGTCGGCTGTCCGAGAGATGGCTAACATCGGCCTAGGGCACGCCACAACAGCACTAGCCACTATGACGGGACGACCGTTCAACATGGAAATTCCTAATGTTGAGACAGTCGCGATTGAAGAACTTCCTTTCAAAGTTGGTGACCCGACAGAGGTTGCCGTTGGCATTTGTATGCCGATTGATGGAGATGTTGCGGGATATACCGCTTTTCTCTTCCCGTGGTCTTCTGCTCAAGATTTGTGGTCAATGTTGATCGGTCAACGCCCAACCGATCCATCCGAAATTGACGAACTCGCCGCCTCCGTTATGCTGGAAATTGGAAATATTGTCAGTAGTGCCTTTCTGAACGCGATTTCCGATATGGCTGAGCTCAAGCTCCATGCCACACCACCGCTGGTGAGTGTCGACTTTATGGCATCCATCACTGCGACCATTGTTGGCGAGGCGGAAATGAGTGATGTTGTTGCGTTGACACTAGAGACTCGCCTTTTTGACTTAGACGAGAATTCTACAACTGGTTATTTTCTTTGTATCCCAACGAAGCGGGGCCTTGACCTGCTCTTCGACCGACTAGGAATCGCGGACGCGGCATAAGAACGGAAGGAGGAGTATGGCAGTGGCGAATCAAGTTTTGGTTGGCATGGCCGACATTCAAATTTTGTCGGGCGAGGGGAGCCTCGTATGTCTTGGATTGGGGAGTTGCATCGGACTTCTCGCTTACGATTCCAGTGCCGGTGTTGCGGGAATGGCGCACATCATGTTGCCAGAATCGTTCAAAGATAAACCGATTGAGAAGCTCGGCAAATTTGCGAATACAGGCGTCCCCGAACTCATTAAGCAGCTGGAATCTGCTGGAGCCCGCACCCGAGGGTTGGTTTGGGCATATGCGGGTGGCGCGCAGGTTTTCAAATATGGTGCCGGAGCAAGCTCTGATGCGCTTGATGTAGGACGTCGAAATGCTGCGGCAGTAGAAGCCGAGCTCAAGAAATTGGGTGCTCGGGTGATTGCAAATGATACGGGCGGTACGTCTGGTCGAACACTCAGCTTTTTCACCGAATCAAGCGAAGTCAAAATTCGCACAGTACAGAATGGCGAGCGGGTCTTGTGCCGGCTCGGTGACCGACCGACAATTAGGAAGGCTGCATGAGTCGCACTGCTGTAACGATCGAAGAGATCGTCGCACGAACACCGGATCTTCCGACTATTCCCGCGGCGGCGATCAAAGTGATGCGCGAAACCGAGAAATCGGACGCGAGTGCTACTTCTGTCGCAAAAATCTTGACCACAGATCAGTCGCTTAGTGCGCGGGTTCTGCGACTCGCAAACAGTTCATTTTATGGGATGTCACGTAAGGTCGAAAACCTGTCTGAAGCGGTAGTCATCCTCGGGATGCGCTCAGTCAAGAATCTGGCGGTTGTGGCTTCGACTTATCCCTACATGTCTCGTGCGGTGACGGGTTATGCCCTGGAACCAGGTGCCATGTGGGAGCACGCTTGCGGAACGGCTGTTGGGGCGCAATTGGTCGCTCAGCTCAGCGGGAAAGTTCCGGGAGACGTTGCATTCACTTGTGGGCTTTTGCATGACGTTGGCAAGCTGGCACTCAGTATCAATCTTGAGAACAAGATTGGCGCGATTTTGCTTTACGCACAGAGAGAAGAGCTGGCATTCGATGAAGCAGAACGTCGAATCCTCGGATACGACCACTGTCAAGTTGGGGCTTACCTTACGAATTCTTGGAACATGCCGGAATCTGTTGTCATGTCCGCAAGATTTCATCATGACCCTGAGAGCCTTCCCGAACCGAAACTAGTAGTAGACGCGGTTCATGTTGGGGAATTTTTGGCAACAAGTATGGGATTTGGGCTTGGCGGCGATGGTCTGCTGTACAAGTTCCAGTCAAGTTCGCTGGATCGACTGGGGATTAAAGAAGAAGAGCTTGATCGAATTACAGATTCGTTCATCGACCAATTTGAAGAGTTTGAATCGTTGTTTTCGGAGTTGAAGGCGGCATGAAAAAGCAAAGAATATTAATTATTGATGATTCTTCGTTTATCCGAAGGATGTTGAAAGACTGGGTGGAGCATGAACCAGATCTGGAAATTGTAGGCATTGCTCGCAATGGCAAAGAGGGGATTGCTATGGCTAAGGAACTCAAGCCGGATGTGTGCACGCTTGACGTCGAAATGCCAGTGATGACCGGTCTAGAAGCTTTGCCGCACCTGGTCGAAATGGGCATGAAAGTGCTGATGGTCAGTTCCATCACCATGGAAGGCGCAGAAGCCACCATGCAAGCTCTGGAAATCGGTGCCTACGATTTTGTGACCAAACCACAAGGTGGAGCGAGCCTCAAGTTTGTTCAAGTCAAGAACGAAGTTCTGGACAAAATTCGTGCCGCCCATTACGCAAAAGTCTCTCGAAAACCAGTTCGGGTCGTGCACGTCAAAGCACCTTCTTCAAAGACGGACAAGGTTGTTGTGATGGCAAGCTCGACGGGTGGGCCAAAAACACTTGCGACTCTCTGGGAGAGTCTGCCGAAAGACTTTCCTGCTCCGATCTTGATTGTTCAGCATATGCCGGCTGGGTTCACAAGCTCGTTTGCATCCCGACTGGATCGGATTGGAACCGTTCCTTGTGTCGAAGCAAAAGATGGCGATTTGATCGTTCCGGGTAAGGCGTATGTTGCTCCCGGCGGACTTCACATGGAAGTTGGCGCCGACGGAAAACTGCATCTTGTTGAAGGGCCAACTGAGCACGGAGTCAAGCCAGCCGCAGATCGACTCTTCAATACCGCCGCGAAGAAGTGGGGAGACCGATGTATTGGCGTCGTGATGACCGGAATGGGTCGTGACGGTGCTGCCGGTGCTCTGACCGTCCGCAAAGCAGGCGGAACCACACTCGGCGAAGCAGAAGAAAGCTGTGTCATCTACGGTATGCCAAAAGCGGCCAAGGAAGTCGGTGGCATTGAAGCGGAATTCAAGTTAGAAGAGATGGGTGCGGCGATTGTCGGCGCGCTCAGCGGGAGAATGAAACGTGCTAGCTAAAAAGTCGGATTGGGATGCTTTTTACGCATCCATGATGAAGCGAACCGGGCTTGATTTGTATCTGTATCGCCCGAATCAGCTTCAACGTCGAATCCTTTCACTTGCAGAAAACAAAGGCTTCAAGAGCCTAGCTGACTTCTGGACGTTCCTTGCCCAAAAGCAAGAAAACATCGACTGGTTCTGCGATCACCTTGCGATCAACGTGAGTGAGCTTTTCCGCAACCCAGAAAAGTGGCGTGAAATGGAGACCAAAATCCTGCCGATGCTCTTAGACAAGAGCCCTCGCCTGAAGGTGTGGAGTGCAGGGTGTAGCTACGGTGCCGAGGCGCACACGCTGGCGATGGTCTTAGACAAAAAGTTTCCGGGTGGACACCGCATTATCGGTTCCGACATTGATCTTGCTGCTCTGGCACAAGCTGGGCGCGGTGAGTTCTCTCGAAACGATACGCGGGCAGTCCCCAAGGAATACAAGGACTACTTGCAAGAGAAGGACGGTGCATTCTTCGCAGACGAAAAACTGCGGAAGTATCTGACTTTCAAAAAGCAAAACCTCCTTGCTGACCGGTTCGATTCTGGCTTCGACATGATCATGTGTCGAAACGTGGTGATCTACTTCACCGAAGAAGCCAAGAACGAACTGTACAAAAAGTTTTTCGATGCTCTGAAACCGGGCGGAATTCTGTTCATCGGGTCAACCGAACGAATCACCGATCCCGAGAGTATCGGATTGGAGACGGCAATGCCGTTCTTCTACCAGAAACCAATGCTGAGGAATAACACATGGCGAAACGCATCCTAATCACAGATGACGCACTGTTCATGCGCGTCACACTGAAAAATATCCTGACTCAGAACGGGTATGAGGTTGTCGGCGAAGCGCAAAACGGCGCTGAAGCAGTCAAGCTCTACGGCGAACTGAAGCCAGATCTTGTCACTATGGACATCACAATGCCAGAAATGGACGGACTGGAAGCTTTGAAAAAAATCAAAGAATCTGATCCCGGCGCAACAATTGTGATGTGCACGGCAATGGGCCAGAAAAACATGGTCGTCGAAGCGATTCAGAGCGGAGCGAAAGACTTCATTGTCAAGCCGTTCCAACCGGAACGCGTTCTGGAAGCGGTCGGGAAACTCTTAGCTGCCTAATTGGGTTGCTTGCAACCTAACACACGGGGAATGAGAGGAGTTTCTTTATGAAAGTCGAATACGTAATGCCTTTCTTGGCGGGGTCGATCAATGTTTTGAAGCAGATCTCTGGCCAAGAAATCAAGCGGGGCCAACTTGGAGCGCGCCCACAGATGTTCACATCTCAGCAGATTAATATTGTCTGCGGGATTACCGGTGACGTCTATGGTCAGGTTATCTACGGGATGGCATCCAAGACGGCGCACCAGGTCGCAACCAAGATGATTGGTATGCCGGTGACCACGTTTGATCAGCTTGCCGCTTCTGCAATTGCAGAACTTGGCAACATGATCAGCGGGAACTCGGCAACGGGGCTCACCGAGCAAGGTTTTGATGTTGACATCACGCCGCCAACGATCATCAAAGGTGCGAATGTCCGCATCGCAACAATGGATGCTCCGGCGCTGGTGATTCCAGTCACGATTGGTGATATCGGAGACATGGAAATCAACGTCAGCCTACAAACTAAGGCAGAAAAAGCCGCCGCGTAAGCAAATACTCAGCACTGCACCCCGGTAACGACCGCTCGTTGCCGGGGATGTTTCCGTTAATTAGCCTAGGAATGCCGTACCAACCAGCCGAGGCATCGTGCGCCCAGCCAAGAACACCCGATCGCCCTGGATTTGTGTTCGCAGGAAACCTCCCCGGTTGGAAAGTTGGTGCGCATTGAGGATCGGTCGCCCGAGCTGCTCACTCCAATAGGGAGCCAGTACGCAGTGCGCCGAGCCGGTCACCGAATCTTCCGGAACACCCGATTGTGGGGCAAAAAACCTCGATACAAACGTGTCCTCCGATTGCTTGGCGGTAATAATCACTCCCACTTTTTCAATCTTGCTGAGCTGATCAAAATCTGGTTGGTAGTTCCGGACATCCTCGACAGAAGGAAGCACAATCATCGCCTTTCGCCGTGAAACTGCGTAGTGAATGCCGTTCGGGGCTAGGTCGATGATCTCTTGCGAATTGGTTTCTTCGCTTGGGTCACCGGGAAAATCGAGGATGGTATAGCCAGCATCAGCGGGAATGGCAACGAGCTCACCACTCTTGGTGATAAACCTGATGGGAGAATCTTCTTCACGCTTGCGCGTTCCCCACACAACCAACGTGGAAGCCAGTGTTGCGTGTCCACAAAGATCTACCTCAACTGTTGGCGTGAACCACCGCAATCGAATCTGTTCTCCCTCATCTACCATGAATGCGGTTTCGGCTTGATTCATCTCAGCGGCAAATGCCTGGAGGACTTCGTCTTCTGGCCAGGATTCCAGCCAGCACACTCCGGCGGGATTGCCAGAAAACGGATCATCGGTGATGAAAGCATCAACGAGAGAGAATTCGCACTGCATTTTTGCAGTCTATCCATGAAAAGAGGTCAACGCAGGAGACCCTTCGTGCGTATCATGCAAAAAGAGCATCGGCGATGAAACGAAAGACATTCCCTGAAATTAGTGTGGACGCCTTTGTGGCGGAAACAGATCGCAAAGCCCTTGAGGGCCTCAAGAAGATTCCCATTCTCCCGAAGGTGGTTGAGAAATTCCATGAATCCGGGGTTGATCGCTGGATGTATTGCCAAAACATGGCCGTTTCGGTGCGATGCGGGCCGCGTCAATATCCTTCGCTCCACAACATTCTCAAGGATTGTTGCGAAATTATGGATATGCCCGAGCCGGAGCTCTATATCAGCAATAACCCGTTCACAAACGCGTTTGCCGGTGGGGTTCAGCGGAGCTACATTACGCTTCGATCTTCTATTGTCGATGCGCTGGATGAAGATGGCCTGTATCACTTGATCGGGCACGAGCTGGGCCATATCAAGGCGGGGCACGTGCTGTACATGTCTATCGCTCAGAGCATTATCAAGATCATGGAGCTGTTGGGTCGGCGCACTTTTGGGCTGAGCGATGCCGCCCAGATTGCATTGATTGCGGCGTTCTTTGAATGGTCACGGCAAGCCGAATTCACCGCTGATCGAGCGGGGCTCTTGTGTTCGCAGGATTTCAAGACCTCGGCGAGTGTGAACATGATGCTGGCGGGAGGCCCAAATCGGCTTTCCAATGAATCGAATTTGGATGCGTTTCTCGATCAAGCGCGCACTTACCAGAACATGGATTTTCTGGATTCGCTGGGCAAAATCCTGATCTTCATGACTTACGGAATGATGTCAACTCACCCGTTTGCAGTGCACCGCGTCCGCGATTTGGAGCAGTGGCACGATGAAGGGAATCTCACGCGGATTCTGGCGGGGAACTATCCGAAGGTGAAGGCAGAAACGACGGCTTAGTTCTGTGGTGGGTCGTTGAGGGCGACGCCATAGCCGTCCTTCCAGATAAGGAAGACGAGGCTGTCATTCAGGAGTGGGGTGGCTTCCTCCCACGTTTTGAACTCGGTTTTGATGCAGTTGGAGAATTCGCGCGGTTGGATTTGTGGGTTTTCTCGAAATTTCGTATCATACGGCTCCCTTTCAAAGGAAGGGTCGATCAGGTAGTTCACTTCTCCCTCATGATATGAGAGCCACCGCAGTTCAGGCTTGATGCCTCGGATAGACAATGGGATTGGGTTGTCTTTCGCGAACTCAGTGTAGATCTTTAGATGGTACCCATCAAGCCTGGAGTCAACAAAATCTTGCATACGGGCAATTATAAGAACATTTATGGAATTGAAGTCGCTTTCTAGAGAAGCTAGATTGGTCGCAACACGAACACCGATCACTTCAATAACAACAGTTTTCGGTGTCTCCTCAAGTCTAGGGAACAACTCATTTTTCGGGTCAACAGTTTCTTGTGCAACCGTCATTATTCTCAAGTCTGTATGAGGGCCGAGTTCAAATCGGAATTTTGCGACCTGGTATTGCCAAAAGACAAAGCTTAGGCCCGGAACCAAAATCAAAGTGCTGAAGATGAGCTGGAATCTCCACTTTTCTCGTGTCTTTGGCCATCCCCACTTGCTCATGCCAGAAGTATAAGGGATTTACTCGCCTGCGTGCCAGCGAGTCTCTTTCACATTCCCGCTCTTGCCTTTCAGCAAGCTTTCCAGCGTTGTGCCGGGGAGTGTCCGCACAACCGCTTCCTTCTTCCAGATGGTGAAGTAACCCAGCCCACCACGAGCCAATGAGTTTGGCATCGCGACTTCATAACTGGAACCCATTTCCAGCGCCGACCCGTTGATGGTCACGCCCGTAACGCGAGATTCTGCTTCCGCTGACTTCTTGAAGTTCACATCCAGACCAGAAATCTGGAGGAAGCTGGGGTTCGGGGAAGGGTAGAGCGAAACCGATCGCTCTAAGGCCGCTTTGATCTGTGCGCCTGTCAGTTTTACTACGGCGATCTGGTCGCCGGGAAACTGGAGATAAGAGGCGAGATCGCCTTTCGCGTTTTCATTGAGAACTCCGGCGGGAACGAATGCGGCATCCGCTCCCGCAGCTGATCGGATTTCATCAGCGATCGCTTGGCCGGGGCCAAACGATTCGGTTTCTGGCCCAGCGAACGAAATCGCGGCGGCCAGAACAAGGAATCCGGTCAGGTAACGAAGTTTCATCTTAGAAACACACAGCGCACAGCGTGTGCGCGCCATTAAATTAGTAGGCTGAAAACCAAAAAAGTATGGAAAAGCGGGACCTTTGCGGATCCCGCTTCCCAAAGAAACACACGAAGTGATTGACGGAAGAACTTACTTTAGAAGTTCGTGTCAATTCCCATCGACCGTGCGGTACCCGCTACGATTCGGATGGCTTGCTCTTCGTCATCGGTGTTGAGGTCAGGCATTTTCGCCCGCGCAACTTCGAGAGCTTTTTCCTTGGTCAGCATCCCGGCAACCTCTTTGGATGGGTTGCTGGAGCCTTTCGGAATGTTCAGAGCCTTCTTGATGAGGTCGCTCATCAGCGGCTGCTTGACGATAAAGGTGTAGGAACGATCCTCAAAAACAGTGATTTCGACCGGAAGAGTGCTTCCCATTTGGGGAGCAGTCATTTCGTTGAACTTCTTGAGGAATTCCATCATGTTGACGCCGGCTTGACCAAGCGCAGGGCCAACCGGAGGAGATGGATTACCCTTCCCGGCAGGAATGTTCAATTTGACAATACTGGCAACTTTCTTTGACATTGTTAAGTCCTTGGAAAAATCGCATCTGAACCTGGTTCCTGCCAAGGGAAGCTGCAAGAATCTAGGGTCGAGGCAAGGGCAAATTATACCGCCGGACTTTTTTGCGAAGGGACCCTCTCTTTCAACCTGGGATTGACCTATGTCAAACTGGGTGCATTCCTGAAAAACACGGAGCGTTCATGTCAGAAATCTCGTTACAAATCCCTGCCATTGGTGAAGGTCTTCAAGAAGCCCGCGTCGTTGCTATTCTCAAGCAACCGGGCGAACACGTCAAGCGTGATGAAATCATTTACCAAATGGAGACTGATAAGGCAGTCATGGACGTTGAGAGCCCATTCGAAGGCACAGTTGTCCGCTGGATTGGTGCCGTTGACCAAGTGATGCCGATTGGTGCCGATGTCATGGTCATGGAAGTCAATAGCGGCGCACCGACAGTTGCTCCAACGGCTGAAAACGCTCCTGCGCCAGCTTCTTCAGCTCCTGCTCCTGCAGGAGATGGAGTTGTTTCGCTCCGCATCCCCGCGATCGGGGAAGGTTTGCAAGAAGCTCGCCTGGTTGCCAAGCTTAAAGAGGCTGGCGATGCTATCTCCCGCGATGAAGCGATTTACCAGATGGAAACCGACAAAGCCGTCATGGATGTGGAGTGTCCTCACGCGGGTGTGATGGTGGAATGGCTGGCTGAGGTTGATGAAGTCCTCGCGATTGGGGCCGAAGTCGCTCGCATCCGCACCAGCGATGCAGTTGCTGATGCTGCCCCAGTTCAGTTGGAAGTGGTGAGTTCCGCCGCACCCGCACCTGCGGCGGCGAAATCCGCGCCAATGAGCAATGCGGGACGCCGACGAGACTTGCCTCCTCGAACCCGCGCCTATGCCAAAGATCGTGGATTGACCGACGAGCAGGTTGCGGCAATCCCAGCAACCGGCAAGAACCTCCTCCCGAGCGACGTCGACGCTTTCCTTGCCGGAGGAACCGTAACTCCTGCACAAGCTCCAATCAGCGGGCCAACCACCGGGGTTTCCAGTTCAGGCAAACGCTTTACTGATGTTCCGTTCGCTGGTCGCCAACGTATTCTTTCCAGCCGCCTCCAACGCGGAAACCAGCTTGTTGTTCCTGGCATGATGTCTGTAGTAGCCGATTGGTCGGGGATTGAAGCCGCGCGGGAAGAATACAAAGCCGCTGGCGGAGATTTCCAGCCGAGCACCTTCACGATTTTTGCTTACGCGGTTGCCAAAGCTTGCGCCGATCACCCGATCATGCGCTCAACGCTACGCGGTGATGAAGCGATCCGTACTTACGAAAATATCCAGCTAGGGATTGCCGTGGCACGTCCCGGTGATGAACTGGTTGTTGCTGTCGTTCCGGATGCGGACACTCTCCATTGGACGGACTTTGCCAAACTCGCCCGTGAACGAATTCTCGAAGCGCGTGATGGCCAAGATCAAGCCGACGAATCGGTGACGCTCAGCATCACCAATATGCAGGGCTATGGCATCCGCGATGCAATGGCCGTCGTTGTTCCTCCAGGGGTTGCGACAATCTTCTTGGGTGAGGCATACAACGGGCTCGCGAACGACACTAATGAACTCAAATTCATGCGGTGTGCGAACATCGGCATCACGATTGACCACCGGCTCATCAACGGGGTTGGTGGAGCAGAATTCCTTAATACGATTAAATCAAACGTTGAGAACATCCGGAATCTGATTTCATGAGCTTGCCCATCATTGCGATCACAACGAGTGCGATGACGAGCCCGCGAAGCGGGCGCGAGAATGGTCGTTACTATATTGAGCGCGACTATGTGGATCGAGTGATTGCGGCGGGTGGGGCTCCGATACTTATTCCACCCGGAGCAGATGTGGCTTCCATTGCTCCCCTCATTGATGGGTGGGTGATCCCAGGTGGCGGAGATTTTGATTCGGAAATGTGGGGCGAAGAGTTGCATCCCGAAGCTCAGCCTGAGTTCAAAGATCGAACTGACACGGAAGTTGAACTCTTTAGATCAATCAGTCCAGAAGCGCCGATTTTGGGAATTTGCTACGGCTGTCAACTTGTGAATATCCTTCAGGGGGGCACCATTCACCAGCACATTCCGGACCAACTCGGACACGACGGTCATCGAGGCGATCCGGTTCAGGATTACCGCGTAGAGGCAGGAACGAAGCTCCACAACATGGTGGGGGACTCTGCCCAAGGAAAGTCTTGGCACCACCAGGCTGTTAATCGCGTTGGCGATGGGTTGAAGGAAGTCGCTTGGCATGAAGATGGAACGGTTGAAGCAATCGAGTCCACCGAAGGACGCTGGTTCGTTGGTCTGCAGTGGCACCCAGAGCGAACCGAAGTCGATGAATCTGCGAGAATCTTCGACGCTTTCATCCAAGCCGTGATAGAGGCCAAAAAGTCAAAAATAGGGGTTGGAGCATGAAGTGGATTCTCGGAGACAACGAAATTGAACTCGAAGTCACGGATTCTGTAACTGTAGAGCCGGGCAAGGATCGACTTCTTGTCCGCACTCCCGAAGGTATGAAAACTGCCCTCGCCGTCAAGAAAGGCGATACCGTTCACGTTTCCTACGCCGGTCAAACTTATGTTCTCAATAAATTTGTTCGTGGTCGATCGAAAGTGGGCGGTGCTGCTTCTGGTGAGGCGAGAGCCCCCATGCCAGGTCAGATCGTGGAAGTCTCTGCCTCCGTTGGCGATAGCGTAGAAATGGGTGAGAAGCTGCTAGTTCTCGAGGCAATGAAAATGCAGCAATCCATTTCCGTCGGGATTTCTGGCAAGGTCAAGTCGATTGATGTTGCCGTTGGTGACCAGGTTGCAGAGGGACAGCTTCTTGCTTTGGTTGAACCGGAAGGGGATGCCTAATGCCCTCTGCTGTACGATTGATTGAAGTCGGCCCGCGAGATGGGCTCCAAAACGAGAAGACGCCAATTTCCACCGAATCCAAGCTGTCTTTCATCAATTGCTTACTGGACTCTGGGCTTCGAGAGATTGAAATCACAAGTTTTGTTTCGCCGAAGTGGGTGCCCCAGCTTGGGGACGCGATGGATCTGATTGCGGCTTTGCCGATGGATCGCGGCGCATTGTATTCTGCCCTCGTACCGAACCAGAAGGGCTTGGAGCGTGCCCTTGAGACGGGAATCGACCGGATTGCACTGTTTACCGCCGCTAGCGAGTCTTTCACCAAGAAAAATATTAATGCGACTATTGCTGAATCGCTCGCGAATTTCCGCGAGATCATGACTGAATTCCGGAAAGTGCACCCAAAAGGCTTTGTACGAGGATACGTTTCGACTGTCATCGAGTGCCCGTACGAAGGTCGCGTTGCCCCCGATCAAGTCAAACCAGTGGTCATGGAGCTTGCTCAAATGGGTGTCAATGAAATCTGCTTGGGTGAGACGATTGGAGTTGCTGTGCCGGCAGAAGTCGAAGCTTTAGCTCATGTTTTGGAAGATTCGATTGATGTCGAAATGATTGCCTGGCACTTCCACGATACGCGCGGGACAGCGATCGCGAATGTAGAGGCAATGTGGCGACGTGGCTACCGTTCGTTTGACGCGAGCGCAGGTGGGCTTGGTGGATGTCCCTATGCCCCGGGAGCTGGTGGCAATCTCGCGATGGAAGATTTAGTCTATTTCTTGGAGCGGAGCGGTGTACAAACTGGGGTTGATCTCTCTAAACTCGCACTTGCTTCCGAGCCGATTTGGCAGGAACTCGGGCGCACTTCACCGAGCAAAGTGCATCAGGCAGTTTTGTCTGCTTGTCAAGGCTGAGATTGTAGTTCTGGTGGAGGAGTGCCGCCGGGAAGTTCAAGAGTGGTCTCTTCTTCAGCAGGTGGCTTGTAAGTGGCGCGCTTATAGAGCCCAAATCCCGCCAGCCCGAGAGCGATCAACGCCACAAACCCCACCGCGAGTTTCTCATCCTTTTTGAGCTTGAACTCGCCAGCGTTGACTAATAGAACAGTCAGTCCAATAGGAACAAGAGCGGGCAGTGGGATGCCCACACTCATCACGAGAATGAGATAAAGGAACAGGATTGGGCCGAGAATCAAAGCGGTCTTTTTCGCTTTCATTTTGTAACGATAAAGACAGACAAAGAATGTCGCTGCGAAGAAGAGATCGGCCGGGCCAGCGTAGGCGAGATCAACAATTCCTGCTTTTGGCTCTTCATCTGGAGTTTGGACTTTGACTTGTGGAACAGTCATTCCAATATTGCCGACAATCTCCGGATTCTTTTGCGCGATCTGCGCCATTGGGGTAGTTGGCGTCAGGATGAGGAAAGCGTCAAACCCAGCCAGGAAGATCGCAACAGGCAGGATGAGGTTTTTCTCTTTGATGAGGATGGCAACTAGAGCTCCTAAGCCCATGCACCAGATCAGAACCCCCATTTGGATGAACACCTCCACAAAGACTCCAGGCGCGCCTTGGAGCTTGAGTCCGTTCATCAAGATGATCCCGCCGCCGTGAAGCAGAACACCGATGCCGATAAAGATAAACCCTTTGAGAGCTGTCCAGAGCCCTTTTGCGCCCTGGAACAGTGCAAAGAACGACGCTCCCATGATGATGGCGGCAGTGACAAACGTTAGAGGTTGGGCTAAAGCAGGCGAGACGCCAACAAATCCCATTGCCACGCGAAGTAGAAAGAGCCCAAGCAATGTCAGCCAGAACCAAAGCTGGCTGGATTCCTTTTCCTCATGCATTTCGGCGAGAGTTGCTTCAGAGGACACGAACTTCCTCCGGAACTACTGGTTCCTCCCCGAGGACGCTGTGGTAAACGCCGATCACTTTCCGCACCATCTCGGGAACCGAATACTCCTTCGCGGTTTGTGCGGCTTCGATGCACATGGAATCATAAAGTGAGCTTTCCTCAATCACTTGACGGATGGCATCGGCAAACTGATCCGTTGTATTTTGAACGACCAGTCCATTAATTCCTTCTTTGACGGAGTGGCTCGCCCCACCCCCATGAATGACAACCGCAGGCAACCCGTGCGACATCGCTTCAACAACAACCAGGCCCTGAGTTTCGGTCACGCTTGGGAAGGTGAATAGATCAGCGGCGGCATAAAACGGATCGAGATCGCTTCGAGGCACCGCTCCCCAGAACTTGACCCGATCCCCAATTTCAAGGTCACGTGCCTGAGCCATAAATCGCTCTTTTGCTGGACCATCACCCACCACCCAAAGGGTAAGCCGTGGATCAGTTGGGAATAGCTTCGCGCAGGCCTCTAGAAGCCTGCCAATGTTCTTTTCAATTGCGACACGCCCAACATAAAGCAAAACCTTCTGATCAACGGGCGCATTGAGTTTGGCGCGGCAAAGCGCACCATCAAGCATAGGTGGAACTGGAATCCCGGTTGGGATTACTGTTGTCGGAGTATGAACCGAGTGCCGTTTCAGCCACCTGAACGAGGCATCACTCGGCGTGATCACATGATCCACGCTGTTGTAATAAAAGTTGGTGTGCTTGGCGATTTTGTAGCGCGTGTACGCTCGGGGAATCAGCGGGACATAGTGCGAATACTTGTCGTAATGGGTGTGATAAGTGCTGACGACCGGCAGATTGTGAGATTCAGCCCAGCGGAGCCCCACCATGCCAACCGTAAACGGCGTGTGGGTGTGAACCAAATCGAAGCGATGCTTGCGAAATTCGCGTAGCATCGGATAGAACGGTGGGGTGGAGAAGGGGTAGCCCTTGGCAAACGGTGTCTCGACCGCCCAGAACCGGTGGATGTTGGGATCTGCCTCGGAATAATTGTAGGTGCCCGACGTAAAGAGATGGACGGAATGTCCTTCCGCCCGTAACTGTCGCATGAGCTGATCAATGCTCACGCTCACCCCGTTCAGAATCGGGAGGGCACTATCAGAGAATATTGCGATTCTCAGGGGCCTTGCCGATTCTTTCAATAAAGTGTTACTCCTCAGGCAGTCGCCCGTGTTCTTCTACGAATTTTACAACGCCAGAGAGCCGAAAACGTCGCTGACCGCCTTTTGTTCGGTGGTGAGCCAGCCATCCGCGGTTGGTGTAGCGTCGAACTGTTGCTGGGCAAACACCGAGAAGGCGTGATGTTTCTTCGAGTGTCAATTCTGGATCGAGCAAGCGGCGAATGAGTTCGCTTCGATTTTCTTTGAACTCGCCTTGGTAGTACTTGCTGGTAACGTTATCGGTGAAGAACTGGCCTAGGAATTCGACGGCCTTGGGCATCATTTCCAAGATGTCTTTCAGATCGTCATCAAGAACGGGAGTTTCTTCCACCTTCTTGCTACGACGCGGTCGGGGTGCGCTGAGCTGGGTTTTGCGGAACTTGCCCGTATTCTCCAACTGTGAAGACCGCTTTTTTGACTTGTTTTTCCCGTTTGTATCAACAAATGAATTTTCGATATAAGCGAGCGGATCGAATTCCTTGGTCGTAGACATAGTGGTGCGTCCGATATGATACACAACGGGCGCAATATCTGGACCCTTCCTTTCACAAGATGAGCATGGAGTCCCCCAAACTGAGGAATCGGTACCGGTTTTTGACCGCTTGGTCATAAGCAGACAAGAGTGCACTCTTTCCGCAGAGGGCTGCGAGCATCAATAACATTGTTGTGCGTGGCATATGGAAGTTTGTGAACATTCCGTCAATAGTTCGCCATTGATATCCAGGAGTGATGAATAGATGGGTGGACATTTCTCCCTCGGATAATTGCCTGTGCCCTTTTGAAAAACTTTCGATAGTGCGTACGGACGTAGTCCCTACTGCGATGACCCGTCCAGCGCAATTTTGGATGGCTGAGACAGTTTCCGCACCGACCCGACAGGTTTCGCCATGCATTTCGTGGGCTTCAGTCGTTTCCGCCATGATCGGTCGGAAAGTGTCGAGGCCGACATCCAAGCTGACCTTGGTGAACTGCACCCCCTTTTTGCTGAGTTGTTCAAAAACCTCAGCGGTGAAGTGGAGCCCAGCGGTGGGAGCGGCGGCACTCCCGCCGATGCTGGAGTAAGTGGTTTGGTATCGCTCTTCGTCTTCTAAGAGAGTGTGAATGTACGGTGGAAGCGGGATTCGCCCCAGTTTTCCCAGAGTTTTACCGAGATTCTGGGATTCCAAGAACTTGATTTGCCGGATTCCACTCTCAAGCTCACCCGTGACCTCCACCTCTTCCCCGGATTCCAGGCGAATGCGAGCGCCAACTTTCAATCGCTTTGCCGGTTTTGCCATTGCCAGCACTTCGTGATTTTTGATCTGGCGGAGGATGAGGAACTCCACTTGCCCGCCGGTAGCTTTTTGCCCGAATACGCGTCGGGCCGTGACCCGGGTTTCGTTCAGGACTAGCAGGTCGTCGGATTCCAACAGGTCAATACAATCCAGAAACTGTCGGTGATAAATTTCGCCGCTCGCCTTATCAATATGAAGGAGGCGCGAGCTTGAGCGGGGTTCAATCGCGGTTTGGGCGATCAACTCTTCCGGGAGTTCGTAGTCGAAATCCGAGATGTTCATAGCGTATCGAGTAAAGCAGGGATTTCGGTGAGGGAGCGAATCGTGTGTCCGCTTGATTCTTCGGCTGATCGATCTAGCAGGAGTGCCTTCATTCCAAAATCACGCGCTCCTGCAACGTCGTCACGAGGGTTGTCGCCGATATGCAGGATTTCGCGGGGTTCTAGCCCGAGCTTATCGGAAGCATGTTGGAAGAGACGGGGGTCTGGCTTCTCAAAACCTTCAACGTGGGATGCGAGAGCGAACTCAAAATGTTTGGCCAAGTTGTGCATTTCTAGCGCCCGAAAAAGCGAGATATCCCAGTTACTGATCACGCAAAGTGGAATGCCCATCGAGTTCAATTTTTCTAATGCACTGACGGTGTCCGAGTACAAAACAAAAACTTGACTGTTCGTTCCAAATAAGATTTTGTTGGCGTGGCTGATGATCTCATCCCGAATTGAAGTTGATTGCCCGAGCCCAGTGAGCCAATCTTCGGTGATTTCTTCCCAGAAGGCGTCAGTTTTCGATTGATCGCCACCCAAGTTGCGCTGAAGATAGTCCGCCCACCGTGACCCAAGGAGGCGCATGTATTGTTCGCCCGCCACTTGCTGATCCAACTTTAATCCAGCCTGAAAAGCTGCTTCCAAGGCAACTTGCTCGGGTTGCCAATTTACATCCATCAGCGTATGGGCGCAATCGAAACTAATAGCTTTTATATTCAACGGCGAATCGATCCTATGAGCCACATGATTCCAGTCAGGATCAGGCTCAGCACAATCATACTGGTGATCGGGATATATGCGCGGAATCCGTCCCGCTCAATGGCTATATCGCCGGGTAGCCGCCCTGGCTTCAAATCTGGGAAAAGTGCCCCAAGCCCCCAGATGATTAATCCCAAGACAATGGCAACTCCCCCAAAAACGACAACCGCTTTTCCAAAATTCGCCATATCTTTTCCAATACGATGGGAAAGGAGTGAAAGTCCGGGTTTGGCGAAGTTTCGAAACTAACTGCGGAACCATCTAGTATTGTTTTCCTGTCAAGAGGATGACCATGAAGACAATTTCTCTCTCACTCTGCGCGCTGATGATCGGCGCATCGGCAATGGCTTTGGCTCCTGCTCCGCTGAAACGGGCAATGAAGGCAGGCGAAACGCATAGCTGGAAACTCTCTGCAACCGTTGACATGATGGGCGCGGAAATGCAGTTCCGCGCGAATGCGAAGGAAGTCATCAAGGAAGTCAAAGCAGACGGATCATATGTGGTCTCTGAATCCATGTCGAATCAAGTGATTGACATGGGTGACGGGGAAATGCCCGCTGGTGAAGACACGACTGCTGAAGTATCCCGAAACAATCGTGGCTACATTACGTTGATTCAGGGCGACGACAACTCCTCGGATTCCTACCGGTTTAGTAACCTGGCCGCGTTTATCTATCCAGAAAATGAAGTTGAAGTTGGCCACAAGTGGGAATACGCGGTCGATGCCAACAAAACGATCGGTGTCCCTCCGGTCAAGTTCAATTTTGAGATCGTTGGTACGGAAAAAGTACTTGATCATGATTGCTACAAGATCAAGTACAGCGTCCAAGAAACCGAAGGATCGATGGCAGCATCCGGTGCTGGGCATCAATACGTTGACATTAAGTCCGGTCTGATTGTCCGAACCGAAGGCACCATGAACAATGCGCCGATGGGCGGTATGCAGATGAACGTCAAGTTCAAACAAGAACTCGTAAAATAATCTCGTTTATCTTATGATGGAAGGTCTGGGGACAATTGTCTCCAGACCTTTTCTCTTTTGCCGCAACGCAAATCAGAGCGTTGCGGTAACCGCCTCATAACGAGGAGAAATATGTTAGTTCGATTGCTCTCGATTGGAATTCTGTCTGCCGCAACTGCCGTTATGGCACTCGCTCCGGCCAAGCTAACCCCGTACACTGAGAAGGACAAGCCCCACTCATATGATCTGCAAGTGAAAGTGGATATGCAGGGCCAGGAAGTCCTCTATACCGCTCATCTGCGGGAGACCGTTACCGCCAAGAAAGCGGATGGTTCTTTCTCCCAGAAAAACGAAATTGTAGAGTCGTACATTAACATGGGTGGCTACGACGAATCGCAGGGGACAGAATTAGCCACTTCTCATCACGGCAAAAATGGGCTCCCAACCAAGGTCGAAAACGAAGAGCCCACCGTTTTTCATATGCGATTTATGCGGCTTTGGGCGATGTCATATCCGGAAGGTGATGTCGAAGTGGGAAGCCGCTGGGAAGTGCGATACGATCATGACGCCGATCTCGGAACACCCGCTACAAAGCTGAGCTACGAAATTGTTGGAAAGGAATCCGTTGATGGATACGAATGCTATAAGATCAAGTACGAGGCGCATGAATCAGAATCTACTCAGACCGCCGGCGGGAATGGCTTCCACTGGATTGACATCAAGTCTGGGCTACGCGTGAAATCTCAGGGCGAGATGACAAATGCTCCTGTGCAAGATCAAGTGTTCGATATGAAGTACACAAGCACTCTACGAAAATCCAAGAGCTAGTCTGATTTTCTGCGTTTGCCTTTGAGCAATTTGTGGCAACCTCGGCACCGAGCTTCGTAAGCTTCGGTTGCCCCGATTAAAACAATCGGATCGTCTTCGCGAGCGGGGTTGCCATCAATAATCCGCTGAGTGTGGCTGGCTGGTCGCCCGCACGTGATGCAAATCGCGCGGAGCTTGACGACTTCATCAGCAACCGCCATGAGATCGCCCATTGGCCCAAACGGTTTTCGACGAAAATCTTGATCAAGTCCGGCGCAAACGACTTCAAGTCCAGCATCCGCCCAGGCAACAACCAGATCCACGATAGAAGAGTCGAAGAACTGCACCTCTTCAATACAAACAAAGTCGGTGTCCGCTTCCACCGATTGACTCAGTTCAAGAACGCCGACCACCGGAATCGCCTCGTGCTTAACCCCCATGTGGGTGACCACCATTTCTTCATCGTAGCGACGGTCGATGCACGGCTTGAAGACTTGGACTTTCTTTTTGGCGTAGAGTGCCCGGCGAGCACGACGAATCAGCTCTTCGCTTTTTCCGGCGTACATGCTCCCGCAGACAACTGTCAGTTGCCCTACTTTTTTTCTCACTTTGCGCCCCCATCCATATCTTCTTCAAACATCTCTTCTGCTTCGTCGCTGAAATCTTCGTCCAGAGCCTTGCCCATTTCACGGACAAGTTCTCGTGTTGCTTGGCCGGAATCAGGATCGGACATTGAGTCTAGCCGATCAGAGACTTCTGAGAGTCGGTCGTCTTCGCTCCGTCCGCGCCGGAATCGGCTGACCAGCTTTTGAACCCGATTTGCTCCGCACTTTGGGCAGGTAACAGATTCGAGTGATTCACTGATCCCAACGAGTTCGCTGAACTTAGCGTGACATTTCTGACACTCGAACTCGTAAATTGGCACAGGTTCATGCTACCTAGCCGATCCCCGGCCCGTCTTGGTTCAGAAAGGTATGATTTTTCCACAGGCATCGCCGTCGCGTTGAATCAACCGAGCCGCCAGACGATGCAGAGTCCGCTGAACTCAAAGTCAGCCACAACAAGGATTTTTCTCGTGAGCCGAAAAAGCACGACTACAACTAAAAAAACGACAACTCGCGCGCCACGGCGCGCCTCGACCTCCGGAAGCGGCAAACCCAAGAATATTGATATCTTGGTGAACTGCGCAAGCCGGGAAACCCGTATCGCTTTGCTGGAAGACAGCAAGCTGATGGAGTACCGCGTTGAGCGGGAAGAACGGGTTGTTGGCTCCATCTTCAAAGGGATTGTTCAAAACGTACTGCCTGGAATGGACGCGGCATTTGTTGATCTGGGACTAGAACGCAACGCTTTCCTCTATGTCGCCGACATCCTGCCGGAAGAAACCCACGACACCAGCCCAGCGAGCATTCGCCGCTCGGAGTTGCGCCGCCGAAAGATCAAAGAATTGATCAAGCCGGGGCAAGAGCTGATGGTGCAAGTCACTAAAGGGCCCCGCGGAACCAAAGGTGCCCGCGTAACAACACGAATTTCTCTTCCTGGTCGCTATGTGGTTTTGATGCCGGAAGGCAACCATTTGGGCGTCAGCCGCAAGATTGAAGATCGGAAAGAGCGAGAGCGACTTCGCCGCATTGGTGAAAAGCTGATGCCAGAAGGTTTCGGCCTCGTGATGCGAACGGAATGTGAAGGTCGCACCGAAGCTGAACTCAAGGCAGATATCCAGTTCCTGCAACAGCTTTGGAGCCAGGTGATGGAAAATGCCCGGCGACTTCGCGCACCAGCGGTTGTTCACCGCGATCAAACTCTCCTCTATCGCACCATCCGCGACGTATTCGGCGATGAAATTGATCGCCTCGTGATTGATGACCCAGAAGAATACGAAAAGGTCAGCATGGTCGCGGGGATGGTTGCGCCGAAGCTGAAGGATAAGATTGAGCTTTACGACCAAGAAGAACCCATTTTTGATCAGTACAAGATTGAAAAGGATTTGGATTCGTTGCTTGATCCGGTGGTTTGGCTGAAAAACGGCGCATATTTGGTCATCGACCAAATGGAGGCTCTTACCGCGATTGATATCAACACCGGGAAGCAGGTCGGGAAGACGAGCCTCAACGAGACGATCCTTAAAACGAATATGGAAGCCGCTGAAGAGGTGGGTCGCCAGCTTCGCCTCCGAGATATGGGTGGGATTATCGTGATCGACTTTATTGACATGGAGTCGGCAGAAGATAAGAAGAAACTGCTTGCTCACTTCACCAAAGTTTTGGAGAAAGATCGCGCTCGAAACCGAGTTGGACGTATTTCCTCGCTAGGATTGGTTGAGATCACTCGGAAGCGAACCGGCGAATCGGTCACCGAAGCGATCACCGTTGAATGTCCGATGTGCGAAGGCCGAGGACGTGTCCCGAGCACGGATACCGTCAGCCTTTGGATTGAGCGAGCTATGCGCCGCCAACTGAACGAAGAAGGCAATGCGTTCTTTATTCAGTGTCACCCGGCGGTGGTGGAATCTCTCATCGGCCCTGATGGCGAGGCGATTGAAGATCTTGAGCACGAACTGAATCGCGGCGTTTACCTTCGCGCAAACTACGATTTTGAGATTGATGAGTTCGAAATCGAAGCGGGAACGATGGAAAGCTTCGACGCCAAGCTGATGAACTTCCGCCGAGCCCAGGTTCTGGAATGCAACGTCCGCAGTTCCCACGCGATGAGCGGCTACAAAGCGATCGGTTGGACAGACGACGGTTTCTATGTCGAACTGATTGATGGACACGACCTAGTCGGTCAGCGGGTGAAAGTGAACCTACTTGATATCCGCCGAGCCTTTGCTGTGGCTGATGTGATCATCCCTGGTAAAGGACGACTCAACTAAGAATCTGCACAAAGTAGCAAATTTGCCCTCGATTCCTTTACAATAGGAAACGAGGGCATTTTTATGAATACGGGGAAGCAAAAACAGATTATTGGGTTCATCGTCGCAGGAATTCTGATGGTGATTATTGGGCCGATTGTGACGGTCATTGCGCTAGCGGGGGCACCTTTGCAAGTGGTCATGCATGGCGATTTCGGGCTGATGAACGCGGCCGGGCTCGGAATTTTGTTGGTCTTGCTTGGCATCGCGAGTTTTGCCGCCGCCGTAATCGTAGGTTTGAAAGAGAGTTTCGGCAAGGATGATAAGAAGCCGGTTCAAAAAGTGGACGGCACCCGGATCATCGCGGTCATCATGAATACGAAACGCGGCGAGCACGTTTTTGACACCGATATGTATCCGCCCGAGGAGTTGAAGTACTACGTCCAGGTTCAATTCCCAACTGGCGAGAAGCGAGAACTCGAGACTCACCACACGGTTTTGGCGAATTGCGGTGAAGGGATGACCGGCCGAGTGACCTTCCAAGGAAAATGGATGAGCATGTTCGAGCCTGAGTTCAAACGCCCCGATCCTCACCAAGAAGTCACCTCTTGGGATGCAACCAAGTGAAGTTACGGGCCAATATTCGCCATAATCAAAAGTGATGCCGAACGTCGTGGAAGAGTGGAAGGACGCTGTCCCGGAAATGCTCCAGCAAGTGACAGGGGTTGGAGTTTGGACTGCAATCCGAGCTTGTGTCCCTATCACAGTTGAGGATGGGAACCTCGTCGTTGGGCTGGAAAGCAGTTCCAGCGACCTTGCGGGTCACCTCAAGTTGCCGCAAATCCGCAAAGTCATCGAAGATACGATGACGCGGAAAATGGGCGACAAGATGACGCTCTACGTCCTCAATGGCACAACTGAGAGCGATTGGGTCACCGAGAAACAGCGGATTGAAGAGCGGCGCCGACTTCAAGAACACGCGCTTCAACGGCAGAAAAAGGAAATCGCCGCTGGCCGGAGTTGGGATTCCATCTATGAAGACTTGAGCCGGGCTTACGCAAATACCCCTAACCGGACTTTGCCGCAAAATCGGGCGAAGTACTTTATGCAGGCGGTCGAGATTGTCGGGACGGCATTGATTGAAACTCCCATTACTGATGATCTTGCAGAGCGGAACTATGCTCGGTGCCTCGAGCGGATCTCTAAATATTGCGAGTTGCCGAGTGCTTTTGTCGCCCTTAAAGTTCTTGAACGCACATTCCAAGGCTGATGTCGGGGACGGCGATCATTCTCGGTTCGGGCACCAGCAACGGTGTCCCTACGCTGGGCATTGAGTATCCGGAAGAATTCCTTGCTAACCCCAAGAATCATCGCACGCGGTGTTCTGTGCTTTTGCAAGGGCCGGAAGGCAATGTCCTTGTGGATTGCGCGCCGGAGATGCGGATTCAAATGGTGCGCGAGAATATCCTTGACATTGAGGCCGTGCTGATCACCCACACCCATGCTGATCATGTGATGGGGATGGATGACATCCGCGCGTTTTGCTTGAAATACGAAAAGCCGATTCCGGTTTACACCTCTCCGCAGTACCAAGAGGACATCAAACGGATATTTCCTTACGCTTTCCAGCAGTTCCCGAAAGGAATCTGGGTGCCGCGCATGGATTTGCGGGATGCCCCTGAATGGATTGAGCATGGCGGGATGAAGATTCGGACTTTCTGGGTGGAACATGGCCAGATCCCCTGCATGGGCTTGCGAGTGAACAACTTTGCCTACATCACCGATGTTAGCCACATCCCCGCTGATGTGATGCCGCTTTTGGAAGGGCTAGATGTATTGGTTTTGGATGCTGTGCGGCTCCGCCCTCACCCGAATCACTTCCATTTTGAAAAATCGCTGGAAGTTGCGCAAGAAATCGGGGCAAAGATGACGTACTTCACGCACCTGTGTGATGACTACGATCACGACAAAACGGAATTGACATTGCCGCCGCAAATTCGGCTGGCTTTTGATGGACTTCGCATACCACTTTAGGGTTTCAGCCAGAAAAGTGAGAGATTTGCTCCAAGTTTGGGGTGAGGAACGTCCATAAATTTGCCAGTATTCAGAATGTGAACGAAGAAATGTCGAAATTAGGAGGGTGGAAATGTCACGTTTTCTAGCGGCATTGCTTTCGTTCGCGGCTCTGGCCGCCTGTATTTTGAGTGGGATTGACGCTCAAACGACGGTGATTCGAGCGGGGATTGCGTTTTTTGTCGGACATCTTGCCGGTGCTTTCTGGGAAAGCATTTTTGGTAAGAAGCCGGAACCGGAGGTGCTTGATATCAGTCTAGTACTGGCAGCAGAACAGGTTTCGGAAGAAGAAACGACAGAGGGCGAAGTCGCGCCGGAAACCGAGGAAAGTGCAGAGGCAGCATAAACTGGGAGCGTCTATCATATGCCCTTATCGCCCGAACAGCTACAACGGACTTGGATTGATTACAAGGTTTACAAAGCGCCCGAAGCGCGCATGGAACTGATCAACCACTACAGTTATCTGGTCAAGATTACGGCTGGCCGCTTGGTCACTTCAGTTCCGAATGGAATGGATCGCGATGATCTTGTCAGTGCTGGTGTCATTGGTTTGATCAAATCCGTGGATCAATACGACCCGACCCGCGACGTCAAATTTGAAACCTACGCAATCGCTCTCATCCGAGGAGCAATTTTGGAAATGCTCCGCGATGAAGATTGGGTTCCGCGTAGCATCCGCGAAAAACTCAAGGCACTGGATCGCGCAGTAAAAGCGCTTGAACCGGAGCTGGGTTATGTCCCTTCTGTCCGCGAACTGAGCGACTATCTGGGATATAGCGAACAAGAAGTTTCTGATCTTCAACAGCGCATTGGGAAAACCAACGTCTATTCGCTTGATGACATCGTCGGTGGAGGATCTGCGGATGGGGATGACCACATCCATTTCGTTGAAATGATTGTGGATGAAGACGCTGATCCCGATGGCGAAGTCGAAGGGAAAGAACTTCGACGCGTGCTGGCTTCCGGGGTAGATAAGCTTCCCGAACGCGAGCGATTGGTCATTGCGCTTTACTATTTCGAAGGTTTGACATTCAAAGAAATTGGCAAAGTGCTGGGTGTCAGTGAAAGCCGGGTTTATCAGCTTCACACTCAAGCAATGGGCCGCCTCAGAAATTTTTTGAGGGATGAAGGAGTGCCACACGTGGCATAAAAGAAGATGGGCGACATCGATCGCATTCCCCCAATCAATCAACCTCAGAAGATCACGACGAGGTTTGATCATCCAGACCGCGGAAAGAAGAAAGAACAGCCGCGACGGGAGGATGCTGACGCCCATCATGATGAAGACACTCTCGAACTCCATGAAGAGGTGATAGACCTTCATGAAGCAGATAAGAAAAAGCCGAAAGCTCCCCAGAACGGCGAAAGACCGGGCCTAGACATCTCCGCATAGCCCTTTGTGGCACACTTTTTGAAGGAAGTGTGTTGAACTATTGGCAGACTTGCGCTTGCAGGAAGCAACCAAGCTGTCTCAACAACCTCTCAAAGAGCCACACCATGACTTCTAAGAATCAAATTTTGCTGATGTCCGCACTTGTCCTGACGGTTGGACTCGTCGGCTGCGGAAAAGGCGGTAGCGCGGGCGGATCGGCCATTGCAACCGTAAACGGTGACAAGATCACCAGCGAAGAACTCCTCGACCAGCTGAAATCCAAGCCAAGCGTTCAGGTCACCCTCTCCGGTATGCCCAATGACCAAGCGCAAATGACGTTGCAAATGCTGGCAAATGGTGCTGCTGCAAACGTCAACGTTGCTGGACAGCAAGGAACCCTCGGCTTTCAAGCCATGCGCGACCTGATCACACGGAAAGTCGTTTTCCAAATGGCGAAAGATCAGGGCGTACTTCCTTCTGAAAAAGATGTTGAAGCAGAAATTGCTCTGCAGACCAAGCGAAAGTCGAGCTATGTCAAGGAATTGCAAATCGGACGGAATATGTCGATGCGGGCAATCAAAGAAAATATCTCCTTTGAACTCGCACGCAACAACCTTATCACGAAAGGTGTGACTATCTCCGACAAGGATGTTGACAATTACATCGAAGCGAATCCGGCTCGATTCACCGATCCGGCGAAGGTTGACCTTTCTTGGATTCTGGTTGGTACTGAAGCGAAGAAAGGCGAAGTTGACAGCGAACTCGCAACTGGTAAGAACTTCAAAGACGTTGCCCTTGCGATGAGCGATGACCCGAATTTGAAGAAGAACAACGGGAAACTCGCGGCTCAGCCGATCCCAACAGCACAGTTGGCTGGATTTAGCGCTGACCTGCCCAAAACCATTGAAGCGACCGATGTCAACAAGCCAACCGGATGGGTGCAAATCACAATTCAAGGGCAAACTGCTTTCGCAAAGTTCTACGTTCACAGCAAGACTGCTGAGAAAAAGAATGAGCCAACCGCAGAAGATCGCATTTTGATCAAGCGCGAACTTGGCGTGACCCGCGGTGCGGAAGGTAAGGAAATCACCCAAGATATTGCAAAGAAGATTGCGGAAGCGAAAATCGAAATCCAAGATCCGAACATGAAAGGAACCTGGGAAGATTACGTCAAGCAACTCAAAGAAACACTCAAGTAAGTCTGGTGAGACTCAAATAAAAAAGAGGCGGGTTGGAATTCCAACCCGCCTCTTTTTCGCTCAACTCAATGGAATCAGGAGCTTGCGAAGTTTCGGACGTCGCGCCCGAGTTGCTCGACTGATGGTCGATCAAATTCAGTGCTGGCGATGAATGGCTCAAGATCTTCTTCCAAACCAGAGAAGTCGGGGCCGTTCCAAGTTCCAAGCGGTCCGGATTCGCAGTCGAGTTTGACGAGGCTCAATCGGAAGCCCTTGCCATTGACGGAATCGTTCCACTTCAAACCCTTGTGGGTGAGGTCGTAAATGCTGGTGAATACGCCGCCGAGAGTTGATTTGCCATCGGCATCAATCTGTTCGGTGACCCAATACAATCTTCGAAACTTCATTGTTCCAATCCGTTAGTGAGCGGGATTGTACCGCCCAATTTATTCTCGGTTCCCTGACTTTGGATCATCACGCTTAGGCTTCCCACAGGAATGGCTCTGCATCCGTGAGGATTCGGCCGTGTGCTTTGATCGCGTCGTACATGTATTCCGGCAAAACAAACATGCTTGGCATGAACCGAGGAGTAGTGTATCGCGGTTTGATTCCGCGCCCACCGAGTCGCTCTTGCAGCTGTTCTGGGGTCAAATCCATCGGGTCATGCTTTTTGGAAGCGATAATGAAGCCCCACGGCATCTGGAAGGTTGTCACCAAGCCGTAGTATCCACGAACATATGGGAATTCCTCCTTCAAGCTTTCCAGAGTTTCATGAACAGCGGCAAAGCAGTATGGATAAGTCTCGTTGCAAGCACCGGATTGCAGAACAAATACTCCGTCATCGCTGAGGGCGTTGGCAATGTGCTCGAAATACTCTTTCGTATAGAGGTAGAGGGCTGGGCCACCTTCGATCGGGCCGGGAAGATCGCTCAAGATGACGTCGTAGCCGTGCCCAGCATGATCTTCCACCCACTTACGAGCATCTTGGTGGACAAGGGTTGTGCGCGGGTCTTCAAACGCGCCACGGTGCCATTCCGGCATGTGGATTTTGACCATGTCGATCAACTCTTCATCCAGGTCGACCATCGTTGCCGATTCCACGGTGTTGTGCTGAAGCGCATGCCAAAGCGTGCTCCCTTCTCCACCACCGCACACCAAGACTTTTTTGGGGTTCGGGTGGGTCACCATCGCTGGGTGAACCATTGATTCGTGATAAACGTGCTCATCCAGCAGGCTCGACTGGATTTTGTAGTCGAGGAACAGCGTTTTGCCGAAGGTCGGCATATCCACGATTTGGTACTGCTGAAACTGGGTTTTGCCTTCAACCAGGAACTTATCAACGGAGAAGAACCAGGTCACCGCATCGGTGTGAGTTTCGGCAATGAACATGCCGGTTGACTGAGAGAAAAGCGACTGACTCATTTTTGGTCGGGAGGGAGAATACCGAGCCGGAGTGACAGTCACTCCGACTTGATATCTTTCTCAGCGAGATTTCTCCGAGCAGAATGCCAGACGCGAACTACTGTCACGGTTCCTGCAACGTCGTCAACTTGATAGAAAATCCGGTGGGAATAGTGGAGAAGATCACGCAGTTCAGCTCCAACCTCAGAACTTTCGGGCGAAATCATGTTTCGGAGAGGGTATTCGCTTAGTGAAGCAATTTTCTCCAGCGCTTCACTGAGCCAATTCTTTGCGTGACTTTCCGAATCTGAACTGATGATATGAAAGTGATCTTCTAGATCTGCCGAGGCTAAATCAGTGATGATGACTTTATAAACCATATTTGGCTTTCAATTCACGAATCACATCTTCAGCAGGTCGCGTCTGTCCCGCCTCTGCCTGTCTAATGCCCTCTTGGACGGCTTCGATCAGTCGTGCTCGCTCGATTTGATCAAGCATTTTCTGGTACGACTCGGCATCCTGAACCACGAGTTTGGCCTTGCCATTTACAGTCAATACGAGCGGCTCCTTAGTTTTCTCAAGAAGATCAACAAACTGCCTAGTGTTTTTCTGGAAGTTGGTGAGCGAATCGATACTCTGCGCTTTGATCACAATCTGATTATACGACAATTCAATATGAAATTAGCAGTGAATAGTATGACTTTATAAATGCAAGAACAAAAAATCCATCTTCCTTTGATAGGTAGATGGATTTGAGGGCTTATCGAGAATTGCTCTCGACTTCGGATTGCAAGCCGCGTCGAACGACCAAGAACTTCATCCGATCTGCTTCGAAGCGCTGCTTCAGGATTTCGATCGCACGTTCAACATAGATCGTGCCGCCGCAATAGAACAGATCCACCGCTGCATAGCCGTGCTCGGGCCATGTGTGGATGGTGTAGTGCGATTCTTGAATAATCACCGCGCCAGAAACGCCGTAAGGCTTGAATTCGTGGAACGAGTCGGTGACAACGGTTGCCTCAGAAGCAATCGCGGCATCGCGCATTGCCGTGCCAACGGTTTTTTCTTGCTCCAGCGACTCTTGATTACAACCAAAGAGCTCAATCAGGATGTGGGAGCCGAGGGATGGCTCTTCGCCCTTGAGGCGGGGAAGCCCTTCGGGGTCTTTCGCAAGCCAATCTTCAAACTTTTGGATGTCATCACTGTGGATGAGTTGCCAACCCGCATCGTTATCAATTGCCGGAGGAGCGATGGAAGCCATCTGCATCGGTAGAGTAGGGTTGGGAGAGAATGCGAGTTTGAGTCGTTGCCAAAAAGAGAGTTTTGGGGATTGCCCAGACTGCGAATTGCGATGAATAGAGATTTGTACGTTTGCCAATCTTTGTATCTGTTCCTAAAAACGTTGAAAGGATCTGGTGAATCAGACCCGACCGAACGACGACACGAATGCCCCGCAGCTCATTTCCACAAGCCGATGAGAGAAGGGACCGTCGTACGTCAACGCACCTGACCCACCCCCCATTTTCCTCCGGGTTTGTATACGGAAGAACGGTGTTTCGCTTTCGGCGCCAGCTTTCGGAACTCCGATTGCTAACGCACACAGCAATTATAGATTTCCACAAGGCAAAAAGTGTTCCGAAGTCGGAAAAGTCCTAATTCGTAAGGACTATCCGAATTTTATTAGGCATCTACTCGTTTTCGATCTGACCGTCAGTGATGCGAATGATGCGATCTGCCCCTTCGAGCATCGCGGGATCGTGAGTGACGACGATCAAGCCTCCAGAACCACGATTTGTGTTCATTGCGTTCATCACGGCAAGGCCGTTGGTGTGGTCCAGTGCAGCGGTGGGTTCATCGGCGAAGAGGTAGCGTGGGCTTCCCAGCAAGGCTCTTGCAACGCAGACACGTTGTCTTTGCCCCCCGCTCAGTTCATGGGGCAGGCGATGCCCGTGTTCTTGCAGGCCGAGTTGCTCAAGGAGGTGGGTGGCTTCCTCACGCTTGTCTTCGTGTGGGAAAGCGAGCAAGATGTTCTCAAAAGCAGTGAGGTAGCCAACGAGGAAGGGATGCTGGAAGACAAATCCAAATTCCTTCAGCCGGATATTCGCGCGCTCGGCATCACTCATCTTGGAAAGATCGCTGCCCTCATATTCGATGCGGCCCTCGGTGGGGATTTTCAGTCCACTCATCAAATAGAGAAGCGAAGATTTTCCGCTTCCACTTGGCCCGAGAATCCCCAGGAATTCGCCTGGTTGGACATTGATATCAATCTCGCGGCAAGCGTAGACCGGACGTCCGTGGTCATCGTAAACGAGCGAGGCACTGCATAGCTCAATCATACGAGCCTCCTTTCCACCACACCGACGGGATCAAATTTCTTGAACCGGGCAATGACCGTCAGCCCCGCGACGATGAAAATTGTGATCGGAACCGGGATGGTGTAGAGGAAGGCGGTCTTATCAAACGTGTTGAGGGCAAAGGCGCGTGGATCCATCAGTGTCACCTTCACGAGATTGAGGAGCCCGTACGCCACGCTGACACCCAGCACCCATCCTCCAATCACTACAAGGGCTGTTTCGGAAAGCACACGTTTGAGAATAGTGGCTCTTGTGTAGCCCAAAGCTTGGAGAAGACCGAATTCTTGAATCCGCTGGGAGAGATAAATGTTGATGAGCATCCCCATCATCATCGTGATAACAACGACCAGCGTTCCGATGACGACATTGAGGATTTTGTAGAGAATGCTGAACATCGTGTCCGCCTGTTCTTCCAGTTGGCGGTATGTGAAAATCTGCGCGCGCATTCCCTTGAACCGCTCCTCCGCCCATCCATCGAGCTCCTTTTGATCCTTTGCGTTTCCGGCAAAAACCAAGATGGAGTCGATCGGGGGGAAGTGGTTCATCATGTGGTAATCGAATGTCGAAACGGCGAACCATTCCGGGCAATCAACGATCCCGACGACTTTGACCTCTTGCGGGGAGTAAGCATCGGTGTTATCTGGTCCGAGAACAACGCTGCCGAGCTTGTATCCAAGGTTCCTTGCTAACGGCTCGGAGATGATGATTTCTGGTTTGCCCTGCTCTGGCAATCGACCTTGGAGAGGGCCGCCCCCCATTCGCTCAATGTAGTATTCAACATCCCCTGGTTTAAGGAAGACGACCACGAACGGCCAGTTGCCAACAATACTTTTGACCTCGATGTATGTGCCGCGCAAACGCATCACGCGATCGACGGGGACGGGGCTTTCATCGGTGACGACTTTTTCAAGTTCGGCGGTCATTTCGGCATCACCGCGGGGGGTGAGCCCCAAATAGTGCCGCGAATACGAATAGATCACCTTGATCGAAAGTGGGATCGAGTTGATCATGCTCACGATGCCGGCGATCAGCAGAACCGCAAGGACAATGACCCCGGTCAGTGGGAGGGTCTTGCCTGCATTTCGGAGAAGATATGTGCTCGCTTTGAGCGGGTTGCTATTGATGCGCTTCAATCTGTCTCCCACTTCCGGCGATACCGGACATAGATTTCATTTTCTACCATCTGGTGATGGATGATTTCGTAGAGTTGCATCGTGTCCCCTGGAAGGGGTTCACCGCCTGCGTAGGTGGGGAGATTGCGCCCGAGTTTGATCTTCGGGGCGAGGGTGAGGAATAGCTCATCAATCACATCAAGTGGGAAGAGGCTCCCGTTGAGTTCTGCACCACCTTCCACCAAAAGATGAGTGATTCCCAGTTCGTTCTTGAGGTGCTTGAGCGTTTGGTGCCAATCAATCTCACTTTCTCCGAAGCTGATGGTTTGTATCCCCTCGGGAATCTTAGCAAGTGATTTCTGCGGAAGAATCACCCAAGTGTTCGCGGGATCATCCGTAAAGAAGCGCTGTTCATAATTCAGGTTTCCAGACTCAGTGACAACCAGCCGCTTGATTCCCTCTGGGTACCACATCCCGGGAGTCGCGCGAACATTCTGCGCACCAACCATCACTGCATCCGAGCATGTTTCGATGTAGCGCATGGTCTCATAATCCAGCTTGCTTCCTAACCCCTTGATCGAAACACTGTTGTCTTTCGTTACGATCTTTCCGTCAATCGTGGCGACCATATTGATGTAGATGTAGGGCCGATCACCGGGAGCAGGCGGAAACGAGAGGTCGGGATAGATCGGGTTCATTTGAAGAATTCGCGCATTGCCTTCGCAATCGTCATGTAGGGTTGCTCAGAGTACCGTTCACCATCAATAAAGAAAGTCGGCACGTTATAGACGCCGCGCGCATAGGCTTCCTCATCGTAGGGGATGATCTCCTCGTTGTAGGCTCTCACTTCGACCTTCGCTAACATGTCTTGGACATTTTCAACATACGGTGCGGCCAATCGTTCCAGAACTTCTAGTTCACCAATCGCTTGACCCTCTTCCCAGTAAGCCGGATAAAGTGCGCTCACTAAGCCACGATGATCGCCATGTCGTTTGGCATGTTCAACAGCTTGCAGAGCATTGTGGATTCGCATATACCGGGGACGCTGAACCGTTGGTTTTTCCATGCCTTGCGCGGCATAGGCAAGTTCCAATCGACTGGGAGTCTTCGGACGGTTTGCCGGAGGATCGGGGAGTGGTGGGCCCGGCTCTGGCCATGGCATTTCCGGTGGGAAGAGTTCGTAGCCAATCCAATTCAATTGAATCCCGAACTCTTCTTCGAGTTGGAGCCCTTGCTTCCACCCAATCCAGCACCAAGGGCAGATGAAGTCGTGAGCAACATCAATGGTGATCATCTTTCCAGACTCTACTACGCAAAAAAAGAGGCTCCCCGCAAGGAGCCCCAGCAGCACATATTCTGGAGTGAAATTTTCTTAGGCGGCTTGCTGACCTTCTTCGCAGAGTTGCGAACGCTTGAGAGCGGATTTGAGGAGATCAGCGGCGGTGCGACCATCATCAGGTGCGGATGCAAAGCCGTATTCCAATCGGACAGAGCCGCCATTAGTGACGCGACCAACAAGCCACTTGTTGGCTCGGGATTGGATGCGCTCGACAACTTGGTTCACGTTGGAGCCAGTTCCCGGTAGGATGACTCCGAAACCAGTGGAGCCGTTGCGGGCCACGATATCCAGGCCACGAACGCAGCCTTTCAAGAAGCCAGCGACATCAACCATAAAGTCTTGCACGGATGTTTGACCGTAAAAGTCTGCCAGTGCACCGAGTCCGTTTACTTCAACAAGAACGACAGCACAGACATCTTCGGTGGAACACGCGCGGTGCACTTCTTCGCTCAATCGGGAACGGAAGTAGTCTTCGTTGTAGATTCCGGTTTCGTCATCCATCACGCCTTTGTCATCGGGGACGGAGCGGCGAAGTACGCGCTCTTGAGATTCTTCTTCTTGCAGAATGCGGCGAAGTTTGGTCAACGACTGGCGCAGGATGTGAGAAACATAATTGCAGGAAATACCCAGTTGTGACGCGATTTCGGTTTGATTCAGTGCATCGAAGTGGAACATGACCAGAACTTCTCGTTCCAGGTCGCGGAGCTGTTGCATTGCTCCTTCCAAAAGAACACGATCTTCTACGCTGACTTGATCCGGCCCAACGAGATTTGCGTCCAGGCGATCAACATCGCTTTCGCTATCATCATCGTCGTTAGGGGTTGCATCTAGAGATGCGACGCGCAACATATCTTGGGTGGAATACACCTCTCGTACAGAGGCTTCACTCACGCCAAGGCTATCCGCGATTTCGCGTTCGGTGGGGGTGCGACTGAGCTCGGTCTGCAACAAGTTTGCGGTCTTGTTGACCTTGTGTCGCAATTCTTGCAACCAGGCTGGGTGGCGAATAGTTTGCGAGCGATCACGCAGATAGTGCTTGATCTCGCCAGCCACCAAGTGAGTTGCATAGGTATTGAATCGCACACCCGCTTCGGGATCAAATTTCCCGAGCGCGTTGAGCAAACCAATATAGCCCACTTGCACCAGGTCGTCGACTGATTCGACGCCTCTAAATTTTCTTGCGATGCGCTCTACCATTCCCGAGTAATGCACGATAATCAAGTCCTTCAAATCAGGACGTGGATTCGCCATGTACTCCAGAACCAGAGCTTCAGCATCGCCGTTTTGCTTTGCCAATGCTTCCGACATTTTCACTCCATTGAATCTGTGCTCTGGAATCCTTTCCAGAGCCCGCTGACTGCCACCATTCCTTGGTTTTCATCTGCGGTTGGCTTTCGGGGGCGTCTTGCCACCGTTGGCCGTTTTCGCTATTCAGTTTTTATGTGCTGTTATTTGCAGGGCAAAGAGCAATCCTCTTCGCCCTGTTTGGGTGGTGATCCCTACTTCACGCTGTTGACCAGTTTGAAGATTGGGGTCATCACCGAAATCGCAATAAAGCCGACCACGACACCGAGGAAGATAATCAACATCGGTTCGATCATCGAGGTCAGGCCTTTGACGGTTGCTTCCACTTCGCTGTCATAAAAGTCGCCAACTTTGACGAGCATTTCTGACAGACGACCAGATTCTTCACCCACGTCGATCATGTGGGTAACCATGCTGGGGAAGAGACCACTTTCTGCCATCGGCGCGCTGAGTTTGTTCCCTTCGCGGATGGAGAGTCGTGTTTGATCAACCGCATTGATGAGAACTTCGTTACCGAGGGTTTCACCCACGATTTCGAGGCTTCGCATCATCGGAACACCCGAGTTGATGAGAGTTCCTAGTGTGCGGCAGAATCGAGCTATGGACATCTTCAGTCCAAGTTCACCAATGACCGGGAGTTTGAGTTTCATCCAGTCGGTTTGGTACTTGCCTTTCGGGGTTTTTGCCCAACTCTTGATGCCAAAGAAGATGCCAACCAGAGCCAGGATGATCATCCACCAGCTCTTTTGCATGAAGTCGCCCATTGCAAACAGAGCTGCGGTCACCGCTGGCAGTTCAACATCCATCCCTTCAAAGATTTCCTTGAATTTCGGCAGAACGAAGCTGAACAGAACGAACAGCATGATCTGCGAAAAACAAAGAACCAAGACCGGATACATCATCGCGGACTTGATCTTGCCTTTGACTTCGGCTTCATATTCCAAGAAGCCGGAGAGGCGATCCAAGATCGTATCAAGAATCCCCCCAATTTCTGCGGCGCGGATCATGTTCACATAAAGCTTGCTAAACACACCTGGATGCTTTGCCATCGCCTCGTTCAGCGTGGAACCACCCTTAACATCCATGAGAACTGCTTCGAGTGTAGGCTTGAGAACAGGATCTTTGGTTTGGGAGGACAGGATCTCCAGACACCGCAAGATCGGAATCCCCGCGTTGATCATTGTTGCAAACTGCCGCGAGAAGACCACGAGGGCCTTCATTTTTAGCTTTTGCTTTCCGACTTTCGCGGATTTTTTCTTCTTAAGTTCTTTCAGGTCAACGATCTGAAGTTGCTGCTCGCGAAGGCGACCAAGAACGAGTGCTTCGTTCTCGGCTTCCATAACGGCTTTGACTTGTCGCCCTGATGTATCTACTGCTGTATATGCAAAGTACGGCATCTTTCGCCTAACTCCTGTCTGGTTCGCACACGCCACAGAACGCACGAACGCTACATGGAACATTGTCGGTATGCCGCAACCCTGCTCTTTAGGAGCATGGAAAAATTTTCAGGTTCTGGCCCAAAACTAGGGGAAATACCGGGCGAATCGGGCACTTTGCGTTTTCGTCCCGATTGCTGGGTGATTCTCGCTCGTATCATTTCGAGCAGAAAATGCTCGATCTCAAGCCGTTTCGCGCCCTGACATTTGATCCTGCCGGGGATTGGTCAAAACATCTTGCCCCGCATATTGAGCATTTGGCGGATACCAGCTCGGATGAGCTTCGGAGTAAGTCTGAGCACAACATGGCTTGGCTCACCGACCCGGAGCGGGATAGATCAGATCGGAGCAAGTTTGTACGGTTCGCACGATCCAGTAGTCGGTTGATGGAGTGGATGAACTCGGGTGTATTGAGCAAAGCACCGGAGAACACGTATTATAAGCTCACCGCAGAATCTAATGGCGAATCGGTGAGTTGGCTCATTGGTTTGCTCAATCTTCGGAGTGAGCCCAAAGTCAGCGTTCCATTCCGCATACCGCCCGTATTCAGCGAAGAGCGCGCGCGGCTTCTCGAAGCGGCATACGCATACACCGACTTGGTTGAACTGGTTGGCCGATCAGAGCCATCGGTAGTGATTCAGAGTTCAGAACTGCTAGGAAAAGGTGAACGAGATAGCGTCCAATGGACACTCGAAGCGGTGAGCGGCGATTTTTCCGAACTTCAGACGGATAACGACTGGTCAGTAGCAACAGGGGCTTCTACTTGGATCGCGGCACAAGGATTCTCCGAGCGCAACGGTTCAAAGCGGCGAGTTGTGGCGGCGGATCATGTTCCCGTTGCGATCAGGTTGTCATCGGCAAAGGGCACAAAAACGAATCCTCAGCACACGATTTGCACTCGTTTGACCTGGGACCCTGATCAAATCAAGTCCCGATTAGCGGAACATTTCTCCTTAGTTTCAACTCCTACGGCTCAGATCATGTCGGAAATGCAATCCAAACTCCAAGCCCGAGAAAAGCGCGCCTTTGGCGTGGCTGTTTCAGGCGGCATTGGCTTCGTTGCAGAAGTCAATGATTTGGACGCTCTACTTGAGCAGCTTTCTAATTGGTCTTCGCCCGCAACTCCATCGGAAACCCACTTGCTCCATGAATATGTGTTTGCCAAGCTCCTTGGCTTGACTGGGAGTGACTACTACACTTTCGCCCGGGAAGCAGATCAGGCGATCGCCGCAGTTGAAGAAGCGAAAGCCGCCGCGTTCATCTTGCCAGAAATGAACTGGGAAAACATGATTGATGCGGATAGCACGGGCGTCAAGCTTCCTTACAACGCAGTTCGCACAAACCTCGCCCCGGTCAGCGGGATGATGCTCTGGTCATTACGGGACTTTGAAGCATGAACATCCGGCTTTTAGGCACCGGCGGGGCTGATGGCGTCCCTGCGCTCTATTCCGATTCCCGTGTCAGCCAGTATGCCCGTGAGCATGGCGGGAAAGATATTCGTTCTCGAACCGCGGCAATTGTCGATGGCACCCTCAAGATTGACCTCGGGCCAGACACTTGGGCGCAAATGGCGCGCGAACGACTCGATGCTCGCGATTGGTCGGCGATTATTTTCACTCACTCTGATGCGGATCACTTTTCGCCCGATGAGCTGATGTATGCGCTCTACCCGTTCAACGATTTTGAGTTTGTTGGGTTCATCGTATACGCGAATGAACTGATCTGCCGCCGGATTCTGGACAAGTTTCCAGAATGGCCGTTCGAAATGAAGATGACCCGGAGCTTTGATCCGTTCACTCACGGTGAATACAAGATCACTCCCATCAAAGCGCATCACAACCCGCACGAGGACGCGCAGAATCTCATCATCCAAGATGATGAGCGCACCTTGCTTTACGGTACGGACACCGGAATCTGGGATGATCCGACCTGGGAATTCCTGCAAGATTACAAATTAGACTGTTTGGTCTTGGAGTGTTCGGAAGGGTTTAATCCGACGCCGTACGATGGGCACATTGATGCGAATGAGTTCGTGGAAGTGCTGGAGCGACTCCGAAAAATGGGCACGGTTCACGATGATACGCAGGTCATCACAACCCACCACTCTCACCAAGGCGGAGGCACATACGCCGAACTTCAAGATTTCTTTGCCCCCCACGGAGTGACCGTTGGCTACGACGGCATGCTCGTCGATTTCTAGTGCTCGACGCCTTCTTCACCGAAGCCACCTAGCTTCGCTCCGCCCAGCAAGTGGGCATGTAGATGCGGCACCGTTTGCCCGGCATCAACTCCGTTATTGATGACCAATCGGTAGCCGCTTGTGAGGCCAAGTTGTTCGCCGATCTTCTTCGCGGCATTGAGGATGTGAGTATGGTCACCGGCATCGGGGAGTTCGGAAAGCCCAGGAATCTCCGCCCGTGTCACGATCAGAACATGAACGGGAGCCATCGGCTGGATATCTTTGATTGCAACAACATGTTCGTTTTGGTAGACAATTTCGCCGGGGATTTCGCCGTTGATGATCTTGGTGAAGAGCGTAGCCACGAGCCTATTCTACGACCTTAGCGGAAGAAATTCGCAAAGATTGCCGCAAATGAAACTACAACAATTCCTGCGACGATGATGAGCACGAGCCAACGGAGAGCGGCTTCGTCTTTTGTTTCCGGTGCGGGACGAAATCGTCGGTACCCACTCAGCTTTTGGTCGTTTTTGATCTTATCGAGGATCGTCGTGACCGTGCTTCCATCCACGATTGGCTTTCGGCTGGAAAGAGGATCACGATTACGGGTGTCGTTCCGCTCGACACGATAGAGAACCTCCTCCGCCTCGCGGATATTTGTCGCAATTCGAGCGCGGACATTCTCATCCCGAATTTTTTCGAGGACATCCAGAACGTGGTCAACGGATTCTCCGGTGACTTCGCTAACCGCCTCAGCGGTTGCGTAATGATCGTCATCCGATTTTTCGTGAGTGACTTCCTCTTGTCCCGCGGCGTGGAGCCGAGTGAGGAGATCGTGAAGCTCTTGTTCTTCGATGAAGGGCGTTCGCTTGGTTTTGTCTGTTCCGTCGAACAGTTTTTGCTCTTGCCCTTCCATCGAAGTCTATTATATGCGAGCCAGCAGACCTTTAGTTGCCGGCAGGTTTGTCGGTGAGCAGGGATTTCAGATCGATGATGAATCCACCACCGCCAGAACCGCTTGCGCCGGCCGATACTTGCGGGAGTTTGCCATCCCACTTTTCGATCCATTCGCGGGCAATAACCAGCGAACCACCGTTGACCTTGAGTGCTTCTGCATTCAGCTTGGCCGATTCTGCCTCACCTTGTGCACGGGCAATCTTGGTCTGCTTTTCCAATTCGGCTTGTTGCAGAACGTACTTTTGCTTTTCTGCCTCTTGCTGAGCGACCTGTTTGGCTTCAATCGCGCGGTTGAACTCTTCCGAGAACTTGAAGTTCGTGATGCTAAGTCCACCTGGCTCGACCAGAAGGTGATACTTCTTCAAGCGATTGGTGATCTCAGTCTCCACAAGGGTTTTGACCTCTTGGCGTTTGCGGATCAGATCTTCGGCGGTGTACTGCGCGGTCACAACCTTGATCGCTTCTTGAACTGCCGGATCGATGACACGGATTTTGTAATCCTTACCAACCGAAGCGTAGAGCTCAGCAGCCTTGTCTTGGTCGATCTTGAAGTTCAGCGCAAGGTCTGTGGTGACTTCCTGCAAATCGCGGGAAGCGGCAGTCGCCTGGCTTTCTTCCTTCTGAGTACGAACTTCCATCATCGTAACGGTTTCCACACCCGGCGTAATCCAGTGGATGCCTTGTTGGAATTGACCGTTGACCGCTCCAAATTTGAGTCGGACACCGGAGTAACCCGCTTTGACAATCACTAGGGATGCTCCTATCACCCCAACAACCACAAGGAGCCCGCCACCGAAACGCATTAGCGTAATCGGCCCGCGAAGATTTGGCCCTTTGCCGAGCGGATCTTCCGGTCGCACTGCGAACGAAAACACGATCATCAGAAGGCCGATAACTGCTAGTCCTAACATTATTTTTCCTTAGAAAGCCCAATGCGAACTTTCTGACTGTCAATACGGATGACAGTGAATCAAGGGTGCGGATGATAGGACGGTAATCCTATCGCGATACGAGCGGGATTGCTGTTCGATTCGGCTCTGGTTGGGTGGCAAGTTCGCCGTAGACGACACCGTCTTTCTGTTCGTCCAGGCGAACGTATTGGAGCGTGCGCACAAGGCTGGGCGATCCAGCAAACTTGACCGTCAGCCAGTTGTCGGTTGTTCCTTCCAGAAGTCCGTCTTTTGCTTTCCGCTCCACTAAAACGCGGTGAGTCGAGCCGAGGAAGCGATTGATCTGCTCCTTCATCGTGCGATTGGTGATCTCCATCAACCGCTTGCTGCGATCCTGCTTTTCCTGGGGAGTGACAGGATCACCCCATTGGTCGGCGGGGGTGCCAAATCGTGGGCTAAACCGGAAAATGTGCGCCTTCAAATACTTGACATGCTCGCAAACGGTAACTGAGCTTTCGAATCGTTCAGGTGTTTCGGTGGGGAATCCCACCATGATGTCAGTGGTGATGGTGAGATCACCCAGTTCAGAGTAAAGCTTGTCGCAGAGCCGCAGATAGTCATCTTGCGCATAGCGACGGTTCATATCCTTAAGCACTTGAGTGTCGCCGCATTGGAGTGGGATATGGAAATGAGGTACGACCGCGCCGTTCTTGACCAATTCAATGATTGGGTCGGTGACTTGGTGCATTTCTATACTAGAAATCCTGAGTCGTGCTAGCCCGGATTCTTCGCTGAGGAGCTGCACGAGTTCCTCGAAGGATTTGCCTTCAGAGCCAGACTCTAGCCCGTATGCTCCGATCAGAACGCCAGTCAGGATGGCTTCGTGGTAGCCCATTTCGGCCAGCTTCTGCGCTTCCTCCAGAACTTCTTGCCAAGGGCGACTGACCATTCCTGGCCTTGTGTAAGGGATGCTGCAATAGCTGCACATCACCGAGCAACCATCTTGAACCTTGAGGGTGGCGCGGGTGCGACCAGCGGGTTTGTCGTCTTGCTTGGTGGCGGGTTCGCTTTTGGCCCAGGTTTCCATTTCAGGGAAATCGCGGAAGAGATAGTTGAGCGCATTGAGCTTGTCCGGATTCGGGACAAGGACATCGGCGCTTTCCATCTGCTCTTCTTTGTTGATGGACATCTGCACTGCGCAACCAGTCACGACAATCTTCGCGTTGGGGTTATTGCGACCAGCACGTCGGACGGTGTAGCGGCTTTTGCTTTCGGCTTGGCTAGTGACCGAGCAAGTGTTGATGACATACACATCCGCGACTTGATCGAAAGGCACAACCGCGAAACCCGCATCCTCAAAGCTTTCGAGGATCTTTTGGGTTTCGTACTGGTTGACTTTGCAACCGAGCGTGGTTAGGGCAACTTTTGGCATCAGCCGGGCTCAATTTTACTGGACTCGGCTAATGATGCCTAATCAATGGCTAGCCGTAGACTTTCATCGCCGAGCGGACTTGGTCGGCAAAGAAGCCGCCTTCTTCCGCAGCATCAAGCTCAGCGAGGAGCGCGTTGGGGTCTTCGCCTCGCGCCGCCATTGCATAAGCACGATCCATTTTCATCTCTTTATCATCTTCCTCGCCGACAGCGAGTTCGGCGGCACGATCGAATCGCTTTGCTGCCTCAGAGTTATCGCCTGCCGCCCAAGCGAATGCGCCTACGGCCCATTCAGCGCGGCTCACCGCAATGTCTGGTTTCTTGAGTTGGATAGCTAGTTCAAGATTCTTCATGGCGTAAGGAGCAGCTTCCTTTTCTGCCTCGGGTGTGATTTCGACATCATCATCACCCCACCCGCGCCAGAAGAATGCGGCGCGGTTGAAGCAGATTGCTTTGAATCCACTCATTGCTTCTTCATCATCGGAGCCGTTGATTTTTTCTTCGGCAATCGAACTGAGCTTTACGATGGCCTGTAAATCCTTAAGCTCCCAGCGGTGGTGGATGATGAGGGCATTGAGTGCTTTCATCTGTTCCGCTAGGTTAAGAGTTTCAAGGTCACTCATGGCAATCTCCCATCCTGACTCTTTGAACTTGGTGACAATTGGATTTTCGCTCATGGGGCGATTTTTACCCGTGATCGCAACGACATGGATAAACTCCCGATCCAATGAGGAGGTTTTTTGAAGCCGTATGGCAAGAGAAAAACATTGAGGCGTGGCTCTTCAGCCCGCTTTCACTCCTTTATGCCTTCGGTTGGTGGTGCTACACGTTGGTGTATCGCCTGGGATTGAAGAAAGCCGCTCATCTACACCAGCCGATTGTAGTGATAGGGAATCTCGTTGCGGGTGGATCAGGTAAGACCCCGTTCACAGTTTGGGTGGTTGAGCAACTTCAGGAAAAGGGCTTACAGGTGGTTGTCGGAGCATCGGGGTACGGAAGCCCGAAATCGGAGTCGGCAACACTTGCTCCCGATGGAGAGCTTGATCCCAAAGTTTGGGGCGATGAGCCTGCCCTACTCCGTCTGCGCCTCCCCGAAACGCCCTTGATTGTTGGTCGAGATCGGGTGCGAGCGGCGGAGATTTGCGCGGAGAAGTTTCCAGATTCCGTGCTGGTAATGGACGATGGTTTCCAGCATTTGAGGCTAAAAACAGACATTTCGATCATCATCGAACCGAGAGGGGGAAACGACTTCTGCTTCCCGGCTGGTCCATATCGGGAACCGAAAAGCCTTGGCTATCCACGCGCAGATCGGGTTCTGAGGCACTTTGATGATCTCAACCTCTTTGGCCCGAGCGTTGTGGATGCGGATACAGGCGAAAGCATTGAAACAGGGAAAGTTGATTTGATCACTGCCATTGGTGATCCTAATCGCCTGATCATGATGCTCCAAGGAGCGGGATACGATGTCGTTGAATCAAAAATCCTTACCGATCACGACCCTTTGGATGCCCCGAACCTCATCGGGAACTTGGGGCGTGAGCGGTATCTTGTTGTGACAAGCAAGGACTTTGTCAAACTGAGAAATCATCCGGAAATCAGTGGGCGTAAGATAGCAGTAGCCGACTACCAGCTTCGCCCGAAGGATGAGAATGAATTTATAGACTGGCTAGTCAAGAAGTGCAATGAAAGCAAAACGTAAGGCCCTGATCGGAAAATTCGCGCCTGCGTTTACCCGCTGGTTGCAAAAGTCGTTGCTCCACAAAACTCCCGAGCAGCAACGAGCGAAGGGGAATCGCATGGGGCGATTGATTTGGCGACTAGGAAAGCGTCGTCGAGAGCGGTGTGAAGCCAACCTGAGGATGGCGTTCCCAGAAAAGTCTGAATCCGAAATCCAGAAGATCGCCAAGGATACTTTCGAGCATTTTGGGCGCACAACCGTAGATTTTCTTGTTGGGCTCAACCGCACGAAAGCGGAGTTGGAATCCGACATGGAGATTATCGGCTTGGACATTCTCCAAAATGCGCTCGCCGAGGGCAAAGGGGTGCTCTTGATCACCGGGCACTTAGGGCATTGGGAGCGATGCTCGGCATGGCTCTCACTTTCTGGCTACGATTTGGCCGTCGTCGCTCGTAATGCTAATCAAGACGACGTGAACAATTTGATCAATGATTTGCGCGAGGGGCCGGGAACAGAGGTCATTGCGCGCGGGGATGCCGTTCGGGTCATTCTCAAAAAGCTCAAAGCTGGGGCGATCGTTGGCATCTTGCCCGATCAAAATGCTGATGAAATTTTTCTGCCGTTTTTTGGCCATCCTGCGGGTACGGTACTTGGCCCAGGGGTTCTACATGAGCGAACGGGTGCGCCCGTTATTCCAGTCAGTTGTATGGAGATCGGCAATGGGAAGTACCGCATGGAGTTCTATGAACGTCTTCTTCCTGAGCCGGGATATGAAACGAAAGGTGAAGGCTTAATGCGGTCAATTCATGCTTGGCTAGAAAGCGTGATTCGTGAGTATCCGAATCAGTGGCTCTGGTTTCATGATCGGTGGCGCAATGCTCGCCGGAAGGGGCTTCTTTGATCGGATCACAGCATGTGCTCATGGTCCGGTTTTCGGCGATTGGCGATTGTGTAATGACTGCCTGGGCAGGAACCGCGATGCGGCAAATTCTCCCGGATGCGGAGATCGTATGGGCGTGCCAAGACACTTGTCATCCCGTTATTGATAACGAGCAACTCACGAACCAAGTGGTTGTCGCTGATCAATCAGCATGGCGGAATGCACGCTGGTCTCCGAAGACATGGCAAGCGCAAATGCGTGGCTATCTTGGTCTCCGCAAACACCACTTTCATGTCGGGTTCGATTTCCAAGGACATTCGAAGACCGCGCTTTGCTTGAAACTCTCTGGGGCGAAGTCACGATTCGCTTCGCGGGGAACCGATGGCTTTGCGAGCAAGCTGAACCACATTGTTGAATGCGGTGCGGGCAAACTCCACGAAGTCGAAGTGGGCTTGAATTTGGTGAAGCACGCATACCCTGATGCCAAACTCCCGGAGTTGCCGTACATGCCACCGCTGGAAGAAGTTCAACAATACGACGTAACCATCCAAACTGGAGCCGGAGAAGAGCGAAAGCAAGTCAAGATTGGAACTTGGGAAGCGGTTGCCAGGGAGCTGGTAAAGCAAGGGAAGACAGTGGCCGTTCTGGGGGCTCCTGGTGATCCTGCATGTGATGCACCTGGGGTGGAGAATTTAGTCGGCAAGAAGAGCCTTGCGGAAACGATGAATTTGGTTGGTCAGTCAAAGATGCACCTTTCAGCCGATACCGGAACCGGTCACATCGCGTCGGCCTATGATGTTCCCACCGTGACTGTTTTTGGGCACAATCTTCCGAAGCGTTTCAGACCGTATGGTCTAAAGAATTTGAGCCTGAGAAAGACCGGTGATCCGAATGAATTTACGGCTCAGGAGATCATAGCAGCGACCCTGGAGCACTGGGAGTGTTTGGAATGCGAATCCTAATTTCCCGGCTTAGTGCGCTTGGAGACGTGGTCTGCACATTGCCCGCCGCACATGCCCTGCATCGCACGTTTCCGGAAGCTGAGATCGTTTGGTGGGCGGACAAGCGCTTCAGTGGGATCTTGGAATGCTGCCCGTGGGTAAACGAAATCGTCATTGCTCCCCAAATTTTGATTGAGCAAAAGGAAACGGTACGTGGTCTCGGACAGTTTGACTTGGCTCTCGACCTGCAAGGACTGATGAAAAGTGCGCTTCCGATCTTTTGGTCAAAAGCCGAGCGCAAGCTGGGCTATCACTGGCAGCGGGAGGGAGCGCTATTGCTCGTCAGCCCGGTGACGCCCGATCCTTCCAGCATCCATGTCACTGATCAGTACATTGATGTTGCCCGCGCTGCTGGTGCTCAAGATCTTCCAACCGAATACGGCCTGACGCCTCCGGATACAGACTTAGAAACCGTTCGGTCAAAAATGAGAGATTCGGGTTGGAATGAGGCTAAAAAGCTCACCATCATGAATGCAGGGGCGGGTTGGGTGACCAAACGTTGGAATCCCGCTCATTTCGCGCAAGTGGCGGACGAACTCATTGAATCTGGGGGGCAAGTTCTCTTCCTTGGCACAAAGATGGATCGCCCCGCATTTGAAGAAGTGCGCTCCGCCATGCACCAAGAGCCAATCGACTTTCTCAGCCAAACGTCTGTTCGTGAGCTGGTTTCACTAGTGAGCCTTTGTGATCTGCACATTGCGGGCGATACAGGAAGCACCCACCTCGCTACTGGGCTCGGGAAGCCAACGATTGGCGTTTATACGCTCACTCGCCCGGAACGGAGCGGCCCATATGGACAACTGGATCGAGCGAAATCGCTCGATCCAGTTGAAGTGCTTGCAATGGCGAAAGAGATTCTCGCCTTTACTTAGGTGCGGTCGCTTGGGGGCTAAATTTCGGACTAGAGAAATAGCCGTCCGGGCTCATTTTCTTCTCATTGCTGCCGTCCGTGTTGATCACATAGACATTAGAGAAACTGTTTTCAAGTTTGATGAATGCAATTTTGCTTCCATCTGGGCTGAATGAAGGAGTGGAAACGTTCCCTTGAATGAGCGGTCGCCCTTCACCTGCGCCGCCTTCTTTAAACGGCATCAGAACCAAACCTTTCACTTTTGCTTCTGTGTCATCAATGACCACGGCAATTTGTGAGCCATCGGGTGAAAGAGTTGCGCCCGACATAATTTGCTGTTCGGTTGGCATCACCATTACCGGAACGAGCTTGGCATCTTTCCCTTCCATTGTCAGTTTGAATAGCCCGCTAGAAAATGGCGGAACCGGTTGTTCGTCTTTCATCTCAAACTCTTCGACAGATTCGCCGAGCTCGGTATGGACTCGCATATGAGACACCATGATCAGTGCCGATCCGTCTGGGGCGACGTCGATGGCAACATCTTTGGCCCTGAGTTTCGAGAAAAGCTCTTGTGGAGGATACATGCCCCCGTCTTCGGTTGGATACAAGCGATTGAGAAGAACGACAAAGTCGTTGTCTCCGCGCATAACGGCCAGAACCAAGTCTCGGCTACCGACGTAGCGCGCTGCCCGGAAGGAATCTCCAAACTTCTTGTAGATGGCTTCCATCGGGCTGGAATTCCCTTGTCCATCCCCGGAAGAAACTGGCCCGGAAACGGGCGGCAAAATCTGAAGCGTGTTTCCTGTACGAGTTTCGTATTGCAGGACTGCGCCACCACTCAAGATAAGGCCATTCGTTGCCGCTTCAGGATCTCCTGCGGGGCCAAACCAAGGGGCAGACTGGAACATCGAGTTCATTTCGCGCTTGATATCCACTGAATTCTTCTCGGGGTTCCAGCGATGAACAAGATAAGACTTTGTTTTGCGGTTGGAAGACAGGAAAACGCGGTTACCATCCATTGACCAAGATGCCTCGAGGTCGCCTTGGGTCGGTTCAGCTGGTTCTGGCAGTTCGATGCTCTTCCCATCGGACTTAAAAATCACGGCGCGAGTGGTCGCCCCATCCTTTTGTTCGATCGCAACAACGTCACCAACAGAGTTGTATCCGCCGATATCAGGGTCGGTCGCGAATTCGGAAAACTTGATGTATCCGAAGATTCCGGCGAGCACCACCGCTCCACCGATCAACATACGACGAGTGTTTTGTTTGGTCATTGCGAATTACCGTTTCGTTGGAAGTAAACAATCTCCGACTTCTATTCGTGCCCCATTTGCAAAATCCGCGCCAGAAAGTCGTTTTCTTCCTTCTGGCTGAACTTGTACCAGGTTCAATGCTCCTTCGGCAAATGCAACAACAAGGTTAGGGCGCACGGCCAATACTTGACCGACCGTTCCTGATCCATCTATAGGATTAATTTCATGGATTTTGAGAGTGCCAAGGTTTGTTTCAATCCAAGCACCTGGGGCGGGAGTGAACGCCCGGAAGTTTCGATAGGCTTCGGCGGCACTTTGTTCAAAATTGAGCAGAGAATCCGACTTTGTGACCTTGGGAGCCATCGTTGCGAGATCATTGTCTTGGGGAGTGCTCTGGTAGTCACCAGATGCAATTCTTGGTGCCCACTCTTCGATCATATCCGCCGCCAAGATGCTAAGTCGGTAATAGAGTTCGCCTGCGACCTCACTTTCGCCGATGGGAGTTTCTTCAATTGCGATGATGTCGCCGGTGTCCATCCCCTTGTCCATCTGCATGAGAGTCACGCCTGAAACAGTGTCACCTGCCTCAATGCATCTTTGTACCGGGGCAGCACCGCGCCAGCGAGGGAGGATTGAACCGTGAAGATTGATGCACCCGCGCGGCGGAATATCCAAAATGCGCTGGGGAAGAATTTGCCCATACGCGGCAACGATGAATGCATCCACTTCGAGTTGTTGGAGTCGCTCGACGTATTCGGGAGTGCGACACCTCTCGGGCGTTTCGACCGGTAACCCTAATTCAAGGGCTTTTGCTTTGACCGGGGACATCTGTGTTTTCAGACCTCGTCCGGTTGGTCGGTCTGGCTGCGAAACCACCAATTCGATATGTGGGGCGAGACGTTCCAAGGCAGGAACGGCGAAGGGAGCAGTACCAAAAAATGCAAACTTCATTCCCGATTGTCCGGGTTGGGGTCTTGCCAATGGAATGTGCTCGGATCAGCTTTATCAATAAAGAGAATGCCATCGAGGTGGTCAATCTCGTGTTGAGCAATGCGGGCACCGTAACCTTCTAATTCATAGGTGTAACCGCGCCCTTTTATATCAAAAGCCTCGACAGTGACCTTAGCGGCGCGTTCGACATCGCCATAGAGAGCTGGGATACTCAGACAACCTTCTTCACCAATCTCGGAGCCCTCTTGCGCGATGATCTTTGGGTTCACCATCACGATCGGCTTGCGGTCTGGTTGAATCACGATCAATCGTTCTGAAATCCCGATTTGAGGTGCCGCGAGACCGACGCCCCAAGCCTCTCGCATGGCGCGCACCATGTTCTCGGCAAGGATTTTATGCCGTTTGGTGATCTTGGTGATTTCCTTGGCTTCATGGCGCAGAACATCCGCCGGAATTTTGACAATCGGGTTGTCTTTATCCGTTGCATAGAAGTGTTTGAACTCTTCTGGTACGACGATGTCCATACGCGATTGAAATTATAGCGGAGATTGGGCTATCCGCTTGGCACAAAAGTTAGGACTCGGATGATGCCGGCGAGATCTTTTCGTGATTCTTGAAGTTGGTATCCGTTTGCCGCGAAAATTTCCTCGATTCGAGTTTCCTGCCCCATTCCGATTTCCAGCATGATGGCTTGAGGTTTCACGACTTTGGCTTCCTCAGCAATCCGGCGGTAGATCATGTAGCCGTCCTCTTCGGCGTAGAGGGCCGTTCTCGGTTCAAATTCGGCGATTTCCGGCATCAACTCCTCATCAAGTGCAATGTACGGAGGATTTGAGACTATCAAGTCAAATTTGTATTTCTTGAAAGCTTGAAGGAGATCGCTCTCCATAAACTCGCATCGAACATCATTGACATCTGCGTTCATCCGGGCAACTTGGAGAGCCTCGTAGCTGATATCGCACAGAGTGACCATCGTCTCGGGATGCTCCACTTTGATCGAAAGCCCGATGCATCCGCTTCCACATCCAATATCCAGCACCCGGCCAAACGGATGCTGCTTGAGCCAATCCATTGCACAGGTGACCAGCTCTTCCGTTTCGGGTCGTGGAATGAGAACGGATGGATTGACAAAAAACTCTCGTCCGTAGAACTCCTTCTTGCCGAGAATGTACGCCAGAGGCTCCCGTTTGAGTCTGCGATCTAGTAGTTCCTGTAATTCAGAACGCTCAATCTCGAATTCTGGGTGAACAAGAATCCAGCTTCGTGATTGCTCTAAGTGATGCGCAGCAAGAAGCTGCGCATCCAGTTGAGGGCTGTCCACTCCCGCCTCGGTCAGGGCGGAAGTGGCTTCACGAATCCATTCGTCGAGTCTCATGGCGTGATGACGTACTTGCTCAGTCGCCCGCGCATTTCCTCGACCAGATCAGCTTCCAGATAGATGCCTTCGTCGCGATACTCCTTTTTGACAATGCGCCCGAAGGCATGTGCCTTTTCGGCGAGGCTGGCATCGTCATAGGGAACAAGGGCAACAACCCGCTGCAATCGTCCAGAGAGCATCTTCCGAATCATGGCGAAGAGATCGGGGATGCCTTCACCTGTCAAGGCACTGATGGCGACCGAATCCGGCCATTCCGCGACCATCCGTCGCAAGAACGGCTGATCTTCTACCGCATCAATTTTGTTGAACACGGTAAGCACAGGGATGTCTTGCGCGTTGAGAGCCTCAATCGTCTCCATAACGGCATCGCTCTGCATTTCCCAATCGGGGTTGCTCATATCCACGACATGAAGGAGGAGATCAGAGTGCACCAACTCTTCCAAGGTCGCACGGAAGGCAGCAACCAGCATTGTAGGGAGGTTGCGGATGAAGCCAACCGTATCACTCAGGAAGAAGGCATCGCCGTCTCTGAGTTCCACTTTGCGCGTTGTTGGGTCGAGCGTTGCGAACGGCATGGCATCGGCCAGCAAATCCGTGTCGCAGAGGCGGTTCATCAGGGTAGATTTCCCCGCACTGGTGTATCCGACAATGGCGACAACAGGGTACGGCTGATCGGCGCGTCCTGCACGTTGAAGGTCGCGGTGTCGCTTGACTTGCTCAATATCTGCTTTGAGCTTTGCAATGCGATCACGAACCATACGGCGGTCGCTTTCGAGTTTTGTTTCACCCGGGCCACGCATCCCAATCCCCCCACGCTGGCGTTCGAACTTGGTGTAAACGCTCATCAAGCGAGGGAGCCGGTAACTGTATTGCGCCAGCTCAACTTGAAGCTGACCTTCCTTTGTGCGGGCGCGATTGGCAAAGATGTCGAGGATGAGTTGCGTGCGATCAATCACCCGCTTGGCGATTTTCTCCTCCAGGTTTTTGATCTGGATTCCGCTGAGCTCACAGTCGAAAACGACGGAATCTGCCATCGTTTCGGCCATGCTCATCTTGATTTCTTCGACCTTTCCGCTTCCCACATAGGTCGCTTTGGTCGGACGATCTACGCGTTGTCGGGTGTAGCCAACCACTTGGCCTCCCGCAGCATCAACCAGGCCTTCTAATTCCAACTCGACGTATTCATCCACGTCCTGGTCTGAGTTGACAAACACCAGGAACAGCCTCTCTTTTTCTTCTTCTTTTTTCTTCTTTTGAACTTCAGGCATAAGTGAGCCTTGCTCGGTACGAGCATATCGGACAGGGCCAGACGACGCAAGGGCTGAGATTGAAAATCTTGGAAAAGAGGTTTCGCCTTGAATCTGTCCGGCGGAGAGAAGTGGGACAGACGAGAATCACGGATTTTTGCACTAACGTGTGCAGAAATCTTTGATTCAGTTCAAGGTGAAAATGATCATCAGGTCTCAATGATAGCAAAAGCCGCGCTTGACAGTGTAGGTCAGGCGCGGCTTGTATTCTCAAAGTGAGATTTGGCTTTAGAAGCGAACGAGGCCGTAGCGCAGGTTCAAAGTCAAGCCATCGAAGGTGAACCCATCGTGGCGGCTGTAGATGTCGTAGCGCGCGCTCACAACAAACTGCTGGCTCAGATGGATGCCGAGTTCCGCATTAGCGTTGTAACCGAATTTCTTCGCTGAAGTGCGTCCTGCTCCTGCACCGATCGCATAGTCGATGTAGGAAAGCCCACCACGGAGAGCGAGGAACGGCTGCATTCCGCCGCCAACCATTCCGCGATTTCCACCCAAAAGCTGCATTGTGCCAAGGCTGTAGCTCGCCATGAAAACGGAGTTACCGTTCTTGTTTTGGCTGACCGCGTTCCAGTTGGTTCCAAGTGCAGAGCTTTGGTAGTTTCCGGTGCTCATTGAGGATGCCCCGAAGGAGATCCATTGGTCGCCCAGAGCGGCCCTCATGGTCGCATTGGAGGGGTAGAAGAATCCGACGTCCGGCCCGAAGTATCGATCTTGGGCGGTGGCAAAAACCGGAGCAGCAACGATGGCGGCAACGGCAAGCAGGCTCAGTCCTTTGGCTCGCATAGCTCAAAGGTACCCGGAATTGTGAGATTCCAGTAAGAATTGTCTGCCTAATATTCCGTTTCGACGAGTTGGACTCCGGCGTGAAGCCCAGAGACGGCTTCCACGATTCCACTCACGGCGGCGTTGAACAGGGTCTCCCCTTTAGCGGCGGTCGCACGAGTCGCTTCACCTAGGGAGCCATCCGTTGTGACTTCATCGAAATGCCAGACCATGCCCGGCACGGCAGGCTGTGGCTCTAGTCCATCATCTTTGACCTTGTCTTTGCGGACAAGGTCAGGTCGAACATGGAGCATGAGACTCGTTTCCGCTTCGCAGGCATGGCGAATCCCCTTGCGCTTACCTTCCAATGTCGCATCAAAGACTGATTGATCTATAAAATGAAAGTAACCGATTGAGCCCAATTGCAGGTTCGGATTTTCCATCCGGAGCTTGCGAAGGGTCACGGCATTCGGCTCGGTATTTCCCCCGTGAGCATTCACGATGTAAAAGCGATAGAAATCGTGAGCGGCAAGGGAAAGAATGATCGATCTCAAAACCGAATCGTAACCTTCAAATGAAGCGGAAAGGCTCCCTGAGAAAGGAAGATGGTGCCCCGATGCCCCCAGCCACACGGTCGGCGTGAGCAACACTTTGTCGGGAATCGCTTTCTCAACCTCTTCTGCAACTGCCGTCGCGAGGATGCTATCCGTCCCCAGAGGCAGGTGATGACCATGTTGCTCAATGCTTCCAGTCGGGATCAAGACAACCGTGTCTCGATCCAATGCCCCGACTTCTGGCCAAGTCGCTTCGTACTGCTTCATGCCCTGATTATGAACCGGGCCAGAGATCGTGCATCAGCATTTTCAAAGATGCGTTCAGCTCTTTGTCTCGGTTCATCATGCTGCGGATTTTCTTGTACGCATGCATCATGGAGGTGTGATCCCGATCACCGAAGAGGGCTCCGATGTGCTTCCAGCTATCTCCTAGGATTTCGCGGGTCATGTAAACCGATACGTGGCGTGCGTGAGCAATGGGTGCCTTGCGCGAAAGCCCTTTGATATCAGTAATGTCGATTTGGTAGTGCTTGCTCACCGCATTCAAAATTTGATTAAACGATGGCTTGGCAACAGCAATCGACTCGTAATACGATTCCACCACACCACGAGCTAGGTCGATGGTGAGCGGAGCTCCTTCGAGGCTTGCTTGAGCCGCTACCTTGGTGAGTGCTCCTTCAAGAATTCGGACGTTGCCGTTGATCGATTCGGCCAGATACATCGCGGTGTCGTGATCGATGCCGAGGCTTTCTCGTTCAGCGCGTTTCAAGATGATGGCGCACCGAGTTTCTGTGTCAGGCATCTGAACGTCGGCGACGAGGCCAGACTCAAATCGGCTTCGCAGACGCTCTTCCATCAAAAGCAAATCGCGCGGCGGTCGGTCGGAGCAGAGAACGACCTGGCGACCTGATTGGTACAGGTAGTTGAAGGTGTGGAAGATCTCTTCCTGGGTGCGATCCTTGCCGGCGATGAACTGGATATCGTCGATCAAGAGCACTCGCGAACCGCGAAGAAGTCGCCGAAATTGGTCAATACGATTGTTTTTGAGGCTCTGAACAAAATCTTCGGCAAACTGCTGGGCAGTGACGTACATCACCGGGTAGCCGGGTTCGCGCTGCATGATCTCATTGGCGATGGCGTGCATCAAGTGCGTTTTGCCAAGGCCAGAGTAACCGTAAATAAAAAGTGGATTGTATTTTGCGCCGGGCGCTTGGGCTACTGCTTTCGCTCCAGCAAATGCCAAGCGGTTGCTTTGTCCAACGACGAAGTTGTCGAATGTGTACGACTCTTTTGGAACGAATCGTGGGTTTGCTGGTTGTGGTTGCGCGGTTTGAATAACGCTGATCGGCTTGACGCCTGCCGAAGGTTTCTCGCGGTCTTGAACCAAAAGGTTGATATGTAGTTCTCGACCGGCTTCGTCAGAAAGTGCTTCTTGGATTCGATCCAGATATTTGTCTTTGACCCACTCGTAAACAAACTTCCCGGGCGCGATGAGAGAAACTGAATTTTCCTCTACGCTCCCACATTTGAGCGGCTTGAGGAACTTCTTCATCGAAGTCTCGGGCACAGAGGTGGCAAGGCGCTCAAGGGCGCGTTCCCAAGCCTCTTTCATGGCAATTTGATCCTGCTGATCATCGAACGTATACTGGTCTGACATTGGTCGAACGAAAAAATAAAACCGCTGGCGGATGCCCGCACGAGCGGAAGAAGTGATGAGGATATTACCCACGGTTTTCCCCCGAGAAAAACCTGCACTTATGTCCCCTTTTTGAAAAATGGTCGCTCCTTTAGTTCGGGCACTTTCGTCACCGTAAAATTACCGTAATCGCAGACTGCGATTTGTGAATTTTTCCGAAGAAAATTTTGCAATTCGTCCCAAGTGCAAAATCTAGACTGGTTAGTGCGGATTTCTACCGCACAAATACTGCTCATTTAATGATAACGAAACAGCTAAGATTGGGTCGTGATTCGGGTAGTGATTGTGCTAGGTGGGAATGCTCCAGCACCGGAACGTCTCGCGGTTTGGGCCGAGGCGGCAGATGTTCTCATCGGCGCGGATTCAGGGGCCGATGCCGTGATCCAAGCAGGTCTAGAGCCAGTGGTTATCGGTGACCTGGATAGCACTCAACTTAATCATAACGGTCGGCGGGTGATCCAGATTGATGACCAGGACACAACCGACCTGGAGAAGTCCTTAAAGTGGCTAAATGGGCAGCATGAAAACGCCGAAATTTGTGTTGCTGGGTCGGAAGGGAATCGCCTCGATCATGTCCTGAATAGTTTGTCTACCCTTTCGCGGAGAGGTGCACCCACGTGGCTCTTGATGGAAAGCGGGGTTGGGCTTTTGGCTGGCACTGTAACGAAGGTCTGGCCAACAGAAGGAACGGTCTCAATCATTCCATTCCACCAAACGGTTATCTCGGCAAGCGGACTCCGATGGCCCCTAGTGCGATCGGAGTTAGTTCTCGGAGGGATGACGAGCATCAGCAATGAAATCATCGCTCCCGGCGAATTCACGATTCACAGCGGGACAGCCTTGATTCAGTGGCAAAATGATTTTTGCCCATGGTGAGCTTTGCCCCCCTTGACTGGTTGGTCTTCGCGGTTTTTATTGCGGGGATTCTTGCGCTTGGTTTTTCAGTCAAGCTGCGCGAAGCGGGCATTCTCCAATTTTTGGCCGCGGGCCGGTCGCTCACACTTCCGCTGTTTGTCACGACGCTTGTTTCCACTTGGTACGGAGGAATCTTGGGGATTGGAGAGTCGGTTTCTTACTTTGGTCTCGGAACAATCCTGCTTCTAGGTGTTCCGTATTATGCCTTTGCCTTGATCTATGCGCTTTTCTACGCAAAGAAAGTGCGTGAAGCTGATCAGATTTCAATTCCGGAGCGGATTGAGCTGGTTTTCGGGAAGAAAAACGGCGTCCTCGCGGGGGGATTGATTTTTCTTCTTGGCGTGCCTGCCGCCCATGCCCTAATGATCGGCACTCTGATCCAGAGCTTCACGGGATGGAGCCTGGTGCCGTGTATTGTGCTTGCAGGACTGGTTGGGGCGGTCTTTCTCTGGAAGGGGGGCTTGCTTGCGGATGTCCGTGTGTCTGTGCTCGCCTTCATCATGATGTATGTCGGGTTTGCCGTGATGGTCATCGCAAATCTATCCTGGAAGCCTCCTGCCGAAGCATGGAATGGGCTCGGGGATGCTATGAACTCCTTCACCGGCGGCAACGGGATCGTCCCCATCGTGACCTTCTTCATCCTTGGGGCGTGGACTTTAATAGACCCTGGATTCCACCAGCGTGTGGCCAGCGCTAAAGATCCGCAGACCAGCTACAAAGGCATTCTTGTCAGCATCGGCTTTTGGATGCTGTTTGATGTATTGAGCGTCACAACGGGGATGTACGCGATGAGCCGCCTTGACCCTATGCCGGAGAATCCGCTGCTGATCTTCCCACTCTTTGGCGACCTGGCCCTTCCTGCTGGGCTAAAGGCGGTGTTCTTTTGCGGGATGCTCGGCACGATTCTCAGCGCGATGGTGGGCTATACGTTGGTGAGTGGGGCGAGCATAGGGCGCGATATAGTCAGTCGCCTCCGCGCAAACCATGATGAAACCAAGTGGACTCGCATTGGCTTAGTCCTGTCGCTAATTGTAGCGATTGTCTTGGCGACTCAGATTCAAAGTGTTGTGAGTCTCTGGTATGCCTGGGGAGGTGCGGTGATCGGGGCGCTTTTGATACCAGTCAGTCTCAGCTACGGATTGATGCGAAAATGGCGACCAAATTCTGGATCGGTGAGTTTATCCGTGATCATTGCCGCCGTCGTGAGTTTTGCTTGGCTGGGATACGGGCTTGCAACGAACAACCCCTATCTCAACGTCCGAATACCTGAGAGTTGGACAATTCTCGGCCTAGGGGGAACGGATGTTTCCATCGGAACTCTGCTACCCGGTTTGATAATTTCTGCGATTATCCTTGCTTTTGGGCCAAAAAAGGACGAAAATGAACGGTATGAACCAGTTTCCGAATGAGGATCAGAATATGGTTGAAGATGCTCCGGCTATGCCTGAAATGTCAGAAGGCATGGAATCGGAGGTGGAGACATCAACGGGAGAAGTTCTGGCTGAAGCCGGCGAAGAAGCGCAAGCGGTCGTCGAAGAAGCTGGTGATGCAGTTGCAAATCCCCGATTTGTCGTCAAGCGTGCAGGAGCGGAGAGTGATGATATTCTCCTATTCGGTTGCCCAGCCATCGTCGGGCGATTCGACCCCAGCGTTGGCCCGATTGATGTGGACTTCGGTAACTTGGAAGAGGGCGTTTATGTCTCTCGCAAGCATGCGAAGGTGACCGAAGAGGACGGTGTTTACACCCTGACCGACCTTGGATCATCGAACGGAACGTATGTTTTGCGGGAAGGCAACTTCGAAAAAATCGAAGAATCCGTCATTGAGCCGGGCGATGAAATCGCTTTCGGCAATGCCCGCGTTGTTTTCTACGTTTAGGCCTTAGACCAACGTCACTTCTCGATTGCCGCTGTGGAGCTTTCCAATCTCCGCCGCGGCAATTCCATTTGCGTTGATCGCTTCGGTGATGGTGTCTGCATCATCTTGATCAACCACGAGAACCATACCGATCCCCATATTGAACGTTCGGTACAGATCGTCTTCGGGCACTTGCCCAAGCTCTTGGATGGCGCGGAAGATCGGCAGGGGTTCCCAGCTCCTTTGAACAATCTTGGCTTGGAGATCGCTGGGAAGTACTCGTGGGAGATTGTCATAGAGCCCGCCGCCAGTGATATGCGCCACAGCCTTGATGGATGAATTCGCCTGCAAAAGAGCATAAACCGCATTGAAATAGCATGTGTGCGGCTTGAGTAGTGCTTCACCAACAGTTGTTGAGCTATCAGTGGGGAGCGGGTCGCTGACGCTGAGTTGAGCGTGTTCAAAAAGCACCCGACGAGCCAATGAGTAACCGTTAGTGTGAAGCCCATTGCTTGCTAGTCCGATCAGGCGATCACCGGCCTTCATTCCAATACCGGGGAGTCGCTTTGAGCCTTCTACTACACCTACGATAGAGCCGACAACATCAATTTCACCGAACTCGTAGACGCCGGGCATCTCGGCGGTTTCTCCCCCGACCAGAGCGCATCCTGCTGACTTACAGGCGTCGGCAGCTCCACGCACAACCGCTTCAAATTCTGCTGCATCAAGTTTGGAGCAACCAAAGTAATCGAGGAAGAACAGAGGCTTAGCCCCTTGGCAGAGAATATCGTTGATACAGTGATTGACAATATCGTGACCGATTCCGCTGTAATCGCCGGTCATTTGAGCGATTTTTGTTTTTGTGCCAACACCATCAATACTGCTGACCAGGATCGGGCGATCGTATTCGGCGAGCGATCCATCGTAGAGACAACCAAACGATCCGATTCCCCCCAAGACATTTTCGTTGTGGGTTGCGGTGATGGCATCTCCCACACTTTGAAGGGAATTCTGGGCCGCATCAATATCTACTCCCGCCGCGGAATAAGTCAATCCCTGGTCGCTCATAGTGAAACTTTACCTATGGTCCAGGTTCGTCCGGGGTCGTATTTGGTATAGTTTTGAGCGGTTGAGTCGTTAGCTCAGCGGTAGAGCAACGCCCTTTTAAGGCGTGGGCCCTGGGTTCGAATCCCAGACGACTCACCACTTGATTCCTCGATTGGATTTTTCTGATCGAGGAATTTTTGTTTTTTGCCGCCCATCGGATTGTCATACAATGGGAATGTGAAGGGGAATATCAACGACGAGAACAACTGGAATTGGCCAAAGATCATGCTGTTTGGCGGGCTCCCGCTTTTCATAATCATCGCGTTGGCGGCAATCATCCCGGTTGTACGTATCGCACGGGAGAATTCTAAAAAAGCTCGGCAACTCACGCGCATCTTTCAGGCAGTTGAGCTTTATTCAGAACAGTTTGATGGGCAGAAGCCAGGCTTGCTCTGTCGAACTGTTGAGGCAGGTTTGTTACCTGTGGAAGCATTGAGTACACAAGATGACTTGACACAAAAGGGGTTCGCCAATGACTTTGAATACGATCCTCTTGGAAATCTAAAGAAGATTAAGATAAGACAGTCAGCTCTGGCGTCATTCGAAGTTTTCGGGTGGAAAGATGTTGAGGATTGGCCCGATTACGGGGAGAATGGGCTGATTATTCTCCCCGTCGAGATGAGCGACGTTGCCTACTTACGGGCTACTTTTTACGGTTTGGAGTCGTTTGTCCGTATTCATGAGAATGGGAAGATAGTGTTTCGCCAGCAAAATGACGACTACACGATTACCGATCAGGATTACCGTCAGCTTTTTCAGGCAACGCCAGACCAAAAGATCTCTTCTAAACAATCTCCGTAAATCGTTCTAGTGGATGGCGGTGAGTGGGGAAGCCATCTTCATCAGCAACGCCCATTGCGACAATTGCGGAAATCTGCACATGGTCGCCCCACCCAAACAACTTGCGGACTTCCACGGGATCAAACCCGAGCATCGCTGATGTGGAGTAGCCCATTGCTTGTGCCTGCAAAAGCAGGAACGCCATAAAGGTGTAGCCCTGAGATTTGCCCCACCATTGCAGGTCGCCTTCTGACATTTTCTCCATCGTTTCTTTGACGTTTTGCGCCACTTCGGGAATCTGATCGCCATAGCCCGGGTGAACAGTTTCTTCGACATTCGCAAGAACGTCATTCATGTCGTTCCCAATGACGAAGACTGCTTGCGCTGCTCCGACTTGTGGCTGACCATAGGCTGCAGCCATGAGTTTTTCTTTCATTTCCGGAGAAACCACGACTTTGACTCTCCAGGGTTGGAGATTCCAAGGGGAAGGGGCGAGCCCAGCCACGCGAAGCATTTCTTGGATGTCTGCTTCGGGGATGGGCGCATCGGTGTATTTGCGAATGGAGCGGCGGGCGGTAGCGGCTTCTTTGACTGTCATGTTCGTAATGCTTTACTTGAACTAGCGTTGGATTGTTACAGAACCTTTGGTTCCTTCTCGTCCTTTGATCGTGACTTGAATGGGGATGAATTGTTTGATAATCCAAGCCATTGTCACTAACCGGCGAGTAATCCTTTGTGTTGAGAAATGGGTTTTCCCATCTGCTAATACGGCGGGGACAAGCAGTTGGTCGGCAAGGAACGGGTCTACTGCCGTGTCACTGCTCCACCAGTCAAGGAATTCGCCCCAGATGGCATCTACATAGGCTTGTGGTTTGCCGCCGCGATTCATACAACCACTCGCAGACCCCATCCCAGTAGCGCACTTGGCCCAGAAAGTCAGACTCAGCCCGGGTTCTCGTCCGCGTACTTCTTGAACATGAACTTCTGGCTCCCAGCCGAGGTTTGTCATTTGAGCAGTGGCGATTCTTTCAACTTCCGCGACAATGGGTTGGGGAGCATCGGTTGCGGTGATGGTGATGCCGCACTCCTTCATCTCACCGCGCTCAATCCAATCGAACGGGATCACTTCGCTGGGTTCGTATTCGATGACGGTTTTGCCCCGACTTCCGAATCCGAACCCGGTCGTGACTAACGCCGGGAAAATTCCGATTCCTTGGGCCGCGTGTCCGACGCAAGTGGAATTTTCGAAGGTGTCAAAGCTGAGGGTGTTGTTGCTGTGCGTTTCACCGAAAATGGTGAGCCGACTGAGGGCACCAGCGCGTGCCATGAGCGGGACGAGGGCTTCTGCGATCACGCAGGTTGCTCCCGGTACTTTGCCGCCATCCATCTTGCTGAGATCCACTTCGAGATCAAATGATCGCCCTTGCCGCTTGGGAATGAATGTGAGGTCGTGGCTACCGATCTCGTCGCCTTCCACCTCCGCTAGGCAAGCATTGCGTAGGGCAAGAAGTAACCCAAGATCCTCGGCATTGAGGCCAGGCTTACGCATTGCGCCGCGGATGGAGTGAATGCGGACGGGCTGCTCCATCAATGCACTCATGATGAGTGCGGTGCGGAGAAGTGCGCCACCGCCTTCGCCGTGGGCGCCGTTGAGGATGACCGGTTGGAGTGTCGGTCGGTTCATAAATTGGTGATTAGCTCTTCGCTCGGAAGATCACGTATTCCAGGATTTTGATTGCGTAGGCAAGCACAACGAGGGTGAGAACTACGAGGATGATCTCGTGATAAGGAATGACGCCAGTTTCGATGCTGGTGACTTTTGCAGCACCTTCGACAGGGGCATTGCTATTAGTTCCGCCCGTCACTGTGTTGACGACGTTATCGCTGGAAATGAGAGCTTGCTTGATCATGTCTGCCAGCGCGGGGCGCATGACAACATAGATCCCTGCGACGCTGACGGCTGTCAGCGGAAGCGCCAGTTTGTATTTGTGCTTCTGGTGCTCGTTATAAATGATGCACTGGCGGCATCGCTCAGCCTTCTGATCCGGTGTCAGCTTGTTATTCTGCGGAATGAATTTGGAGGCCGCCACCATATCTTTCGGGATGACTTTGCCGTCCATCGCGTTCTTGATAACCGACTCTTCGCACATACAACCAACGCGCTCTTTCCAGCAGGTGCGTTTGGCGTGATAGATCGGGCAGCGTTCGCGGACGAACTTGCGGCAATAAGGGAGTTGCCAGCACTTGCCCAGGAAGACATTGCGGACATCTCGTTCTTCCTTGACGCCTTTGCCGTACTTCATCTGGTCGGCTTTGGCACCTTGAACGGAGCGCGTTTTTATCCTGCCGAATACGTCACCGGCGACCATAAAGAAGCCGATGAGAATGGCCGGTGCGCCACAAATTGAAAGATTCTCAAGCAGAGCTGTCTGCAAACTGTTGAGGTTGCCTCCTGCTGCCATCGGCATGTAGGAAGGCATGAAGTACAGCGCAAACCCAACAATCAGCATGATTGGGCCAGCGGTTTCTTCGCCCCACATCAACCAGGCAACTGCGAGGCTGACACCAAGCATTCCGAAAAGGCCAGCTTGGCGGAAGTAGTCGGCGTACTGTGCCGCTTGCTCGAGGTTTTGGCCACCTTGTCCCCCGTTCATAAAGAACGAGTAGATCATGATGCCGATACCAAGGAGTGCTGCGCCGCCACCTACATAGAGCAGGAACCTTGCAATGCCATCAAAAAGCCCGCCTAGCTGATCGCTGACGTTGGCTCCTCGGGGTTGGTTTGGTTCGCGGCCTGCCATAAATTTCTAATTCTCTTAACTTTTTACTCGTTCGAGATAGTCGCCAGAACGAGTATCAACTTTGATGATATCTCCTTCTTTGATGTGGAAAGGCACTTGAACGGTTGCACCCGTTTCCAAAGTTGCCGGTTTTGTTGCCCCGCCACCAACGGTGTCGCCCTTGTGTGCAGGATCGGTTTGCTCGACGACGAGCTCAACGAAATTCGGAACTTCGTAGCCCAAAACTTCATCACCAGCGACAAGAGCCATGATTTCCATTTCTTCTTTCAGATACTTCGCTCCATCGCCGATCTGTGTTTCGGGCACGGGAATTTGTTCATAAGAATCGAGATCCATGAGCACAAGCTCTGATCCTTGTCGATAGAGGTATTGGTAATTGACCTTTTCTATGTAAATCGGATCGACTTTTTCACCAGAGCGGAAGGTCTTGTCGATGGTGCCGCCGGTTCGCATGCGTCGCAATTTGGTACGAACAAAAGCGCCGCCTTTGCCCGGTTTTACGTGTTGGAAGTCGATGATTTGATAAATTTCGCCATCCAACGTAAAGGCGAGACCGTTCTTAAAATCGCTGGTATCAATAGCCACAGATCAATTCCTACTGCGGGAGAACAATGAACTCCCGACAACCTGGGCAAAATAGTATCACATGCACGCCACTAAAAGGCGGGAAAATGATGCTTTATCGATAAGTCATTGGATTGACTGGCTTACCGTTGATGCGGACTTCCCAGTGCAGGTGGTTTCCAGTTGAAAGGCCAGTTGAACCGACAGCGGCAATTCGATCACCGCGCTTCACCATCTGCCCAACCTTGACGTAGAGTCGCGAACAGTGTCCGTATAGGGTGGAGACTCCGCCTCCATGGTCAATAACCACTGTGTTGCCGTATCCACTGAGGTAGGAAGCGGTGATCACTTTGCCATCCCCCGCGGCCTTGATGGGGGTACCGCCAGCCGCAGCAATGTCCTGCCCCGTGTGCATTTTGCGGGTCTTTTTGATCGGGTGGATGCGATATCCAAACCCGCTACTCAGGCGACCGTTGACAGGTTGAAGGAAGCGTCCGCGATAAATCGGTACGGAACCTTTGGTTGAACCTTGGATGCGAGCAATTTCAATTTCAAGGCGGCGGCTTTCTTTTTCGAATGCAGCAAACTCTTGTTCAAGTTTGTCTTTTTGCGCCCAAAGGACGTCAAAAATCTTCTTTCGTTCTTGTCGCTTGGCTTCAAGCTGACCTTTCTTCGCTTCTTGGTCGTTTTTGAGCTTGGCGATGTTGGCAACGATGCGATCTTGCTCTTTTTTCTGCGCCAAAACTTGATCCCGAAGGACTTTGACTTCTTCAAAAAGCTCTCGGTCGCGGTCTGCGATGCGCTGTATGAGGGCTTTGCGGGAAGCGAAGTCGCTCACTGATTGTGTGCCGACGAGAATAGAGATCGGGGTGGATTTGCCCTGAGTGTAAATTGAGCGTAGGCGAGTCTTGACCTTGCCTTTGACTTGGTCGAGTTGCTCAGTAGATTTCTGTAACTCGACGCGAAGCTCGGCTTGCTCTTTGCGATTTTTTTGGAGGAGTTCTTCAGTTTGCTCCATCACAATTTCCAGGTTTTCGAGCTGATCATCTACGCGATGGATGTCGTTCATCATCGCGTTGGTTTCTTGCTTTTTGTCTTTCAGCTTCTTTTGGAGCTGGCTGCGCTGGCTTTTGACTTTGCTCAGCGTTTTATTGAGGGCGCTGACCTTTGACTTACTACTTTGAGCTTGAGCCACGAACGCAGGCGTGACCAAAGTCAAGCCTAGAATGACGATCCAAAAACTTTTCTTCACCGCGGTATCTCCTTCTTCTTCGGTTCTCGTATTGCGATAAACGAGCAGATGAGTCCGTAAAGTGCTCCCACAAAGGATAGCCAAAAAATGGTTAGGCCAAGCGGGAATGGGGAATTCTGGGATAGTGGATTGATGATTGTAATGAGGCGAAGGGTAAACGCATAGACCGCGCCCAACACAACTGTTGCCAGTAATCCTCCAATCAATCCTTGTACGATGCCTTCCATGATCATGGGTGCCCAAACCATCGCTTTGGTCGAGCCCACCATCTCCATGATGCGGATCTCTTTCCTCCTAGCGAGGATGGTCAGGCGGATGGTGTTGTAGATCAATATCCCGCCGGTCAGGAGCATGACCGTGCCCAGCACGCCGCCGAGCCAACGCAATGCGCTCATTGCATGACCGACGAAGTTTTGTTCGTCACTCAGATAGTTCACGCCATCGTTCGGCGCAACTTCTGGCATCTTTTTGATCAGCTCGGCAATGGCGTCAGCTTTGCCGAGGTTCTCAAATTTCAGTGTAAACGTATCGGGCATCGGGTTCTCGATTTCCAATCCCTGGGTTACGGATGGATTGTTCTTTTTGAACTCATCCCATACTTCTTTTCGGGTTTTGAACGTAACACTAGAGACCCCGTCCATTCCGTTGAGCCTGAGCTCCAGGTTTTTGACGTCGTCTTCTGTCGCGCTTTCCTTGACGAAAACGCGCATTTCAAACTTTTTCTCAACGTCTCCCGCGAACTTGGCGAGGGAGATATAAGCGAATGCGATCGCCCCAATGATGAACAGCGCCATTGCCGAAGTGGTGACGGCGGCGAAGGTCATCCATGTGTTGCGGCGGAGGGAGATAAATGTCTCCGCCAGCATGAATTCAAGCTTGTCCAGCATCGGTGCTCTCCTCTTGAGTTTGCTCTTGCATTTCTTCTTCCGGTTCTGGTTCTTCGTGCGGGATTTCTTGGACTACTCCTTCGACAGAAACATCCGATTCGATTTGTCCAAAGCTCATCTGGATCATTCGCTTGTGGTGATCTTGGATAGAAAGCATGTCGTGGGTGGCAACGAGTACCGTTGTGCCCTTCTCATTGAGTGAGACCAAAAGGTCTAGAATTTCTTTACTGTGGCCGGGGTCAAGGTTTCCAGTTGGCTCATCTGCAAGGAGCAGCGGCGGGTCATTGATCAAAGCTCGGGCGATGGCGACACGTTGCTGTTCACCCCCGGAAAGCTCGCTTGGGTAGGCGTCAGCTCGGTGAAGGATGTTCACTCGCTCCAAAATGCGCGGGACTTCGCTACGTACTTCTCGGCGTGATTTGCCGACTGCGCGCATGGCGTAAGCCACGTTCTCCCAAACTTTTTTTGTGGAGAGCAAGCCGAAATCTTGGGGGATGATGCCCATCTGCCTCCGAAGGTAAGGCACTTCTTTATCCGTGACAGTGCCAAGGTCACGTCCCGCCACGATGACGCGGCCTTTTGTAACAGGAACTTGCTTGGAAAGAACTTTGAGGAGTGTGGATTTCCCGCTACCGGTTTGTCCGCAAAGAAAAACGAACTCTCCTTCGGAGATGTTCAGGCTGACGTTACGAAGCCCGGAGACTAAGTCGTTATAGGCGACTTCCACGCGCTCAAAGGTGATGAAGGGCTTCGGTTCGCTCATAACTCCCGAGGTCTTGACGACCTGACAAGGATACCTGCCCAGTTGAATTTGAAAATCGGCCCCATTGAACTAGAGGATGAGCGGGTATCCCCTCCTTTATGTCGATTCGGACCAAAGAAAGGATTCGCGTGCGGTATGGAGAAACCGATCAGATGGGGCACGCTTATTACGGAAACTATCTGCTTTGGTTCGAGCAAGCGCGTGGAGCTTGGTGCCGTGATCGGGGCTTTACGTACAAGTCGCTGGAGGAACTTGGTTACAAACTTCCAGTTGTTGAAGTGTGGTCGAAGTATCGCGGTGAAGTGAAATACGATGACCTCATTGAAGTTGAGATTTGGGCCGAGGAAATTCGCCGGGCCGCAATTCAGTTTAGGTATGAAATCACGAATTTGACGACGGGGCAAAAGACAACTGAGGGCTACACCTGGCACGTGTTGATCGGCTCAGAGAGCAAAGCTCTATCAATTCCGCCGGAAGTGCGCGAATGGATGGATCGCAATCCTGATGAGTTCGAGACACTTCGCTAAAACTTTTCCACATTCAAGGTTGATTTCAGGCAAAATGGTGAGCATGTCTCAACCCTTTACATTGCCAATCGGAGCGAAGGCACCGGATTTCCGGCTTCCCGCCACCGATGGCAATTCCTACTCTCTGGCAGATTTCCAATCGCCGATTCTCGTGATCTCGTTTACCTGCAACCACTGCCCTTACGTTACGGGGAGCGATGAAAACACTCGGAAAATCGCGGAGGACTATGCGGATAAAGGCGTTGAGGTTGTCGCGATCAATTCCAACAGCGCAAACACCTACGAGGCGGATGACTTTCCGCATATGGTGCAGCGGATGGATGAGTACGGATTCCCCTGGACATACCTCCACGATGAGTCTCAAGAAGTCGCAATGGCATACGGTGCTCTTCGCACACCACACTTTTTTGTCTTTGATGCTAAGCGAGAACTGGTTTACACAGGTCGGGCGATTGATACACCGCGTGATCACACTCAGTCTTCGACGACTGAGCTTCGAGATGCGTTGGAAGATTTGATCTCGGGTCATTCGGTGCAAGTGCCGATCACCAATCCGATTGGTTGTAATGTGAAGTGGGATGGCAAGGACGCTCATTGGATGCCAGCGGAGGCTTGCGACCTTGTTTGATTTTCGATCTGGTAGTATTGTGGAACGAAAGGTCAAGAAGGGCCTGGATTAGTTGCTATGCCCGCAGGACGACCGCGCTCATTTGACCCAGATCAAGCCTTAGATCAGATCATGAATCTGTTCTGGCGCAAGGGATTTGAAGCCAGTGGCATGGCAGAAATACTAGAAGTTTCGGGAATGGCCCGCCAAAGCCTTTACAACACTTTCGGCGATAAAAAGAAGCTGTTTTTGACTGCGCTTTCTCGATACACGCAAATGCGGCACGAATCTCTCCGGAATCGCTTGAACGGTTCAGGAGCGTTTGATTCGGTTTGCGACACGGTTTTTGGTGAAGTCGAAGGCAGCGGCTCCATGGCACCGTACGGGTGCATGATGGTGAATGTCGCCGCCGAATTCGGCAATACCGATGCGTTGATTAGTAAAGCGATTCGCGAGTATCACATGGAACTAGAAACCATGATCCGCGAAGCACTGGAGCGAGCCCAAACTCAGGGCGATATGGCTCCTCATGTGAACCCCAGTCGTGCGGCGAGGGGTATCGCCAATGCTTTGAACGGTTTGACCTTGATGCGCCGATCTGGTTTTGACCAGGTCGCGATTCGAGATGCGGCGGAATCAGCCCTTGATTCGCTGACCCCGCCGGTCTAACTCATTTCAAGCGTAGATCGACTGCCGCTTCGTTTCGATTGAGTCGATGAGCTGATCAAACGGCTCAACGAATTTTGCGATGCCATCGTCTTCCAGCTTTTGAGTGACGGCATTCATGTCAATCCCGCAGGCTTCCACTTTGCTCAGGGTGATTTCAGCATCCCGCACTGTTCCCGAGAGTCGATCCGCGGGATCGCCATGCTCTAAGTAAGAGTCAATCGTGTTGAGCGGCATGGTATTGACTGTGTCCGGGCCAACCAATTGGTCAACATAGAGAACGGGAGAGTAGTCCGGATTTTTGGTGCTGGTGCTGGCCCAAAGAAGGCGTTGCTTCCATGCTCCTGCTGCTTCGACTTCCTTCCACTCATCTGTACCAAAGACTTCCTCAAAAACACCGTAAGCAATACGGCTATTGGCGATAGCTGCCATGCCGAAGAGATCGCTAGATTCGGGATTATCACTTGCTTCGAGTTGCTTGTCAACAAGGCCATCAACTCGGCTGACAAAGAAGCTTGCTACCGACGCAACTTTGAGTTCAAGACCCTGCTTTTTGCGCTCTGCCATTGCTTCGACATAAGCAACTGCAACTTCGCGATACCGTTCCACACTAAACAGAAGCGTAACGTTGATATTGATCCCCTCGATCAGGGCTTGTTTGATGGCTGGGATCCCGGCTTTGGTAGCAGGGATTTTGATCATCACATTCGGGCGGTTGAGTTTTGCCCAGAGACGTCGAGCGTCGGCAATTGTGCCTTCGGTGTCATGCGCTAGGTGCGGAGATACTTCCAGCGAAACATAGCCATCTAACCCATTGGTGGAATCGTAGACTGGGCGGAAAAGGTCGGCGGCATCGCCAACATCTTGAATGGAGAGGGCATCGTAAATTTCCAGTGCGCTCATGCCTTCTCCGGTCAGGCTGATGATGAGTGAATCGTAGTCGTTGCTCCCGGCAATCGCTTGCTCAAAAATCGCGGGGTTGCTGGTCACGCCTTTAATGCCCTGATCAATCAGCTTTTGCATACTTCCGTCATCAATGTAGCTACG
>JAGQUX010000069.1 GCA_020438215.1 Armatimonadota bacterium | reverse complement strand
GCTACTACATCGTCATGTCCTCGAACCTGTCAGTAGGTGGGCCGGACTGGAAGGCAGACATCCCAGGAACGGCATATTCTGGAATGGCGACGTATACGAACGGTCGCTTTACAGACAGCGGCGGAGCCGTTTGGACTAACTCTGCAACGCTCAACTCAATGCAAATTGATGTTGATGCTGTCCCTGAGCCGATGACACTGGCTGGTTTGGCACTTGGTGCAGCATTTATTGCTCGCCGCCGCAAGCGAAGCTAAGTTCCTCTCTGATTCACTGAGAAATCTGCACAACTTTCGTTGTGCAGATTTTGTTTTAAGCATAGGTTTCTGTTATAGTTCTTGTAACAAAAAGGAGAGCTATGTTATCAGCCACGCTACTTCTCGCTCAGATTCAGACAACTGATTTGGATTTCCAGCCGACATTTCTCTATCCGCTCGTACAAGAACTGGGGGATGCTTTTGGTGAAACTTGGCATGCGGGGATCAATGATTCCTCCGCATATTTGGTGACCGGCCCAGGCTGGACCGCGCCACAAGTTCGGGAGCGGTTGGCAGAATTGACTCATGGAAAATGGATTGGCAGTAAGGGCAAGTGGCTCCTGATTCCTGATGGGATTACATACGCGAATTGGCAGGAAAAGGAGTGGGCGGAAGTTCAGGCACGGAAGAATGTGCTGTTGAGCCAGTGGCAAGAGAGACCAGATCGTGCCGGATCCCCATTAATTTCTGAAGATTGGTTTGAAATTCCTGATGACGGGAAGCGAAAGGAGCGTTCACCGAAAGAAGGAACACATGGTACGGCGAATAGTTTTATCAATTTGCTCAAGAATGTTCCAGCAAAACTGATGTTCCGGGGGCAAGGCATTCAGTATCTGGACGAAGGCTTATCTCTTCAAACTGACCTGCTGAAGTACGCGGTGAATTCTGGCGAATACCAGGTTCCGATGAGTGCCAATCGTGAGGCTGAGAGCGATGTCAGGAAATCGGTTGTCCGGTTCACGCGAACTGGGCGCGAAGCACCTGATATGCGCTGGATGCTGGTGGATGAGAAGCTGAATGTCGTAGAGGGGTTTGATCGGACGTTCCGCTACTTTTATCCGTCGATTGATTTGTTAGTGTTCGACAAGATTGGTGATGCACCCATTGAGTATCCGGAGGACAAGAAGTGGATTCAGAACTTTTATCTTTCTCGTCTCGAGGATACGTCGGCACTTCCGATGCCACCGGACCAGAAATGGAAATTGATTGATCAGGAGTCGAATCCGTATGAGTTCACTCCGGCGATGGCTCTGACAGAACTGGCTCGGCGAAAGAATCTGCGAGTGAGCGCAAAGATTTCGAGTGAATGGGCGGATAGCTTTAGTTCTCTATCACCGTTTGATAGCGAAGTCAAAGATGATGGCACGTGGCGCAATCTGCTGAAGCTTCCGGCGGCTCGACAGCTTCGGTGGGATTATCTGCCGAACGAGTATGGTACGTCTGAGCTGGTAATTGCACCTCGTTGGGAAGCGGCATTTCCTGATGAAGATGCGGTTTGGGAAGCGAAGACGATGTGGTTGAGCTATGCAATGGGCAGCATTCCAAACCCGATGCAAGTTGATAACATGTCCCAACGAAGACTGCCGCGTGAGTTCCCTTTTAAAAAGTTGACGACGCTGTTATTCCCTTCATCGCAGTATGAAATGGTTTTTGGGCATCGGCGGTGGACAGATCCGATTGCCGCTTGGTTTGGTCGCACTGAGCGGCAGTTTTTCGATGGATATTTGAGTGAGTTGCCGGTTGATATTCAGCAAGTTATTTCGATGGAACTGATGTCATCGGGTAGGCAAGTGTTGAGGAACCCAGACGCCGATCCCCCGAAGGAATTACAAGATTCGTTTTGGGCACCGACAGATGCGCAATCGCTTCTCTTTGCGCCGCAATATGTATGGACGCGGGGTATTCCTGGGGATACGAAAGTCAAACTGTTCCTGCAAGCGGAAGATGCTACTTTTGAGACGGAGTGGCGACAAGGCGAGGCAGGATTAGAAGCTCGATTAGCACCCGGCAAGAACTACTCCATGACCGTTTTGATTGATCAGGATCGCGTTTCTTGGAGCGACAAGACATCCTGGCGGACCTGCGAATTGAATCAAGCCAGTGATTGGAAGCCGGTCAAGCGGAATTGATTACCGCTTGACCAGTTCGTAGAGATCGTCATCTACAACCTCGGTTTTTGTGTCGGCCATTTCCAGGAAGTAGGTGTAGAGTTCCTCGAAGCGGGCTTCGGGGAAGCTGAATCCTAGTTCGGAGAGGCGGTGTTTGAGTCCGTGGCGACCAGATCGGGCAGTGAGGATGATTTCGCTCTTTTCTGCGCCGACCAACTCGGGGGCGATGATTTCGTAAGTGGATCGCTCTTTGAGGACGCCGTCTTGGTGGATGCCGCTACTGTGGGCGTAAGCGTTTGCTCCAACGACAGCTTTGTTGCGTTGCACCAGCATTCCGGTGTGCTGGGAGACAAGCTTGGAAATGGGGAGGAGCTTTTCGGTTTTGATGGTGCTGCCGCATCCGTAATAGTCGCCGCGGATGTGGAGGGCCATGACCACTTCTTCAAGAGAGGTGTTCCCTGCTCGCTCGCCGATGCCATTGACGGTGACTTCGACTTGGCGGGCACCACCCATCACACCGCTGAGAGTGTTGGCGGTTGCCATGCCGAGGTCGTTGTGGCAGTGACAGCTAAATGTTGCTTTGTCGCTGTTCGGGACATTAGAGATGATGTCGGCGAAGAGGGTTCGGTACTCCTCGGGGGTGGCGTAACCCGTGGTGTCGGGGACATTGATAACTGTAGCACCGGCGGCGATCACGGCTTCAACGACTTGGTAGACGTACTCTTTGTCGGCGCGACCGGAGTCTTCCATGAAGTACTCGACATCATCGGTGAACTGGCGCGCGAGTTTGACGGCATTGACCCCGGTTTCGAGAGCTTTCTCGCGGGTCATGCGGAGTTTGTGCTGGAGG
>JAGQUX010000068.1 GCA_020438215.1 Armatimonadota bacterium | reverse complement strand
CTACAGTTATCAATCGTTCAAAGCAGAAGTAAACAAATTGGAACTGTCGGATAGCGAAAGAGCAGCACGATTACGTCAACGGTATGACGAGATCCAGGGAACGATCGACCAAAAACGGCGTAATTCACGTCTCTGGAACCTGGCCAATAAATGTATCTACGGTACGGATGCTAACGACCGCATGGCGCGCACAAGCAAGATGAACATGATCATGCATGGCGATGGTCATGGTGGTGTGCATCATCATGACGGCTTCATCAACGTCAATGGCATCTTTGAGGGTCGCTTTGACATCGTGCTGACCAATCCACCTTTTGGTGCTAATGTCGAAGCCGGCGACCTTATCCTCGAATCAGTGGTGACCGTTGGTGAACAGACGCGAGAACGATACATTGGTGAGTATGGTGTGGCTTATGAGACCTCGCTTGAGCGCGTTCAAGCCGCCGAAGGCAAACCCATTGCGAGCTTGTTTGACCTGCCTAAGGCAAAGCAGAGCAAGGTCAAGACCGAGATTCTATTCATCGAGCGCTGTCTGACTCTCCTCAAGCCGGGTGGTCGTCTTGGCATTGTTCTGCCCGAAGGTGTATTTAACAATCCCTCTTTGGCATACGTGCGCGAGTTTTGCGAGGATCGTGCGTTCATCAGCGCTGTGGTCAGCTTGCCCCAAGAGACATTTTATTCATCAGGCGCGAGCGTAAAAGCATCCTTGTTGTTCTTACAGAAATTCACGGTGAAAGAACAGCAAAAGTATCTCGCGACGAAAGAGCAGGCAGAAGCCGAGCGTCGCGGAGCATATGAGACTGAAATTAACCAGCTGCGAATAGCCATCAAGAAACCGCAGTTCAAACCAACCAACTTCTACCCGAAGGGACGCAAACCAACCGAGAAAGAAAGGGTCGCTGCATATGAGGCAGCGCGGGCAGCCAATTCTGACCGCATCAAGCGCCGAGACGCGGCGAAGAAGCGTATGAAGGAGTTGGAAGCCATTATTCAAACGGAAGCGCGGGCATTGCTCAAAAAGCGCTTTGACTACCCCATCTTCCTCTATGACGCAGAGAAAGTAGGCATAACTGCTACCGGGGAAGCCGATCAAAATGAGCTTTATCCGAATGAGAACCTACCATCTGGTTTGGAGGCTACTTGCCTAGAACTATACCGTCAGTTCCGGGAGGATCCGAACCCTTTTTTCGTGATCGGCCCCGCGGAATGACTGTCTCTGGCGGGGCCTTTGCAGTGTGGTTTAGAGATGTCCAGCGGTGGGACCCAGCAAGCTTCTATGAGATAGTGTGGCACTGGCCATCGCAAGTGATGGCTCCGATCGGCTCGGTGCTCAAATCTCGAAAAGAGAAGGTAGATCGGTCTGTCTACGACTTCGATCAACTTCAGCCAATCACCTTGCATTTCGATGGATCGATTGACCTGCGCGACGTTGAACCGGGGCGAGAATATCGAATGGATCTTTTTTTTGCCCGGCCCGGGGATATCGTCGTCGCCAAGATTGATCTCAAGAACGGCGCTGTGGGAATTGTTCCTGACTGGCCAAATGTAGTCGTTACAGGACACTTCGCGATATATGAAGCTGATGCATTGCTATTAGCGCCAGAGTATTTCATTCGCCTCATCCAGACCAACTTCTTCAAGGCATATCTTTGGCGCAACAAAGTGGGTGCTGAAGGACGCAAAGAGGTCAAGCTGGATTTCTTTGAGTCAATCGCGATCCCATTGCCTTCATTGCAAATCCAGCGTGCGATTGTGGATCGGTGGGAGCGAGCAGCAAAAGAGGAATTGGCAGCGATTCAAGGGGCATCAGATCTTGAGGCTGAAATGATTGAACACATTTTGGAAGAAGCCGGAATTGTTGTTCATCCACTGAGAAAGAAGCCAAATGCATTTGCTATTATCAATCGGGATTTGCACCGCTGGGGTGTCGAATTTAATCGTTGGGCGTGGTCGTTGGATGGACTCTTGTCATCTACAAAGTACCCAACAGTTCCTCTGTCGGCAGTGACGAGCATCAACCCCACGGTAGATCACGAACTGACCGATGACGACTTGGTTACTTTTGTTCCCATGTCGGCTGTTTCAGATACAACTGGTCAGATAGAATCATCAGAACTGAGACCACTTAGAGAGGTCAAGAGTGGATACACTCGTTTTGCCGAATCTGATGTGATCTGGGCGAAGATCACACCCTGTATGCAGAATGGTAAATGCGCGGTAGCCAGAAACTTGAAGAATGGCGTGGGATATGGTTCTACTGAGTTTCACGTTGTCAGAATACGTGAGGATGTGAATCTCTTGCCTGACTATGTTTGGCTTTTACTGAGACTTGAACGCGTTCGATATGCAGCTCAGAGGTACTTCACAGGTTCCGCTGGTCAGCAGCGTGTGCCAGCCGAATTCCTTGAGGAATTACATGTTCCATTGCCACCTGTAGATGTGCAAAATGAAATCCTCACTCGTGTTCAGATCGGGTATGCTGAAGTTGCTCGTTTGCGAACCGTAGCCGATCAGATTCGCGCTGCTGCAAACGCTGAAATTGAAGCCATGATCTTGGGTACGTTGCAAGTTCGGGCAAACGAGTTCTGAAAAGAATTGGGTGATACACGCTTGGGCTGCGTTTCCCGACTTGTGCTATAATCCCGCCAGATTTCCCGGACACGACGGCAACCAATCTCTTTTCTCGACGAGGAGGATATTACCCATGGCCTTGATCCCCAGCATGGTGCTGAAGCAGCTTTACACGTTTGGCAGCCTGCGCAACAGCGCCGACGGCGTGCGCTTTTCTCTGAAGAACCGCTTGAGCGACGCGACGGTGACCGCGCTGAACGGAGTCTCGTTTGACGGGCAGCCGGTGCCGGTCAGCAAGCTTTCGCTGGTGCTGGACACCGGCGAGATTCTGTTGCCGGCAGATCTCAAGGCAACGCCCATCGATTTCCCGCTGCGCAAGACGCTGGACATCGTGGCTGACATCGAACCGCTGGCCGATGGCAAGCATCGCATCGAGGTCAAATTCGATGCCCAGCCCTTCGGCGGCCTGACGCTCAAGGTCGATGGCTCCATCGTCAAGGAAGAAGAGAAGCGGATCAAGATACCGCGCGACAATGCCGACAACTACTCGCCGGAGATCATCAAGGCGCGCCAGCAGTTCATCGAGGA
>JAGQUX010000067.1 GCA_020438215.1 Armatimonadota bacterium | reverse complement strand
TAGCTAATGAAACTCGAAACACGGAATCCCAGATGTTGTGCATCCGTTGTTTCCACCCAAGGGGATGATATGAAAAATACATCTACACCGTCAATTGACCGAAGCGTTGTTGTCTCTGGCTCAGCAATGTCACTGATTGCAGCTGCATTCGGAGTGGCTTATATCCGAGCTGCTGGAGGACTTGTTTTTGGCGGAATTGTGGCGCTTCAGATTCTCATGATGATGATCGTTTTTCCGCCCATGCGAAAGCAAGCAAGTTATCAGAAGGTGTCTCCGCTTTTGCTTTCGGTAGGGATATGGGTGGCAACTTTTCTTGCCCTTGCAACGGCGATGGGTGCCCTCCGCAATACTGATTTCTCTCAAATCCGATTTGGTGTCGTCGTAACGTCGATAGGTGCACTCTGTTTGCTCCCATTTTGCGGATTTGTTGGCGGTACGAAGTTTCTCTCCCGAAAGGTCTGAAGTTAGTCGGTCAGGTTCCTGAGTTTTCAGTCTGTGAGATCGAATGCGGAGTGGTAAATTCACACTGAATGCAATCCACCGACCCTCGGCTTGCCGCGTTGTACGATCTCGATAATCCCAGCGGTGCCGATCATGAGTTCTTCTGCCAACTCGCGCGTGAACTCAACCCGCGACTGATTCTTGATCTGGGTTGCGGGACAGGCTTGCTGACGGCTCAGTTAGTTGCGCCGGGGCGATTAGTCATCGGAATTGACCCAGATTCCGGAATGCTGGACATTGCCAAACAACGCCAAGAAAAAGTTGAATGGGTTTTGGGAGATTCGCAGTTGATTGGTAGTTCAGAGGCTGACCTTGTGTTGATGACCGGTAATGTGGCTCAGCACATTGGGCAAGGTGATTGGGAACGTACTCTTCAAGATATTCACAGTGGTCTGGCTCCAGGTGGCATTCTGTCATTTGAGTCACGAAATCCAGACGTTCAAGCCTGGAGAAATTGGACAAAGGAGAATTCGCTCAGCACACGAAATACACCCTTTGGTGAGTTGACCGAGTGGATTGAATGCACCGAGCCAGATGAAACCGGCACAGTGATGCTGACTGCCTACAATCGCTGGGAGGAAACAGGTGAAGAGCTGATTGTGAAGCAACCCCTTACTTTTCGGAGCTATGAGAAAATCACCCAGGATCTGGCAGATGCTGGCTTTGAAGTTGAAGAATGCTTTGGGGGCTGGCACCGAGAAAAGTTCACTCCCGAATCACCGATCATGGTCTTTGTTGCTAAAAAAGTGCCCCGAACTCAATAGTCCGGAGCACTTTATCTTTGAATCGCAGGAGAAAAAGTTCCCCCCGCGAACGGGGGGAGATGGTTTCCCACAACTCAAAAAGAGTTAATAGCCTTCGCCTTCGATCACCTCGACTTTGCCCGCATGAATGCGGAACAAAACCACGGTGTAGACAATGGCGATGACTAATCCCACTGGCCACCAGAGCAAGCCTAGTCGGAGTGACTGTTCGCTTGCCGCCGAGTTCAGCGCAGTGAGCGATGCCTCGGGGTTCGGGCGGTTGAAGATCATCGTTGGGTAGATCGTTGCCGCCGCCGCCGCAAGGATTCCGAGCAGGTACAGCCCAGAGCCAATGAAGGCGAGGGCATCTTTGCCGGATTTGCGTCCCGTGAAGCTGAGCACCAACCCTACTAAGAACACGGCACAGCTCAGCAATGCGAGCGGTCGTGTGACCATTGTTGGGAAGATCGCCGGATTCACGATGTGAGTGGCAATGGATGTTACGATCCAAACCACGATCATCACGGGGAAGAGCTTCGAAGCCCAGGCACGAGCCTTGGTTTCGACTTCTCCATCGGTGCGCCATGCAAGGAAGAGGGCTCCGTGGTGCATCAGGGCAACCAGGGCCATCACACCAGCAATGACGGTGTACCAATCCAGAATGCCGAGTTCACCAGTTGGTGTGAACGACGCCCAGAGAGGGAGGGAGAAGTAGCCTTGGTCATTCAGTGGTACGCCACGCAGGAGATTCCCGAGAGCAGCACCAAAGAGGATCGGAGCGAGCAGCGATGAAATCCAGAATGTGCCATCCCAGAAGGCGCGCCACATTCCATCTTTGATGTGCGAGCGGAACTCAATCGAGATCCCTCGCAGGATGAGAACCCACAGCACCAGCATAATCGCGAGATAGAACCCGCTCAGGCCGGAGGCGAGCACTTTGGGGAAGGCGAGGAACAGTACCCCGCCTCCCGCTAGGAGCCAGACTTCATTCCCGTCCCAGAAGGGGCCAATAGCTCCTAAGATTTTTCGTCGGTCGCGATCTTCTTTCGCGATAAAGAGGTGGAGTGCGCCGGCACCAAAGTCGAATCCATCCATGACGACATAGATTGCGACCATGACCGAAGCGAGAGCAAACCATAGTGCTTCCATAGTTTTTCTCCTTATGCGGCTTGCGCACCCTCCGAATCCGTTGGGTTTGCAGGCGGTTGTGGGCCGTGACCGATTTCTCGGGCGACCAGATGGAGGTAGAGGATGCCGAGGACAAAGTAGATGCCCGCGAATCCAAGAGTTGAGAAGAGAGTTGCGCCGGAGTGAACGGTCGGTGAGCCTCCTTCACTTGTGCGCATCAGGCCGTAGACCAGCCAAGGTTGTCGTCCGAATTCTGCCGTTGCCCAGCCCGCAATGTTTGCAATGAAGGGGAATGGGAAAGCGAACGCAATGATCCAGAGCAATGGCTTTGATTTCTCAAGTGCGCCACGCCATTTTTGGATATTGGCGATGAGCATGAGAAGAATGAAGAGTGTTCCGAGGCCAACCATGATATGGAAGGCGTAGTAGAGCATCTCAACTTTCGGCCAGTCAGTCTCAGGGAACTCATTGAGGCCCTTGACGTTGGAACTGAAGTTCCCGTATGCAATCCAGGAGAGAACCGATGGGATCGCAATGGGGTTATCCAGTTTGCGCTCTTCGACGTTCGGTTGTCCGATCATTGCCATGCCTGCTTCGGATCCGCTTTCGAAGCGACCTTCCATAGCTGCAAGGGTGACCGGCTGGTGTTTTGCAATCATCCGACCTTGTTCGTGCCCGGTGGGGAACGCGACTAGGACGGCGGCAATCAGTCCAGCGGTGATACCAGTGCGGAGTGAAATCTTCGCGACATCATCGAACTGCTTCCGCAATGTCCAGAATGCGCCAACTGCGGCCATCACGAATGAACCGGTGACCAAAGCGGCAATCTGGTTGTGGAAGTATTGGATGATCGCCCATGGATTGAGAAGATACTGACCAAGACTCGCTAGCTGGAACGCTCCATCTGCATCCAAGCTGTACCCGACTGGGTTTTGCATGAATGCGTTGGTCGTGATAATGAAATATCCCGA
>JAGQUX010000066.1 GCA_020438215.1 Armatimonadota bacterium | reverse complement strand
GTTACTCGGGTGGACAAAAGCATGTGCATTGCAACATTTCTTGGAACCTCGTGTCAAGCAATGTTACTGGCACATCTGATGAAGGTGCCGCCGGGCCACCGCCAGAACTCCCTCAGTGGAGTGCTGAATGTAAGCCACTTGGAGTTCAAACTGTCCCGTATACAGATACTAAAACTTACTCAACGATGAATATAGGAGCATCATATTATTATGAGCTGTCATTTCAAGCAGTAAGCAGAAATGAAGCCTACGAAAAATTTGAGGCAGGAACTACGAATTATGTTGGTTACATCGATCGATACGGTAAGAAGTACAACAACTACACGGGCAAAGTAGAGTTCGGCTTTGGCGGTGGAGGACCTTAGGATAATGATCTCCTTACTTTCTTTGATAATAGCTCTCCCACAAGAAGCGATGCTTCCTGATAAATGCGTTGTGGCATACGAAGGAGTTCATGTTGAATACTCGATGCCGAATTCTGTTGAGTCTTTCACGTCAGAGTTTTTGTATGAGTTGAGGAGTAAGCGTTACACAATCCTAGAGGACAAGGAGAAGAATTTGACCGTGATCGTCTCGGACTTTGCTTACCAAATTGCGAGCCTGAACGGGACTTCTGAGATTCTTACCCAAGCGGCAAAACTCGGCGAAACTGGGATTGACACTACAACAGACTTTGGCAAGAAAGCAAGCGCGTTACTGCGAGCTTATGACCCATTTTTTGATGAAACAGAAGTTGTTAAACAGCCGATCGGACAATTTGAATTGAATTTAACTTTTACAGTGAACGGAAGGCTTTTCACGCGTGGGCTGGGCGAACCTGACAGTAAAATGGGTTATAAGAAGGCGGAGAGTGCGGAACTATCTCAAAAATTTGCAAAAGGGGAGTATGTGCCAAAGAAGTTGGGCCCTCAATATCAGGTCTTCTTTCCTTGTTTCGGCGATTATGAGGTTCATCTTATACCAAGCCGTCCCAATATGAAAATCCCTGACAGGGTCGAAACTTTGAGAAGAGCTCAGGAACTCGTCAATGTCGAATTCGAAAAGGCAGTAGAGACATTTCGTATTAGCCAGAATATGATGGAAAGCATGCTCTTTGCCAAGTACGCGCCAGGGCTTTCAAATCGTATCCCTGGAAAAATCTCACTCAGTGAACTTCCAGAAGAGCTTCAAAAAGAGCTTAAGTATTCAATTCCCAACCAATACTCTCGATACGGTTTCCGATCTGCACAAGAGGCTGAAGAGTTCCTTGATTCTGGGGGCGCAATGGAGGTGTACTCTACTGTTAGATACGGTGGACGATATCACAATGGAAACAACTTCACAGGGTTCGCCGCAATCCTTCCGTTGATCAGAAAATAGCCGTAACCGCCAATCCATCCGGATCGGCGGTTACACACTTTGAAGAGCGGTTCAGCCTTCAAATTACCAAGGCATGATAACCGCTTCATCGCCAGCGTCGTCCATCACGACTTGGCCATTGCGGAAGCCTTTCACCTTCACGCCCGGGCTAATTTCTTCGCCTTTCTGAGCGTAAACGGTGTCTTTTTCTTTAGTGAAGACGGCAGTGCCACCTTTCGCATCTTGGACGTAGCCAACAAACCGCCATCCATCGAGAGCTTCACGCGGTACTTCGGGCTGGCCGGGTTGCGCTGCGCCTTCGGTGCCGTCCACCATGATCACATCGTGGCCATTCAGTTCTTTCGCCGCCTTTTCAAAGCCAGCGACCTTCCCTTCCAGAGTCACAAATGAACCAGCTTCCATCGGCTTTTCACCCGCAAACTTGAATGCAAAGAGAGTTGAGGACTTTGAGCCGTTCTTTGGGCCAACGACAACGAGCGTAAATCCGCCGCCCACCTTGACATCCAGCACCACGCCAGATGCCTGGACGATCTGTCCGGCGAGTTCCTTGCGCGCTTTGGACGCATTGTTGTGGAAAGCGGAGACGACTTCTCCGGCTCCATAAATCTTGCTGGCTAAACCTTCGCCAATCGGCTTGGAGTCGTTCTTCTCCAGCTCGTTGAGTTCATTGACACGCTCCTTTGTTTCTGACTTCGCCTGTCGAGCTTTGTTTGCGCCAAAGCGACCTGCTTGGATGGTGTTGCCAATGTTCTGCTCCGGTGCTGTCACCGGAGGAGCCAATGTCGTCAATTGCGGTGCAGACTTCGCCTGAACCGACCACGTTCCCCCACAAATTGCCGACACAATGAGGCCCGCAACTGCAATTCGATCCGCTCTCATAACCGATTTATGCCGTTACGAGCACAAGATTCGCCTAGCCTGATTGCTGGGTTTCTAGCCTTCTTTGTGCTCGTATTGATCTTTCAGCGAAGCAACGACACTCGGGTCAGCGAGCGTCGTTACGTCACCCAGCAAGCGCCCTTCAGCAACATCGCGTAAAAGCCGCCGCATGATCTTGCCCGAGCGAGTTTTCGGGAGCTCTGCTGTAAAGAAGAGGTCATCTGGGCGGGCTATCGCACCAATCTTGCTGGCAACGTGCGCCCGAATCTCTGCATTCAGAGAATCGCTTGGCTCATTCCCACCCCGAAGAATGACAAAAGCCGCAATCGCCTGCCCTTTGATCTCATGCTGCTTGCCGATGACTGCCGCCTCGGCTACGGCAGGGTGATCCACCAAGGCACTCTCCACCTCCATCGTCGAGATGTTGTGCCCAGAAATCAGCATGATATCATCCACCCTCCCAAGAAGCCAGAAGTTGCAGTCTTCATCGAGTTTCGCGCCATCTCCCGCAAAGTAAGCATCGCTGAACTTGCTCCAGTACGTTTGGACATACCGATCAGGGTCACCCCATATCCCGCGAAGCATAGAAGGCCACGGACGGTTGAGAACCAGCAGACCACCCACAGGAACGCCGTGCTCTTTCACCAGATCTTTACCATCCTCGTCGTAGATGGTTGCGCCAACCCCAGGGAAAGGGCGCGTGGCGGAGCCAGGTCGTGTGGAAGTAATCCCTGGCAATGGCGTGATCATAATCGCACCGGTTTCGGTTTGCCACCAAGTGTCTACAATCGGGCATTTCTCGCCCCCAATCACGCGGTGATACCAAATCCACGCCTCCGGGTTGATCGGCTCGCCGACCGTTCCAAGGAGTCGCAGTGAACTTAAATTGCACCGATTCGGGAATTCCTCACCCCATTTCATAAAGGCACGAATCGCCGTTGGCGCGGTGTACATGATGGTCACGCCATGCCGCTCGATAATTCGCCAGAAGCGATCCTTATCAGGAGCATCTGGTGCACCTTCGTAAAGCACCTGCGTCACACAGTTCGCCATCGGGCCATAAACGACATAGCTATGTCCGGTAATCCAACCGCAGTCGGCAGTGCACCAATAGACATCGCTGTCTTTGT
>JAGQUX010000065.1 GCA_020438215.1 Armatimonadota bacterium | reverse complement strand
GTCCTTGACCATCGGTCAGTCGACCATCATCCAACAACTGCAAAAGGACGGTCAGAACTTCCGGGTGCGCCTTTTCAATCTCATCGAGCAAGATGACAGAGTAGGGAGCCCGGCGCACGACTTCGGTGAGTTGCCCGCCTTCTTCGTACCCCACATACCCCGGAGGGGCACCAATCAACCGAGCAACCGCATGACGTTCGCCGTACTCGGACATATCAATCCGCACCATCGACCGTTCGTCGTCGAACAGAAGCTCAGCAAGAGCTTTCGCTGTCTCCGTTTTCCCGACCCCGGTCGGGCCAAGGAACAGGAACGAGCCAATCGGACGATTCGGATCACCGATGCCTGCTCGGGAACGCCGAATAGCATCGCTCAGAAGATGTAGTGCTTCACCCTGACCCACAACTCGGCGAGCCAAAAAGTCTTCCATCTTGATCAGTTTTTCAACTTCTCCTTCCATGAGTTTGCTGACCGGAACTCCCGTCCATTTGCTCACGATTTCGGCGATGTCTTCGCTCGTGACTTCCTCTTTTAGAAGCTGGCTTTCCGCCGCAATCAGCTGGAGGTTAGCAACTTCCGCTTCGAACTTCGGAAGCTGACCGTGCTGGATCTCGGCGGCTTTTGCCCAATCCAGATCGCGTTCGGCATTCTGAAGTTCCATCCGAAGCTTTTCAATCTCTTCCTTCTTTGCTCGCAGACCTTCAATCTTGTCTTTCTCGGATTGCCAGCGACCACGCATCTCGTCTGCTTGAGATTTCAGCTCGGCTAGCTTCTTCTCTGTCTCGTGGAGCCGCTCTCGGCTCGCCTCGTCGTCCTCTTTCTTCAGTGCTTCGCGGTCAATCTCCAGCTGAGTCATCTGTCGCTCCAGAACATCAAGCTCATGGGGAACAGAGTCGATCTCAATCTTGAGCTTCGAAGCTGCTTCATCGACAAGGTCAATCGCTTTATCGGGAAGCTGTCGCCCTGTGATATAGCGATGGCTGAGAGTCGCCGCCGCCACCAATGCCGAGTCGGTAATCCGCACCCCATGATGGATTTCGTAGCGCTCTTTCAAGCCCCGCAAGATAGAAATCGCTTCCTCAACGCTGGGCTCATCCACTAGAACGGTTTGGAATCGCCGTTCGAGAGCCTTATCCTTTTCGATGTACTGGCGATATTCATTCAGCGTTGTCGCCCCGATACACCGTAGTTCGCCCCGAGCCAGCATCGGCTTGAGCATATTCGCCGCATCAATCGAGCCTTCCGCTTTTCCGGCCCCGACCAGCGTGTGCATCTCATCAATGAAAAGGATGATTCCGCCTGCGGCTTGCTTGATTTCATCAAGCACCGCTTTGAGCCGCTCTTCAAATTCACCGCGAAACTTTGCCCCGGCAACAAGCGCGCCCATATCCAGCGCAACAACGGATTTTCCGCGCAGACCTTCAGGGACATCGCCCGCAACAATTCGCTGAGCTAACCCTTCGGCAACAGCGGTCTTCCCGACGCCAGGCTCACCGATCAGAACTGGGTTGTTCTTCGTCCTCCGGCTCAGCACCTGGATGGCGCGACGGATTTCTTCGTCGCGCCCAATCACCGGGTCAAGTTTGCCTTGCCGAGCGCGTTCGGTCAGGTCGATGCCGTACTTTTCAAGGGCTTGGAAAGTGCTTTCCGCATTGGCGTCCGTGACCTTGCGACCACCGCGCAGAGTCTCCACCGCCAATTCCAGAGCTTTACGCGTGACTCCAGCAGAAGTCAGCGCCTTGCCCGCCGCACCCTTCTCTTCGCTGATCGCAATCAGGATGTGTTCGGTGCTGACGTATTCGTCGCCCATCTTATCGGCGATGGTAAACGACTCATTGAAAACCGTGTTCATGCGCGAGCCCATACTAGAACCGTGGGTTGCCGCACCGCTGACCTTCGCTCCGCCGGCAAGTGCCGCGCGAACCTCGTCTTGGATCGCAACGGGGCGAGCACCACATTTCTCAATCAGAGAAACCCCGATGCCGTCCTGCATCAGGATAGCAACGAGCATGTGCTCCGGCTCAATCGCCTGGTGTTCGTATTCAACCGCTACCTGTTGAGCGGCCTGAAAAGCTTCTTGGGCTTTGATGGTTAGCTTATCAAATCGCATTTGAGTCTCTCACTATCAAGTAACGTGAGTCTTTGCGCTCACGTTCCCATTATAGGCCGAAAATTCTACTTGCCAATACAAAAATCATGGAAGATCCGGTCAATCACCTCCGGAGGTGTGGTTTCTCCCGTGATCTCACCCAAAAATCGCGCCGCCGACCGAAGTGAAACCGCCGCCAAGTCATCAGGAACCGGAGCATCTAAAGTTTGCATCGTCTCGGCGATTGCCCCTCTCGCCTCTTCCAGCAGAGAAGCATGGCGATCCAATATCGGGATTTCTGCGGTCTGCGCATCTCCTAGCCTGGCTCGAATCTCGGCAACCAAGGCGTCTAAACCCTCTCCGGTCAGAGCAGATACACACATCCCATCAAACACAACAGAGGGAGTTAGATCGGCCTTATTCCCAACCCGCAAAACCTGATCGTGGTCAATCTCCATCTCTTCCGGATGGCTCAGGTCGATCAAGTGAATCACCAGATCAGCCGCTTCGATGGCCTGCCGCGAGCGATCCACCCCAATCCGCTCCACTTCATCCTGTGTTTCCCGAATCCCCGCCGTATCCACAAACCGAACTGGCAACCCACCGAGTTCAACCGTCGCTTCAATCGTATCGCGGGTGGTGCCGGGGATCGCCGTAACAATGGCCCGATCTTCCCGGAGTAAGGCGTTCAAAAGTGAAGATTTTCCGGCGTTCGGAACCCCGACAATCGCTACCGTCGCTCCCGATCGGATTCGGCGACCAATATCGGCGGTGGAAAGGAGTCGATCAACATGCCCTAAAGCACTCTTTAGCTTCGCCCGCGCAGTATCTCGATCCAGATCACCGATCTCCTCGCTGAAATCTGTGGACGCTTCTACCGCCGTCAGAAGGGAAACCACCTGGTCACGGATCGACTCAATCTCCTCGCGCACCTTGCCATTCCGAAAAGCATTCGCCTGCCTGAGTTGAGCCGAAGTCGCTGCGTCCACCGTCTCACGAATCCCTTCTGCTTCCGTCAGGTCAATTTCGCCATTCAGAAAAGCGCGAAGACTGAACTCTCCAGGCTCCGCCATTCTTGCCCCGGCATTCAGGCACTCCTTTAATAAGGACTCTACTGAAGCTGCCGATCCATGAACCGAAAGTTCCGCGACTTGCTCCCCGGTAAAGCTCCTCCCTTCCTCAAATGGAAACACCAAACCGTCGTCCCCATTAATAAAGTGTCCGTAGAGGATATGGCGCGGCTCAACCACCTCCGGCCATGGTGAGAAAACCTTGCCCGCGATCTCCCAAGCACGCGGCCCGCTCAGCCGCAAAATCGCAACCGCCGCTCGCCCCGCCCCGGTGATCGGGGCAACAATCGTATCCGCAAAAGTCTCCACGCCCTCATAATACAGATTCTTCATCCGATACACTCTGTCGTAATGACCATTCGGCCAATTGCTTGGCTCCTCCCCGGAGTGCTTGCCTTGACACTAGTGGGGTGCGCAAAGAAAAACTCCGCTGTCCCCACACCAGAAAACGTCGCCAAAACGGAAGTGGTGGGGAAGTATCACCTTGATGTAGATGACGAAGCCGCCGCAGAAGCAGGCGGAAAAGATGCCCTTCCCACAC
>JAGQUX010000064.1 GCA_020438215.1 Armatimonadota bacterium | reverse complement strand
CGGGTGAGCGCGTAGGTTGCGGCGAAGTCAGACATGCCGCGAGATTACCCCTCGCTCTGCTGTGCGGCTCTGCAATTCATTGAGTGCTTGTGTGGCACTGGCAAAGCCAGTGAAAAATGTTATTGAAGTCTCACTGGTTTCACCAGTGCCACGCCAAAGTTAGCTTCTCCTCCCAATCTTTGGGAGGAGAAGCTGGGTTAGTCTGGTTATCCTCTCCCGAAGATCGGGAGAGGGCTGGGGTGAGGGTTGACTACGAACACAAGGTGCTCAGATTTCGCTCTCAACCCTCCACTTAGTCTCCTCCCAATCTTTGGGAGGAGAGGCTAGGTCAGTTGTGTTTCCCTCTCCCGATCTACGGGAGAGGAGGATTCACCTTCAAACACTGGCTGTGCCAGTGCCACACAGTTCGCAGTTGATCTCACTGGCTTTGCCGGAGCCACGCAGCGACGTTAGTCGCAAGCCCAGTACCAGGTGCCGTCGGTGGGGTGCGGATCGCCGGATTTGTGCCCGTCGGGGTGGACAACCGTGTTATCGAATTGTCCGGCTCCGGTTACAAACTTGGCGTGCCCATCGGAGAAGATCACGCTTCCGCCAGTAGGTGACCACTCGGCGTAATAGTTGTAGGGAGCATCGCAGTCGTAGCCATACCGCGAGCAATCGGGGAGTTCAAAGCCGTTTTTGCGGGCAAAGAACGGGAACATCTCCGCACGCATGATGCGGCTGTTGGATGGGTCAGCGAGTTGGGTTTCGGTGACTGTCCAGCTTTGGGTTGCGCCGGGGTCACCCTGATACGATTTGGAATATCCCTGCGCCAGCGTGAACATGCACTTGGTGAATCGGTAGCTAGAGCCGTAGGCTTGCCAGTAGCTGGAAGTGCCGGTATCCGCGTTGGAAGCGGGGCCACCAATATCGAGCGGGCTCTTGAAGATGTCCTTGTTCTTGGTGTACGGGATGACCTGCATTTCCACGCCCTCGTGTCCTGGCTCGAACGGGCCGGGGGTTGTTTGGTACGCCATGAAGATCGGCATAGTGTCGTCGTAATCAGCCTGATACATCTTGACGGCAATGGCGATCTGCCGCGCATTGCTGATGCAGGCGGTGTTCTTGGCGGCTTGTTTGGCGCGGGCAAAAACTGGGAAGAGGATCGCGGCGAGGATCGCAATAATCGCGATGACAACGAGGAGTTCGATGAGCGTAAACGCTTTTCTCATAGTTTTCTCTCGAAAGGGCGGATCACCGAGACACTGACCGCGTTGCGGGGAGTGTCTCGTTTTGTTTCTTGTGATCCCGCTTTTGTGAGCAGAACCGAGAGCGTTCCCACACGCATTCCCTCCGCCGGCATGACCCGGATCAGGTTCTAGGGGACCGCCCGCCTTGCTTGGCGGGGCATCTCAGCCGGATATCTTCGGCGCCCCCTGCGGTGAATTCTGTTGGCCTCGGTGAAGGCCGTTTTCTGCCTTACTATACGAGATTAGAAGACGAAAAGTTCGGGATTAGTCCTTCCAATCGGCAACGAAGATGTTGGTTTCGCCGCGCACGGTGCCGTGGCGGTTGGAACCCCAAATCAGCTTTTTGCCATCTTTGGTGAACATAGGGAAGCCATCGAAATCGCCGGTGAAGGTGACTTGTTCAAGACCGGTACCGTCTTTGTTCACGATAAAGAGGTCAAATTCTCGACCGCGGGGATCGTGGTGGTTGCTGGCAAAGATGATGCGCTTGCCATCGGGGTGCATGAATGGTGCGAACGATGCGCCACCCAGGTCGGTGACTCTGTGGGCGTAGTTGCCTTCGGAGTCCATGATCCAGATGTCCATACGACTTGGTCGTACCAGGTGTTGGCTCAGGAGTTTGTGGAAGTCGGCTTTGTCTTGGTCGGACATTGAGGGTTGACGGCGGAAGACGATCTTCTTGGAATCCCAGCTCACGAACGGGCCGCCATCGTAGCCTTCAAAGGTGATGAGCGGACGGATGTTCTTGCCATCCAGGTCGGATCGGTAGATGTCGATATCGCCGTTCCATGCTCCGGTGAAGGTCATGTATTCGCCATTCGGAGCGATCGTGGTTTCGGCGACATAGTTGTCTTTGTTGATGATGAGTTCAGGCTTGCCGCCGGAAACTGGCACTCGGAAGAGGCTCATTTCGGGATTGACTTTCCAGAGGTAGCCCTTCGACATATCGAGTGGGGCCTGCGCTCCTTTGTTCTTGTCATGGGTGCTGGAGAAGTAAATCCACTTGCCGTCGGGTGAAAAATATGAGCAAGTACAGCGTCCAAAACCGGTGCTGACCAATCGCTTGTTGCCGCCATCGGCGTCCATCACAAAAATCTGCTCATCAGGGAATTCTGGCTGTCGGGTTTGGTAGACGATCTTGGTTCCGGTGACATCCCAATAGGCTTCCGCATTCTGCCCGCCGAAGGTGAGTTGGCGGATGTTCCTGAGATGGGTTTCTTGCGGTCCGGAGGGCTGGAGTTTGTTCTTTGGCCACTTAGTCATCGGCTCGTTATGAGCATCGTCTTGGTGGGATTGCGCGATCAGCGCATGGGGAAGGCAACAAGCATCGGAGATGATGTGGGGTGCGACTGAACTCGCAGCGACAAGAGTGAGGATCATCACTTGTATTTTTGCCGTGGGATTGCCGGAGGCTCAGCAAGAAACTGGCGAGACTTGACTGATTTGATGATGGCTTGAGTTGTGGCCCAGAACGTCGGGGTTCCGGGCCACAAGAAAGGGAAGTTATCGGGACAACATCAGTGAGACGTTATCAACATAAACGCCATGCCAGTTATTGACATGATCGGAGAGTTTGAGTTGAATGACGGCAGATGCTGCTTCCTTCGGAACGGAGCCGTTCGCACTACGTGGAAGCATTTGCGGGCCATTTTCGGTGAGTTCAGTGATTGCTGGGCTCTTCACCGTGATCGTTGCCAATGCCTTGTTGTTTTTATCCAAGAAGGTGAGAAGCATATGGCCACGTACATCTTCTTCAGATGGAGCGCCCATGAGTGCTTTCAAATTGAATTTGACCGCACCAAACTTAAGGTCTTCGCTGAAAGCGCTGAGTCCGATTGTTTGGCGAAGTACTGGCACGGGCTCGCTGTCTCCCCAACCACCTACAAAGTATTTGTTGCCGGTGTCAGCGGGGCGGAGTGCCTCGGGAATTGCAAAAGAGCCGTCGTTGATCCAGCCAACTTGAGCCTTGCCTGTGCGTTGCCAGCCGGGGATCGAGACGAGTTCATCGTAGTAGCCTTTTGCTCCATCTCCCGCTTCAAAGTTGCCGTTGGTGACAAGTTCTTTCTCGAACGGAGCATTGGATTGAGAAGCAGGTGCTGTGGTTTGTCCTGTAGAAGAACCGCCGGTCGAGCCGACTGCGCCAAACCGGATTACGCTCTTTGGTGGGTCGACTTGGACGGAAGTGTTGAAGTGCTTCGCGAGCTCAGTTGCCGGAACATATGCAGTACCGTCAATCACCAGACCGCTCGAAGAAATCTTCTGGTTTTCCCAGTAAACATCAAACTTTCTTTCTTGGTTGATGCTGTTTGCAGTCAGCATTGCCGCGGTTGCACCAGCAGCAAAAATGGGAAGATATTGGAGAATAATTCGAGCCCCTTTCATCGTTTTGAAGTTACCCGAGGGCAGGAAACTTTTGGTGGGTTCTGGGTGAGTCTGTTGAAGGGGTGGTATCTTGACTTATCCGGCCTCGTAGCTCAGTGGATAGAGCGCCTCCGTCCTAAGGAGGGCGTCGGGGGTTCGATTCCCTCCGGGGCCGCCAGTTTGAACCTGAATTCTATCGAAAATGACGCCCTCCGTATTAGAGAGGGCGTCAGTCAATGGGGAAATCACCCTAGTCCTTTTCAAATGCAATATAGAGCACAGGAAGCACTAACAGCGTGAGTAAGGCTGCAGAACAAATCCCCCCAATCACAACGGTTGCCAGCGGACGCTGAACTTCTGCTCCAATGCCTGTATTGATTGCCATAGGGATGAATCCAAAAGCAGCGACCATTGCGGTCATCAAAACAGGGCGAAGCCT
>JAGQUX010000063.1 GCA_020438215.1 Armatimonadota bacterium | reverse complement strand
AGTTCTAGCTCAGGCAAAATAGATTTTTGAGCGGCGCGAGACTTTGCTTGAGCCGCTTCCAACTCAGCAAGCAGGATTTGAATATCAGGTCGCTGATCAAGCTGAACTTGGGGGTTCGGTGCGAGAGATGTAGTGACATCTATATCTTCGAGAGTGACCACTTCGCCGATGACCCCACGCAATCGAGTGAGTGCAGCCTGTAACTGGCTTTCTCTGAGGAGGAGTGTTTGCTGAGATCGCTCGAACTCTAAACGTGCCCGAGTCACTTGAACCTCCGGGATTTTCCCCTCTTCAAATCTTCTTTGAGTTGCTTGTAAAAGCGATTGAGAAAGATCTCGTAAGCTCTCCGCATATGCTCTAACTTTTGTCGCAGCTACAGCCTCAAAATACTGTGTGACAACGCTGCTTTGAATATCAAGCTTTGTTTGTCTCAGCTGTGCTTCGGCTTTATGAACTTCAGCCTCCCCAATTTTTCTGTTTGACTGAGATCGTCCAAAGATATCCAGTGACTGGCTGATATACAAATCCATATCAGTTGCTCCTATGTCGGCTTTTGTAGAGTGTCCAACCCCAAGTTGAGTGGAAGGAAATGCACCAAGAGCGCGTGCTGCGTTTCTCGCACTATTGACTTTCAGTTGGGCAGATTTGAGAGAAGGACGATTTGAGAAAGCCTTCTCCACTGCATGGTTGAGGGTGAGGGACTGTCCAAGCGCAAAGCTAGAAAGGCCAAGCGTTCCGATGATGAGTATTTGTTTCAATGTGATCTTGATTTGTGGTCATTCCTATCCCGCAATGCAGGGAAAGGAGACAGCGAACAATCAGATCAGAGGTGGAGCGCGGGAGGATCGATTTCTTGGGGGGCCAGTGCTTGGTGCGCTCGGATCAAACTCGATTTGTCCTTGTGGACTGCTTAGCTCCGGGCCAATCACTTGAAGGGAATGAGTAGGGAGGGCAAATGGGAAGTTCCACGGGTTGACGCTCGATAGCATTAGGAGTTGCTTTGTCATCCCATCGTCACAGGACTTGATTGAGCAACAATCGTGGCAATCTCCGTGAGGATCAGCTATGATTTGAGCGCAGTCATCTGGCTCAGAGATCACCGCACAAGCTGAGCAATGCGTCCCCTGCTCGGTGATGTATATAGGTGGGCAGATGTGAACCTGGGCGAGTAACACAAAGAACGTCACCAAAACTCTAGCAAATTTTGGCGGTGGCTGAAAGTTGCTCAGCACATGGGCTCTGCGCACGATCCCATTATACGGAGAGCCTCATCAAGGTACGGCAAGACTGTTGCAAAACTGCTCGGTGCGTATAGGTTTGGTCTCACTACTCGGAAATGTTTTTAATCAGAGTAGAGGACTTCCCAAAGAGTGTTTGGGAAAGTCTTCTATGCGGATTGTTTCGGAATTGAAATACTAACCAGGGCTCCAGGTTCTACTGGAATGAACTCAATCGTTCCACCATGCCTCTGAACTATTGACTTTACGAGTGCCAGCCCAATCCCAGAGCCACCACTTTCTCGGCTACGATCTTCATTTGATCGGAAAAGCCTATCAAATGCATGTTCGGCATCAAAAGCGGAAATTCCACTGCCAAAGTCCCTTACTTGAATCAAATACACAGAATCCTGAGATAGAAGAGATACTTCGATAGCTTGATTTGGAGAAGAGTATCTTGCCGCATTGTCTAAGAGATTTCTGAGAATAATCTGTACTTCTTCATCAGAAAGAGTCCCTTCTACACTATCAATGTGTGCTGATAGTAACTCGTTAGGCCAATCGTGTGCGGTAGCCCATCCTTCGATTACTTCTTCAAAAAGTGGCTTGAGATCGCGAGTGCCATTGAAGTCGATTGCTCCTCTCGCTGAGGCTAGAAGTGAGGATAAAAGTGACTCAGTTTGCCGAAGTTCGGAGAGCATCGCGCGAAGTGCTTGTTCGTACTCATTAACTGGCCTTTTCTTGAGGAGCATCACTTCGATTCTTGTTTTAAGAAGAGCCAGCGGACTTCGTAGCTCATGGGCGGCATCAGAGGCAAATTGCTCCTGGAGTTGGGCAGCTGATTGCACTTTTCGTATCAACTCATTGAGCACATCTGCTAACTCACCAAAGTCAGCTTGATCAGATGTTACAAGAAGGTCTTCGGTTTCGGATTGACTGAGTGTTTTCGCAGAAGCAAGTAGTTCTTTGACGGGTCTAAGAATGAGGCCACCGACTAACCAAGACAGTAAGGAAATGGCGAGCGATATCGTTACCCAAAGTAATCCTAATATTATGGCGAGTTGTTCAAGTCCCTTTTCTGTCTCTTCCCATTCGTAAGAGCCGACTACCAAATTGTCATCTTTCTTTATTCCAAAGGTGACTTTTTCATCAGTAAGCGCGCGCCCCTCAATTTGCTCATTTGGTTTTTTAGAAGTGGATACTAAGATTTGTCCTGTGCCGTCATAGATTGTCACAGAAAGGTTAGGAAAGTCCTCACTCTCTTCTTGAATAGAATGCGAATCTGACCATTCCTCTGCAATTCGACCGACACTTTGTTCGAGATCTGCATACCTACGATTGAGGTTTTGCTCTCGAACAACAAAAAGAATCAGCGCGAAAACGATTGTGAGGATTATGGTGACAAAACTCGTTATCAGAACTGTCAATCGGATTCGATGGTTAATGCTGAGAAACTTCAAGAACATATCCCTGCCCCCTAACCGTCTGAATCATCCTTGGCATATCGAAGCACTCAGTCTTCTTTCTTAGGTAGTTGATGTAGAGCTCAACGATATTGTCATCTCGGTATCCTTCATCCTGCCAAACTTCCTTAAGCAGAACCGTTTTTGACCACACTTGATTTGGGTTTCGTACCAAGAATTCGAGAAGGCAGTATTCGGTTGTAGAAAGGAACAACTCATGCTCTTGTCTAACAACAGTTCTATTTTTGGAATCAAGCACTAAGTCTCCGAAACAAAGTAACTCGGAAGTGAGCCTTGAGCGTCTCAGGGCCGAATTAATGCGAGCAATGACTTCGGCAAACTCAAATGGCTTCACTATGTAATCATCCCCGCCTGCCTCAAGTCCAGCAACAGTATCGCGAGTTTGATCTTTTGCTGTGATAAAGATGATTGGAGTTTGGTTTCCGCTCTCTCGTACTTTGGTTGTCATGTGCAGCCCATTCATAATAGGCATCATGATGTCGCTGAGGATGACATCTATTCCGGAAAGCTGCTTCAATGCCTCTGCCCCATTTGGTGCGATCTTGCAATGGAAACCACTCTCTGAGAGTCCTTGAGAGAGGAGTTCCGCCATGGAGGGATCATCTTCAACAATGAGAATTTGTGGACGCGATGTCATTTCTTCGATGAATTGCCTGGCGTCAAAGTGATCGCCAGGCAATGAGCAAGGAGTTGAGGTTATTCTTGGTCGCCGTCACCCTTTTCTTGCTCAACCAGGAGAACTTTACCGGTTTTAGCATCAACATCCACGCCCCAGACTGTGTTATCAGTAGTCACTACATCCATATCCCAAATGAGTTTTCCATTTTCTTCCTCTAGCTTTGCTTCGTTAACAAAACCAGTCTTTGCTTTGAGGCCTGTCGCGGAAGCCGCATCAATCTTGACAGGTGCGGTAAGAAGATTGAGAGCTTCTTGTCCTTCTTCCTCTTCATTTTCTTCCTTCTCCTCTTTATGTTGCTGCTGCTGTTGGGCAACAACCGCGTCCTTTGAATGGTCTTGAGCTAACGCTTTTGTTGAAAGCATCATTCCGGTTGATGCAATGCCGACAAGGGCAAATGCGCCAATTGCAATTTTGAGTGTTTGTTTCATCTTTTTCCTTGAATCCGCAACGGGATTGATTTTATTCAACTCCGTAATTTGTAAGCCTAACCTGTGAAGTCACAAAGGTCAGAAAACTTTGCTTTGAGACTTCACAGAATCCAGCCTGTTGGAAGGTTGTATCTTCAGATGTGCAGCAGTTCGTTTGTCGCCCAAATTAGGCTCGATCAAAATGACACAAGAAATCAAGCAAGCAGTTAGTAAAGTTCCGGAAGTCACTCTCATCTTCTGGATCATTAAGATTCTGGCCACGACTCTT
>JAGQUX010000062.1 GCA_020438215.1 Armatimonadota bacterium | reverse complement strand
GATCTCCCTGGCGGTTGCCGCCGCCGGTTGGGTGGGTGTTGGTTCACCCGGAGATTACGCCGCCAGACAATTTCTACCACTTCCGAGACACGACCCCCACGGAACGGCCCTGTTTTTTGACGGCGCTGCTTCCATAAACGTCAACCAGTGTATCGAAGAACGCGGTCAGTATCTTGTCGGGGTGTTTGTTTCGATAGTGTTCTTCATCTTCTCCGAGAACAAAGAAGATATCGACATCTTTCAGTGGCTTGGTTTTCGTCCAGCGAGCATAGCTTCCTGTCAAAAAACTGCGGTCAATCTGAAAGGCGGCATCCAAGTGTTCGCGCACTTCTTTCTGCCGCTTGGATGCGTTCTGTCGTTCTTTTTCGTTCAACTCCATTCGGCTTTTGAATTTCTTGAATGCATCTGTGAGTGAAATCATGATGCTTGTCTCCAATACGAGGCCGTCGCACCCAGCCCATTGTGCTCGATGGTAGATCCAAGACTTTGGCGAACCATGCCGTCGGTTGAACGGGCAGTGGTCCTATGCCAGCCCGGGACATCAGGCCGACCAGGCCTTGTGCGCAAAAGGAGGTCGTACTTGGCGCTTGCTGGCGCGACACCCGCTTTGCGAATTGCCCAACGAAGTTGGTCAGTGTCCGTCCAGAAGCTTCCATCTCCCGCTGACCAACTGTAGTTCACGTCGATGTCCCATCGTAGGATCAGGTTGTTGGTTGTCGGATCGTAGATCTCCAGAGTGATTTTCTCGAGGTCTTCGCTCTCCAGCCACGCCTTGATGCCCCGCATATTGATTTCCGTGTCATTCACGAAGTTTGTCGGGTCCATGCCACTCAGACGAATGATGTCTTTGAGGCTTTTGAGGATGTTGTCTGCCACATAGGTAACGGACTGGGTGCGGGAATACGTGATGACCGATGTCATGGTTTCAACAACCCCTCGAGATCAATTTCAAGCGCTGCACCTTGCGAACTGTTCGCGGTGTCTTGCTTCTTGGCGTCAGTTCTGTCGCGGGCCGTGATGCGCTCACCTTTCTGTTTCAGAGCTGACTGAACCCAATCGAGGTCATCGGGTTCACATGGCAGTGAAATCGACCAATCACCATTCAGCGGGTCAAACCCGAGCACTTCTTCGTTCGCGTCCGACCCATCGATCGCTTCGTCATCGTATAGACAGTAGATCCGCGTCTGCGGCCCCTCACTGCTGACGATGATTGGTGAGTTTTTGCAGGCTTTGTCCGCGATTATGCTGCTTGCAATGCCGGCGACACTGCCGAGCTCTTGTTGCGCGCCGATATTTGTCCGTGTGAGCAAGTCGCTTATGGCGGCCCATGTGGTCAAGGCATCGCGATGCGGAGAGCTCCGGAATGTTCTGCGGGTTACAGTTGCCATCACTTCCCTCGATTTGCTTTTTTGTTGGTTTGGGCTGATTTTGCGGCTGCTGCCAACTGGGATAGTGTTACCGAGCCGGGGTTCAGTGCTACCTGAGTGTTCGAAGCGAGCGCGTTTGCAACGGTTTTTCGGATCGTCCTTCCGTCAAGGCCGACGAATTCGCTGGCACATTTATCGAAGCCAGGGTCCCTGGTCAGCTTTTCTATCTCGGGATAGGTGTTGCCTAGCCCCAACAGGCACTCCCGCAATATCGTCTTGCAGGCTTCCTTTCCGGGAAGGGGTACTTCAAGCACCAGATCGCATCGTGAAACGAAGGCGTCGTCCACCGCTTCCGGATAGTTGCTGGTCGCCACAAACAGCAGGTTCTTGTGAGATTCTGCCAGCAGGTCGAGCTGAACCAAAACGGCATCCGTGGCTCGATGAATGTCGACAGGGTTTGCATCTAGGCTGAGCCTGGACCGGTCAACCGCAAGTGTTTCCACCTCATCTAGCAGCACAATCGTCGGGGCTACATTGGCAAGTTCTGAGAGGGTCTGTGCGAAAAGGTCAGAGACTGCCCGTTGCGTCTTCCCCATGGCGGAGCTCGTCAATCCATGCGCTTCCACCTCCACCAGTTGGAAGTTTCCATCCTTGAAAGCCGCTGCTGTTCGGTTGGCCAACCCTCGCGCGAGCGAAGTTTTGCCCGTCCCGGGTGCGCCAACCAGGAGGAGGACGCCATGTAGCGGCAATACGGCTCGGCTCATCTTTGGTCTCATCGTGAAATTCAGCACCGCCTGTGAGAGCAGGCGCTCCTTCATCTCGGCTTCGACGATGATTGAGTCCCAGAGCTCCTCCAGGCTGCGGTCTGGCAATGGTGTGATTTTCTGAATGCCTTTCGGCAGGTCGCCCGCAAACGGTGCGTTCATGACTACTTCCTCGCTTCTTTGCCTGTGCTGGCGCCTCTTCCAGTCAATCGGCGGTTTACAAATTTGCCTTCTTCCTGGTCGTACGTTACAATTTAGGGACAATACGCCGCGCCTTCAAGCATTTTGGTTTACAAAATATCAAGCATATGGGTAAAGTGTAAACTGCCCGCTGGGAGAACGATATGATTGGCAAGCGACTCAAAGGGGCCCGGACTGCATCCGGGCTTTCGCTCCGTGCACTTTCCGACGCCATGGAAAACAAGGTTTCTGCTCAAGCCATCGGCAAGTATGAGCGGAATGAAGACATGCCAGGATCGGGCGTGCTGCTGGCGCTTGCCCGGTCTTTGAACATTTCCGTAGACTTTCTTCTTAGCGACGACGAGCTCGAGCTGGAGGGCGTGGAATTCCGCAAGTCTGCAAGCTCGTCGGCCAAGGAGGTCGCGGCGATTGAGGCTAAGACGCTCAATATGGTCGAAAAGTATCTAGCAATTGAAAGCTTGTTAAATCTGTCCAGTCAGGACTGGGATGCCCCGCTAGAAGCCCCCTACTGGGTCGCCGACCCTCGTGATGCCGAGGATGCGGCACGTAACATGCGTGCATCCTGGCAATTGGGCCACGATCCGATCCCAATGCTTGCCGAACTTCTCGAGGAGCATGGAATCAAAGTGCTTTCGTTGGATGTCGATCGGATTGACGGGCTTGCGGCAAAGGTCCGTCGGAAAGAACATCATTCGGCTCGTGTCATTATGATCAAAAAGAAGACTTGGTCAGAGCGGAAGCGCTTCAGCCTGGCTCACGAATTGGGCCATATGGTGCTCAAGGTCGCCGAGGGTTGCGATTCAGAACGTGCTGCAAACCGATTTGCGGGTGCGTTTCTGATTCCGGCAGAAGTGCTACGGCAGGAAATCGGAGCCCGCCGAACGGACGTAAGCATCGGAGAACTAATAAGCCTGAAGGATCGATTTGGCGTCAGCATTCAGGCACTGACGTATCGATGCAAGGATTTGGAGATCATCAACCAAGCAACCTTTGCGCGCCTGTTCAAGATCTATAAGCAACGTGGTTGGCGGGATGAGCCGTTCGAAGAGCCAAATTCCATTCCTTGGGAACGAGAAGAACCGGACCGTTTTCAGAGGCTGTGTTTTCGTGCCCTCTCTGAGGGGTTGATTGGGCTGTCTCGCGCAGCGGAACTTCTCGAAATACGAGTAAAAGAACTGGAAGAACGGTTGGACCACATGACATAGTGCCGATGTGCAAGTCCTTGTTTCTGATACCTCCGTCCTGATTGACATCGAACGAGCCTCGCTGACCGCGAGGCTCTTTGATCTCCCCTATGAATTTGTTGTTCCAGACCTGCTTTATGAGGCAGAACTCTTAGACTGGATGGGCTCTAATTTACTCGATCTCGGACTGAAAGTCGAACAGCTCACGCCACAAGAAGTCGCACGTGCAACAGAGTTGAAGCGGACGAAAGCGATGTTGTCGACGCCAGATGTTTTTGCATTCTGTCTGGCGGCGGAAAGGGACTGGGTGCTCCTTACCGGGGACGGTGCGCTAAGAGCTGAAGCCGAACGCCAAAGTCTCACCATGCATGGTGTCTTGTGGGTGTTCGACGAGATGGAGCGTCACGGGGTTTGTCCCACAGCCATACTCAAAGCTGGTCTTGAGGCAGTTCGTGATCACTCGAGATGCAGACTTCCAATGCGAGAGATCAACCAACGGCTCGCTAGGTACTAGATCCATCCCAAAACTAATCGTACAAAGCGGGATTGAGCCTTTGCCTAAGGTTGCGTGGAATGTCAGCCCTCGTCATCGAGGTTAAGTCCTTTGCCTCCGCGCCGCGGCGTATAGGCGCATTCAACATATTTTGACATAAAACGAATTATCGGATTTTTGATAAATTGTTGTTTTCATGCAATTTTTATTCACTCCAGTCGAGTTTCAACCAGTATCGCGTGTGCCGCCGCTTGCCGGTTCGAGCGAGCACGCCCTTCTCGACCAGATCCTGCAGATCGCGGGTCGCGGTCGCGCGTGAGGTTCCGGTGATCTTGAGATAGTTGTCGGCGCTGAGGCCGCCTTTGAAACCGCCAGGGCCTTCCCGAAACATTCGAGCGATGGCCTTGGCCTGTCGTTCGTTCAACTGGTCTCTGTGACGATCGTAGAAGTGTGCCTTGCTGATGAAGAAGCCGACGCGGTCGAGTGTTGCCTGTTGCGCCTTCAAGACAACTTCCGCGAACCAGACGAGCCAATCGGTCACGTCGAGCGTTTTTTGATGCTGCTCGAGCTG
>JAGQUX010000061.1 GCA_020438215.1 Armatimonadota bacterium | reverse complement strand
AGTCTCGCAAAGCCGCGATGACCGCTGGGCTAGCCAAGTGGTCGGGGCAATCCCAGCGACGATGGGGCAGCTCAACTCTCTGTGAATATGTCTGAGCAGGGAGCAGGCAATATCAAGCGGCTCTGGGTGAGCGCTGAGATCAACGAGGGCTTCCGAGGCATTGATCGCCTGGATTCGGTCGCTGTAGATCAGGCAAGGATTCAGAAATTGTTGCTGAGCCTCTTCGAGTTGCTCGGGTTTGTATTCTAGAACCCGCGCCTCTCCTTGGAGAATGACCTTGGCTTCCTTGATCGGCATCCCCAGGCTGATGCGGCGTTGAAATGCAATCTGATTCGCATCAAAGACGCGCCCATCCTTGGTAAGCAGGGTAGGGCGATCATCGCCGGAATTCAGCGATTTGGTGAGGGCTGAAACGGCATGCCCCAATACCCGAAGATACAAAAAATAACGCACGTATGTCTACTATTTTCCATATCTTGCCTCTGATTTTCAATTCCTAAAATAGAAAACTGGGCACATGCATTTGCATATGCCCAGTCATTCCTTCTTAGAAGTGAAGCGAGTTACTTCTTGCGTCGTCGGCGTGCTGCGAGAGCTGCACAACCCAAACCGAGCAGACCCATGGTTGCCGGTTCCGGAACGGAGTCAACGGTGTAGTGGACGTTACCAGCGAAAGTTCGCGGGGTGAAGACGTTACCACCGAACGGGGTCAAGCCGGTCATTGCGTGCTCTGCTGTCATTGAAAGATCAGCATTGGAGAACGTAGTGGTAGCCGGTGGGTTTGCACCCGTACCCCAGTATCGGATGCCACCCGTGTTCACGCTGTCAACAGCATGAAGATAAACGGCCATGGTTTGACCTGCGGTTAGCGAAAGGCCAGTATTGAGGTTCAAAGAAGACAATACGGCAGAGCCGCTTCGAGTACCGGACATTGTATCGTGAAGAGTCCAGCCAGAATTGCTCCCTTCGAAACCGTTGTAGGTTCCGGTTCGAGTCCAGACTTCGACACCAACAGCGGTTCCAACTGTACCAGTGAAGAACAGATCAAAACCAGTCAGGGTCAGATCGACTGTGGAAGTCATATTGGTAAAGATGCCGCCCGAACCGTTGTTCGCTGCCGCTTCTCCACTCAATGTTTGCGCATAGCTAGCACTAGCCGCGACTAGCACCACACCAACAGATAAGAGTTTCATGATAATCACCCGTCTGAATTATTCAGAGGAAATACAATAGTAACATAATTGCTCTTTGAGTGACAACTGCATCAGAATATTCAGGTGAAACAGGTAATTCTGCTTGCATGTGCCTTTACTCGTGGAACCTATTGTGTCCGCGCTCTCAGGATTCTCAGTGCCTTCAGAGTCACCCAGCGGCTCGGTTTGCCCCATGCTTCCATATTAAAGTACTGATCGCCAGGAATGCGCTTTTCCGTTATCCATTTCCCATCTTTCCCACGCTGACTTTCGAGCATGCGTATTGGATCATCCAGACGAGAATCAGTGATGAATGGAGTAGACCGGATGTAATCCAAGCCACGGATCACACGGTAATGCCAAGCCGAAGGGTAGGTGAGATGAGTGAATCGCTCGGCAATGACCTCGCCCGTCTTGTCTGAGCGGTACATCTGGTGATCCAACATGAATTCCATTGCCCGCGCCTCCGCTTCAAAGAACTTTTCATTGTTAATCAATCCGGCTATGTGTGCTTGCTTGAGCCCCTCTAAAACATTAAACGTTGTATGAAACGAGCTGTGATGAGTGTGAGGCTTATTACGTATTTGGCAGTTCCACGCTCCATCCGGCATAGTGAGTTCGAGGATCACCTCGATGATCTGTTGAAGCCGTTCATCTTCGGGGGAAAAATATGCACCAATCCGTAGCCAAAAGCCGAGATGGCACAGATCCATCCTCGATTTGAGGATCTTATCCAGGGTGACTTCTCCAGGTGGCATGAGGCGGTCAGCATGAAAAGCAAACGCATTCTTCAGTGAGGCCGTCTCTGCCGGAATGCCGATGTCCATGAGTTGAAGGACAATCCAAGGAGAATCGGTCCATCGCCCTTTCCGCCAGCGACCATTGGGATCTTGGTAATCCAATATCTTGCTGCCCCAGCCTTCGGTAGCGGTTTTGGCGCGCTCTGCTTGGTACTCGGATTCTGGTGCATCGAGGAGATCGCGCATGGTTTGCCAGCGAATAGCTGGGTCACCTTCCATTAGCCAGTCCAAGGCGTCTTCGGACATACAGGGATTATGCCCATATTCGTTTTGCATAAAACTTGAGTGCAAGACGAATGTCTGGTAATCTGCCAGCCAATGAATTGCCTGGATGCGCTCTTGGAATCGTGGCACAAGCAGTGCCGCTGCGTTTCGAACCTCGTTGAAAAGTTCGACGACCGACTTCTGCAAGTCAAATCTGCAGAGGATGGATGGACGGCGGCGATGCACTTCGCACATACACATGGTGTCCGCCTCTACTGGCTTCGCCAAGTGGGGAAGAACGAATTTCCTGAGATTGGGTCGCTCTATGACAAATCGACGGAAGAATGGACGGCTATTGCTGATCTTGATCAGATCAGGGCTCGGCTTAAAGAATCAGAAGAAGGCGTGGCCAACTGGGTGCGCGAGGCAGTGGAATCCGGTGTTGAGCGATGCGAACCCTACGATCATCCGATCTATTTTCTTCAGCACATGGTCTGGCACGACGGCTACCATTTTTCGAGCCTGATGCAGTGCCTCCGCAATGGCGGTGCGGAGCCGGATGAAGAGTGGGAAGAACTCAACATCTGGGCGCAGTGGCGTGACGCAGAAATCTAAACCTTGAGGAGAACTGGGAAGTCTTGAGCTTCGATCATCACGCGGTATCGGGCGATGTTTTGCGGGGAAACATTTCTGGATAGCTCGATGTCAATGAGATTCAGCTCGTTGCAGGCGGCGAGGAATTCCTGCATCTTCTTCCCGCGAGAGACCTTGCCGTAATCCATCCATTCGTTGAGTTTTTGGGAATCTCCCAAGAGTGCAAATGTTTTGATGGCGAGAATTGCCCAACCATCAAGCTGTGTGTAGATGGAAGGGAACTTGATCTCATCAAGTCTCCCCAACGCGAAGAGACATTGGCCCATTCTAAATTCGGTGAGTATGTGGTATTTCTGTTCGTAAGAAAATTGGAAGAGGGGAAGGGCGTTTTCGTAATCCTCGGCGTCCCAAAATTGCATGGCAGCGCGGTAAGTTTCGGTGGCGTCACTCATCGTCTTGCCTCCAGAGCCACACGCCAAGTGCGAACATTGCAATGCCGATCACTAGCCGGATGATTGCGGTGCGGATGGCAACGGCAGGGTCGGTGATGGATGTGTATTGCGTGTGGAATTGCCCAGAGCCAGAAAAGAGCGTCACCGCGGAGGGCGCGATGAGTCCGAACGAGATCACGAGGACGAAGTAGGAGATGGCGCGGAGGGGAAACATTTACTTTTGCTTTGCTTTTTGAGCGCGTATCCAATGAATCTGCTCACTTTGCTCTTCGGAAACGGTTACGCCCTTCTCGATGAGAAAGTCGATCATCTTGATGTTTCGGTCTTGAATTGCATAGTTGAGGCAGTGCTCAGAACCATCGAACCTGGCATCAACGCTTGCACCTGCATTAAGCCAACCCTGCGCCCTTTCAATATCACCTTGTGAGATCGCGGAGCAGAGATTCTCGTCCATCACAATCTGCTGGAAATTTCGAATGAAAAGCAAACCTGGGAGCACGCAACACCCTAATGCGAGACAAATCATCGATATCAAATATGCTCTAGGGCTGAGTTTCATTGAGAAGTATCTTCAATTTACGCGCTTGTTCATCAGTCGGTTTCGCACCATGATCAAGTAGCCATTGAATGATGTGCGGGTCTTTCTTAGCGATCGCAGTATCAAGGGCGTTTCCACAAGAGGGGCAGGTGAAATTGATATTCGCGCCCCAGCTTAGCCACTTCTGAGAGGTGTCTAAATCTTCTACCGAGATTGCTTCGAGGAAACCAGCATCAATAATATGGTGCCGAATGAACCAAGTCACAGGATAGATAGCCACAAGCGATACAGAAGCCAATATCAATAACTTGGTTTTGCGTTTCATCTCAAACGCGCAATCTGCTCAAAAAGCTCCCGCGCGCGAGCCAGAGGCCATTGAGTCGCGGCATCGCTCATTGCATTCGCGGGATCGGGATGCACTTCCAAAAACAGCGCATCAATCCCCACCGCAACTGCCGCGCGAACCATTGCCGGAATGGATTCCCGAACTCCTCCGGTAGCTGTTCCAGCGCCACCGGGCCGCTGAGCCGAGTGCGTTGCATCGAAACAGACGGGGACGCCGTATGATCGCATGACTTCCAGACCGGGCATATCCACGATCAGCGTGTTGTAGCCGAAGCTGGTGCCGCGTTCGGTGAGCATCGTGCCCTTCGCTCCAAAAGCGGCGAGCTTATCCACGATGTTCTTTGTGTCGTGGGGAGCAAGGAATTGCCCCTTCTTTACATTGACGGGAATACCAGTGTTCGATGCCGCTTCAAGGAGGTCAGATTGACGGCAGAGGAAGGCGGGAATCTGCAAGATG
>JAGQUX010000060.1 GCA_020438215.1 Armatimonadota bacterium | reverse complement strand
GGATGTCCTCGAACATCGCCTCGCACTCGTGCGGGTTGATGCCGAGGCTAGAGATCATATAGAGCAGGGAGTCCGCATGGATGTTCTCTTCGTGTGCGTGGCGACCCAGAACCAGCTTGATTTCGGATGCAGTGACCACTTCGCGGACAACGTGGATGATGTTGTCGCCAACAATGCCTTCGGCAGCGGAGAAGTATCCGATCGCCATGCGGATGATCCAGCGGTCTACATCGCTAAGCGCAGTATCGGAACGCCAGATCTCAATGTCCTTCTGCATTGGGATATCTTCTGGCTCCCAGTGGTTCGCCTTCATCTTGCGATACAGTTCGTACGCCCAAACGTATTTGAGCGGGAGGAGGTTGAAGGTCATTGTTTCGCGGCCATTGATGACCGCCTTGGCGGCCTGTGCGGCCTCCGCCTTCTTTTCATCTAAAACGAACGTGCGCGACCCAATTTTGTATTCAGTATTCATCAGTGCAGATATCCCGTTTTGTGGCAATAGTAGAACTTTGTTTACTATACATGATGCTCCGAGCGGGATTCAATGGGTGTGGGTTGCCCGAGCGCATTTCCGAAACCACAAGATGTTGTATGAGAACGCCCACTAGGTTACAACATGCACCGGATTCTACGAGTCTGAGGCAGCATGTTACGGCATCAGAATTTTGCTGAGTTTTCCCCACTGACAAAATGTAGCGGGCCAGAGAATCACTTCCCTGGCCCGCTCGATCGATTCAAAGTAAGGACTAGCCGTCTTTGAGCGATTCTTCGAATTGCTTGAGTCGCCCTTCGAATTCCTTCAGCACATCCGGATCAGCGTGACCACTATCCTTCAGCACTTTGATGGCTTTCTTTTGAGTTTCGATGGCCATCTTCTTGTCGCCGTTGTGGAAGTAGCAGAGCGCAAGAGTGTCAAGAATGTTTTCATCCTTTTCTTTGGTCACCTCAACAGCGCGCTTCGCGTAAGCCAGAGCAACCGAGATGTGCTTGTCTTCTTTCTCGGCTTCCGGATCAACCAGACCCCAAGCGACTTCGTTCAGAACCATCGCGTCATCTTTGAATTCTTTGCCGAGATAGCCCATCGCCAGCTTTTCTGCCCCAGCACCATCGACATCCCACATCAGAGCCAGTTTGAGGCTGAGAATGCTGTTCTTTTGATCATCAGGCACAAGGGCGTAGAGCTTGTCCATTGCTGCGAATGCTGCCGGGAAGTCTCCCCCTTGGAGAGCTTCTTGCATTTCGCCAACAACAGCTTCGACCTTCTTCATTTGCTCGGCTTCTTTGTTCGCCGCTTCTTTTGCTTTGGTGATGTCGAAGTCTTTGGATTTGACCTGCTTCAGAGGCTCTTCCATTTCCATCGGGTGACCGATCCATGCGACCATGCCATCCTTGATGATGAAGGCAGTCGGGATCCCGTTTTGGTCAGCAGCTTCCATCCAGGTGGTCGCCATTGTGTTTTCGGTGGTATCGATGGCAACGTTGTAATCCATCGTTGCGCCCATGTCTTTCACGAACTTCTGGACACCATCCTTGTTCGGGCCACCTTCTTCCCAAACGCTCACGCCCAGGAACTTGACGTCCTTATTAGCTTTCGCCATTTCGGTGAGGTGAGGAATGGAGGTTTTACAAGGGCCACACCAGGTTGCCCAGAATTCGACAACATAAACCTTGCCCTTTTCGAATTTGTCGTACTTCCTACCCTTGACCCAATCGCCGGTCTTGAGGGCGGGGGCTGGATCACCAACACCGAATGCGCTCGCGAGGCTCGCGGCACTCATTGCGGCTACAGCGAGCCCCATCAACATGAGATTTTTCAAATTTGCTTTCATTGAGACAACCTGCTTACAACAGCTTGGACGTGTTGCGTTGCACCTGTGATTCAATCGGTAGGGCAAAACCGCAACTTGAGAACATCTTAACGAAAAATACGGGGATGTGTGTTCCCTAATGGGGAGAAAAAGGAGAAAGGGTGGTGCCGCAGGCCGGACTCGAACCGGCGACCCAAGCATTTTCAGTGCTTTGCTCTACCAACTGAGCTACCGCGGCATATATATGGCGAGGATGACGGGACTTGAACCCGCGACCTCCGGCGTGACAGGCCGGCGCTCTAACCACTGAGCTACACCCCCGCGATGGAAGGAAAGTCTAGCACGAATTGATCGGGTACCGCTACGGGTCTCGTGACCCTAGTCCCGTGCTATTGCGATAAAAAGTTACGCAAGATTCGGGCCTGATGCTCTCCATCAAGCAAGAATGAGTCGTGCCCCATCGGTAAATCGATCTCGTGATGCTCGACTTCCTTACCCAGTTTCTGTGCTCGCTCGAAAATCGAAACGCTCTGATGATTCGGATAAATCCAGTCGCTCGTGAAACTAGTGAGCAGCAATCGGGCTTGCAGAGGCGAGAGGTCTTCCCTGCTCCAGTAGTCAATTGCCTTAGTTAGGACGAGGTAGGAGTTGGCGTCAAATCGTTGGGTGAACTTGTCACCTTGGTAACTGAGATAGCTCTCCACCGCGAACTCGATTCCGCCGTTGAACTCAAAGTTCTCCTTATCCTGCAAACTCCGCCCGAACTTTGCTGTAAAGCTGGCATCGCTCAGGTAACTCAGGTGGCCGATCATCCTTGCCACCGACAGACCGTTTGAGGGCTGCTGAGAATCGTAGTAGTCGCCGCCATTGAAGTGAGAATCGCGGAGGATTGCTTGACGTCCTGCTTCATTGAATCCGATCTGCATCGCTGAATGCGCCGAGCAACTCGCCGTCATCCAGATATTGGCAACCCGGTCGGGAAATTGAATACCCCATTCCAGGGCTTGCATTCCGCCCATACTGCCCCCGGCAACGAGGTGCCACTTTTCAATCCCGAGTTGATCGGCTACCCGAGCTTGGGCGGCAACCATGTCTTGAAGTTGAATGACGGGAAATCGGCTTCCCCATGGATTACCTTCGGGATCGGATGAACTGGGCCCGGTACTCCCCTGGCATCCCCCCAAAGCGTTTGTTCCAACTACGAAGAACCTTTCAGTATCAATCGCGAGTCCTGGCCCAACAATGCGATCCCACCAACCAATGCAATGCGAATCTCCACTCAAAGCATGGCAAACGAAGACAGCATTTGTTCGATCTTCGTTCAGTTCCCCCCAGGTTTCATAGGCAATCTCGACATGAGGAAGATGCCCGCCAGCCAGTAAATCCATCGCCCCTATGGACGCAATCTGCCGACCCGCCTCAGAAGGTGCCGTGCGTGCATTTTCATCAAACAGACCGGGGTCGATTTCCACCCTCACAATCTACCCTCGCCTAGTAAAGTTTCTAGGTTCGTTTGACTCTTGAACAATTCACCCGTGACTTGGGATAGACTGACTTTTCCTTTGTTTCCTTTTAGGAGTAGGTTTGTTATGAAGAAAATAGCGGTTTTGAGCCTTGTTGCGGCTCTCTCTAGCTTCGGTGTCGCCCAGACATTCAATGTCGGCTTTGAATCCCCTGACTATACAACTGGTGCCCTTAATGGCCAAAACGGTTGGTTCGCTAGCGGCGGAATGGATGTCAGTACCGACATGGCACTTTCCGGAACCCAGTCACTCAAGGTTTCTACAATTGGCGACAAGCTAGGATTTTTCAATTTTGGATCTCCAATGAGCGGAAACATCACTGGTATGACTTCCGTTTTTATTGATCCATCCAGTGCAGATCCGGATCGCGTCTACGGCCTTCAGGTCTGGAGTGGCGGCTTCACAAGCGTTCTCAATGTTTCTATAGCAGCTGATGGCTCTGTCCGCGGTGGAAACGGGTTAGTTTTTGATGACCCTGTACTCGGTTCTATCAGCAACGCAACTGGACGATGGATTGAAGTTGGATTTGCCTTTACAACCGGCACTTCCGATGCTGTCCTTTCTGTTGACGGACAGTCCTTCAATGTCTCCGGAATCGGAAACGTTGCAGATATCTCAGATGTCGATATCGTCAGCCGCTGGATCAACAACTCCGGAACGGAAGGGGTTGCCTACTTTGATGATTACATGGTCACCAATGCGGTACCTGAGCCAGCTACCCTTCTCGGTCTGAGCGCGCTGGGGGCTCTGGCACTTCGCCGCCGCAAGAAATAACACATCACTACTGAGAAACAGAATCAGGCTCCTCGCATTCGGGAGCCTGATTTTTTGTTTGCTTCCGGAAAGTTACTGGGATCAATTCGAATTACTGGCTGGATTAACGATCGATTTACGCGTCCCGTTGAATCAGCGTCTCACCCAATTGTAATCTTTCATTTCCAATTGTTTCTTTGGAGAGAATTATGAAAAAGAGTCTTTTGATAGCGATGGCGGTGAGCGTTGCCTCGATCTCGCAAGCCCAACTTGTGATTACAAGTTTTGGTAGCGACTTCGAATCGAATAATGGCTATAGCCTCGGCCCGATAGATGGTCAACTCGGTTGGGGAGGTTCCACAGGAGCAGAAATTTCCGATGTTCGGTCTCAATCCGGGAGCCAATCGCTCCGTATGACCGACGAGGCAGCTGCTTGGTTCAACTACGATCCTGATGAAACTGGTTCCTTCATTGGCGGAGTTTCCCTTTACATTGAAGGCGGAACTGCAAATCCCGATATCAATTACGGGATTGCCGCTTTCAACAACGGCAATGGGTCGGTATTTGATCTCGGTGTCTCTGGAAGTGGAGACATTCGCGCTGGATGGGGGAGCGGAATTCTCTCACCCATCATCGGTTCCGTGAGCAACCACACAGATCGGTGGCTTGATTTGCAGTTCCAATACACGACCGGTTCAACAACGATGAACATTACGGTCGATGGGCAAAACTTTACGGTTACCGATCTGCCTGGCCTTGATATTTCCTCATTGCAACTGATCGCGGCGCCACTCAATTCAAATAGTAGCCCGGCAGCAACTGCCTACTTTGATGACAGCTATTTTGAAGCCGTGCCAGAACCAGCAACCATTGTGGGAGCATCCTTACTTGGAGCGTTTGTTTTACGCCGAAGGC
>JAGQUX010000005.1 GCA_020438215.1 Armatimonadota bacterium | reverse complement strand
CGGGTCTCCGCCCATGTGAGACTCGCGGGGTACCGGTCATTTCCCCTATTCCAGGTACCGAGAATATAATTTTGGCCACCGGTCATGCTATGATGGGACTCAGTTTAGGCCCGGTGACAGGAAGGATTGTTCGCCAAATAGTGGCGGGCGAAAAGCCAGTTGTTTCCATTGATCCGGTGCGATTGAAATAGGTTAGTAAAATGCTTCTTATTGGGTCACAATTCATTGGATCAGCCACTTCTCGCTTGGGAGTGGAAGCGTTTTCCGCCTTGAATGCAGCTACAGGAGAGGCCCTACCAACAGACTTTTTTGTAGCAACGAAAGAGGAAGTTGATGCCGCATGTGATTCGGCGCAGCAAGCATTCTCAGCATTCAAAAGTACTTCAAACGAAGCGCGGGCACACTTTCTGGAGCTGATCGCTGATGGTATTGAAGCGTTGGGTGACGTTCTTATTGAGCGATGTTCTGCGGAGACAGCCCTTCCCACCATAAGGTTAGAAGGTGAGCGCGGTAGAACATGCAACCAGCTTCGGATATTCGCAAAAGTCATCCGCGAAGGCTCATGGCGCGACGTGCGCATTGAGCCAGCCCTTCCTGAACGCGAGCCGATCCCGCGACCTGATTTGCGTAGGATGCTTGTTCCACTGGGGCCGGTTGCTGTGTTTGGGGCGAGCAATTTTCCGCTCGCATTTTCCGTCGCTGGAGGTGACACCGCGTCCGCTTTGGCAGTGGGATGCCCGGTCGTTGTCAAAGCGCATCCTGCTCATCCAGGAACTTCGGAAATGGTGGCGCGAGCAATCATCAAAGCGGCAGTTTGTGCTGGCATGCCCGATGGAGTGTTTTCAATGGTGCACGGCCACATCGAAACTGGTGAGTGGTTGGTGCAAAATCAATTTATCCAAGCGGTTGGTTTTACGGGATCACAGCATGCCGGGCGAGCACTCTGCAACCTTGCCGCCAAGCGACCCTCTCCCATACCAGTTTTTGCTGAAATGGGGAGTGTAAATCCTGTTTTTATTCTTCCAGGTGCACTTGCGGAAAGGGGGGAATCCTTAGCGGAAGGGCTAGCCGGATCAGTTTGTATGGGCGTTGGGCAGTTCTGCACCAACCCGGGGTTAGCGGTTGCAATCCGCTCCGATGAGCAGCAAGCCTTTGTCAACCGTTTGGCGGAATCAGTTGCGTTGGCGACGCCAGGGACCATGCTCACTCGTGGGATCAAGTCGAGCTATCAAGCCGGTTCAGGACGACTAAAATCTCACCCGGCTGTATATACGGAATCCGAAGGAAATGAACTGGAAACCTCGGTTTCTGGGTGCGTATTTAGTACGGATGCGAATAGTTTCCTCGCCGATGAGGTCTTAAGTGCAGAGGTGTTTGGCCCTTCAACACTTGTCGTCAATTGTAACTCAGTGGAGGAAATGTGCGAGGTCGCGGCAAACATCGAGGGGCAACTGACAGCAACGATCCATCACGGCCCTGGTGATGATGCCCTCACCAAACGGTTGACTGAATGTTTGCTTGGTAAGGTGGGAAGAGTGCTCTACAACGGTTTTCCGACAGGAGTCGAAGTTGGTCATGCGATGCAACATGGTGGGCCGTACCCGGCTTCATCAGATTCTCGGTTTACGAGTGTTGGGAGTGCGGCGATCTTCCGTTGGCTCCGTCCTGTGTGCTACCAAAATGCTCCGGAAGATGTTCTTCCTCCGGAGCTATTGAAGTCTAACCCCCTTGGGATAATGCGTCAGATCAATGGTGAGCGAACGACGGGCGAGGGCTAGCCTCCGCCAGTTGATTGAATCTTCACTCGCTCAAGTTGAAGCGCAGTCTGACCTTCTTGGCCTTCCACCCAAAGGACATGCTCACCGTCTTCAGGAATTGTGAAAAAGAACAGAGCATTACCATTTGGTTCAATCACAACTGTAGGTTCTACGGTTTCCCCAGACTGCAGAAGCAATTTGCATATAGGTAGGGCACCGTGAAGAACAGAACGAATTACAAATTGAGCCCCCTTCTGTTCTTTGACCATGTATGATGCCAACTCGCTCTCACTTAAAGCTTGGTTTACTTTGTTACCAAGGGAATTGGGAGTAACTTCCTCGACAGTCAGATCAAAATTTCCACCCCCGCCGTCTCCATAGCTGGCAACTTGGAGATAGTGCTTTCCAGAAACATGAGGGACAAACTCAATTTTTGAATTTTTGGAATCGAAGTCGTCATTTCGAGAAAGGAACATTCCTGACTTGTTGTAGAGGCTCAGAACTGCATCAAATGTTTGAGAACTGGCGGTAATTCTATAGACGTGGCCTGCTTTGAGTTGTAAATCATAGTATTTCTTTGAACCAAGCGTAAGTTCTTGTGTTTTCTGTCCAGGTCTTAGCTCCGACGAAAATGGCTTGATTGTAAGTTTGTACTTCTGATGAGGTAACTGGGCGAGGGTTGCGACGGCAAGCTCAAACCTTACTTTTCCTAATGGCAAACACACAAAATTGGTGTTGGATTTTGCCATACCTGGGAAATCACAGACTAGCCGTTTGCTTTCATTAGGATCTAGCTTGCTCTCTTCCAGTAAAGCCACGACTCTCTCCTTTTCACTGGAAACATCGACTTCACTGATCTGATTCTCAGGAAGAGTGAAGCGATAGATAATGAGATCCTCAATAGAAACTTCGCTTTGAAAGTCAGCTTTTCCAATGCTGTCAATATCAACGAATTGAACTGGGCTTGTGGCAATGTAGCTCTCGCCTTCTTCCAAACTGAAAATTTGAATGAAACATTCGCCGTCCCCAGCCGGAAGCATAAACTTGTCTTCAAATTGGAACTGCATGTGATATTCAAATTCCCCGATTTTCTTTTGACTACCATTTGGTAGGTAAACCGTTGTATTGTCAGACATCGAATGATCATTGATAGTGATTGCAGTTGGTGTGGTCTTATCCAGAGGGACTACAAAGGATCGTGTGCCCTGGTGTTTAGTGATATTTAGCCTGCCCTTGGGCGCAAGAACACAAGGAAATCGCTCTAATTCGATACGGAACTGACCACCACCTGCATCTTTGTATCCGGTGACAATGATCTTGTAGTCGCCTGGCTTTGTGAAGCGATAAATCAGCCTTGAAGTTTGGACACCCGGTTCAATATCATCATTACTGATCAGAACTTGCTCTTTCTCATCTTTGATTTCTACACCAGGGTCAAAATCGTTGCTGTAAACCAGTACACGAACAACATCGTTTTCCCCGACTTTGAGGGGAAACTCGGCGTTCTGGCCCGGTGTAAGAATCATCTCCTTAGTAGTGCGAACCGTTGCGCCAGGGTCACTGGAGTTGAAGGATCCTATGTTTCCTCCGCCTGCTGCACCGGCACCTCCAAATTGACCACCTTGCCCTAATGCGAGCGAAGCGACAAAAACACAAAGCGCAGATAGAAAAACTCGTGCCCTCATAACCCCTATGACGCGGGAGCTTTGATCAAGGTTATTCGATTATTTGGATTTCAAACGGCTGGCAATACTCGCGCCTAAGCATTGCGTAGAAGCATGTGTTTGTCCATTCCCCTTTGAGTTCGTAATCCTCTACCAACTCCGCTTCAAAGCGGAGGCGGGCCCGTTCGCAAAGGCGTCGACTGGAAGTGTTCCGCGAATCCACATAGGCGAACACACGGTGCATCTGCATGACCTCAAATGCAAATACGAGAATGGTTTGGAGAGCCTCGGTGGCAAAGCCTTTCCCGCCATGCGTTGGGTCAAGGCTGTACCAAACACGAAACTGCAGAGGATGTTCATCCGCAATCGCCCCGATTCGGCCAATGGCAGTTCCATCCACCTGGATTACAAATTCAAACCAAACAGGATTTCCTTGTCCAATCCCTTTTTCGGAAGCTTCAATTGCGTATTTGCGAGCATTCTCTTCATCGCGAGGCTCGTAGTTTTGGAACCGCGCGTTCTCGGACGTACCCTCGACACGTAGCAACCACTCCCAATCATCAGCATGGAATGGGCGGAGTGTAATTCGAGGGGCGTGAATGATCACGCCATCACTTTACTCAGCTTTTTTGAGTCCGCAGGTGTTCGTCTTGAAGAGAACGTAAGCAGGGCAGAAGCTGAATATCCCGGTGAGCAAAGGCACAATGCCGATCAGGAGCCACCACATCTTGGTGGCGATAGCGGTACCAACGAGCCCAAGCCCAGCAACGATTCGAATTGCGCGATCAGTAGAACCAACGTTTTTCATAGCGTTCAATATCCTAAAGCACTCTACGTGGGTTTTGATTCAAGAATTTTTCGCGAAGAATCGTTTCCGCACAGGCTCTCATCACAAGGCTTCACTAGGACCAATTTGACAAGCTGTTTGTAAAAGTGCAACACTTGCGCCCTTATGCAAAGTGACCGCTACTCAGTGGGTCGCTAGTTCTTCCGGGGCAAGGCCGTAGAACTGGCGCCCCAAATCTCCCAAACACTTCGGGCATCTTTATGCCTGAAATTCTTCATCAACTGACACATTGCGTGCCTTGCCTATGCGTGTGTCCCGTTCAAATCCATCAAAACAATGGGCAAGAAGCAAAAAACGATCATACAAATTCGACGTGAGCTCAAAGCCAAGAAGGAAGAAGAACTACTTGCGACTTTGACCAGACAAAAGAGAATAGAGAATGAGAATGCTCAGCCGAAGCGTAAACGATTAAGCTTCGAGGAACTCGCTTGTTTTCTCCCCATGAAAGACTTGCAAGAGTCGTTCATTCGGGATCCGGAAACTTTCTCGACGCGAAGGTACTGCCAAGGCCGACAGATCAAGGAATTCGTTGATCACCTTTTGGTGAAGTACCCCGTTCCGGGGTTCTTGTACCGGAGCGTTGTCGGGGAAACCGGTGCGGAGTTGCTCTGCGGTGAGGTGAATTGTCACGAAACGCATGCAGAGTTTGTGTTGCAGCGAAAGCTGTTTCTTGCATTCGCGCAAGGGCAGTCTTTGTATCCGATCCTTTCTGAAGTTTTGACCCGGAAAGAGGTGCACGCCTTCACGGTTGCTCCGTCTGGGATCACGCTACGACAGCGGGTTCTGTGGGCGAAGCTCAAGATCGCGGGTGCATCCGATCAAGAACTTCAAACTCTAGTCGGGCGATGTGGGGGTTGGAACATCCTTCTGGCGGCGCAAGATCATCGACAAAAGCTGGAAGCCATCATTCTGCTTTTGATCGGGTGCCAGCGCGAATTCAAAAGGGTGAAGACTTTCCGAATCCTTTCATTCCTGTACGATATTGGGAACATCCAGCGGATCGAATTCGCAGGGCGAACCCCACAGTCGTTCATGGAGATTGTGAACGAGCACTGGATGAACCAGGAATACCCTGACCATTCCGATGCACAGTGGAAAGCGGAGTTTCCGTTCTGGACATGGCGGAGCAAAACAATGCTTGTACAGGTTTCGGAATTGACCAGCGCACGGGCACTTCGGATCGAAGGAGATACGATGGATCACTGTGTGGGTGGATATGCGAGCGACTGCGTTGAGAATTCTTCGCGAATTCTGTCGGTGAAGTTCTTCCCTATGAAAGGAAAGCGTGCAGGGCAGATGCTCGATCGGTTGACAATGGAAGTCAATCCGAAAACGAAGCATATTGTCCAGGTGAAAGGGAAGCAAAACCGGAATCCTCGCCTCGATGAGATGGAAATCATTGATTTCTGGGCGAGCGAGAATGGGATTCGTATCCCGTACATGGTGCGCTTCAATTAATGGGTGGGAGGCATAACGCCTCCTACCTTTTGCGCGTCATAAGAAATCATGAGGGCGTGGATTCCCCTTCCTATTGTTTGTGTTGCTGCAGGATGTACTACCGCACCTGATCCGGTTGTGATCAAGGAGCCTCTCGGGCCGCCTACTCCAGAAATTGCAATGACTCAAGATTATGCAATTCCGGTTTTGATGTACCACCGGGTTTGCGACCTGACACCGGACGAAGCAAAGAGCCCGATCTTGCGTGATCTTTCAGTTTCTCCCAAAGACTTTGAAGAGCAAGTCGTGCTGATGAAGCAAGAAGGCTTCACATTCCTTCATGTTTCTGAAATCGAAAAAGCTTTGAATGAAGGGAAGCCGCTTCCTGAAAAGGCGGTTGCCATCACCCTGGATGATGGATACCGCGACAACTTCACCGAGGCGTTTCCGATCCTGAAGAAATACAACGTCAAAGCGACGATCTTTATGGTCACGAATAACTTTGATCGCCCGAACAGGCTGAGTTGGTCAGACGCCCACACCATGAATAGCCGGGCCGTTTCTTTCCAATCGCATACTGTTTCTCACCCAGATCTCACTAATGCGAGTGATGAGGCGCTTCGAAACGAATTGGTGGAATCCAAACTGATTTTGGAGAAAGGGCTGGGCTCGACGGTGACTTCGGTTGCTTACCCGGCAGGAGCTTTTGATCGCCGGGTTTCTATGGCGGCAGAAGACGCGGGATACCTCGCCGCTTGGAAGAAGGGTGGCGGCACTGTCCAGCCGTATTGCGCGGCGAATCCTTACGAATTGCCCAGGATCCGAGTTCACGGTCGCACAGATATTGATAAGTTCCGTCAGCGCGTGATGAGCGGGACGGAAATTTTGGCGATGCGTGCGCGATTAGCGGGGCAAGAAAGCTAATTCTGAGTGTTGTGAAGAGATTTGATGAATGTCAAAGCCGAGTTGAATTCCTCTTCTGTGATGTAATCCGGGATCGGCAGATCGCTTGCCTTGAACCCACCGACACAGAAACTGGCAATTGTCAATCCGGCAAAGAACGATCCATCCGACGAAGCATGATTGCCATCGGAGGAATAGAGCTCACGCTTAGGGAATTCGTTTGATAAGAAATCGAAGATGCGGCCCGTAGGGACGATTTTCCCGGTGGATTCTTTCGCGATGCCGGCATAGATGTTCTCGATGTATGCCGTCTCATCAACTCCTTTTCGGGGCCACTCCGCGAACCACAGAACGGTCTTTCCATACTCTTTTGCCGTGTTGGCGAGTTTGATCGCCTCTTTAGTGCTGTAAATGTACTTATGAGATTGCGAGAGCTTTTGCCCCTGGAAGATGATGATGTTTGCGTTACTCATCAGTCCATAAACATCGTCTCTGTTCACCGCGTCGCTCAAGAAAGGTACGAACACCGGATACACTTCGACTTCCTTCTTAGTCTCGTGCTCAACATAGGTATGTACTGTCGAAAGCAAATTTGCCGCGTTAGCGTGGCTGTTGCCGATCATCAAGATGTTGATGGCTTTGCTGTCCTTGAATTTGACAAAAGAGTTAGCTTTCGCTTGCTCAGTCGATAGGTAGACACGGGTCGGTGCGTCTGGTGGATTGCATCCGACAATCCCTAGCAACAAACTTCCAAAGAGAAATCTTGCACCAGCCATGTTTGCGGTTCCTACGAGATCGTTAGCCGCCGGTGTTCCACACACTTGATTGGCTATCCACATCTGTGGCGATTTTGTCGATACATTTCTTCAACCAGACGGGAGTGACGCCGTGGTTCTCTACGGGGATGGCTACCATCAATACATCGCTTTTTGTGACATAGAACATCGTGGGTTGAGTAACAGAATTGGCTCGCACAAGCTCCTGCCATTTCGTTTTTTCTGATGATTTGCCAAGGTTTGCGGTGAGCCAGATGTAGTTCTTGCTGGGCGAAATCTCGGCACCAATAGGAATGTTGAAATTCGTTGTTTTGACCGTGAATTCGTACTTTTCTTTGCCCGCTTCAGTGTTCAGGTCTTTGACTTCATATGCGAGTCCGGTTATCATCGCGCGGAGGCCCGCTGCATTGAGTGGCTCCTCCTCTTTGACGGCTGGAATGATCTGACCGACGAGGGGTGTCAAAGCGAGGAGGACGATCAATTTGGGATTCGTTTTCATAGTGGGTGCCTGGTAATGGGAGGATACTCAAACCTCCTGAAAAGAGACGTAGAAATAATTTATTCGTTTCGACAGGGACATTTCTTCGCTAGAATAGGAATATGAATGAGATCCGCTATCAAGTGGATGGAATGGGGGAGAAGTTCAATGCCATCTCGTTGGCGGAAAAGTATCACTCAGGGCAGCTTTATGGACATCAGGTGGTTGATGCCACAACCGGAGAAACGATGTCTCCCGATCAGGTTAAGGTGATCGTAGATTCCGTCTATATTCCGCCCCCAGTTGCCAATCGTACAGCGCAAGCCCAAGCCGATGGAAACAAGGATCCGATGCGGTTTGTTGCTCCTGTCCATGCTTCAGCAAAAGCGGTGGCGGCGGGATATCTTGGGTTGTTTGCAGTGATTCCGTGCGCGGCCCCATTTGCTCTCGCGGTCGGGCTTTGGGCTTTGAACGATATCAAGAAGAACCCGCACAAGACGGGGAAAGGTCGCGCCATTTTTGCGGTGATCATGGGTGCTATTTTCACCGTTGCTTTGGTGGTGATTTTGGCGAGCATGGCGCAGCGCTAGAACTTCATCGCCTTGGCTTTCCGAACCGCCTCAAGAGCCTGGACAACCCCTGCCCCGTGAACAAAATCTCGACCAGGATCGCCCATATCCTTGCATGTCTCTTCCATGATGCGTTTGACTTGCCAGGGATTGATTTCCTGATTAGCGGAGAACATCAAAGCGGCAACACCGCCAGCATGAGGACCAGCAAATGAGTTGCCTTGCGGCCCCGTAACAAGGACGTCATTCCCCTTACCTTGGAAGATCACTTTCCAAGCCGGGCGAACGGCGTCGGCCATCCCCCAGCAGGGGAACCCGGAAGCTGGCGCCGAGACATCCGGTTTAGAAAGCGGCTTGGAAGCCGGATAGTCGTCATAGAACTTCACTCCTGACCAAGTCACTGGCCCCTTACTACTGAAATCTGGTCGCGAGCCATCCTCCTTCGTGCCCGCCGCAGAAAGTACGCACGGAATGTCTTTCGGAATTGTGATCTGCTTGCCTTCCGGAGCACTATTGGCAAAGTTGCCCGCTCCCCCGCAGAGCAACATTCCTGCCGCCGTTGCGTGCTCAGCCGCAAGACGGAAGACACCACGATAGTTCCCGATCTCCATGTTCACAAACATGTAGCTCATCGAGAAAACATCGGCGCCGTTATCAAGGGCGTACTCAAATCCCCCGATGTAGCCCATCCCATTGATCAACATGAGTTGAGATCTCGGAGCTACGCCAGTGACGAGGTTTTTCTCACTCGTTGGGCGACCACCCACAATCGCACTGCAGAAAGTACCGTGGTGAACGCCTGGATTCCCGAGGACGTATCCGTGCTGGCCTGCCGTATCCCATCCAAAGATGTCATCGACATAGCCGTTATTGTCGTTGTCCTTTCCGTCTAGAGTTTCTTGTTTATTGCGCCAAAGCGCCGATTCAAGAGCAGGGATTTGGAATGCCCCGCCATCGTTGATGGCAACGATCGTTCCTTTGCCTGTGATGCCCTCTTTCTCCCAAACCTGATCAACCTGGATCTGTTTGATATCCCAGGGAATCTCTAACCCATTGGTGGAAAACGGCTTGTCAGTGTCGTCCTTTTGTTCGGCGAATCCTTTTTGCATTGCCGCTTTGTTGGCTTCGCTTGGCTCGGAGTTCCGGCGGCGTTGGCGATGTTGTCGGAGCCCTGTTGGGCCGGTCTGTAGATAAACAAACGAGACGTCAGATCGACTGGCGAGAGCTTTGCACGCTTCGGCGGTCGCATCGCAAGCAAACCCGTTCACGATCCAGAACCGCTGGACATCGCTGATCTGCTCTTTCGCTTCCCATTCACTGACAAATGATTTGATTTGCTCCCAGTCTTTGTTGGAATTGGATTTGAGGGTGCTGAGAACTTGCTGGCTGACTTTTGAGCGTGGTGTGTTTTCGTTGGCTTTGCAGAATGCTTCGAAATCACCACCTTTCTTGAAGAGCTGGTTTTCCATGCGCACAAAGATGGGCTGCAATCCGGTAGCGGTTTGGAGGGCGGTGTCCAGCTTGTTGTTAGGGTTGCTCTGCCAGGTCAAGCAGATAGCGGTCAAAGCAGTGATCATACTGCGGTGATACCTGGAATGCCTTTGAGGAAGTATCAAAGAAGGCTTGCTAATTGGTAGGAAGGAAGCGTGGTGGAGGATAGGGGACTCGAACCCCTGACCCCCTGTCCCGCATAGCGGGATGCTCACCCATTGATCAACTCTTCAATTCGCTTTCGTGATTTCCAAGATTTGATCTCACTTTCGCGGCGGACAGCTTCGGCACGGGATTCAAATTGCTCGTGATAAACCAAAGTCCAAGGAACTCCGGATTTCGTGGATTTCGATCGACCTTGATTGTGCCTGGCGAGTCGATCATCCAAATTTGACGTGTGCCCGACATAGAATCGATCGCTCGAGGCAGAGTGGAGAATGTAGACGAAGAACAAGGGAGAAGCGTGGTGGAGGATAGGGGACTCGAACCCCTGACCCCCTGCATGCAAGGCAGGTGCTCTCCCAACTGAGCTAATCCCCCACGCGTTCGGAAGGAAAAATATACCTCCGCTTCCGACATATTTGGCAGGGCTACCGGGAAAATGTAGGCCCGATTACTCTGACTCAGCGCCAAATCGGGCAAGAGACCGTACTTTCTCAATCAGGGAAGGGTCTTCTTTCAAAGTCCTCATCTCCTGAATCAGCTTCCGAGCCATCTCAGTTCTGACCTCGGACTTAGCTGGCGCATTCCAAACACTCTGAGTTTCCCAAGGGTCAGTTGCAAGGTCAAAAAGCTCCCATTCCGCCAGTTCGTAGTAGCAAATTACCTTGTGACGCTGAGTGGTGAGAGCAACAAATTTGGCTACTTTATGATCCGGGTCATCTGATTCGTAGAAGTGCCCGTAAACTCGATCACGTTTTGCTTGGCTTGAAATGGGTGTCCCTTGCATTGCATTCGGTTTGATGCCCGCCCAACTCATGATGGTAGGGGCAAGATCAACATCGGCGGTGAGACGAGTGTCTTTTCGCGCTCTTTGCCCTGGCACTTTGACAAGAAGTGGCGTGCCCGCACTTGGCTCATAGAAAAACCGCTTGTCGTACCAGCCGTTTTCTCCCAAGAAGAAGCCTTGATCCGAAGAATAGATGACGATAGTGTTCTTTGCGAGTCCAGATTCGTCAAGGTAATCCAGAACATCGCCGACCCCGCGATCGACATCGGCGACACATCGGAGGTAGTTCTTCATGTATCGCTGGAAGTTAACGCCCATGAGATCACCAGAGCGTTGTAGAGCCGCGTTGTAATCGGCATCTTGCTTCGCGAACGCTGTTTTCCAGGAGTCCTCTTGTTGCTCGTTCATCCCCTTGGGGACATAGTCGAGCATGAGGTCGAGGGCGGGACGGAGAGTGTCGATCCGCATTTGGGCGTTGCGCGCGGCAGTTGATAGCCCGGAATAGTTCGATCGCAGAGTCGGTGGCTCTGGAAAAGTTGTGCCCTCAAACATCTGGAGGTTCCTTGTGTTTGGAATCCAGTTTCTGTGAGGAGCCTTGTGCCCGATCATCAGGAAGAATGGCTTGTTGCGCTGCTTCTTGAGATAAGCAAGCGATTTCTGGGTAATCAGCTCGGTGGTGTAGCCCTGCTCTTTGTGCTCGCCTTCTGAGTTGATAAACAGCGGCTCGTAGTACAAACCTTGTCCGCGCAGAACTTCCCATTCATCGAATCCAACTGGGTTAGAAACCAAGTGCCATTTTCCGAGCACGGCGGTTTCATATCCTGCCGATTGAAGCATTTTAGAAATTGTGGGTTGCGATTGATCGAACGTCGTTGTGTTGTCTTTGTGACCATTGATATGGCTGTATTTCCCCGTCAGGATAGCGGCGCGGCTGGGTGCGCAGAGTGGGTTCGTTGAGTAATGGCGGGTGTAAAGCGTGCCTTCTTTAGCCAGTCGATCAATATTCGGGGTTTTGATGTATGGCGAACCGTAAGCAGAGATCGCCGCGCGGGCATGGTCATCGGAATAGATGAGGATGATGTTCGGACGAGTATCCGCCAATGGTGGCGTAGCAACTGCAAAAATGCTCAACAGCATTCGCTGATACTACATGGAAAATCTTGTGCCTGTCAAAAGCTCATTTGTTCAAAAAGTTCTCTGCCACAATATCGCCATGTCCCCTCGGTTGATTCAAGCTTTGGAGATCGCAACGATTGCAGGTCGCTCGACGCTCAGCCTCTTTCAAAATCAGCCGGAAATCGAGATCAAGTCTGATGAGACCCCGGTGACTCTCGCCGATAAGCGAGCAGAGGAAATCGCCCGCAAAGAAATCGAGAAACGCTTCCCCGGAGAGGCAGTGCTGGGTGAAGAACAAGGAATGAGCGGGGCGGGGGATGATCGTTGGGTGATCGACCCAATAGATGGAACCAAGTCGTTCATTGCTGGAGTGCCGCTGTACTCCACTCTGCTCAGCTACGAACAAGCGGGGCAACCAATTCTCGGTGTTGTGTACTTTCCCGCGCTTGACGAACTTTACTATGCAGAGCTAGGCGGGGGAGCATTCTGCAATGGTCGACAAATCCATGTTCAAGATGTGGCTGTATTCAAGAATTCGATTATCTGCTGCGGAAGCCATGCTGGCATGAAAAAGAACGGCTACCAAGAGGGACTCGATCAAATCGCAGTTGATGCCATGGCAACCAGAACGTGGTGCGATGCTTACGGTCATATGCTGGTCGCTGGCGGACGAGTTGCGGCGATGCTGGATCCCACCGTTTCCCGCTGGGATATCAGCTCGGTGATCCCCATTATTCGCGAAGCGGGTGGTGTGGCGATGTCCTTCTCGGGGAATGAGCCGCTCGCTGATCCTGAATCTCCTAAGTACAATTTGATCTCGACTTCGCCGGGCATCAAAGATGCCCTGCTGGAACAGTTCGCAAAATGAGGTGGCTAGGAGTTGATCTCGGCAAAGTGCGGATCGGGGTTGCGGTCGCCGACGATGCTACTCAGCTTATCCGTCCATTGCCGCAAATCATCGCGAAAGGTGCCCTTTCCAAAGATGCGGGGCAAGTCATTGAAGTTGCCAAATCAGAGGATGCAGAAGGGATTGTCCTCGGGTTACCGCTGGATGCAGGAGAGGAAACCCCAATGAGCAAAGTCGTGCGCCGATTCGGGGAAATTCTGAGTGAGTCCGGCTGGCAAGTGGACTATGTGGACGAAAGCTTGACTTCGTTTGAAGCAGATAGCCAGATGTTTGAGTCTGGAATAAAGGCAAGCCAAAGAAAGCGGAACCTGGACAGTCAGGCCGCCTGTTTGATTTTAGAGCGATGGATGCAAAACCGGTGAATCAGAAGAAGTGGGTGGGGCTATCAATTGGCCTGTTTGTGGGTTTTGCGCTGGCTTTTGCCGGGGTGACGTGGATGAACAACGGCACGGCTCCCACGGAGTCAGGGCAGTCGTTCTACGTTCGCTGGGAAGACAAATCGTTTGAATCTGCTGTAAACGAGCTTGTTCAGAAAAAAGTGGTCAAGGATGCCAGCGCATTTATGTTCCGAGCCAAGATTGAGCGCAAGCAACAACTCATAGCGGACGGAACTTATGAGTTCGAACCAGGAATGGACTTTGACAAAGTCATCCTGAACATGAAGAAACCACTCAGCACGATGGTGCGAATTCCCGAAGGGTGGTGGATTGCACGGGTAGCGAAGAGATTAGAAGAAAAGCAGGTTTGCAAAGCTGATGAATACATCGAACTCGCCAACAACCCATCTGAGTTCAAAGATGTTGTGAGCTTCACCCTCCCAGAAGGATCGCTGGAAGGCTACCTTTATCCGGACACCTACGACCTCCCGCCGCTGATTGGGGCGCGCTCGACCATCAAGAGGCAACTCCAAGCTTTCCAGAAGAAGGTTGTGGACGAGCTGGGAGAAGAAGGTCTGGAGCGGGCCGTGAATGTCGGGTCGATGATTGAACTTGAGGCGGCACTCGATGAAGAACGACCAATCATAGCCGGAGTGATCGAGAATCGTATCAAGCAAGGGATGCGGCTCCAACTAGATGCGACCGTTCTTTACGCTCTCCAAGAATGGAAGCAGCTCGGACCGGGCGTTGTCAATACCGTTGATTCGCCGTACAATACTTATCGGAATGCAGGGTTGCCCCCTGGCCCTATTGGTTCACCGAGCTTCCGATCGATCGAAGCGGCAATGAAACCAGCAACTCACGATAAGCTGTTCTATGTAGCCCGTCCGAACCGATCACACTACTTTTCCCGCACCTATGACGAGCACCGTGCCAATATCAATAAGGCACGCAAAGAGTTTGCCGAAGCGAATCAATGAATTCATTTCGACCAGGAAAGTTTCATAGAGATCGGATTCCGCGATCAATCCAGAGATTTAGCCCAACCTCTGCGCTTTCTTCGTTGCAAAATGTCGACCTTGATGACTTGAAGGCTGCGGGCAAGAAACTGATTTTGATTGATGTCGATAACACGTTGCTCCCTTGGCGTGCCGAAGAGATTCCACCCGACACTCTCGAGTGGGTGAATCGCGCGAAAGAGCTTGGCTTTGATATTTGTATCCTCAGCAATACTCGCAACCCGGAACGGTTGACGCGTATCTCGGGCAAGATGGGCTTAGATTTCATCCGGGCAAAGTTCAAGCCTAGTACTGAGATGTACCTCCTTGCGCTCGACAAATACGATCATAGTCCGAGCCATGCGGTGATGATCGGTGATCAACTTCTTACGGACATTTGGGGGGCAAACCGAACTGGGATTGATGCGATTTGGGTCAAGCCGATTGGCAAACGCGAGTTCATTGGTACACGGGTGATCAGCCGGAAAATAGAGTGGGTTGTCGGTCGGTTTCTCTATCGTTATTTTCAGGCAGATGGCGCCGACGCCGAGCAAAGGCCCGGCTTCTTTGGCCGACAGGTTGTTCGTCAGTTTGTCAAATTTGGGGTTGTTGGTGTCTTGTCCACCGTTGTCGATTGGGGACTGCACCGGGTGCTTTTGTTTGTTGTTCCAGGCCTCCAGGAAAAGGTCGGGAATGCGGTGATGAATACTTTTCAACCAGGGGCTCAACATACGGCCGAAGCAATCTATGATGCCGCCTATGGCCCGTTGAAAATCGGCCCGGTTCTGCTCGCGATATTTGTCAGTTACACGCTCAATCGTCTTTTTACGTTTGATTTGGAAGATCGGAGTGCGAGCACAAAGCAAGCAGCGCAGTTTTATGCTGTTGCCTTGATTGGGATGGTCATCGCCGTGACGGTGAGTACGATTGTCAATCACCTTGCCAAGGGCTCGGTGGAATCACAGTTTTGGAAAGGTAGCTTCTTCGGTCTTGTTGCGGGATTCCTTTGGAACTTCAACGTTCAACGACTCTGGACTTTCAAGCAAAAAGGATGACGGAGTTCTGGCACTGGTCGGATGTGCCAAGCGGCGACTATGCCGTGGTGGGTGATCCTGTCAGTCACTCGCTTTCGCCAAGAATCCATGCCGCCGCATATCAAAAACACGGCCTTCACTTTACTTACCGGGCGATTCAAGTTCGTAGTGGGGAGCTCGCCGAAGCAATCGACGTTCTTCGTGGGCGAGGTTACAAGGGACTCAACGTGACCGTGCCACTTAAGACCGAAGCATTGGACTGGTGCTGCCGTGTTGAGCCAGAAGTCGAGCGAATGGGTGCGGTTAATACGTTGAATCTGGAAAATGGGGAAGGCACAAATACGGATGCCCCTGGATTCCTACAAACTCTTGGCAATCTTGGGATTTCGGGTGGTCGAGTGCTTCTTCTTGGGGCAGGCGGCACTGCGAGAGCCCTTCTTGTTGCCTTAACCGATGCCGGGTTTGATGTCTGCGTGTGGAACCGGACACAAGAAAACGCCGAGGCAATGGTGGAATTGACGCGGTCACAAGCGCAGGTTCTGGATGAGGCAAATCCCAGCGGAGCGGATCTCATTCTCAACACCACCGCGGCCAGTTTGAAGGGGCAAAGCCTTCCCATCCTTTGGGAGAATGCCTCTAAGGCGGCTTTAGCATACGACTGCTTTTACTCCTCGACGAAGACGCAATTCCAGCAGGACGCCGAAGCGCATGGACTCAAAAGTGTGGACGGAAGAGCGATGCTGGTGGCGCAAGCGGCACTGGCATTTGAGTGGTGGCTTGGACTTCCAGCACCGCAAACGGATATGATGAGGGCCTCATATGAGCATCCTGACGCCAACGCCTGACGCCATTCGCGAAGCGGCCCGAGTCATTCGGGAGGGCGGACTGGTTGTCATGCCAACGGAGACGGTTTATGGTCTGGCTTGCCACGCTCTCAATGAAAAGGCCGTCCAGCGTGTCTACGAGATCAAGGGGCGCCCCTCCGATAACCCCCTGATTGTTCATATTGCCGATGCCAGTTGGCTTCCCAAAGTCGCGCGGGAAGTGAGCGATCTGGCTAAGAAACTCGCTGAGAAATATTGGCCGGGCCCATTGACGATGGTGCTCCCAAAGCAATCTTCTGTTCCTGATTTGACAACCGGAGGACTCGATACTGTCGCTGTTCGGGTGCCGAGTCACCCAGTTGCTCGACGATTGATTGAGGAAGCAGGCGTTCCGGTCGCAGCTCCCAGTGCGAACCTGTTTATGGCTCTCAGCCCAACTTCGGCGCAAGCGGTTGATCCGGAAATCAGCTTAGAAGTGCCGATTATCTTAGATGGCGGGCCATGTGAAGTGGGCTTAGAATCCACTGTGATTGATTTGACCGATAATCCTCCGCGCATCTTACGACCGGGCGGCGTGACAAGAGCTGATCTGCAAGCAATGGTGGGAATGCCGCTGGGACATCAGCCTCCCAGTGCGATTCGGAAATCACCTGGCCAATACGAACGGCACTATGCTCCCCGCGCAGTGGTGACGATTGTGGATGCGTTGGAAGCGAACCAAGCTGGATTGACTTTCGATCAGCCAAGTGGCCCAACCCAAGTGAGAATGCCACGCGATCCGAAGTCGTACGCGACCGCTCTTTATGGAGCCATGCGCCGACTAGACATCATGGGAGTCGCGGAAATTTGCGTTGTTGCTCCACCCGATAGTGAAGAGTGGGAAGCGGTTTGGGATCGCCTTAAAAAAGCGAGCGCAAAGCTCCTTTAGAACTGTTCGTCTTCGGACTCTGCTTTTGCCCTCACAAAAATGAGCGGGCGATCTACTTTTTCTAGCATCGAGTGGAAAGTCTTTGTGTTGTCATCATCCGCCGCATGATCGGGCGAGATGGAAACTACGATGTGCGAAGCATCCACTTCTTCCGCTGACTCCGCTACCAGGGTAGGAAGGTCGCGCGTGCGCTCTAACCGCAGTTCGTAGCCGACCTTGGCATCCCGTAGGGACGACTTTGCCTTCTCCGCAAAAACTTGAGCTTGTGCCTCGATTTCTGGCATCGGAGCGTGAACTGGAAGCTCGCGCGGAACAACGATCGGCATGAGCAGAACGACTTTTGCGTGGTTGTCGCTAAGCAAATCAAGCGTGATATCAACAATGCCTTGATCGTAGCGAGAGGGGCAGAGACAGACTAGAATCTGCCGGTTGTGGTGGCGGTGCTTCTCCTTGATCGGCTTGCCATGCTCCTCTTCCTCATCGAGAATATGGAGGGATTGCCGTGCCTGCTCCACCGAAGAGGTGAGAGCCATCTGGCTCCGCACTTGTGGAACTGACTTCATCACTTCCACCAGATGGTCAGGAACAGCAGCGAAGATGATTCGCGCTTTCTCGTGTTCGAGAACAAAGTCGATAGCGGCTTGGATGGTTTTTGCGCCTTTTGCGTCCATCTCGCTGAGCCCGCTGCAGTCGATGATCACTCCACCCGGATGCCGAGAAAGGGTGAGGGCCATTGCCGTCTCGATGACTTCCGCAAAATCGGCGGTTAGGGCACCAGACAACTTGACAACATCTTCACTTGTTTCGACAATCATTGGGGGTAGTGTTGAACTCCGCTTAGGTTCGATGAACCTTCAAATCGTATTGTTCCACTTTGCGGCAGGATGCCCAGCACTTTGCGCTCAATATGCTCAGTTTTGCGTGTCAAAGGTGGAGAGGTGAACTCCGTTACCGTCCCAAAGATTCCAAATTGTCGGTTCGGAGCTGATACCCAACTCGTTCCGTGGGTTGAGGCAGCAGGATCGGATTGCGAGTTCATAACCAAACGTGGTTGCGATGTTCTTGAAAATCTTATCAAGGGTGACCGCACTGCCTGCCAGAGCTCCATTCGATTTGAGCCGGACTTCATCTTCACCGACGATACACTCGTGGCCCCACATGGTGATTTCTGTTCCCGACTTGAGCCCAGAAGCAAGCGTGGAGTCGCTCACGGCAATGACTCGGTCTGGCCCTTTCATACGGAAAAGGAGTTGTGCGGCGGCTTGGCTCACATGCTTGTCATCAAAGATAAGCTCCGCATAGACTCGATCATCGAGGAGTGTTGCTCCGACAGTGCCCGCCTCGCGGTGGTGGAAGCCGCGCATCGCATTGAAGGTGTGAGTAGCGTGTGTGACTCCCATTCCTATGCCAGTGATCGCTTCGTTGTAGTCAGCATCGGTGTGGCCCATGCTCACGATGACACCGCGCCCATTAAGCTCTCGAATCAACATTTGGATTTCGTCTTGCTCAGGGGCTAGGGTGATGAGCTTCAATCTGGGGTCGATCAGAACGCCCTGCCATTCTTCAGCGTGCTCGGCGTAGTTGATAATGGCTTCGGGAGGCTGAGCGCCAGGATGCTTCGGACTGATAAACGGCCCTTCCAGATGGAATCCTCCGATCTTGCGATGTTGTGGGAGATTGGAGATTGCTCGTTCCACTTCCTCAAGTGGCGCGGTGACGGTCGTGGGGAGAAAAAGCTCGTAGCCAGGAAGTGACTCCGCGAGTTCGATCATTTCTTGTTGACTCGCGGTCATGAAATCAATACCGAACGCACCGTGGATATGAAGATCAACGAGGCCAGGAGAGATCACATGCTCAGCCTTTGGGGTCTGTCGCTCACATATGAACTTGAGAGTAGACCAATCTTTCCTCTCCATTTCATAAGTGCCCCACCCTTGGGGGCCGTACCCACAAACCTCTTCTTTCATGGCTTCCAACCGTATCTTGCCCCATCCTTGATGATGAGCCCATCCATTTCTAGCATCGTGAGCTCGGCCAGGAGCTCGCCGGGATCAAGGCCGGTGAGGTCGATGATTTCTTCCATGCTGCGATGCTCGCCTTCGGTCGCTTTCATGATGCGCTTTTGGATATCCGACATAGATCCGAGAGCTTGTTCAGGCGCGATCGGTTCAACGCCAAGTACATCCAGGATTTGATCGGGGTGATCGACAAACGTTGCTCCCTCACGAATGAGGAGGTGGCTCCCGGCGAAACCTGGGTTGCTGATGTTGCCGGGAACGACAAAGACTGGTCTGCCGAGTTCAGCGGCGGCATTGACGGTTGTGAGCGCGCCACTCTTTTGCGGTGCTTCGATGACGAGAACGGCATCGGAAAGCGCGGCAATGATTTGGTTCCGTTGCGGAAAGTTGTGAGCGAGGGAAGGCGTTCCCAAAGGAAATTGAGAAATGAGGCAACCATTATCGCGGATTGCTTTGAAGAGCCCAATGTGGCTGGCCGGATAGACCTTATCCACTCCATGCCCGAGAACGGCGGCGGTAACGCCGTTTGCTTCGATTGCGCCCTGGTGCGCCTCGCCATCAATCCCAAGTGCCCCACCTGAGACAACCGTAACTCCGCTTCGGGCAAACGCTTCGGCAAACTTCCGCGAGACTGCGCGTCCGTAAGTGGATGCCTTGCGGGTACCGACGATTGCGATTGTCGGGTTGTGCAGACAATTGGTATCACCCCAAGCGAAAAGGCAAAATGGAGGCTGGCTGACTTCGAGAATCTTTTCAGGAAGCTCAGCATTATCAACTGCGCGGACACCGGCTTCCGTCGCCTTTTTCAGGCGGTTTTGGTCAAGACGCTCCATCCGAGAACGTTCGTCGGCGGAGAGTCGAGACCAGGTGCGCAGAGCATTGAGCCGGTCAACATGAGGCCCGAGATCTTCTAGAAAATCTCGGGCCTTTGAATACGGCATTCCAGCGAGCGAAAAGCTTTGCCAGAACTCCGTGTCTTTCATTCAGGAACGGAAGTTGAGCTTAGAGTCCGCCAGCGCCACCGCCGCCAGCCAAACCACCACCGCCTTGGCGACCGCCACCTGGGCCACCAGGTCCGCCTTGGTTGTTGTCACCAACGGTCGGAGGGCTACCCAATGCGGGAAGGCTGTTATCGATCTGCAGGCGGAAGACATGAGTCTTTGCGTTGCCGAGCCAGTCGGAGATGGTGAAGTTGATTGTTTGCTTACCGTTTTGAAGTGGTCGATTGACGGTTCCTGGCGCGATTTTGATCACGTAGTATTCGTCAGCGACGAGTTCACCGAGATAAGCTTGACCGCCGATTTCTACCTTGATAGTATCAGGGTTGATTCCAATTCCAAAATCTGCCAGTTGGAAGATGATTTGCATTGGTGGGTTACCTGAAACTTCGTTTCCAGGAATTGGCCAAACCATTTCTGCAGTCGGAGCAGTTTTGTCAACGCCGACATTTTTGTCGAACATGAAAAGGCTTCCGTCTCTCGCCAGAGCGAAGAGAGAATCGCCGACGACAATCGGTGCGCCAGCGGCTTGAGTGTAAGCAACAGCTTTGGGCTCGTTTTGAGTGTTGCCGCCGCCTCCTGCACCAGCACTACCACCGGCTCCGCCGCCGCCACCGCCAGAGCTTTGGGTCGCTTCTTTATCTGGCTTGATCAAAGCGGGCAGGACATAGTTCCATACAATATCGCCAGTGACCGGGTCGATCAAGACCATGGCCCCGCTTTGCATGGATGCGCAAACAAATTTGCCGACGAAAGAAGGCTCAACTATGGGAGCACCACTTAATCGAACGCCTTTCGGGAAAAGCGGGCGACCGTTTGCATTGTAGGTGTAAAGCATTCCGTCTTGAGAGACAGTAGCTACATACTCAGCATTTGCGGTCGGAGCTGAATCCAGTGTGCGACCAATGTTTTGTTGCCAAAGAACGCGTCCATTGGATCCGCGAAGGGCGACGAGGTAACTACCTGAGTTGACGTAAATGCGATCTTCAAAGGTGGAAAACGCACCTCGGGAATTCAGTCGTGAAAACTTTTGCGTCCAAGAAACTTTTTGAGTACTTGGGTTGAACGCTTCCAGGCTCCCGCGTGCAGTTGCGTAAAGAACCGATCCTTCGTAAGTTTTGAGTTGAGGAAGCAACCCTTCGGCAACCCGAAATGCACCGGAAGCATCATTACCGTTGCTCATATTGAGCGACTGAAGTTCGTTTTTCTTGTTTCCAAAAACGGCGTAATTGCCGGCGATGACAACGTTAGAGCCAATTTCGTCGGTTGCAAAATACTGCCACTTGAGAGCACCAGTGTTTGCATCCACGGCATAGATGTTCTTTTCGTCCGAACCAGCAACAACGACGCCATCTTTCATAGCGCAGCCATTCAGGAAATTTCCTGCTACTGGTTCGCCAGCGGGGAATCGCCAGTTAGTATTGCCGGTAACTCGGTCAATAGAGTAAATGCGTCCGCCAACGGCAACAAATACGCTGTTGCCACTAACTACGGGCTGACCGCCTGGGGCTTGCGTGGCATTGTCTGCCCATCGCCAAGCCACGGGAGCCGGGCCATCAAAATTTGCAAACGCTGGCAAAGCGGCTAGAAACACACTTCCCAACGCAAAAATACGGTGACTGATTTTCATCATCCCAATCGTTCCTGTTTGTGCCTATAAAAATTGGCAGGTCGTCTGAGTATAGCGGTCAGGGGCGACAGATTGCCAATTGGCTTCAAAATTCCGACGTTTGAGACGCGCTCAAGGTCACGTTTTTGTTGCGATTGCTCTTGCTTTTTTGTCACGACCTGCCGAACGGAAAGTTGGGCCCAGCTTTTTTGAGAGAGTTGGGTACCATATCTTCTCCCGGGCCTATAGCTCAGTTGGTTAGAGCGCACCCCTGATAAGGGTGAGGTCACTGGTTCGAATCCAGTTAGGCCCACCATTTCTTCAACATATTAATTGCTAAACAGTCGCTAAAGGCGACTTTTTTTGTTAAGCATCTTGACGAATTCTCGGCCCCGTATTATTATGGGTATTGCTGTGGTCAAATGTTCTCGCTTTGCGTTCGCTACGCTAGCAACCTTTCTTTGTAGTTTCGCTTGGGCTCAGATCAATTCTCTTACCCTTACTGTGCGAACCGGTGATGATGATCTTCGTGAAGGGAGTCGGGTTGACGTGACGGTCTTTGCCCGAGGGCAACGTCCAGTCACTCAAGAGATTGCTCAAGGGCGGCGCTTTGTTGATCGGACAAACACAACAGCAACTATTCGATTGCCGTATTCCGCGCCCGCATCCGATTTTGAACGGATTGAGGTGCGCTTCACTCCCGATAAACGCCAGTTTATGGAGGATGACAAGTGGTGGTTTACACAGCTTGTTGTCCGAGGCGGACCAACTACACTTTATAACAATGCGGCGGTCAATCATAAGTTTGAGTCCGCAGGAACGTGGTCAACAGGAACCCTGCCACTCTTCCGGGTGGAAAGCGGTTTTCTCATTACCGTCACTGACCAAAGTAGTCGGAGAATGCCCAATACAACAGTGTTTCTGGGCTCAAATCGGCTCGGCGTAACGAATGCACAAGGAGAAATCCGAACAACTCAGACGGTTACCAGCTCGACGCCCCTGATTGCAATGTCGCGAGTTCATGAGCAGAACTACTACCGAAGTAATCACCGAACTGCTGGCTCATCTCAAAACTGGAACTACCGCGTTTATCAAACGAACTGCCAAGTGCAAGATTCTGGTTTGATAGTGCCGCAGTTTTCTGTCTCCGGTAATAACGTGAGCGTGACCGTACGTCGCAACCAAGTGATGTTCGGGCTTAACTTCCTGACATCGCTGGAATGGGATATGCACTCATCGGAACAAAACGATCAGCGTAATATCTACGAAAGTGCATCCAATTTCTTGTTCAACGCCACTGACGGCCAGTTCTTTATCGAACAAGTCACAGTCAAGGATCAAGGCGATAACTGGGATGATTCGGATTACCGTGTCTTTGGTACATGGGGATATCGAGCTAATGTCCCTAACATCACGGGTGGCTTCCTAGGTTGGAACGTCCTTGGATCTGCCATGCGAATGGGTCGCGATGATGATCCGTTTGTATATGCTCACGAATTCGGGCACTTCGGGCTGGATGTTCGTGATGAATACAAAGACGGGGACGGCACCGTACGATGTACAAACAACCTGGATGGCGGCCCGTTCGGAAGTGGTGTTGCTCAGGCAAGTTGCATGATGTGGAATCAGTGGGGAGCGGCAAAGCTTTGCTCCGACCACCGATCCAATCCACACGTCAACGGTACTCGTCAGGGCGGAGATGCATGCTGGGATACGATCGTCCGTCGATGGTCCAATCCGAACTGGATGGTGATCCAGCCAGCAAGCCGAACTTCAATACCAGGGACAATTCGCATGACAGGCGTTTCGCTTGTACCGGTTTTTCGTCCGACGGTAACGTTTGTTCATCGCAATGGTGTGGGGCTCCGCGCTCCATTTAATCTTCGTGTGCGTCTCCCAGGCGGATCCGCTGCTCAAATGGCGAATGTTGACCTGCGCGAAAGAAGCGGGCGACAAATCAACCTTGGCAACACAAATGCTTCGGGAGATCTGACAATCGTTGGGGCGCATACTGGCGATCAGTTGATCATCTTTGATCAAACACGAACTGCCTATGCAGTTGAAACCGTGACCGCTTCCGGAACGATCACATCAACTCTGACTAGCTTGGTTCCCGAGGAAGAACTGTTCACACAAGTTCGTGGCGGAAGTGGCGGGCAAGTCAATACACCGCTGAGCAAAGGGCCAGCCAAACCGCTGGATGTAAAAGTTACTCTGGGTAGCGATATCCAGTTCAACGTCAGCACCCCTGGCGGCGAACGCATTCAATGGGCAACATTCACTCCTACGGGCGGTCAAATGACGTCGATGAATGGCACAGGTGGTGCAGCAGGGACGACATACAACCTCAGTCTTGGTAAGTGGGATGACGGTGTTGTCTCGATCTTTGCTAATGCTCCTGGCGGTCAAGCTCTAGCCAACATGCGTGTCAGCGTTGCTAAGATTGGGGGTGCGAGTGATCAAGAGGTGTTCGGGCCAGGTGGTCAAGTCGCACTTCATGGATTTGGCCGAACCGCGAAAGGCACGGTGCTGATGAACGACGTTCAAAAAGCGAATCCCGCTCCGCGAGGGCGACGATTTGTGAACTCTCCTGTTCAAATTCAGGCATCTAGCAAAACTTTGCTCTATGGAGTGCATATTGAAATGCGTATCCCGATGACAGGCAAAGGGCCAATGATCTCGTCAATCCGCCCAACAGGGCTCCTTATTCACAAATGGGATGAGGCCAAGAAGAGTTGGGTGCCACTGAGTGGCGGTTCCACTAATGCTGGTTGGGGCATGGTGAGCGCACCAATGAGTGGCCCAGGAATGTATGCCGTCACTACATCAGGTAGCGGCAACGAGCTTCTTGAACTCCTGGCGACCAATATCTTCTAAGAAATGACTAGCCGTCTCGCTCATCCTCGTCCAAAATGTCGGGGATGAGCGAACTGGCACGGATTGGCGTTGATGAAAGCGGAAAGGGCGATTATTTCGGCCCGCTGGTGATTGCCGCATGCTACGTCGGGCCAGTCCAAGAAGCCAGCTTGGAAGGCATTGTCGAAAGCAAGAAAGCCACCGATAAGCAAGCCCTCAAAATGGATGCTGACATCCGTCGCGTTTGCCCGCACAGCGTCATCACAGTTCTGCCCGAGCGATACAACGAGCTTTATCAGAAGATCGGCAATCTGAACAAACTGCTCGAATGGGGACACGCTAAGGCGATTGAGAATGTTCTTGCCGAGCAAGAATGCCGCCTGGTGATTAGCGACCAATTCGCTAACCCCGCCGGGCTGAAACGAGTCATCGCTCAGAAAGGCTTGGACATTGATCTTCGTAGCGAAGTCCGAGCGGAAAGCGATCTTGCGGTTGCTGCCGCTTCCATTCTCGCTCGGGCGGAATTCTTACGGCGACTCGATTCTCTTGGGAAATCCATAGGCGTGCCGCTTGCTAAAGGTGCAGGCGCGAACGTCGATAACCTTGCTCGTAACCTCGTGAAGAGTGAAGGGGAAGCGATTTTGGGCAAGGTTGCTAAGCTCCACTTTAAGACAACGCAAAAGGTGCTGGGCAAACTGTAAGGGCTAGGCTCCAGATGGAGTCATAATGAGGCTTAGCATGGCGACGACACTCCTCGACGCAAACGGCATGAAGCGGACGCTCTCGCGACTCGCTCATGAGATTTTGGATAGCAATAACGGTTCGGAAGAACTCGTCGTTGTTGGGGTGATGCGTGGGGGCTATCCGGTAGCCAAGCGGCTTGCCTTCTTGATGACCCGCATTGAAGGGGCGACAATTCCGGTTGGGAAACTCGATATCAGTAGTAACCGCGATGACAAACCTGACCTGAGTCAAGACGACTCGGAAATCCCATTCCAGATTACGGGGAAGAACATTCTGCTGGTAGACGAGGTTTGCTTCACTGGGCGGACGGCGAGAGCGGCGTTAGAAGGCATTTTGCGATACGGGCGCCCTAAACGAGTCCAGTTTGCGGTTTTGATTGACCGTGGCCACCGAGAGTTGCCGATCCAACCCGATTTTATTGGGCGCGTTGTGGAAACCACGCGCGAACAAGAAATCCTTGTTACTGTTCGAGAAGAAGAAGGTGAGGATGCCGTTCTCCTTTTAGAACCAGGAGAAGTTGAGGCGAAAGCATGAGCCGGCAATTGACTGCGATCCGGCATTTGGATACCGACACGATCAGAGCCCTCATTGACGATGCGGGGAAGCTGAAAGAAAGCGTTGTGTCGGGGAAGGAGATCAGATCAGGGAAAGCGCGCAGTATCGGTCTGTTGTTCTTTGAGAACTCCACACGCACGCGAGTGAGTTTTGAACAAGCGGCGAGTCACCTCGGATATCGGGTTGTGAATTTCTCTGGATCGGGGAGTAGTTTGAGCAAAGGTGAATCGCTCAAGGATACGATCCTTACACTCAAGAACGAAGGTTTAGAAGGGCTTGTCATGCGGCATAAAGCGAGCGGCTCAGCCGCACTCGGAGCGTCGTATTTCGGCGGCCCGTTTGTGAGTGCAGGGGATGGTCAGCACGAACACCCGACTCAGGCACTTGGCGATGCCCTGACGATCAAAGAGCGACTCGGCAAAGTGGAAGGGTTGAAGATTGCGATAGTTGGGGATGTACTCCACAGCCGCGTGGCGCGGAGCAACGCCTGGCTTTTGTCTAAGCTCGGCAACGAAGTCCGATTCGTAGGGCCACGGAGCTTGATTCCTGCCTACACCGCCAAGCTTCCGGGTGAAGTTCATTACGATCTCCGCTCAGGAATTGCTGGCGCAGATGTCGTGATGTGCTTGCGCTTACAAAGGGAGCGGATGGAAGACGGTCGCCTCAGTTCAACCGGAGAATTCTCGCGGAACTACCAAATCAATCGAGTGAGTATGCGAGCCGCACACCCGGATGCAATCATCATGCATCCCGGCCCAATCAATCGGGGCATAGAACTCGATGATTTGGCTGCCGATGCTCCGAATAGCGCGATTTTGGATCAAGTGGCAAACGGAGTCTTTGTTCGGATGGCAGCCCTCAAATGGGTTTTTGAAGGAGAAAAGGCATGAGAACCCTCTTTAGTAAAGGGCGAATTCTCGACCCCAGCCAAGAGATGGATGTCGTTGGCAGCGTGCTGGTCGAAGATGGGCAGATCATCAATGTTGGCGGCGATATCGAGGCAGTTGATGTCGATGAGGTTTATGACTGCACGGGCCTATGGATTGCTCCCGGCCTGGTTGATCTCCACACTCATCTGCGCGAACCAGGTGAAGAACGTCGTGAGACAATCAAAACAGGGACGCAAGCGGCGGCGGCAGGCGGATTTACAACGATCTGCTGTATGCCCAATACTTCACCTCCGCTGGACACTCCATCACTCATTGATTTCATTTTGGATCGCGCCGCTTCACCAGAAGCGGGCGGAATTTTTGTTGCTCCGGTTGGGGCACTCACGCAAGGGCAATTGGGAGAGCGGGTCGCCGATCTGGGCTCACTCAAAAAAGCGGGAATTGTCGCGGTCAGCGATGAAGGTGGCCCGGTTCAAGATTCGGTTGTGATGATGCGGGCAATGGAGACTTGCCTTCAACTCGATCTACCGATCCTTGTCCACTGCGAAGATTTGAGTTTGAGCCGATCTGGCTCCATGAACGACGGTGCAACCGCCGCAATGCTCGGATTGAAGGGAATGCCGCGCAGTGCCGAAGAGATTATGATTATGCGGAACTGTGTTCTGGCTTTGAACACGGGTTGCCGCATCCATATTCTCCGGCTCAGCACTTGGGGCGCAGTTGAGATGGTGCGCCAGTTCAAGTTCCTCGGTGCGCCGGTGACATGCGAAGTGTGTCCGCAATACTTCACTCTGACCGAGGACGCTGTCGGTGAGTTCAATCCGAACTTCAAGACCACACCCCCGCTCCGAACTCAAGTGGATATCGACTTGCTCACTCAAGCACTGAATGATGGGACCGTGGACTGTATTGCCAGCGACCACTCGCCGTATGCGCCGTTCGAGGTCGATGTTCCATTTGAAGAGGCACCGTTTGGCATGGCGGGGCTAGAAAGCGCAGTCGGTGTGACGCTCACAGAACTTACTCAAACAGGGATTCTCAGTCCGCTTGAAACCATTCGTAAACTTAGCACTGCTCCTGCAGAAATTCTGCGACTAGAAGCAGGAACTCTGCGGCCGGGCGGAACACCAGTTGCACAGATCACGTTGATTGATTCGAATGTGGAATGGACATACGATGTCAATCGAACGTTTTCGAAGGGCAAAAACAGTCCTTTCCACGGGAAGGAGCTGCGCGGAAAAGCGGTTCTGACCTATTGCGGGAACGAAGTGTATCGTGATCCGCATTTCCATAACGATAGATATGCACGTCAATAAGATTCTCCTCGCCGCTCTAACCTTTGTGCTTGTCGGTTGCCACTTTGCGGAATTCCCTGATCCCAATGCGATGGATCACGGGCAGCTGCCGGATGCAGCCGTGATGCAGAAGAACATCCAGAATGCGTACAGCACACTGGATCAGCGTGTGGCGAAAGGGGACATCACGCCTGAGCGACGAGATGAATTGATCAGCGAACTGGTGGGCCAGTTTTCTGACCAGATCAAAGTTGATGAAATCAAAGGGGAAGACACTTGGCGGTACGCCGATATCCTCCGGCAAGGGGATCGGTGGGAAGACGCGGAGAAGCTTTACATCCAAGCAGTGGAGATCGCTGAATCTGATGATCGACGAGTGAACGATTCACTCCAATTGGCACGCGTTCAAGCGCACCTCGGCAAAGTGGAGGAAGCCATTGCCACCGCACGTTCGACATTTGATGTCAAGCCGATTGAAAAAGCTCCCATCATGATGTCGATCCTTTACGAAATCCTTCCAGAAGGTTTGGGCAAAGATAAAGATATCGAGCTTGCCAAGCTACTTGAAGATGCAATCGATCAGCACAATCAGGTCGTGGTGGATGAAAATCTCGATCCCGGAAAAGTGTTTTTGGAGGCGAGATCCAGCCACATTCGCAACGCGTGGCAAGAGGTTTTTCGTATCTACATCACCAACGATGCCCGCGATGAACTGCTGAAAGCACAAGAGCGCGCACGCGCGATGATGGAACAGACTTCCCAAGTTTGAATTTGAGGTCCCGCGAATTCATTGTTCCAGGGGTATCCTTCCCAGTTCGAGATTCTGAGGATCAATACAATATGAGAGTTCGCAACAAAGAGCTACGAAACAAACGACGACGCAAAGAAAAGCGTGTTAAAGAATTGATTGCCGAAGCAAAAGCTGGCGGCAAGAAGCCTGCAGCAAAGAAAGAAGCTGCTCCGAAGGCAGAAGCTGCGGCGAAAAAACCAGCGGCAAAGAAGCCAGCCGCAAAGAAGCCGGCTGCTAAGAAGCCTGCGGCAAAGAAAACAACTAAGAAAGAAGAATCTGCTGAATAATCGGTTCTCAGAATCCGAAAGCGTCCAAGACCTCTGACTGTGTCAGGGGTCTTGTTTTATGTCATTGAACTAAGATAAGGGAACGGAAATCTTGCTGGAAAGGGTTGGAATTCGGGGGCGTTCCAGATAAGATCAGAAGACAAGACAATTGTTATGGCGGAGTCAATACACCCTTCTCATGATGCAGTCTCGGCGTTCATTACTGAACTCCGGGAGCATCCAGGCATGGTGACCAAAGCTCCGGCCGAAATTGCTGAGCGTTTTGGATTAGAAGAGCAGTTTGTTTCCAGCGTCATCGATGCCATACAGAGCCCAGAAGACTCCACTCGCCAACTTGATTTTCAGAAGTTCATTGGCGGCTTCTGTGCGCTGTTTGTGAACGGCTGGCGGGGTGCCCGAGACATCCTCAAACGAATCACGGCAAAGCCAGTGCCGTTCATCGTTGGGTCATTCATCGCGATGGCATCGTACTTCGTGCTGGTGGCGCTTTCACCGCTTGAAGGCAATCTCAAAATTGGCGCTCTTAATATCGGGATTCTTCTAGGGATTGTGCTGCAACTCATTTGCCTGTTTCGACACGGCAAAGCTCGATATGGTGTCCTTGCTGGTGGTCTCGCTGCATTGACAAATATCGTGACAATCGGCGTGACCAACAATTTTTTCCGAAACTACGATCCGGCTCAGACTCCCATTTACATTCTTGGCCTTTCGATCACAGGGTTTGCGTATGGCATTTTGGGGATCATCGTATCGGTGAGCGGTGCCTATCTGGCTAGTTCGCGGGAAACCCGGGCTGACCGAAACCTGACACGTCAAGAGTTACTAGATCGAGTCTTTCAGCTCGAAACGCGGTTCAAAGAAGTGAGCAAAGGGGGCTCAATTCTCGAACGACCAAAAAACCTGATTGATCGGGCACGTAGCCTGAGATCCTTCTATGTGCTTTCAGGCGGTGTTGGGTTGTTTCTCAGTATGATTGATGTCGCCGTGTTAGGCAGCTACACCCAGATGGTAGGAGTGAGCTTTGAGCAACTGCAAAACGGTGCGGACAGCCCGCCCGGTGCACTGGTGATGCTCCTCGTGATTGCGCTCCTGGGGTTGGTCGTCAAGATTGCAATTGGGTACCTCGCTGGATCTGTGCGGCGGGCGATTCCTGCAGTAGCGATCACGCAACTCATGCAAATGTCGCTCTACTTCATTCCGTGGGGGATGTACGGGCCTTCACACTTAGCGAGCTTGACCAATTACGTTCCACAGACGGTCATCATGGTGCTGGTTATGGGTTTCTTCGCTGGGGCGGCGGCAGAAGTGGATGACCGATCTTTCCGAAAGCGCAGGCTCCGCAACAATGACCCCGCTTACTTGATGGCGGAGATCGTGCGCCTGCAATGGCGGCTTAATGTCAGCACGCAAGCTGCCTGCGTTATGAGTGTCGACGTGGCTGGCTCAACCAAAATGAAGGCGCAAGCCGATCCGCTTCGCGTTGAGTATTCGTTCCGGGAGTATCAGGTGCTTGTCGATGAGATAACGCGCCGATACGGGGGCGCAGTTTTCAGTACTGCCGGTGATGGAGCGATCGTGGCTTTTGAATCGGCTGAAAACGCTGTGCAGGCTGGTCGCGCTCTGCAAGCGACCATGCCTGATTTCAATGAACGCAGAAGCCGGCTGGATCGCCGCTTCCGAATCCGGGTCGGGATTCACTCAGGCGAAACACAAGCTCAGCTCAGCGAAGCACCATTCAATGAGCTGATTGACATCGCCGCTCATATCGAAAAGATGGCCCCTGTTGGAGGTATTGCAGTGAGTGAGGCGGTCGCGAGTGCAATGCCCGAACTCCAAGTGGTCGAGATGGCTAATAAGGTCAATGAACACTCTGTATACTTCGTCTCGAACCCAACCGGAGATGACTAAACCTGCCCGACTCCTCGAACTTGGCCACATGGAATACCGTGCGGCTTGGGACGAGCAGTTGCGAGTGATGGACGAAGTCCGCGAAGGTGCCCCGGACACCTTGATCCTGGTTGAACATCCCAAGGTTTTGACCCTCGGGGCAAATTTCCACGAAGAAAACCTCCTATTCACCCGCGAAAAGTATGCGGAGATGGGTGTTCAAGTCGAAGTGACAGACCGAGGTGGCGATGTCACTTACCATGGGCCCGGTCAGCAGGTCATCTACCCCATCTTTGATGTGAGCCGGCATGGCAAAGACCTTCATAAATGGATGCGCGATCTAGAAGAAACGATGATTCATGTCTGCCGAAGTTTTGGTTTGACCGCGGTTCGGAATCCAGAAGTCAATACCGGGGCCTGGGTGAATGATCGAAAGATTGCCGCAATTGGTGTAAAGGTCAAGCGATGGGTGAACATCCACGGAATTGCCTTGAACTGCGAAAATGATTTGAGCGATTTCAGCCTGATAAACCCATGCGGGATTACAACTCATGGAGTGACCAGTCTTTCCAAAGAACTTCAGCGACAAGTGCCAATCTCAGAAGCAAAACCGAAGATTGTTGAGGCGTTTTCCGAAGTCTTCGATTTATCATTTGAAGCTTAGCGGCGGGACGTCTGGGAGCATGGCCCGGTTAAGCCTGGGTTCAAATTGGTATCTTGCGCTTGGTCATGTCTCAACCCATCCGCAATATCGGCATCATTGCCCACGTTGATCACGGGAAAACAACTCTCGTTGATGCCATCTTTAAACAAGCCGGGATGTTCCGCGAAAACGAATCTGTCGCGGATCGGGTCATGGACTCAAACGACCTGGAACGCGAGCGCGGCATTACGATTCTTTCTAAAGTTGCCAGCGTGAGCTATCAGGGCGTGAAGATCAACATTGTTGATACTCCGGGGCACGCCGACTTTGGTGGGGAAGTCGAACGCGTTCTGAGTATGGTCGACGGCGTTTTGCTGGTTGTGGATGCCTGCGAAGGCCCGATGCCACAAACTCGCTTTGTTCTCAAGAAAGCACTTGATAACGGTTTGAAAGTTTTGGTTGTAGTCAATAAGATTGACCGCGATGGGGCACGACCGCTTGAAGCTTACGATAAAACAATCGACCTCTTTATTGACTTAGGAGCAGAAGAAGAAGACCTCGAATTTCCGGTGCTGTATGCCAGCGGCGTCAACGGGTTTGCGCGCATCAAGCCGGATGGCGATGAGCAAGATCTTCGCGTTCTGTTTGAAGCGATCGTCAATGAAATCCCTTCGCCGCGCGTTGAGCAAGATGGGCCGATGAAGCTCCAGATCAACAATCTGGATCATAGCGAGTATCTCGGTCGGATCTTTGGCGGCAAGCTCCTTCGCGGGCGAGTTCGGGTTGGCGACCGGTTGGTGCAAGTGAACGAGGAAGGCAAGCAGATCGGCTTCAACGTCACCAAGGTTTGGAACTACCAGTCGCTTAAACTCACCGAAATTGAAGTCGGCGAAGCGGGCGAAATTGTCATGCTTTCTGGCATTGATGAAGTCCTGATTGGCGACACAATTTGCGATCAAGGGTTCGTGGAGCCGATGCCTCGTATCGAAGTGGAGCCGAGCACCCTCACAATGAACTTCTATGCCAACACCTCACCGCTTTCCGGGAAAGATGGCGGCAAGTTCCTGACTATCCACAAGATTCGGGAGCGGCTGGAGAAGGAAGAAAAGGTTTCTGTCAGCCTAAAAATTGATCGCAATGCGCCAGCAGATACGGTGACAGTTGCCGCCCGTGGCGAGATGCAACTCTCGGTTCTCATTGAGACAATGCGGCGTGAAGGCTACGAAATGGCGATTGCGCGTCCGCAGGTTATTTACAAGGAGAATGAGCTGGGCACGCTCGAGCCGATCGAACAAGCCACTCTGGAATACGATGATGAGGCGATGGGCGACATCATGGAAGAGCTCAGCCGCCGTAAAGCAGAGATTCTGAACATGGAAACGCTCGGCAATGGACGAAGCCGAGTAATTGTTAGCGTTCCCACGCGTGGCCTGATCGGGTTCCGCTCCATCTATCTCACCATGACCCGTGGAACTGGGATCATGGGCACGATCTTCGAAGGGTATGAGAAATTCCGGGGGAATGTTGTCAGCCGGGCATCAGGCTCGCTGATCGCGAAAGATCCGGGCAAGATCACCCGCTACGCTTACGAAGACATCCAGGAGCGCGGGCAGATGTTCTTCCCCGTGGGGACAGATGTTTACGGTGGGATGATCGTCGGGCAAAACGCTCGCGATGAAGACATGGTCGTGAACATCACCAAAACTAAGGCCGCAACCAACATGCGCTCTGCCACCAGCGATGCCACCACGGTTTTGGATTCACACAAAGAATTCTCGCTGGAGCAAGCACTGGCATGGCTCCGCGATGATGAACTCTTGGAAGTTACGCCGAAGCTGATTCGCTTCCGCAAAAAGATTCTTGACCACAGTGATCGCCGCGTGTCCGAACGCCGGGCATCCACTCCGAGTTAAAAAAAGAACGCGGTGGTTCTCAATCACCGCGTATCGAACTGCTTGTCGTGATTGCCAAATCGCACGAAATCTTTTTGCTCCGTGTCCCTCCGTCGGCAACCACCTATATCTTCGGTTAGAAATGTTAAGAGTTGATGGTGTCTGGGTATGAATTGGGTAATGAGTTGTGGAAAAGGGGGCTTTAGTCGGACCGTGATTGTCATTGCTATCCCCGATTTCCGGACTATTCGGCTCGGTTCTTGCCGTTCACAATACGATTGAGCGCAAATGATCTGGGTCATTGATAACTACGATAGCTTCACCCATAACCTTGTCCAATATCTTGGTCAATGTGGGGAGGAATGTCACGTAGTCCGCAACGATGAGCTGACCATTGATGATCTCCTCAGCGCCGAATTCGATGGGATATTAATGTCGCCCGGGCCATGCACTCCCAGCGAAAGCGGGGTTTGTTTGGACATTGTCCGTGTCGCACTGGACAGTGACTCTCGACTTTCGGGCAAGCCAGTTTTTGGCGTGTGCTTGGGGCATCAGACGATTGGGCAGGTTTCAGGGGGAACCGTGCGAATTGCCAAGACGATCATGCATGGGAAGGCGAGCATGGTCAAACACGACGGGCAAGGCTGTCTAGCAGGGCTCCCCAATCCGTTTCAAGCGATTCGTTACCATTCGCTGGTAGTGGACGAGGAATCGATTCCGTCAGATTTCGTTGTTACCGCGCGATCCGAAGATGATGGGGAAGTGATGGCGATGCGCCATAAGGAACTTCCAATAGAAGGAGTGCAGTTCCACCCAGAATCCATCCTGACTGATCACGGCTTGCAGATCGTGCAGAATTTTGTGAATCAGGTTCGGGCGAGAGCCTAACCGTCGTCTGGGTCGATTCGGAAGAGATCAATTTTCCAGGTCTTATCCTCGACCAGGAGGTGCATCACAACTTTGCCGCGCCCGTTTTCAAAGCTGGCCCGATTGGTGTACTCCATCTTCAAGACTTTTTTGTCGCCGTCTTTGTCCGCTTTGATGACCTTGGCTTGACCAGAACCTGTGCTGAACGCACCGAGGGCTTTCTTGTTTCCGTCCAGGCTCTTTTGGAACTGTTCAACGGTGAACGAATCGCGGTACCGCTTGGTGGCAAGATCGGACAAAACCTCGGCATCCCACCCTTTCAATATCTGAACGGTGGCGGCATCTCCAAATTCTTTTGCCTCGGTAGCGCGTTTATCCATCGCGTCGGTGACCTGGCTCATCATAAAGATGCCTCCGCCGCAGCAGAGGAGGAGCAGGACGCCCAAAACAATGGATGTGATCTTGAATGAATCCATTCCTTACTCATATTCTCGGACGATGGGGATAAGTTCTTTGGCGCAAATCCTCACTTCCGCGCGAAATTGAAGGTGCTGGATGTTAGAATCCTTGTCATGGCTCGTGCAGTGGTGGAATCAGCGGAAGCGCTTTTGGATCAAGAAATTAAGGTCTTGGATAAGGGTTTTGTCCGGCTGGTCGATTACATGGGCGGCGATGACCGGATTGTGCAATCCGCTCGAGTGAGCTATGGCACTGGCACTAAGAGTTTCCGCCAAGATCGCGGATTGATCCACTATCTCCTCCGCAATGAGCACACGTCCCCATTCGAGCAAGTGGTTTTGACCTTCCACACAAAAATGCCGATCTTCGTTGCTCGGCAATGGGTACGCCACCGCACCGCCCGTTTGAACGAAATCTCAGGTCGCTACTCGATCATGAAGGACGAGTTTTATATCCCGGATGCTGACCAGATGCGGGTGCAGAGCGAGAACAATAAGCAAGCTCGGGGTGATGAAACTCTGCCAGATGCCCAGGTGGAAGCGATGCTCGCTGAAATGGAAGCCGATCAAAAGCAAATTTACGCTCACTACGAAGGGATGATTGAGCAAGGACTTGCCCGGGAAATCGCGCGTGCGAACTTGCCACTCTCGCTCTACACCGAGTGGTATTGGCAGATCGACCTGCACAACCTATTCCGATTTTTGAGATTGCGGATGGATTCCCACGCTCAGTACGAAATCCGGGTTTATGCTGATGCTATGGCGGAATGTGCTCGGGCGGTTGCTCCGCTTGCATACGAGGCGTTTGAGCAGCACATTTTGGGTTCTGTTCGGTTGAGCCGGGCGGAGTGCATCGCGCTTCAAGCAATGCTGTCGGGTCAAGAACACGGTCTGACCGGACGCGCGGCGAATATCTTTGAAGAAAAGCTCACGGCGATTCGGGAAGCAACCCCAATCGAAGAGCCGGAAGAGCCAAAGCTGCCAGTTTAGGCAGCGCGGCGAGCGTTGAACCGTTGAGCAAGGTGCTTTCGCGCACCAGCAATGCTGAACATTTCATCGCGGAGGAGACGCTTGAGTTCGAGCACAACTTGGATATCTTCGGCGCGATAGCGTCGCTGGCCACCATCCGTACGAATCGGATCAAGGTATCCGGCGAATTCGCGCTCCCAATAGCGCAAGGTATGAACTTCTACGCCAGTGATCTGACTAGCCATGCTAATGCTCACTGCAGTTCCGTTCTTTTTCCCTTTCGACAGGCTCATGTTTGAGTCGATGCTCCTCTGAATCACGACGCATGCTTGCGTCTACAACAAATATCGGCACGTCCCCGTATTTTTTCCAGGGTGATTTTTCAGGAAGCAATTTTTGAGTTCCTTACGTAGAACAGAGGGTGAGCCTGGGAACTGGGAACTTCTCGGGTCAAAATGGGATTTTGTTCTCGGCGGAACTCAGCCAGCATGGACAGTAACTGTCAAAAAGTCGCGCGCATATTCGAGGAATTGGATTCGGTAGCACCGGATGCTCCGTTTCTTGCGCTCGGCCAGACGGTTTTCTGGGATGAGGCGATGAAGTCTGGTTTAGCCGTTTTGAACCAGAAAATGGGTTCCCAACGCCGATTCGTTGTTGGGATTCACGATACGGATTACTTTGCTAAATCGCATAGCCTCAAAGGGAGTAAAGGCTTTGCCGCTTTGCCGCACAATGACACGACAACCAAAGATTTGTGGAGTGCGGCCGGCGAATTCAGTGCACTTTTCGGCTCCGAGATTGTGATCACCAAAGAGAAATTGTTGAGCGGTGGGGCGAAAGTAGGGAAGGTTGAGCATTCTCGCCCGGCAAAACTCGATCAACTTACCGAAGCTTGGGGCTGGCGCGGAGTCGTTGGTTTGAACCGCGATACCAGAATCACTGCCGAGAAGCAAACGCGAAACGTCTTTCCTGCCCTGCAATCGACTTTAGATTGGGCGATTGATGAGAGCCTGAAGAGTGTGGCCTGTCATGGCCGACCGGTCTGTCGCGAACAAGCAGACCGCCTTATGGCGATTTTCTGCGACGCTCTGGAAACTCCAAAATCGAAGACAATCTCTGGACTCTATGAGTCGATGCTTGATCCGCTTTGGGAGTTTGTTGCCGGCGAAAAGGTGGAAATTGAAACCACGGCTACGACTCAGCTCTTGAAGTTCAATTCGCAGACGGCGCACCACAAACGGTTTGAGGTGGTGGATCGCTTCTTGAATCCGGAAACTAAAACTGCCGCTCGTAATGCCTACGATGATGCGGTGCGTGGATCGGAGATTTACACTCTCGATCGGTTTGGTACAGGAGCTTTGCCGTTCGATCTCTTTATCCCAGGAGTCGGACGAGGAACATTGCGAATTGGAAATCGGGGTGGTGTTATCAATACCCCCGAGCCGGTTGGATTCAGTTTCAAAAAGCCAATTACGTCGGCACAAGAACTCGCGGAAGTTCTGGAAGCGAAGTTCGGATCGGATATTGTGCTGGTCGGGAAGGCGGTTTCGCTGATCCTCATGCTCGCGCGGGAGTTTGTGTTCGTCTTCCATGAAGGGGCGAGTAGCTATGTGCACCGCTCAGCGGCAATGTCGCAGGGGCTTGCGTCGGCAGGGCATGGGTTGGAGCTCAACCCTATCCTGCGAATCAAGTACTCCGCTTGGGATGCATTGAAAGATGTCGATCAATGGTTCCGGTTTCCTGAGCCATTCCAGCGTCCTTATGGAGCCAAAGAACTGAGCGCAAAGAGCTTTGCTCAGCAGTGGCGAGAAGTTGGGGCGAAGCAATCGGCAATGCGAAGCGAATTGGCGCAATGTCGCCGCCCGATGGAACTTGTGAGCTATCTCCAATCGCGTCTGAGCGGTCAATGGGAGAGTCTTGAGGCGGAGTATCAGGCGATGCAACAGGATCTCAGCAAACTCAGCTGTCAGATTTCGAAAGTGAAAGAGAAGAAGCAGACGGTCTTAGCGGAACTCAGAAACGCCAAAGCACAAAGAAACGAAACTCAGCATGAGCTTGGTCGGCATTGGCGCAAGAAGATTTGGGAGAAAGAGCCGAAATGTGCTGATTGGGAAGATCGCACGAGCATTCAGCAAAGGCTTGAGCGGATTGATGGAGAGATCATCGACCTGCGCATCAAATTCCGCGAGCTTGCTGCCGAGCAAGACGTGCTGGTATCCGCTGATGCGATCACAAAAATGAGAGAACGACGCGCAGAAATCGCGATGGAAGCCGAGCTGATGCGAATGGAGCTGATTCGCGAATCGGTGATCTGCATGGAAGGGCTGGAGCAAAGCAATCGCCGTCCCGCCGCTTGGTGGGTGCCGGTAGTAAGCCCGAATGGAGACTGGTTCCGATCCATCGTTCGGGGAGCGGAGTTGAGGTTAGAGCCGCTCGTATGAGAGAGATTCAGTTCGCGAAGCTCGAAAGTGTTGGCAACGACTTTGTTCTTATTGCGGCAGATCAGGTGGAAGGACTCCCCAAACAAGAAGTCGCTAAGTTCGTTTGTCAGCGCAGATTTGGGATCGGCGCGGACGGGTTTATCGTCATTGGTGCGGAAGAATGGGGCCTCGATATGGCCTTTTACAACCCCGACGGAACGTCAGATTTTTGCGGAAACGGTTTGCGGTGCGCTTCGTTCTTCGCCCATGAAAAAAGGTGGATTGGCGAGGAATTTGGTGTTCTACAGCGGGGGATGCTTGTACCTGTTTCGATCAAAGATGGCGATGTGATTTCTACGATGCCACGGGCCACCTATATCCCGAGCCTCGTTCCCGTTTGTTCGCATAAACCGTTCATTGAGCAAGAAGTATTCGGAGTCAAAGGTTCAGCGATCAGTACGGGGAGCACGCACTTTGTTGTCATGGTGGATGAGTTACCCGAGAGCCCGTGGTTTGAAGAGGTCTCGGCAAAACTCGAACGAAACCCGATTTTCCCGGAGCGCACTAGTGTGATCTGGACAAAAGCGGTGGATGACCGCAACCTCAAAATCCGGATTTGGGAGCGCGGCGTTGGAGAGACTCTAGGGTGCGGGACTGGTGCCACTGCCGCTGCTGTTGAGTGGAGTCGGGTATCAGGAGTGGTCGGGGACATCACCGTATCGAGCTTTGGTGGTGACCTCCTGATGCAAGTGGAAAGCATTGATGAATCGGTGCTGGTTTCGGCAAAGCCGAATTTACGTTTCGAGGGCACGATCGCCGTTCCGACCGGTTATTAGGATTTCTTCGCGACAAACTCGCGCATTTTTGTAAGGGTTTCATCGCTGACGTGGTGTTCAATCCCTTCGGCGTCAATCTCCGCAACTTCTGAAGAAACTCCAAGTGCGAGAAGGAACTCGACCACGGCCACGTGTCGTTCTTTGGCTTCTTTGGCCAGTTGCTGCCCTTCCTGAGTGAGGAAGATGCTCCGATAAGGCTGACTATCAACGAGTCCCTCTTTTGCTAATCGCTGGATAGTTTTGGATACGGCCACTTTGGAAATGCCCAGCCTGTCGGCGAGGTCGGTGGCGCGCGCTTCTCCCTTTGATTCAATTAGCTCTTGAATCAGTTCAACATAGTCTTCCGCAGTCTCCCGGCTGTGATCTTGTCGAGTGCGGTGGAAAGGCGTCGGATCGGAGATGAGAAGATTCTAACGCATCGGCGGAATGGCTTGGCGGAAAGCGTCCTGAATTTCGGGGAATCGCGCTATATGGGCTCGGATTTCGTCAAGAGAGGGGATGTTCGAATTCGCGCCAACACGCGTGGCATTGAGGCCCCCAGCTGCCGAAGCAAACGAAAGGCAATCGGCGAGTTCCCAGCCCAGATCAAGTCCGTAGAGCATCCCTGCACGGAAGCAATCTCCCGCACCAGTAGAGTCGATCGGTTGTTCTATGGGAAATGGCTGGATGTGAACTGAAGGGATACCAAATCCACTTACATAGATTCCCCGCCGGCTATCGGTGAGGATATGGATGCCATGATACTTTCCTGCCTGTTCGCTGACAAATTGCAGATTTGCTTGTTCATCTCCGCGGACGCCGAACGTGTCTGTGCTGGATTGCCAGAAATCAATCGGCCTATGATCTGCACCCGACAAGTCCAAATCCATAACATAGACTTTCTTGCCTTGGTTTTTGGCGATCTCACAGGCTCGCCAAGCCGTTACTCCCAGGTTCCAATCCACAGAAATCCAATCGAATTCGATGGAATTGAGTTCATTCGCATCGGATCGCTCGGGCATTTGCGCGAACCCACTACCGAACATCGTCCGCTCCCCATCCGGAGTGACATAGATTTCACAGAACGGAGTTTGGAAGTCGCCACACTGAATGTGATCTGTTCTGAGTCCCATTACTTCCAGTTGTGTGAGAACAAATTTTGTGTATTCATCATTGCCAAGCCGATTTCCCGCAAGGATAGTAGGGGCCTTCCACTTAGCAAGTGCGGTGGCAGTGTTGGCTGCCTCTCCCCCGAGGTGAAGCTCAGTGCTGGCGATCTCAACATAGCCGCCGGGGCGAGGCAAGTTCGGCACGCGATGGATACGATCCAGACAAATCGTGCCGTAGACAAGAACCATACGCTCATTGTGGCTGAACCCAGCCAGGTAAAGTGAACCTATGCTCTGGACTCAAGCGGCGATCTGCTTCGTTGTTTGGATTGCGTTTGGCATTTGGGTTTGGCGCAAGTTTGGACGCCCGGGGCAGCTATCGGGAGTCGGTGGGAAATGGAAAGGCATTCTCTTCTTATTTGGAGGAGCTTTCTTTTTCTTTTCCGGGATCTTTGCGCTTGCATCGACCGGCGGGATTCAGAATGGGCAGATGACAATCCCAGCGTGGATTGCCTGCGCATTTCTGGGATGTGTTTTTGTCGGGATGCAGACCCTGGGTGCGGCACAAATCCTAGCCGCGCTGGCAAACGAAACTCCCGCACGATCTCAAGCGTCCCAAACCAAAGAAGGAGAACAATGAAACACGCATTACGATTGATAACGCTGGTGGGGCTGATGCTCATCAGCATGATGGCTTTTGCTCAGGTTGATAACTCTGCGCGAGCAACGGAAATGGGGCGACGCGTTCATCAACTTAACTTGCTGAATCAAGTGCTGCCGGTGTTGATGACCAAAGAGCAAATCAAAAAGCTTTTACCGGTGATGGAAAAACAGCGTCAGGCGGTCAAGGATTTGGAAAAGCGCGAGTTCGACCAAATGTCAAAAATCGACGCGAAGGTTCAAGCCGCGTTGAAAGATGCAAAAGAGAAGCAGGTTTTGCCGAGCGATGAGCTCAATGCAGAAATTCAGTTGATGGCAGCGAATTTTAATATGGAGCGAATCAAGTTGCTTGCTGTCCAAATTAATGAACTCGCAGCAGCAATGGAAGAGCACCTGAACGCTGGCCAGATCAAATCTGCAGCAATGGCTCTAAACCCGAAAATCTACAATCCAGAAGTTGACGATTCACAGTACACAGAAAAGGAAAGGCTCCTCCTTTGGGTCCGATACGTGCTGATGGATCCAGAAATCTATCCTTTGATGATTGAACTCTCGAAGTAAGTTCGCGCTCATAATGGAGTCGTGTTTACCGAGACTCCTTCTCAAGCCTGGTCTCTGCGCTATGGAGATCAGGCTTCTTCATTGCCCGATTTAGGGCGTTTTCTAAACCACCGCACTGTACGGCAATATTCTAACGAGCCAATCCCTGAAGAGGTGATCGCTGGCCTTGTGGCAGCGGCGCAAAGTGCGGCGACTAGTAGCAACCTTCAACTGTATTCGATGGTGAGCGTGCAGGAACCGGAAGCTCGCAAGCAGATAGCTGTGATGTGCTCTGATCAAAAGCAGATTCATACCTGTTCATGGTTCTTTGCGTTTGTTGCAGATCACTTTCGCCTGGCAAAAGCAGCTAAGGAAGCAGGTCAAAATCCTGCTGGGCTGGATTATCTCGAGTTCTTTACAATGGCGGCCATAGATGCTGCACTTGCCGCTGAGAGAATGGTCTGCGCCGCGGAGTCACTCGGAATTGCGAGTTGCTATATTGGTGCTCTGCGTAACGATCCGGTTGGAGTACGTGACCTCCTCGGGCTACCAAGCCAGACATACGGGCTGTTTGGGCTGTGTTTGGGCTATCCCGCCGAAGATGCGAAGGCAGAAATCAAACCACGCCTGAAGCAACCTGCCATCTGGTTCCGCGAAAAGTACGATGAGAATCCTGATATCGCTGAATACAACGCTCGGATGAAGGAGTTTTATGAATCGCAAGGGATGTCGGGAGATGTCGATTGGTCAATGCGCTCTGGTCGCCGCGTAGATGGCAACCACATGAGTGGGCGAGACTCCATGCTCGACTATGTGCGTGAACAGGGTTTCTTGAAGCGCTAGGGCAGAAAAAATGCCCCGCCGGGGTTGGCGGGGCCATTCGTTGGACCAGTACGTTGCCGATATAAGACTTGATGATTAGTTGCGTTGGCGTTGCCGGCGCAAGAAGGTGGGGATGTCGAGATCAACATCTTCCACTTCAATGATCGCTGCATCGCGGAGCGGGCTCACGGTTTCTACCGGAGTGACCACTTCACGCACCTTCTCAACCGGATTCGTGTGGTTGAACACTGAAGTCTCCGGTTTACGTGGTGCTGTTGCCGACATTCCTGCCGCAAGAAGCGTGATGCAAACTTGTCCAGACATAGTTTCGTCAATCACTTGCCCCATAAAGATGTTGGCTTCGTCTGCGTCAGCAAGCTGCATGATGTATTCCATCGCTTCCTGAGCTTCGCCGATGCCGAAATCTGGGCCAGCGGTGATGTTGACGAGAATTCGCTTTGCACCTTGAATGGTAGTTTCGAGGAGCGGGGAGTTAGCCGCCATTTCCGCCGCAACTTTGGCGCGATGATCGCCATCTGCGTATCCCATTCCCATGAGGGCGATTCCGGCGTTGGACATGACCGTTTTCACGTCGGCAAAATCAACGTTGATCAGACCCGGGCGGGTGATGATGTCGGATATCCCTTGGACGCCTTGTCGAAGCACATCGTCAGCGGTGCGGAATGCTTCGCTGAGCGGGATGTTGCGATCGACCAAAGAATTCAGGCGATCGTTCGGGATGACGATGAGAGTATCAACTTGCTCTTCGAGCTGAGTTGCGCCCGCATCCGCAGATTTCTTGCGGCGTGGCCCTTCAAAGATGAACGGCTTAGTGACAACGCCAACGGTCAAGATACCGAGACGCTTTGCCAGTTCCGCTACATAGGGAGCCGCACCAGTTCCGGTTCCGCCACCCATTCCTGCGGTGATGAAGACCATGTCTGCGCCTTCCAGGACAGCCAGGATGTCGTGCTCGGATTCCTTTGCTGCGGTGTAACCCTTGTCAGAGTTTCCGCCAGCGCCAAGTCCGCGAGTCGAATTACGACCGAGGGCGATTGTTGTTGATGCCAGGCTCTCATCCAATGCTTGTCGGTCGGTGTTCATGGCAATGAATTCCACGCCTTGCACTCCGGCCGCAATCATGCGATTGATGGCATTGCATCCGCCGCCACCCACACCGATCACCTTGATGACCGCTTGGGATTCAAAGAGATTCTTGGGGTTCATATCTTCTTCTAGTCCAGACATAAAATTTGAAGAGGCACAAGGGGCTCCACTCCGCTTGTGTCGCTTTCAAGACGGGAGTTCAGTGGCAAAGGGAGCGGGTCTGGAACAAATATAGACCAACTTTTCCACATCCGTTTTGGCTAGGCGTAGGAGTGGTTGCCGAGTATCCTTTTCTCTATGGCGAACCCGAAAGTCGGGATTATCATGGGGTCGGAGTCGGATCTGCCCACGATGCAGGAAGCTGCCGAGGCGCTGAAGCAGTTTGGCGTGTCGCATGAGATCAAAGTTGTGAGCGCGCACCGCACTCCGAACGCGATGGTGGAGTATGCGGAGTCGGCAAGAACTCGCGGTTTGCAAGTCATCATTGCGGGAGCGGGCGGAGCCGCGCATCTCCCGGGGATGGTGGCGAGCATGACAACTCTTCCGGTTATCGGAGTTCCGATTAAAACTTCGACTTTGAGCGGGGTGGACTCCTTGCACTCCATCGTGCAGATGCCAAGCGGAATCCCCGTTGCGACGGTTGCGATTGGTGGCGGTTTCAACGCTGGATTGCTGGCGGTCCGGATTTTGGGAACAGATGATCCAGATTTGGCTGGGCAGCTCGAAAGATACCGTGCGGGGTTGGAAGATAAGGTTGCGGATATGAATACGCGAGTTGAAAACGAATGGAGCGGAAACTGATGTCGGAGCCAATTATCCTCGACGGGAAACTTTCTAGCAGGGAACTCCGCGAATCGCTCAAGCCTCGATGTGCGGCCCTACGTGAGAAAGGCGTTGTTCCGCGGATTGAGGCTATTGTTGCCGCCCAAGACCCTGCGAGCCTCGCTTATGTGAACATGAAGCAGAAGCAAGCCGAATGGGTCGGTATAGAAAGCGGTGCATTCATGGTGACTGAGGACGTTTCGCAGAGCGAGGTGATGGACAAGGTTGCCCAGTACAACGCTGATCCCAGAGTGCACGGTGTTTTGATTCAGCACCCTCTCCCTTCTCATATTGATGAAGATGCCGTGCTGGAAAGTCTCGGCGCGGCGAAAGATGTGGACGGTATTACGAGTGCGTCGCTCGGGAGATTGACGGCGGGCTTGCCAGGGTTTCGGTGTGCAACACCACTCGGGATTATCAAGCTGATCGAGCGGTATGAACTCGATTTGACCGGCAAAAACGCGATTGTGATCGGTCGATCTAATATCCTCGGGAAGCCGATGGCATTGATGCTTTTGGAGAAAAACGCCACTGTTACCATCGCTCACTCCCGAACTCAAAACCTTGCCGATCTGTGCCGCAACGCCGATGTCTTAGTAGCGGCGGTTGGTCGCCCAGAGATGGTGCGCGGTGACTGGGTCAAACCAGGGGCAATCGTGATCGATGCGGGCTACAACAAAGTGGAAGGGCGATCCCACGATGTCGGAGATTGCCACTACGAAGAGTGCGCGGCAAAAGCCAGCCATATCACTCCCGTACCGGGTGGCGTTGGCCCGATGACCGTGGCAAGTCTATTGGCAAACACGGTTGAAGCGGCCGAACTTAGCCTCCTGTAGGTGTTGAGCCATGTCCCTGATCGACCAGATGACCCCGCGCCAAAAGATTGCCGCGATTGCGGTCGTTGGTGCAGTGGTTATGGCGGTAATCGTCATTGGGACACAAATGCGTACTCATCGTGCGTTGACGGAATTCCCTGAACCGCAAGGTACAGATTCGATCATTCGCAAACCCTCGACGGCAGGAGAGATGACGGTCGATGTGAGCGGGGCAGTGAATCGTCCGGGCGTTTACAAGCTCAAAGCGGATGCGCGGGTGATGGACGCTATTCAGAGCGCGGGCGGATTCCAGCAAGGCGCTGATATCCGAAAAATCAACCAGGCGGCATTGCTGACGGACGGGATGAAAATCGATGTCCCGTGGGTCGAGGAAGCCAGCAATCCAGGTTCAAATGACGATCCACCGGCGAATTTTCTCGTGAGTATCAATCTCGCAGGTCCTGATGAATTGGTCATGCTTCCCGGCGTGGGGCCGGCGATTGCCGATAACATCGTGCAGTACCGCGAGGAGAATGGCCCATTTCAGACTCTAGACGCCGTCCAAGAAGTCCCCGGAATTGGCCCCAATCTCTTTGATCGGATCAAACCTTATCTCTCCCTTTGAGGTTGCTATGGATTTTAAACAGTACTTCGAATCAGCCAAAAAACTTGGGCCGAACCCTTTTTACAAGGAGTTGGATCCGCATCTGGGCGATCCGGGCAAGGTATTGGAACTCGGGTTTGGGGTTGGTACGGGGGTTCTCTGGTGGCTAGACAAAGGCTGGGAAGTTACGGCGGTGGATCAAGGGAGCGAATTCTGCGAACACTTGCGGTGCGAGATCGGTGAAAACGCCAAATGCGAGATCATGGAAGGCGATTACTGCATGGGCTTCAACGACCAATATGATGTAGTTTCTGCCGTGTTCTCCATCTTCTTTGTGACCGGTGATCGGTTTTACGAAGTCTTCAATCAGTCTTTGGAATGCGTTAAGCCCGGTGGGCTTTGGGCAGGACAGTTACTCGGGCCGGATGACGACTGGCGCGACGATGTCACAACGCTGACTTATCCTGAGATCAAAGAACTCGTTCCTGACTGGAAAATTCTGCAGTGGAATGAAGTCAATCGGGCGGGGAAGACCGTGTTCAATGAACCCAAGCATTGGCATGTCCACCACTTGATTTTGCAGAAACCGGAATAATCAGTCTTCAATTTCATAGAGCCAGGTTTTCCAGTCGGGATTTGACTCTGGATACGCTTCTATTGGCCTCAGTTTTGGGGATGCCTTTTCCTTGATTGTTAGCACCAGTGGGTTCTTTTCTTTCAGTGCATCTAATTCATCTTCCGAGTTGATGAAAGTCAACGGCTTGCGATAATAGAAAAGGAGACTGGGGTTGCTGGTGGGGAGCATTTCCAGACTTCCGTTTTGGTCTTTCTTGTTGGTCAAGTGTGGCTGGTAAACCGCGAACTCTCGACCTTCTTTCCAGGCGTGTTTTGCCGCCGTTTGAACCGGCTGATACTTTCTGTAATAGTCGGTCAAAAATACGTAATTCGCTAGAATTAGCATGAAAACTGACCAGCATCCCGCCAGTATGAGATGCTTCCGCTGAAGAAGGAAAACGCCTTTGATTTGCTCCGTCAGCGACCACCCGATGAGGGCAGATAGCGGCACCATTGCGGGGAGGATGTAGTGGGGGAGTTTTGTGCCACTGAGTGTAAAGAACCCGATGATCACCAGAAACCATATCTGCAGATAGGTTTTCAGGTCGTGTTCTGGTGTTTTGACCAAATGTTCTGTAATTGCAGTTTTGGCCTTTCTGAGGCTCAAGAACCAAGGTGCGCCGGCAATCAAAACCACGAGCGGGAAGAACAGGATGTTAGCCAGGAACCGAACAAGCCAAGCATAATTTTTGAGCACTTCCGAGATGGAATGGGCTTTGTCTCCCCCTGTGAAGCGACCGATGTTCTGCTCGATTAAAAATTTGTCGATGAACACCTGACCATTGGCAAGATAGGCGGGCACATACCAAGTAGCGATCACAGCGAGACAAATTACAAACCCGGGGAGCCAGAGCCCGCGGAACTTGGGACGGAGGTATCGGAGTTGCCAGTAAGTCAGTCCGATGACTCCTAGGAAAAGAAGACCAGCGACTGGCCCTTTCGCAAGCACGCCAACTCCGACCATCGCTGCGGAAACGAGCCTCCATTTTTTCTCACCGTGGAGGCTCTCAAAAAATGTGGCGAAAGCGAGGGTGAGCGAGAGCATCAGGGCGGCATCGGTCATCATCATGCGCCCGATTGCGACGACCAGAATGTTTCCCGAAAACACCAGTAAGGCAAGTTGTCCAGCTTGAACCTGTGTCCATTTCGAAAGGAATCGAAATAACACAAATCCGGTTGCGAGAGTACAGAGAAAGCTCGGGAGCCTGGCTCCGAATTCGTTGTGCATCACGCTGACGAATGGCATGGAAAGCCAGTAGCTCAGAATCGGTTTTTCAAACCATGGAAGCCCGTTGTAGGTCGGCGTGATCCAATCGCCTCGCCGGAGCATGTCGGTGACGACCGCCCCATAAAACCCCTCGTCAAGATCGGTCAGTCCATAAAGCCAAAAACCCAGATAAGGAATCACCACAATGAGGGCAATGAGCCAGTTTGGTGGGCTGGAATAGCGGCTAGACGACATAACCAAATTCTAAGACGGCCAACCCGTCTCAAGAAGAGCGTGTCTCCAGCCACGAATCGAAACCATGACATCCAAAACGTGGATGGATTGCATGAAACGTTCAAGGATCAACGCGCCGAGGTGGATGGTTTTCTCTCGCCCTTTTTCCAGCCCAACTATTTGGGATCGCTCGGCATCAGTCTTGTCACAGAGCCAACCAACGGCTCGGCTAATTTCTTCAAAATCGAGAATCTGTCCATGAACTTTGTCCGGTTCCCAATCTGCAAATCCTTCCCGAATAGAGATCAAGTTTGTCCCAGTTGCCCCTAACACAACGGCGCGGCCACTTTGCCCCGGAAGATAATCAAAGGACAAAAGAGAATCGATCTGATCCATCGCGTTGAGCCGTTGGGCAAAGTCGGGCGTTTCATCGGGGATGATCGTGCCGCGTAACCCTAAGGCTCCCACAGCAAACGATTGCCGGAACTTCATCATCCAAGCGCCGTCCGGCTGGCGGTCGGCAGTCATGAGTTCGGTGCTGTGCCCACCAGGATCAATAATGGACAGCCGAGCCTCATTGGCGAAAAGCGGATCGTTGGCAACGGCGAGAAAGCCGAGTTCTGCTTCTTGGTCACCAGAAAGAATCCGCACAGGAGTTCCTTGCTCTGCGGCTCGATTCAAAAACTCATCCGCGTTCTTTGCTATGCGGAGGGCCATCGTTCCGCCGGTAAGGCACTCTTGCACTCCCATTTCCCCACAAATCACTTTGTACGAAATGAGAACCTCCAGAGTAGATGTCATTCGATCTTCTTTGAGGAGCCCAGTCTCTTTGGTGCCTTCGCCGAGGGCGGTGACGGTACTGATTTCGCGGAGCGGATTCCATTTGCCATCAGCAAACTCGGAAACAAGAAGAAGTACCGAATTTGAACCTACGTCGATGGCGGCTTTGATCACGATGGCGAGTCTATATCCCTAGAATTCAAAAAGCATGGGACTGGATTGGTTCCGTTGAACCCACAAAGGTCCGGGCCTGAATTTAGTTGGGTGGGCTACAATATGTCCGCGTCAAAAAGCCGCTCGGTTTGGCTGTCTTTTGTGATTTTTTTGCTGAAGTTTCCAATGAGGGTTCTTTGATGTACCTATTTCAAAAGAGGTCATTCTCAGAGTGATTAACGACGATCAGCAAACCCCGGTGGAAGACCAGATGAACCAGCCGCAAACTGACACTGGCTCTACCGATTCTACGGATGCTGGCGTCACGCCGAGTCCCGAAGCAACCTCAGCTTCTGAGCCCGCGGCGGACGCCACCAAGACTGAATCCGCCGCTGTAGCAACCGGCGGAAAAACCGAAGACGAATTGCTCTTCGAACAAGCTTTTGCGAGTTTGGGAACTGAAGATTCCAATCTTCCCCAAAACAAGAGCCTGATTTCGAAAGGCGAACGAATTGAAGCACGCGTTATCCAAGTGGAAATCGATCGAGTCTTCGTTGACCTGGGTACCAAAGCCGAAGGCGTTGTGCCCCTCAGCGAACTCGCATTCGAAAACCTGGAAACCGCTGTTGGCCACGTCAAGCCCGGTGACACCTTCGAAGTTATTGTTCTAAAGACGAACAGTGCAGAAGGGAATCCGGTTGTCTCTAAGCGACGTGCTGACTTTGATGTTCAATGGCAAAAGATTCTGGATGCGTTCGCAGAAGGCACCATGTTCGAAGCCAATGTTGTTGAGCGAGTCAAGGGCGGACTTGTCGTTGATATCGGCGTTCGAGGCTTTGTTCCGGCAACCCATGTGGGTAGCGGAAAGCTACGCAACATCGAAAAGTACGTTGGCAACACGCTCAACGTCAAGATTATCGAAGTTGACAAGGAGCGAAAGAAAGTTGTTCTCTCGAACCGAGCCGCAGAAGAAGAGCGACGTGACGAGATCAAGGAAGAAATGTTCTCCAAGATCAAAGCGGGCGATATCGTTGAAGGCGTTGTTCGACGCCTCACCGATTACGGAGCATTTGTTGATCTCGGCGGCATCGACGGTCTTCTGCACATCAGCGAAATGAGCTGGGTGCGAATCGACCATCCGAAGGAAGTTCTGAAAGACGGCGATGAAATCAAAGTCATGGTGCTTCGCTTGGATGAAAACAACGGTCGAATCAGCCTGGGTCTTCGCCAGGTGCTTCCTGATCCTTGGAAGACAGTTCGCGAGAACTACAAGCAAGGTCAGCGAATCAAGACTTCGGTCACGCGTATGGTTCCGAGCGGCGCTTTTGTTCGACTACCAGAAGGTGTCGAAGCATTCTTGGCACTCAGTGAAATCAGCGACAAGCGACTTAAGAAGCCGCAAGAGGAACTTGAAGACAATCAAGAAATTGAGCCAGTCATCATCGACCTCCGACCGGACGATCGACGTATGGTGCTTTCTCTTCGAGATGGTGCCGGACTGCCAGGCTACCGATACGACGGTGGCGGTCAAGGCAATCAACGCGGCGGCGGTGGAAACCGACGTGGCGGCGGTCGACGCCCGCAATCGGATGTTTCCGATGCAGCGGCTCGCCAAACCCCGACCGGTGGCGCAACCATCGGCGAACGACTGGGCTTGCTCAAGGGCTTGATGAAGTCCGACGAAGGCGGCTCAGAAGAAAAGTCCGAATAATCTCTGATTACCGGATTATCGAGATTGAGGCTGAAAACTAAGGTTTTCAGCCTCTTTTGGTTTGCCTCTCCGTCACAATAGAGTTGTGAAAGTCGCGGTGACCGGAGGGATTGCAACGGGGAAGAGCACAGTGTGCTCGATGTTCCGCGAACTGGGCTTTTCTGTCGCCTCTGCCGATGAGATCGCTAAGGAAGTCCGCGAGCGAACAGAAGTTCAGGCGGAAATCAGTTGGTTGTTGGGTGTAGATGCAAAGGATGTCACCGCAATCCGGGAAGCGATCACCGATGATCCTGAAAAGAGAACCGCACTGAATACTCTTATGCATGGGCGGGTACTGGAAGCTATGGATAGCTCGGGAGCCGACATTATTGAAGTGCCCTTACTCTTTGAATCCACTATTCAATGCTTGTTTGCACAGATCCTTTGCGTAAGCTGCGGTGCGGAAATTCAACTTGAACGACTTACTCACCGGGTTCAAGATCGTGAGGCTGCCGAGAGAATGGTTGGACTTCAACTTCCTCTCAGAGTCAAAGAGTTGCTATCTGACCAGACAATTCGAACTGATTTGCCATTGTCTGCCGTCCGTACTGACGTAGCTCGCATTAGCAAACTTATTGCGATGTGAGCAAAGCGAGTCTCATTTCGGATATAATTCCGCGCTGAGTCAAGCAGAGTTGAATCAATCGGGCGTTTTACAGAACTTTTTTTGAACTTTGTGCGTTGTTGGCACAAGTTCAGTTGATTCTGTTGTTACGTTTCGGCTATGATTCGACTACGTACGGCTGGACGCGCCTTATGGTGCGCCGGTTTTGGGAACGTGAACATGCAAGCGAAGACGATCTGGAACGAGGAGGAAACGTCACAGTGAAGTTAACTTCTTTCAATAGCCTAAAGGGCAAAATCGCCCTGGCAGTTGCCGGTTTGGTAACTGTATTGACATTTGGAGGCGCAACCCCTGCCCAAGCGCAGGTACAGGGTTCGTCCGAAACACTCGCAGTTACCGACTTTACAGTTCGAGTTCCGAGTTCGGCAGTAGATCTGGGTGCAAGCGCCCGAGATGCTGTCCGAGGTGAACTTGTAAAAGCTGGAAAGGATGTAATTGCACAGGATACAGTCACCCGAACGATGAGCGATTTGGGTTACGTGCCTCCCATTTCCCGCTCTGCCGACCTAGTCCGATTGGGCCAAGCTCTGGGAGCTGATTTCATCGTTTCAGGTGAAGTCGTTACTTGGCAAATCGCTGAAGTACAAGGCGGCAAGCAAGCAGTCGCGGTGATCCGCGTCCTGATGCAAGATGCAAGCTCTGCTATCACCATCAACGGTGGTGCACTTAAGGGTCAGTCTGGTGTTCGCTCTGGCGACGTCAGCGAAGCAACTCTTCTTAACGAAGCACTTGCAGATGCAGGTTTTCACATTGTTCGAGAAATGGAAACCCGAGTCCTCAAGACCGGTACCGTTCTCAACACAACACCTCAAGCAATTTTGATCGACAAAGGTACCCGCTCAGGTTACAATCAAGGTCAAAAGGTGATCATTCGACGCGGTCGAGAGATTGTTGCTGAAGCAGTATTGACCAACGTCGATCCGGATTCATCTTTTGCTCGAGTCACTCGAACTTATAAAGGTGTTCAACCGAGCGATAAGGTTCTCCCCGTCGTTGACGTTCCGACCACCGTTGCGCTCAGCAACAATGGCGACGTCCGAATCAAGAATCGAAAATCCAGCTCTGGTAACAGCGGCCTGGTTCAGATTCTTCTCCTTCTCGTCGTTCTCGGCTTCTTGCTGGGTCAAGGACGAGGTGGGTCCAACACCCTTATCGGTAACGTGCAAGCTGAAGCAATCATGCAAGGCAACGACGTTCCTGGTGTCCGTGTTAGCTGGGTGCGAGACGCGTTCTTGCGCGGTATCAATGAAGGCCCGGTTATGTGGCAAGTCCACCGTGGTGGCTTTGCGGCTGGCCCGGTTGTCGTTGCTGATGGTAGCCAATCCTCCGCAATCGACGATGCAAATGCTAGCTTCCAGCCAGGTGCAAACTACTTCGACTTCGGTGGTGTAGTTGGCGGTACAACCTGTAATAACCCGACAGCTCCTAATGGTACTGATAATGGCGTCACAGGTGTTGTCCCTGGAACTCCGACCCTCTACTCTGTAGAAGTGATCTACCGAGTCAGCTCTAACTCGATTCCGAGCCCAACCACTAGTGGTAGCGGTGGAACAGGTGGAACAACTGGTACAACCGGCACGACCGGTACGACTGGAACCACAGGTACGACGGGAACTACCGGCACAACCGGTACGACAGGGACGACTGGTACAACCGGTACAACTGGTACAACTGGTGGCGGAACTGCACAAGAGTACTGCTACTTCGCATCTACTCGAGTTGCAGCATCTGGCTCCGCAACTCCGCTCAACCGAGCGCAGTTGGTCAGCCCGATCAACAACGCCACGATCAATACTCCGATCCCGTTCCAATTCCAATCGGTTCGCGGCGGGGTGACCTCTATCCAACTCGAGTATGTGGTTCAGCTCTCAACTGATCCTCTGTTCTCAGCAGGAGCGACGGTCACACTTGATCCGTTCATTGACCTGAACACACCTGGTGGACAAAGCGTGGCATCGCCTGTAGTCGATACATCCACGTTCTTCCCAGGATCAACAACCCTGTTCTGGAGAATTGGGGCACGCAACCTCGCAGACGTACCTGGCCCAGTGGCTGATGCCTCCGGTAAACGGTACATTTTCAGTGCGGTTCGCCGATTCACAAGGAACTAAATAGGAGCATCGTTCCGTCCCATATGCGAGCCCTGTCTTCATTCCACAAAATGGGGACAGGGCTGGCACGCAACCATAATCAAGATTTTTAGAGACAAATAGAGTCATGAAGAAATTAATCGGAATACTTACAGCAGGTGCCTTGTCTGCCGTGTCCTTCGGACAGGGGTGGGCTGGCGTCTGTATTGACCCGATGAACACCATGCCGTATACGATCGACTATGCGATAAATACAGTGGTAGATCCTTTGATCGGTGTTTCCATCGGCGTTACTGGCACAGCGACCTGGGGTGGCCAAACTGGGCCATGTTATGCCCCTGCACGTAATCTGGATGCCTCCGGGCGATTCGCATTTGGTGTAGGTGCCATTGGTTCAGTTCAAAGCACTTTCGATGACAATATGGCTCTCACAACGGGTTGGCCCATCGATCCTGTTGGTGATTTCTGTTTTGCACTCATTACCCAAGATGGGGATGACCCGGCTAACGGCGAACTTTTTGGCGATAACGGCTTGATCACTGCCTACGTTGGATTCAGTAATCGATATCAAGTCGCGATCTGGGCTGGCACAGGAAGCCAAGTAGAAGTGCGCGCGAAGGTTCTCGGTGACGCAGTTCGACTTGGTTGGACTTTGAATAACACAGATACCGTTGATCACACAATGGGTCTGATTTGGGTGATGTATCACGGGATGATTTCGCAGGCACCTGACAGCACTGGTGCACAGGTTGCGTTTTCTAACTTAACTGGACCAAGCAAATTCACCGCTGAGCGATATATTGGCCACGCATATTTCCAGGAAAATCGACCAATTCGAATTTGGGAAAAACGCTTCGGCTCCAATACCAATTATCCAAACAAATATCGAGCACTTTTTGGACAGTCTGAAAACTACGGTTTTCAACTTGACCTCGTTCCGCCAGCGATTGCGCCGGATTCAACACGGACATCGGAAATCATCGTTGGTAGCCATACAGGCGTCGGTCTTGGTAACGGAGTTTCCTTTAGTGTCTTCGGTGATCCGACTGGGTTGGCTGAATCGGCTGACGTCAACTATCGACAAATGTCGATGGCAACAAAGTATCCGGGTGAACTTGTTCCGGCTGGCGGATCTCGCCAAGTCGTGCAGTACATCCGCACTTCATGGGGCATCTCCGATTACACCGATCCTTACACCGTTGTTCTTGATGCACCGAAAGTTGTCAACTACGTTGGCGCGGGTCAAAACCCGAATCCGATGCAAGTTCGACTTTGGATTGATAACCAATATGCAACGATCGATAAAGAAGTACCTCTTCACAACGTGCGCTGCATCATCAATCTTCCGGATGGCTTGAGCCTTGCTCCAGGCGAAACGCAAGAAAAGCAAGTTTCAATCGTCAACCCGAATCAACTCGTGCCTATCGATTGGCAAGTTGTGAGCGATGGCGAAACCTTCGGTGATCTTCCGATCAACGTAACCATTGCGCCGTTGCCAGGGCCTTCAAAGTCTCTGACTCAGGTAGTACGTGTTGCTTCCGTCCCAACAATCTCGTTGGCGGCTGGCGCAAACATGGTCTCGTTCCCGTACATCTTTGCTGATACGTCTTTGGACAATATCTTGCAAATGCAAACGGGTGTTGACTATCTGGCATTCCGATACGATCAAGATTCTCGAACTTACCAACCAGTGACCTCAATCGAGCGTGGAATTGGCTACTGGATCGTTCCAACGAATCCTGTCAACAGCTACGATCTGCCGGGTGCATCTTATGATCCTAATTCCCCGACTGGCGGCCTCCTGGTCAACCTGAAGAAGGGTTGGAACATGATTGGTAACCCGTACAACTACGGCGTCCCTGTATCCCACCTCATCGGTGTTGCAGAAGATAGCCCGTCGAATTCCATGACCTGGGCAGAGTTGGTTCAAAACAACTTTATCAGCTCTTCCATGCAGTTCTTCGATCCGGATACCAACAGCTACCTGTTCACACAAGGTTCCGACTTTGTGATCGAACCGCACAAAGCGTACTGGGTATTCGTCCGAACATTCCAACCGATCCGAATCATCTGGCCGCCACTCTTCCAAGAAGGTCTTCCGTTCTCTGGACGTGGTGTCGCTGATCAGTGGAAGCAAACAGATCGCGAATGGCGACTGAAACTCTCCGCACGATCTCAAGCTGGATACGACTCTGAAAACTATGTTGGCGTCGTTGCTGACAAGAGCCGAGCTCAACAGCTTTCCGTTCCGAAAGCACCGCAGGCTCCTGGCCAAAACCTGGAACTCGCCATCATGGACGAAATGGATGGCGAAGTCACTCGAATGGCACAAGCGATCAACGATCGCGTTGGACGCCAATCCTGGACTGCTCGCGTCAAAGTCGAAGAAGCTGGTGAAGTCACTCTCACCTGGCCGACCATGGCAAGCGTGCCACGCGGTATGCGACTCCGACTCGAAGACAACCTGACCGGTGAAAAGCGCGACCTGCGAACCACTAGCGGATACACATTCCGCATGGATCAAGCTGGTACCCGCGAGTTCACCATCACAGCTGAGCCAGGTGGTTCTAACAAGCCTGTGATCGGTAACGTGACGGTTCTGCCCGCAGGTAAAGGCCCGAACAGCCCGGTTGTCATCAACTACGCACTGTCCGCAGACGCTCTCGTTACAGTTCGAGTTCTGTCCGCATCCGGTAAGGAAGTCTTTACCGTAACCCGCGGCCGAGCAGAAAACTCTGGCGAGAACTCAGTCCAATGGACTCTGCGCGACAATGCAAACCGAGCCGTTGCTCCGGGAACCTACCGAGTTGAAATCTTGGCAGAAACCCCGAACGGCGAACGAGTCCGCAAGCTCGTTCCGGTCAACGTGGTTCGCTAAAAGAACGCGCTGGCTAGTATAATCACGGTCGGAGAACCTTTCGAGGCTCTCCGACCGTTTTCTCTTTGTAGGGCACGTAATTTGTGAGATGTGATCGGGTTATCAGGGCAATTGCAGTGCAAGCACTTTTTGGGCTTGCCGCCCTTGCATCCGCGAACAACGGAACAATCTCGCTCGAAACCTACCCCTCCATCGCTGTCGCTGATGGTCGGAGCAATCTCACCATTTCGGCACTCGTGCGCGATTCCAATGGTCGCCTCGTTCCTGATGGAACGCAGGTTGTGTTTGATTCCAACCTAGGAGCCTTCCGCGATAAGATCGTCAAGACTTCCAATGGCTACGCGCGGGCAATTCTCGTTGCAGGGAGCATCCCCGGTTTTGCGCGAGTTCGAGCGAGTGCATTGCAGTTCGGGGCATCGGCTGAGCTAGAAGTTGAATTCGTCAGTGATCGAGAACTTTTGAACTCTGCAAAGGAATACTTCGAGATTGTCGGCAAGGAATCACTCGTTTACTCGCAAAGTGACCGCGTGATAGAAGCGAGTGGTCAAGAGCGGGGTGCAGAGCTTCGCTACCGTGATATCGTTGTCGAAGCGGATGACCTTCAGGTTCGAATTCCAAGCTATGAAGTCAAGGCACGACGCGCCAAGCTCACCATTCGCGGGCAAGTCTATGAGTTCGACGAGCTTTACTATCAGCTCAACAAGCGAGAAGGGTTGGGAGTTGGGACTTTCACTATTCCTGTGCATGATCCAGAAGCTGTCGGGCGATATTCAATCCCGATCAAAGCCAAGCAGATCACCGCAGTTGTGAACATCACCCGTAGCGGGCTCGAACGCATCACCGGGCAATTTGATCGCCGCCGATTCGATTTTGCCGATATCTCGCAGTCCACTTCAATGGTGGAAGCAAAGAAAGTGATTGCTTTCCCGCGAAAGGAAGTGCAATTCCAAGACGCTAACGTCATTGTCGGCGGGCAGAGCATTATGAAGTTGCCCCTGTTCCGTGTGAACGTGAACAACAGCTCACCGCTAGTCACCGAACAGTTTCTGAACATCAGTAACAACGATGTTGCGATCAACTACCCGTATTATCTGACCCTCAAACCTGGCGAAACGAGCGCGGTGGTTTTCCGGTATGGCAACCGGTACGGCACCGGTGCAGGCGCAGGCGGGGGTGCATTCATTGATTACCAGTTGAACTGGAATCGTGGCGATGAGATGGATGGGGGAATGACCCTCTTCGGGCTTGGGCGCGAGGATTGGGGCGCAGGCGTTCGGCAATCCTGGTCGTTTGATGGCGTGACCAATATCAACACCCAGCTTGATTTTCCCGCGCATAAGAGCATGTACGCCTCTGCAAACGTCAGTCACTCTTTCTCGGGCTATAACGTCAGTCTGAACGGCAACCATGGGCGTTCAATCAGTGGTGGGAAGCTAATCACTAACAACGCCAACTTAGTGCTTGAAAAAGATCCATTCCGCACAGGATTGATTCCTGGGAACGTGTTCCTTGGGGTGCGGGCGTCGCAAAATCATATCATCACAAGTTCGACTGATCAGACGAACAATAACGTGGGGATTCAAGCGCGGTTTGTATCTGACACGTTCCGGCCGGCTTCGAATTCTTCGGTGAATGTTTCTTACACCGTTGCACAGAATTCAGGCACCAATTCCAATAGGGGGCTGACTCACTTTGCTTCGCTAAGCTACAGCACCATCCCCACCAATGGATTGATCTTCAATTTCAACTACGATTTCACAGAAGACGGCTTTACCAGTAACCTGCTGGGCCGCCACAAAGTTTCGCTGGAGAGCTATTACAATATTGGCCCCGGCAGTGTAACCGCATTCATGACAAGAAGTCTCGACATCGATCGACTCAATTTGAATGCTAAACTCAATTATCGATTTGGGCCGCTCTGGCGGTTCAGTTATGGGTATTTTTATGATCAGTTCGGGCCGGATTCTTTCCAGGATCAATCGGTGATTCTCAGCTATAAGCTGGGCATTCGTGAAGTGGGCTTGAGCTATTCGCAACGGACAAAGCGAATTGGCATTGAATTGTTGGGTACGAGCTTTTAGCTCGTTGTGTGGGTTAGCTTTTTGCGTTTCTGCATGGGCTGGACAGTACGGGTTTGGCGAATCGCCTTTATCCCGTGATTTCCTGATAACCGAAGACGGTTTTCGGGTGAAAGCCACGTTTGGTGAGAAGTTCAAGTTTGCATCTCCAGTCAAAGAGATGGCTCTGAAGGAAGAGTCGGAGCAGACCGCCTTCTATCGCGGGCGCGACTTTGCGATGACGCCCAGTGCGTTCAAATTTCATCGCTCCACACCGGGAATGGAGATGTACTTTGCCCTCGGGTTCGAGCTCAATTTCGGTAGCAATCTTAGTCCGTTCCTCAGTTGGGGGGAAGGTACGGTCGATGCGGGAAATCCGACTGCTCCATCGAACTGGGTGATGGTCTCCTTCCAAGCGGATCAAGTGCCGGTTCTCCTCGTCTTTGATAAGCCGGTACAGCTGATAGCCGAAGGTTCATCGGGCGAATGGCGAGTCCGCACGACGGAGCGGTACAAGGGCTGGGTTCGCGCCATGCTCCCGATTGGATTGGAGAAGATAGGGATGTCTGTTGCCGGGTTGGGGCAGACCGTCAATAAAGTCAAAGCGAACGCAAAGTACCTCACTCAGTCGGCACCAGAGCTGGTCTCGGTGGATGTGAGATCGGAAGAATCTGCGCTGGTTGCGATTTGGAACTACGATAAGCCCGGCGCAATTATTCCGATTCCGCTGATGCTCTGCAAGCAAGGCGGCTATGGGGTCAAGATTCTGACTGGAGTCACACCTCCCGTCGGCGATCTGGATTATGGTCCGCTTGCTTTCTCAACTGAGCCGCGTATTGCTGTCCGATTTCCCATCCGGCGCGTGCCCGTTGGGCGCGGTTTGAGTGTTGGCACCGTCCCCGATGGGCTGACGACAGTGAACCCGTTCGATGTCCCGAGTGTGACCGAACTTGCCCTCAAGAACTTGGTTTGCCGCCGCGATTTGGCTCTCAAGTCGGCAGTAGATTCGGTGCGAACAGACTTCCAGCGGCTCTCCGCGCAGGTGAATAGTAGCGGTGCACCGCGCGAGAATCCGGACATTCTCGCCGCTCATGCGCTGTTAGAAGAGTCAATTCGGATTGAAGAACTCACGGAAGCTCCCAATTCGTTCCTTGCCGAACTTCTCAAGACTTTTGATGCGAGCCGGTGGGTGCTCACCGATGCGGATTCAAAACCGGATCATCGCGCCACGGGGCTCGCGGCGTTTGCGGCGGCATTGAGTGATGATCAGTCGTTGCGCCTTCGAGCGGCGATGCTTCACGCTGGGTTGGTGGCAGAGAAGGTGCTTCCGATCTACCAAGAGAAGCGCGGCTTTGAAGTCAAGAAAGGCGAGCAACCCGATCCTTTGGCGAGCCTGCGTCTGTCGCTGTTCAGTGATGCAACCGTGATCACCAACATCCACCCGTATGTTGCGTCTCTACTGGGGCATGTGCGCGTTCTTTCGCCCATTGGTGTGACGGTCGAGCCACACGAGAAGGGGTATCGGCTGTCGTGGATACACCGCGCGGGGGCTCCGCAGAGTCTCGTTTTGCTGACGGGCTATCCCATCGAGATTGAAGCGGAAACGAACCTCGTTGGGGTGAAACCAAGCACGCTTTTGGGTTCAACAATGCTCAGCTTCCAACCGAAAGAGCAGGGCACCTGCTCGGTGATTATCCGGCTACCGGCGTGGGCTTCGCCGTTGCCGGTCGGTGTCCCGACTCCGGGTTATTCTGAGTGACTTCCCGCAAAAGTGTTTCGAGTAGCCCTGCCCATTTTTGATGGACGGGTTTGCCCTTTGACATCGTATCCAATGCTCGGTTAAAGCGAGTCGCTTCCTTAGAATCTGACGCCATGAATGCCCATCCCAGTAAGCGTTTGTTTGCTTTCAAGGAACGGAGACTTTTCGCGTTATCGAGCTGGGGAAAGAATGCTTCTAAGCCTTCGGCAAAGAAGAGCGGTTACTTCAGCAGTATCTCCGAAAGCCGCTCGCTGATCAGTTCTGCCATTGCCCCATCTGATTTAAGCGTGATAAGAGTTGAAAAGGCGACCTGATCGCAGTCATTCAGAGCAATCTTACCGACGGTGTTCCCGAGATATTCGTGCCAAATCGAGTTGGTTTCAAAGCTCGCCTCGGCTTCTTTGACTACAACTTTCATGTTCGCTTCTGTGCGGTAATGAAGGTAGAGGACATATGCGGCTCCGACTCTTTCTTGATAGTCTTTCGATTCAGCCAACTGTTTTTGCAGCCCTTGGATTTCCGTAGCCGAAAAGTGCAAATCGGTAATGGCGTTGATGTAGGCATACCCTGCACGGCTATTGGCAGGAATCTCTTGATTGAGCAAATAAAGAGCAATCAGTGAGCAGAGCATAGTTACTAACTATTGTAACGGGTGGGAGTTCATTTTGCTACGCAAAATCTTCATTGAAGTGCAAGCCAATGTTCTCGGTGCGGGCGGCGGCGGCATCGGCAACGAGGCGCGAAACATTGACAATGTTCTCCGCCTCTTGCGCGTAGGTGCTGAACGAGGTTCGGGGCATAGAGGCAACCTCCTCCGCAGTCTCACGAATCTGCTCGGAAGCGATTTGCAAACCCTTCGTGGTTCGGAAAACACCAACGTGCTGACTCATCAGATGCTGGACAGCATGGCGAACCCGGATCGCCTCGGCTTCGGGGATGCTCTGCGGGATGTGCACCGCCTCCGGCAATCCAGAAGGCAAATCGGCTTCATCCACCGCCACCAGCGCCGCTGACCGAGAGAAAACAATCGCCTCGAGGAGGCTGTTACTGGCCAAGCGGTTTGCGCCGTGGACGCCGGTAGAGGTCACCTCGCCGCTGGCATAGAGGCCAGGAATGTTTGTCTTGGCATCAAGATCGGTGGTGACGCCGCCACAAGCGTAGTGCTGGGCGGGGCTGATGGGAATCCAATCCTTTTCAATTTCAATGCGAACCGTGCGGAGTTTCTCCCAGATTGTTGGGAACTCTCTCTGCAGAAGTTCGGCGGGGATGTGGGTTGCATCAAGATAAACGCACCAAGTGCTGAGCCGCTGAATCTCCTTTTGGATGGCGCGGGCGACGATATCGCGCGGCGCGAGTTCCAGCCGCGAGTCGTGGTCGTACATGAATCGCCGACCCCGATGGTTGCGGAGGGTGGCCCCGGCACCACGCATTGCCTCGGTGATGAGGAACCCAGGTAGCTGTGGATGGACGAGGGTTGTGGGGTGGAACTGCTGGAACTCTAGGTTTTTGAGTTCGGCACCCGCATCTTGGGCAAGTGCGAATCCATCGCCGGTCGCGACTTTTGGGTTGGTGGTTGTGGAGTAGATTTGCCCGCATCCGCCTGTGGCGAGAATCGTTGCCCGTGCGAAGAAATTCCGCGCACCCAGGTCGTTGACAATCGCACTGACGCCAAGGCATCGGTTGTTATCCACTAACAATTTGGTGACAAAAGTGTTTTCAAAGACGGTGATGTTGGGGTTCTTTCGTACAGCCGCGCTGACGGTGCGCTCCACTTCCCAGCCGGTCTTATCCGCGTGGTGAACGATGCGATGGCGGCTGTGTCCTCCCTCGCGCCCGAGATCGAGTTCGTTGGAACCTGTGACATCGAATCGTGCGCCCAGGCTGGTAAGCCAATCAATGGCTTCGGGGGCGTTTTTGACGAGGAACTGAACTGCGGCAGGGTCACACAAACCTGCGCCGGCGGTAAGGGTGTCTTGTTCGTGGAGCGTCCAAGAATCGGATTCGCCAACAGCGGCGGCAATTCCACCTTGCGCCCAGTTGGTGTTGGAATCGGTGATGTGCGATTTCGTCAAGACGATGACTCGTCCGTGTTTCGCCACTTCAAGCGCGAAGGTGAGGCCAGCTAACCCGCTACCAATGACCAAGAAATCTGCCCGTTCCATCAAGTTCCCGCCTGAGTCTATTCGATTCGCAGGTGGAACCGGTCATACTAAGGGCACAGCATGGATGAATCCCGCGAAAAAAAGCAGGTTCATTGGGCGGTGAAAGCGTTTGTGATTTTTCACGCAGTGATGATCATCGGGTGGTCTCTCCCCGGGTTGTCACCTGAGCGTGAGGTCGAAAACCGAGCTTTACCGCCATTGAAAAGAGTTCAATACTTCTCCGATACCTTCCTGACGGAGAACCGCAACCTATTCCGGAACCGCGATGTTTTTCTGTCCTACTACATGATGCCGACTGGGCTCTGGCAGAGTTGGGATATGTTTGCTCCGAACCCTGCCCGTACCGACATGTATATGGACGCAATTGTCAAGTATGAGGATGGGTCGGAGAAAACGGTGGAGTATCCGCGGATCTATTCCATGCCGATTCCCAAGAAATTTTTCCACGAGCGGTATCGCAAGTTTCGAGAGCGACTTTCCCCCGATGCTTACGAGTACAAGTGGCCACAAACCGCCTATTGGATGGCGGCTCAAGCATGGGTGACTCCAGAAAACCCCCCGGTTGAAATCCGGTTAAGACGTCATTGGATGGATTGTCCGGATATCGGCACGCCGGTGAAAGATGAGTACCAAACTTGGGAGATTTACTACACCGTACTTGATCAAGAAAAGCTAAAGGAGTTCAAGAGTGAGTAAGGAGAAGATCAGCTTCAACGAAGCGGTTTTTGGGTTTGGCTCGCCGGTTGCCTTGGCGACATTTCGGATTTTTGTCGGGTTGTTCTCGCTCCTCAACTTCTTGATGACGGCGGTATCGTTCAACTCTTGGTACACCGAGAAGGGACTCTATCCCGCATGGATGGCTCAGCGATGGAGCGAAGGGGTTCCTAGGTTTAGTCCGCTGATCTACGTTCAAGACGCTCGATTGATGGCGGTGATTTACGCGGTCATCACGCTTTCCGCTTTGACCACGATGCTCGGGTTGTGGTCGCGCGTATCGAGTGTGGTGCTGTTTGTTGGCACGCTGGCTTTGCATCATCGCTCACCCGATATTTTGAGTTCGGCCGATACGCTGATTCGGATGTGGTGCTTCTACGTAATGATCGCTCCGAGCGGTGCGGCGCTTTCGCTGGATCGGATGATCGCCATAAAGAAAGGGAAGGCTACGGTAGAGCCAAAAGAAGTTTCTCTATGGCCACAGCGACTGATTCAACTTCAACTCAGCATTGTCTATTTCACGACGGTCTGGTGGAAGTGGATGGGATCGATGTGGCGCGATGGAACCGCATCGTATTATCCTGCCCAGCTTCATGAATTTGATCGGTTCCCGGTGCCGGATTTCGTCAATAGCCACTTCATGGTGATGCTAACGACATACGGGACACTGATCGTGGAGCTTGCGGTGGCGTTCTTGGCTTTTGCAAAGCCGCTAAGGAAGTGGGTGCTCCTGGGTGGACTCTTGCTCCACGGCTACATTGAGTATTCGATGAACATTCCGTTGTTTGGCTATGTCATCACTTCATCGTACATTTGTTTCTATTCCGGCGAAGAAGTGACGGCTTGGGCACGTAGATTGAGTGAGAAGTATCCGAATCTGCGCAAGGTTTTCTTCCGAGGAGAAGCCCTTGCCGAGGAGGGAGAGAGTTCCGTTGTTCAATCGCCTGCGTGAAAGACTCACATTCAATAAACCCAAAGGGCCAGGATATGGCATTCAGTCTGGGTTCTATATGTCGGTACTGACCGGGAATGCTCACTTACCGACGCTCAAGGCATTTATGAACCCTAAGGGGGAAGGTGGAGCTATCCCTGGGTTCGCTGTACCGCTTCGGGGTGATGATAAATCCGAACTTGAGCAACCGATATTGCGAGGAACCTACGCTGTTGCGAGCCTTGATCGCAAAACAGTTCTGAAGATGCTGGTGATGAGCACCGACGAAAGTGGCTTTGATCCTGCGCCGTTCTTGAATTCATCCGCCGGGCAGAAGCTTGACCCACAAGTAGCTGATCGCTTACGAGGAGCTTGGCATGTGGTGCAGTTCACTTTCGAGAGCTTTGATCCCGATGTTGGCCCCGCCGTTTCTTTTTTGCTGGATGTGACGGAAAAGCTTGCATTGCTTACGGATGGGGTTGTTGCCGACCCGCTTAGTCAGATGTACCGCTTTCCAGGAGTCCACGCAGACTTCCCGCATCCCGAGTTGGGATACCGCGTGCTGGATGTTTTGCAAGTGAAGTTGAATCCCGGTCGTGTGGGATTGGAGATTCAAACGTTGGGGATGCAGAAGTTTTCCTTGGCAGAACTCATGTTTCGAGAGATCAATCCAGAAGCGGCTGAAGCAGCGACACAATATCTCCTCGGGCTCGGGATGGGTGTCCTCAAAAATGGGCCAATGCACCCGGGATCAATGGTTGGGGATAGCGGATTTGCCTTTATGCTCACTGAATCGGGAATTCAGCCGGGCGTAAACGGTGGGGTCTTGACCTATGAACTTCTGCCGCAAAAGGGTCACGATACATCACAGGTTTTGCTGGATTGGCAAAAGCAATTGTCATGAACCCCTCATTCGAAGCGATTTTGAATTCTGTACGCGATTCAGGTTTGTCTGGCGCTCCGCTCCGTAAGTTTGCGATGAAGCAGTTGGAATCTCTGCCTGACTACAACTGGAGCGGTGTCTACCGGCTTGAGGGCGATACGCTGGTACTTGATGAGTATGTCGGGGCGTTTACCGATCATGATCGGATTCCCGTGGGTCGTGGCGTGTGCGGGACAGCCGTTGCCGAGAACAAAAACCAGGTCATCAGTGATGTCCGTGAGCTAGAGAATTATCTGGCTTGCTCACTCGAAACGCGGAGCGAAATCGTGGTGCTGATTCGTGGGGGGGACGAGATTCTCGGGCAGATAGATATTGATGGTCACCAGGTCGGTTCTTTCAATGAAGGGCACGAGGAATTCCTTGAAAAACTCGCCAAAATCCTTGCCGATCGCTGGGAATAGGTGTTTTCCCCGCAATAAGCCTTACAGATCGGTAAAAAGAACGCGGGAACGGTCTCTAGCGTAAGGTACGTTAGAGAGTGACATGAGCGAAGCCTATCGTCTGCTCAGCCAGATCGTCAATCCCCTTGATCTGAAGAAGTTTTCTGACCCCGAATTGCACGAAGTCGCGAAGGAAGTACGCCAAGCGATTTTGGACAAGATTAGTCAAACGGGCGGTCACTTTTCTTCCAATTTGGGGACGGTTGAACTGACGGTTGCTCTCTATGCGGCGTTCGATATGCCGCCGGATAAAGTGATCTGGGATACAGGTCACCAGGCGTATCCGCACAAGCTCCTGACCGGTCGCCTTCCGCGATTCGAAACGATGCGGAAACATCGCGGTTTGAGCGGATTTTTGAAGCGCGATGAGCACGAGCTAGACGCATTTGGGGCTGGCCACGCAGGAACGGCAATCTCAGCCGCGCTTGGCTTTGCCGAAGCACGTGATCAATTGGGTACCAAAGAGCGCATTGTCGCCGTCACGGGAGATGCCGCAATTTGCGCGGGTATGAGTTGGGAGGCTCTCAACCATGCCGGTGAACTCAATACCGACATGACAGTGGTTCTCAATGACAACCGCATGTCGATTGCGCCAAATGTGGGTGCGCTCACCAGCTATTTCACACGCCTTCGCTCTCGCCCTTATGTGCAGGATATTGCTCAACGTGCTAAGGGCATTATTGAGCGGATTCCTGGACCAGCGCCACGTATTGCCGCAGGTCTCCGACATGGTGTCACGCACTACTTTGCGCCAGAAAGCACGGGCACTATCTTCGAGGAGATGGGCTTCGAATACATCGGTCCGGTCGATGGGCACGATCTTCAAACTTTGCTGGAAATCTTCCGCAATCTTCGCGATGTCCCTGGCCCGAAGTTTGTTCATGCAATCACCGTCAAGGGCAAGGGCTACGAAGTTGCCGAAGAAGATGCGACCAAGTGGCACGGTGTTGTTCCGTTTGATGTTGCCGCTTGTGAACTGCCAAAGAAATCTTCAACTCGTGCCTATACGCAAGTTTTCGGCGATGCGATGATTGAACTCGCTGATCAGGACGACAAAGTCCTCGCGATTACTGCGGCAATGCCAGACGGAACTGGACTGATCGGGTTCAGCCAGAAGCACCCGGACAAGTATTACGACACAGGGATTGCTGAGCAACACGCGGTGACATTCGCGGCAGGATTGGCGGCGGGCGGCCTCAAGCCGTTCTGTACGATCTACTCAACGTTCTTGCAACGTGGCTACGACCAGGTTCTGCATGATGTGTGTATCCAGAATCTACCTGTGCGCTTCTGTATGGATCGTGCTGGGCTCGTTGGCGATGATGGCCCGACTCACCACGGCACCTTCGATATTTCGTTCTTGACTCACATTCCGAAGATGACGCTCATTGCTCCGCGTGATGCAACCGAGCTTCGCGAAATGATGGGATTCATGGCGGATTACAACAAGGGACCGATTGCAATTCGATATCCACGCGGTGGCGTTCCAGAAAATCTTCCGGAAAGCCGGAGCCCGATTGAATATGGTCGCGCTGAAGTGCTGGGAATTCCTGGCGTCCCGCGAGGGCAGGAAGGGCGACCAGATGTTGTCATCGTGGCTATTGGATCGATGGTAACTGAGGCTTGGACAGCCGCTCAGCAACTAGCTGATGAAGGTGTCAAAGCACTTGTGATCAACGCGCGCTGGTGCAAACCGATTGACATTGACACGATTGGTGCTTGGGCGGCGAAAACCAACCACGTCATCACGATTGAAGAGAATGTCCGGATTGGTGGTTTTGGGCAACAACTCCGCGATCAGCTTGGCGATGCAAGCATCTTCCCGGCTCGATTTGAGATCATGAGTTTGCCTGATGATTGGGTTGAGCACGGAACTCAGCCGATCATCCGTGGCGAGCACGGCCTGAACGCTGACCATTTGGTGAAACAGGTCAAGCGTAGTCGCGCGAATTCTGGATTGGCTTAGGTCGGGCGTTGTGGAGAGCTGGGGTCTTCCCCTGCCTCCAGCCCTTTGACCGACCCTTCGCGCCCTGCGCCAAGGCATTCAAAAAGGTTGCGAACCGACTGCCCAACGCGGTCGGATTGGAGTTTTTCTTCGCGGATTAAGGTCACCAGGTGCCGGGCAATATCGAGGCAGTGGGCTTGCACAACCATCGCTTCGGCAGGAGCGGGCTCTTCGGGATCAATCCGGTAGGGAAGTAATTCGCTCACTAGGAACTCGGCTTGGGAAAGTGCCTCTGATTCGTGTTTGCTTGGAAGATTTTCGACTAATCGAGAGACAATACGGGTCGCAACTGTCGCCGCATGGGACAGATTGATCGGAACCTGAAAAAATGGCTGTTCCGGCATTTCTCTTCTCCTTAGTGTACGAGGAATAGGGCTTGAGGTGTGGCAAGGAAATCCAAGTAGAATGATCCCCGTAGAGTACAAGTAGGGATGTTTCAAAAGCCACTACCCATTGAGTACACCCAACTCAGCGATGAGGAGACTGCCTCTCGTATAAAATCCGCTAAGCAAAAACTTGGCTCAGATTTGGTGATTTTGGGGCATCACTACCAGCGGAACGAAATCATCCAACACGCTGATTACCGGGGGGACAGCTATAAGCTCGCCAAGGATGCGAGCAAGCACCCCGAAGCTAAATATATCGTATTCTGCGGCGTGCACTTCATGGCGGAGAGCGCGGATATTCTCACCAACCCAGATCAAATTGTTATCCTTCCCAACCTGGCCGCAGGATGTTCAATGGCGGATATGGCGAACCATTTTCAGGTTCGCAATGCTTGGAAGCAGATCAGCGAAGTTCTCGGTGACATCGAACTCGGCTCGGACGGTGATGGCCCGAAAGTCGTTCCGGTGACATACATCAATTCAGCGGCGAATCTCAAGAGTTTTGTTGGTGAGCATGGCGGCACTGTTTGTACGAGCACCAACGCTCCGAGTGCTCTGGAATGGGCGTTCACGCAAGGACAAAAGATTCTCTTCTTCCCAGACCAACATCTTGGGCGAAACACTGGCGTAAAGATGGGCTACGACCCAGACAAGGATATGATTGTCTGGGATCCTTTCAAACCATATGGTGGAAACTCTCCCGAGGATATCAAGCGGGCGACGTTCATCTTGTGGAAAGGGCATTGCTCCGTTCATAAGCGATTTACCATTGATCAAATTGAGGCGGCGCGCGCATCTCATCCTGGTGTGAATGTGCTCGTCCACCCGGAATGTGAACTCGAAGTAGTGGGGGCCAGCGATTTCAACGGCTCCACCGAATACATCATCAACAAGGTGGAAGCGGCAGAGGCAGGCTCAGCCTGGGCGATCGGAACCGAGATCAACCTGGTGGAACGTCTGGCTAAAGAGAACCCAGATAAGACGATTTTCTGCCTCGATCCTCAGATTTGCCCCTGCGCGACGATGTATCGCATCCACCCGAGTTTCTTGTTGTATGTTTTAGAAAAACTCGCGGACGGAGAAGTGATCAATCAGATCCAAGTACCAGATGACGTTGCGCACTGGGCTCGGGTCGCCCTCCAGCGAATGCTGGATATCGGCGCAAAACCGAAAGACTAACCTTTTGGTTGTTTTTCTAGCGCGAGATTAAGCACTTCGTCCGCTTCTTTCACAAATGTGACATCGAGCTGTTTACGGACGTTGTCCGGTAAGTCGTCCAGGTCACGGAGGTTATCAGCGGGGAGGATGATCTTCCGAATTCCGGCTCGGTGCGCTGCAAGTACTTTCTCCCGGATTCCACCTACGGGCAAAACTTTGCCGCGTAGAGTGATTTCACCGGTCATAGCAATATCCGCCCGCGCAGGGCGTCCGGTGTACGCCGAGGTAATCGCCGTTAGCATTGAGACGCCGGCAGAAGGGCCATCTTTTGGTACCGCCCCTTCCGGGACATGGAGGTGAACATCGAACTTGTATTCGCGTTCGGGAGCCAATTTTTTCTGCTGTGAGCGGATGTAGGTCATTGCTGTCAGTGCGCTTTCCTTCATCACATCACCGAGAGAACCAGTAAGGCGAACTGTGGGTGTATCGGAATACGGTTCGGAGAGGGAAGCCTCAATTGAGATGATGTCGCCGCCGTATTCGCTGTAAACCATTCCGGTTGCCATGCCTACTTCGGAGGTGCGTCCGCGGCTCCCATATCGGAAACGTGGGCGACCCAAGAGTTCCGTGAGCGCATCTGGCTCAACTTTCACGGCATCAACATTCGGGTCTTCGGCGATCTTTCGTGCGGTCTTACGGCAGACGGTGGCCAGTTCGCGCTCGAGGTTCCGGACGCCCGCTTCTCGTGTGTATTCGCGGATAATCACCTCTAGCGACTTCTTCCCAACACTGAGCTGCTTTTTCTTGAGGCCGTGCGCTTCGATTTGCTTTGGAACCAGATAACGAGTTGCAATCTGGAGCTTTTCTTGCTCTGTGTAGCTTGGGAAGCGAATGACTTCCATTCGGTCGCGGAGCGCAGGAGGAATATTCTCCAGCAGATTCGCTGTGGCAATGAACATCACGCCGCTCAGATCAAACGGAGCCTCGATGTAGTGATCGCTGAATTGGTCGTTCTGCTCTGGGTCGAGAGCTTCTAGCAAGGCACTTGTCGGATCACCACGCAGGTCGCTGGTCATCTTGTCGATTTCATCCAGCATGAAGACGGGATTACGGGTGCCGCATTGCTTGAGCCCTTGGATCAAGCGACCAGGCATGGAGCCGATGTAGGTGCGGCGGTGGCCACGTATTTCGGCCTCATCACGCACACCCCCAAGTGAAATCCGGTGGAACTTCCGCCCGAGTGATTCGGCGATGGATCGCCCGAGGGATGTCTTCCCGACCCCTGGAGGGCCGACAAAACAAAGAATCGGGCCGCGCAAAGAGTTCGAAAGCTGCCGAACGGCAAGAAAATCGAGGATGCGGTCTTTGACTTTTTCCAGGCCGTAGTGATCGCGGTTCAGGATTTTGGCTGCTTCGTGAACATCAATCTGGTCTTCGCTGAGTGTGCTCCAAGGCAGAGCAAGCAACCAATCCAGGTAGTTGCGGATGACCATGCCTTCTGGGCTGGAAGATGGTGATCGCTCTAATCTTTTCAGCTCTTGGAGGGCTTTTTCGAGGTTAGCCTCGGACATCCCCAGAGCCATGAGCTTGGACTTGTACTCTTCGCCTTCGTCGCTGAGGACATCGTCTCCACCGAGCTCGTTTTGGATCGCCCGCATCTGCTCACGTAGATAGTATTCGCGTTGCGTTTGTCCTAGTTCTCGCTCAACTTGGGAGCGGAGCGACTGTTGAAGCTCCAAGACTTGGAGTTCTTTCGCTAAGATCACGACGATGCTACGTAAGCGATTGTTGATATCCAGATCTTCCAAGAGCGGTTGTTTTTGATCGGCCGAAATCGGGAGGTGGTGCGCGATCATGTCCGCGAGATGGCCTGCGGCTTGAATTCCGCTGAGGGTGTCTTGGACTTCGGGTGGCACTTGGAGTCCCATCTGCACCCCTTCTTGCATCCGGGTGACACATTCTCGTTTGAGGGCATCAATTTCATCGCCAACGGGATCAATGTCTTCGAGGATGCGGTAATGCCCCCGGAAAAAACCGTCTTTGAACTGGAATTTGGCAACTTGAACGCGAGCCATTCCGCGCAACACCACGCGCATTGTCCCATCAGGCAGAGGGAGGACGTGAAGGACTTCGCTGAGAGTTCCGATGGCGTAAAGGTCGTCTTTGGTGGGCTCTTCAACGAGTGGGTCACGTTGCCCAACAACAATCACTTCGCGATCGGATTGCATCCCATCTTGGAGGGCTGAAATCGACATATCGCGCCCGACGAGAAGGGTCTGGATGACGCCGGGGAAGTGCACCGTATCCCGAACCGGGAGGAGGGGTGCTTTTGCGTCTAGTTTTGGTGTTGAGTCAAGGCGAGTTTCAGCCATAGGTGTGGTTATGATTTGACCTTACCGCACAGAAGTTCACTCTGCCGACGGTGGATTTGACGGGATTGTAATTTCTTCGGTTTTTCCAAGCACTTCAAACACTTCGCGGAACGAGGCATCAGTCTCGAAAACCTGCTGGTAAACCCGGTCGATGAGAGAGAAAAGCTCCAACAGAACAGTTAGTCTGTGCCGCAGGGTCTCGGCGTTTTCGGTCTTATCGGATTGAGGAACGAGATCAAGGCATTCTCGAATCGCGGCAACGGTGGGATCAATTTCACGCCGTTTGCGCTCTCGAACCACCCTTGCAAACATGGAGAGGATGTCGCCGTTGGCTTGGTACATATCTTTGCGGTCACCCGGTCGTCGAAATCGCCGAATCACCGCCCATTCGCACAAATCTCGGAGATTCATGCTGGCATTCCCCCGGCTGATATGGAGCTTATCGATAATTTCATCCATGGTGTATGCCTCTCCGCTCACTAGGAGAAGGGCATGGATTTGAGCCATCGTTCGGTTAATGCCCCAACTGGAACTCATGCGCCCCCATTCCAGGATAAAACGCTCCTGCGCGATCTCTAAAGCATCGCTGTCTTTTGAATCCATGTTGCCTGGCATCGTTCCTTTTTCATTCTAACCAGGAATAGGGCATTCTTGCTCCCAACTCCGCTAAAGAATGACCTGAACTTGACCAAAAATTGAATCAACGGGGAGACCACTACTGTGTCAAGAATCAGTCCACGCGACTTTGTTGGGACTCGTGCGCGTTTTCAACGTATGCGGGACGCCAAGATATTTAACGGCTGGATTGAGAATTTCTTCGGTAACAAGCTTGAAGTTGCCACGAGCTCCCAAGTTCCGGTTGAGGTTGGTGACGAATTTCGGTTCGAAGGGTTTGGCCACCATATCACCATGGTCTTCCAGAGCGAACTGGAATCCATCAACGCAATCGATGTCCTGACAGGTGGGGTGGAAACAGTGATTGAAGGCTCAAATGCGAAAGTGCTGGAATCTTACGGATCGACTTTTGTGCTCAAAGTGACCGGACAAATCCGATTCGCGTCTTCAAATGAGGCTGTTCGAATAAAGGTTTCCAACTTGCCAGGATCGGTGCTGGTGGGGCCGAAGGAAGTTCAAGCAAAGGCAGTGGATGTCAGTCCAGGCGGTGTGGGGATGATCGTCGAAGAGCAATTGGAAATCGGCTCAGATGTCCGCATGAATCTGGAAACAAACTTCGGCACACTCACGGGAATAGTGGAAGTTAAGTACTGTGTTGAAGATATTCGGAATGCGGGGTATTACCGCACAGGTCTTCAAATCAAAGAAATGGATCGCATTGAGCGACCACGCTGGGATCGCTTTATGCGCGAAATCCACTAACCGCCTTCGGCGATTCGAGTGGCTTCTTTTGCGTTCTTGTCAATAAAGTCACGCCAATTATCGGGCACATCGGTATCCACAAAGATTGCCGCAACAGGGCATTCCGGTTCGCAGAGGCCGCAATCAATGCACTCGTCTGGGTGGATGAACACCATATCGTCGCCTTCATAGATACAGTCGACCGGGCAGACGGTCAGGCAGGATTTGTCCTTGACTCCAATGCAGGGTTCTGTTACGACGTATGGCATCTGATTTCCTAGAATGCGTTCCTTTTGGGAACGGTCTCATTATGGCTGAAAGAGTTGGGACTCCATACAGGAATTGGGGACCTGCGGAATCTGACCTAAAAAGTACATTTTGAACCGGTATGTGTGGAATAACTAAGTTGGGGCGGAGAAATTGGACTGAGACCTTTACCGGCACTCTTCCTGGGACTCCGTGAACCTGTGACAAAATATTCGTACTTACAGGTATCCCTTTATCGGGATGAAGCAATATGGCGATTACACTTACTGCTCGCGCTGCTTCTGAGCTCAAAGAGCTCATGGCAAGTCAACAAAAAGCTGAAGCCGCACTCCGCGTTTGGGTTGCTGGCGGCGGTTGCTCCGGTCTCTCGTACGGAATGGCATTGGATGATGGCACCCCGGAAGACGGCGACCAAATCTACGATTATGATGGTCTGAAGATTTATGTTGATGGCCTTAGCCTGCAGTACATGGATGGCTCCGAAGTGGACTATGTGGATGATATGATGGGCGGTGGTTTCAAAATCGAAAACCCGAACGCTGTTTCTTCCTGTGGCTGTGGCTCTTCCTTCAAAACTGAAGGCGGAGAAGGTGCTCCTGCTGGCGGTTGCGGCGGATGCGCCCACCAAGGCTAATCAGTTAGGCTGTATTACGAAAAAGACCTTCGCTGGAATCAGCGAAGGTCTTTTTTGTTGGAGTCTTACTGAGCGTTTCTTAGCCGATTAGAGATTCGCCCTGAGTTTTGAAGACCTGGTGGACATATTCCACCCATTCAATACGCTCAACCGCTGTTTCTGGGGTCAAGCGGAAACCGGTTGACCAAAGATCGGTGTCTTCGATTGACTTAGAGTGTCGCGCTTCCGCTTTGATGGAAATCGGCGTGTTGTTGCCACGAGCGATCACAAGTGAATACTTTGCGCCAGACTCAAACGGTTGGCGAGATCGCAATTGCAGACCACCAAGGCTGATGTCCACAATAACAGATCGCTTTGAATCGGTGTCCCCATCTTTGGTTACGATAGCGTAATCAAGAAGCTCGAATCGGGCGTGACGCCGGCGATCACTGTAGTTCTGTTCGTCGATACTCATGGTCGTTTATTGGGTAGTGCTACCAAGACTCCTGTCAATAATTGTTGGATTTCTTTAACAAATCTGTAGTCAAAATCAAGCCGCTTCCGACGGATTTTTCTTATCTCGCTGTTCGATGATTCCGCGTTCTTTGACGACTTGGCAGAAGACGGCAAAAAGTTGGGCATCGAGCTCGCCTTTATCCACGCATTCCCGCATGATGGAAAGCACTTTTTCAATTGGCATTCCAGCCCGGTAAGCACGATTTGATGTCATCGCGTCGAACATATCGGCGATGGTGGAAATTCTAACAAGCATGGGAATCTGATCGCCTTGCAAGCCATCGGGGTAACCCATACCATTGAGGCGTTCGTGGTGAGATCGCACGATGGGAAGACATTCTCGGAAGATGCCGATGCTCTTCAGTATCTCTTCGCCATATTCTGGGTGCTTTTGAATGACGGCGAATTCCTCGTCCGTCAGGCGATCCGGCTTAGTGAGGATTGCGTCGGGAATACCGATCTTTCCAACATCATGGACAAGCGTTCCCAGTTCGAGAATCCGGAGTTCGTATGGGCCGAGACCGATCGCTTCACCCAGCCAAAGGCTGTATTGCATTACCCGCTCGGAGTGACCCGCTGTATACGGGTCTTTGGCTTCAACCGCTTTGATGAAGGAAAGAACGATGCTTTCCAAGGCTTGTTCGAGTTCACCTAGCGCGCTGGATAGAAGTTTGTTCTTGTTTTCGATCTCGCCAAAGGCTTGTTGCTGGGCAATCCGGGCCTGGACAATCCGGGTCACATCGACATTGAATCCAAGCATCTGCTCGAACGATCCATCGGCGGCATACACCGGGATGCCGCGGCTTTCCATATGGCGGATATTGCCATCGTTGAGTAGTAAGCGGTATTCCAGTCGGAATGGATTGCGCTCTCGCTCTGCTTGATCAAAAATTGCGCGGGTTTCCTCGCGGTCATCAGGGTGGATCGCATTGAAGAATGACTCGGTTCTTTCGGCACCAGGTTCAGCATTAATCTGACGCAGCCACTCCTGGTTTGCAAAACTCCACTCACCATTGATGTATGTAAACAGCCCGATTGGTAGGTTCCCAACAACGTTTTGATATCGCGTTTGAAGTTGCGTGGAGTTGTCGAGCGCATCACTGATTTGCCTTTCTTGCTTTGATGAGTGACGCACCAAAATCAGTGACCCGACCGCCATGAAGAACGCAAGCACCATCGTCCGGAGGATGGATTGGGTTTGATGCTGCATTTCCAATGAAGTTGAATTGATATCGGCAGTCAATTGACTTTCAATGTTTGATATCCGATTTTTGAGTTCACTTGCGGTACTTTCGGGAGTGAGGGTTCCGAATTTTAGGCTCTCCAAAGTCGACGAAATATCCGTCCATCCCGCGCTGTTCGTCGAGTTAATAAGGATGTCCATGCCATCGGTATTGGGTCGAAATCCATTATTGAGTTTGTTTGAAAGCTCTTCAACTTGATCAAGTCTCTCCAGGTTTTTGGCTAGACTACTGTGCTTCAGGTCAAGCTCTGATCTTGTGCGGAGTGAGGTCAAACCATCGCCTACAAGGACGACAAGGAAAAGTACGAGAAGGAATTCTGAAATTGGTCGTATAAACCGAAGATGACGTGTTCGCTTTTGCGCTGACCTTGGAACAATCAATGTTGTTGCAATCCACGCAATGCCAAATGAAAGCAGAAAAACAATTGAGACTGCTGCGATGAAGGCATTCTTCAGTTTTTCGAGAGGCAATTCAAACTGTTTTGAATTTGATTCGACTGCGAGCACGAACTGCACTTCGCCACTTTCATCTAATATCGGCCAGAAAGAGCCATACCAAGAACCCCAGCGATCACCATAAGGTTGCGAATTGTAGTGGTGAGCGCGTTCGGTAAAACTGTCGAGGAGTTCCCGTGGCGGAGAGACAAGTGGATGGTACAGCTGAGAATCGCGAGAATCTGATTTGTAGGCTTCGGCATTGAGAACGGAGTAGTAATTATTATCTTGTTTGACAACCGTGTATGCCCGATCTACATACTCGGTGGAGCTGACCAAGCTGGCTACGGATTGTTGAAGATTGCCATAAGCAGATGAGAAGCTATCTCGCGGGTTCTTGAGTTTAGCGTGATCGGCAGGATCAATCGTCAGTGCACCGACTTTGCCCGCCATATTGAGGGCTGAGAATTTTTCGTGATAAATGCTATTCCGAGCTTCTCGAAAGGCAAAAACGGACACTCCTGCTCCAATTGCAATCAGAGCAAGCGCGATGATCCCAAACACCAGCCAGTGGGATTTTTCGAGTTTCTGCCTCAACATTTGAACGACTTTTCCACAAGTCTTAGTAGAGTTTTCGGTTCAAACTTAGAGAAGCGTTAGAGGTTGCAAGGTCAAATACTTGTGAATCGTAACGCAAAAGAAGTGGGCATCGGCGTTGCCGATGCCCACTTCGATGGGTGAACTTTCAGATTCTTACTTACTTTTTGCGTTGAGAATCAGAACGTGGCCGGTTGCCGGATCGAACTGAACATCAACGTTGAGTGCTTGGCTAAAGAAGCTCAGCGGGATGATTGAACGACCTCGTTCGATGAACGGAGCCATTTCCATCAACATGCTGTTTCCATTAACCCGTGCAGTTGGATCACCAATCGTGAAGGAGATGGAGAGTGCTTCGTCCAGACCTTGAACCATCTTCTTTTCGTGATCCCACTTGACCTTTCCGCCGTTGTGCTCGAAGAGGTGGCGGAACGGAGTGAGCGCAACACCATTGGTGACGCGAGGATTCACATCAAAATTGACCATTTCACCGTTCATGTAGATCGGCATGGAATCCATATCCGGAAGCCGAGTGCCTAAGTCGATAAGAACCGGCTTGAGCTTCGGAGTTTCTTTCGGAGTGGTCTTCGCAATCAGGTCGCCGGCGCCCTTTACGGACTGCGGATCAACCTTTGGAGTTGTCGAAGTCTTGTTGGAACCATCAATGGCGATCACGATCGGCTTTTCAGTTGCCGGCTTAGCTGTGTTATTGCCTGGGTTCATTGCGCGGGTACCGGTTGCGGTGCCGTTTGCTTTGCTACCAATAGTTCCGGTGACTTTCGGGTCGGTCGGAGCTTTGATATCGGACTTCGGTGCTTCAACCGGCTTGGTACCAGCGTTCTTGATGGCTTCCGCTTTTGGATCCATCGCTTCGCGCTTGGTTTGACCGCCTGGGTTGTTGACATAAAGTCGGAGCTTTTCAGTTTTGAAGGTGGCGTTGGATTCATCGACGATCCACGCTTGGACTTCGTGCCAGCCGTTCGGAACGGTTCGCGTATCCCAAAGATAAGCGTATGGCGGGAAGTTCTTCAGAACTTTGAAATCGTCGTTGACAAAGAAGCTGACATAGACATTCTTGAGTTCAGTGCGGAAACCAACTTTGATTTCGGTGATGCCTTGAACAGTGTCGTTCTTTGCTGGGGTCAGAAGAGTCACCGGGCCGGTGGCTTGGCGATCAACTGACAGAGTGCTTTTTTGCGTGCCCAGAAGTTTTCCGTTCTTGTCGTAAAGTCGGATTTCAACTTTGTTCTCGCCATCTTCCAGAGCGGCAACATCCACAGGGAAGTTGGTTTCGCCTTCGGAAGTGTTTTCGTCAAGAACGCGAGAGGCAACGCTGACTCCATTAATGCGGAGTTCAACTAAAGCGGCAGCGGCACCATCATAGCGAACCGTCAAGGTTTTATTGTTCGCGGCTCGATCAATGATGATACTGGTATCAAACAGAGTAGCTTGGCTGAGCGCGGCAATCAACATCGCCCCCGCACACGCCAACATTTTCATTTTTCCGGTAATTTTCATCCCGTTCACCCAAAACTCAAGTCGAGTTTTTGTGTTGCATAAGACGTAGTCGTCCCATGTAACACTGCTATTCTCCCATTCTCGGGCTCAAAAGTCAAGTCTTGAGCTAAGTTCCTTTGAGTTCGGACTAAAATCAATGAGTATGTTGTGGCGAGAACTCGGGCATGGAGAGCAGATTGATTTCCAAATTCGGCACGCGGAGCCGATGCTTGGCGAGGATGCCCGACTGAGTTTCCATAGCCAAATCTGGCAGGGGATTGAGTGGCGGCATGACCTGATTCTTGTCAAACCGAGTTGGTCTGCAGGAGTGGAGGGAGCATATTTAGAGATCACCGGTGATGATGTTGGGCAAGCCGATGTGGATTACGCTCGTGATCTCGCTGAGATTTCCGGAGTGCCCGTGGTTGTTTTGTTTTCAATCCCGAATCAGCCGCTCTGGGAGATGCGCGAGGACGATTTGATCGCACACACTTTTGAGAAATTCATCGAATCCGGCGATCAGAGTTGGCCCTTGCTTGTCCCAATGGTTCGTGCGGCAAATCGCGGGCTAGAGATTGCTCGGTCTGAATTTGGGATCGATAAGTTTGTTGCGGGGGGCGGAAGCAAACGTGGCTGGACAAGTTGGCTTCTTGCCGCATCAAGACCAGATGGTCTGCAGGGCATTGTTCCGATTGTTTTTGATAACCTCGGAATGGCCCAACAAGTTCACCGCCAAATTGACCTATGGGGAACACCCAGTGAGCAGATCGAAGACTACACCCGGCGGCAACTTCATGAGCTGGCGATCAATGAGGAGGGCAAGGAACTTGTTCAGATTGTTGATCCCTTGATCCATATTGCCGATAGTGAAGTTCCTGCGCTCATCATCAACGGAGCGAATGATCCTTATTGGGCGGTGGATGCGCTGACGCATTACTATCGCGATTTGCCTGGACAATCATCGCAGGTTGTCGTTCCGAATTTGCCGCACGCATTGGGTGAGAGAAACTTCTGGGGGCCAGGCTTTGCACGGTTTGTTCAGGCGATGCTGAGCGATCAAGAATTCTCGGTTCCAAATTTCCATTCTTTCTATCAGACCGCTCAGTCCGAATCGCTGACCCTAGAGTGGTCTTGCCACTACGACGCGTGCGCGACTCATATCTGGGCGGCAGAATCAGATGATCTCTTGTTCACCGAATCGCAATGGCAAAAGCAAGAAAGCTGCCCGGGCGGTCATCGTGGCGAAGTTGTTTTTGACCAAGCCGACAAAAATCGGGCTTACCTGCTCGAAGTGGAGTTCAAGGACGATGACGGCTTCTGGCGATTGACAAGCCCGGCTTTTATCATCAAGAAACGTTAGGGCAGGTACTCAGGCTTTGGGCCAGTTTCGGCAATGATCTCGCTGGTAATTCCCCCGCGATTGTTGAATTTCGCCACAACACGCATCCACCGTGGAGAGCAAACTTCGACAAACTCGTTCAGAAGGCGGTTCGTGATCGCTTCAAAGAAGATGCCTTGATTGCGGAAGGAAACGTAATAGTATTTGAGCGATTTGAGCTCGATGCACGTTTGGTCGGGGACGTAGTGCATTTCAATCGTTGCGAAATCGGGGAGACCAGTCTTCGGACAGACGCTGGTGAATTCCGGAAACGAATGGACGATCACATAGTCACGTTCGGGATTAGGGTTAGGGAAAGTCTCCAAGATTTCGATTGACATTGCGTTGAATCTACCAAATGTTGCGGGGAAGTTCGTGTGACTCGGTTCGAGCGAGAGGTAAAGTCCCACGTATGATTGCGGTGGTGTTCCCGGGCCAGGGTTCGCAAGCACCCGGAATGGGTGAAGACCTTTATCACAACGATTCGTTTGCTCGCCAGGTCTTTGACCAAGTGAGCAATGCAACCGGAGTGAACGTTTCCGATTTGTGTTTCCATGCCGATGCAGAAACTCTGCGGGAAACTCAGAATGCTCAGCTTGCCCTTTATACTTGCGGGCTGGCGGCATGGTACGCCCTCCACGAGATGACCGGTTTGAAGCCAGCGGCGATGGCGGGACACAGCGTGGGCGAATACGCGGCGCTTGCGGCGGCAGGAGTTCTCTCGGTGGAAGCAGGAGCAAAGCTCGTTCAGAAGCGCGGCGATCTGATGTCTCGCGCAGGGGCGATGCGGCCTGGTGGCATGGCGGCGGTTCTCGGTCTGGAGCGCGATGAACTCGAATCTGCTCTCAAGGATATTTCCGAAAGCGGCGTTGCCGTGATTGCGAATGATAATTGCCCAGGGCAGCTCGTTATCAGCGGGGATATGGATGCGATCCACAAGGCAACTGCGGTTCTCCCTGAAAAAGGCGCGAAGCGCGTTCTGCCGCTGAACGTCAGCGGGGCATTCCACTCGCCGCTCATGGAAGATTCTGCACAAGCAATGGGTGAGCACCTTCGCAATGCCAAGTTCAATGCTGGCGATGTCAAGGTGTATTCCAACGTGACCACCGAACCCGGCGACAATTGGCCTGACTTGCTTGAAAAGCAGTTGATGAGTCCGGTGCGGTGGACGGAATCCATTCAAAACATGCGCCGCGATGGAATTAATAAATTTATCGAATGTGGAAGCGGGGAAGTGCTGAGTGGATTGCTTCGTCGTATTGATAAAGAGGCAACCAGCATGAAGGTCGTGGATACAGCGACTCTCGCGGAAGTCGCAGAACAAGTAAAGGGGAACTAACAGACAATGAGTGAACAAAAAGTAGCAGTTGTGACAGGAGCAAGTCGAGGGATTGGCAAAGCGATTGCAGAAGAACTCGCTCGGCAAGGGCATATCGTGGCGTGTGTAGCTACTCGCCGAGAAAACGCGGAGAAAACTGTTGAAGCGATTGGTGGTCAAGCCAAGGCCTACGGTTGCGATGTGAGCAACGCGGCTCAAGTTTTGGAAGTCATGACCGCTATTGACGACGATTTCGGGACGCCGACGATTCTTGTCAACAACGCCGGGATCACCCGCGATACCCTTCTCGCCCGGATGAGCGACGACGATTGGCAGAAGGTGATCGACGTCAATTTGACCGGTACTTACAATTGTATCAAAGCACTCCTGCGCGGCATGATGAAAGCGCGGTGGGGACGCATCGTGAATATCACGAGCGTTGTCGGGCTCCACGGGGCAGCCGGTCAAGTCAATTATTCAGCGAGCAAAGCCGGGCTGGTCGGTCTGACGATGTCAGTTGCGCGAGAACTCGGAAGCCGGAACATCACCTGCAACGCAGTTGCTCCAGGTTTTATCGAAACAGATATGACTAGTGAACTGAGTGAAGAAATGCGTGCAAATGTGATGGCCTCTGCTCCGCTTGGTCGGCTTGGTACTCCGGAAGATATCGCTGGCGTTGTCGGATTTTTGACTTCGGATGCGGCGGGATATGTCACCGGGCAAACCATCACCGTCGATGGGGGATTGACCCTCTAATCGCTATCTGGTGTGGGTCTTGAAACTTCAGGGCATACACGCCAGTAAGTTTGGGAGTAATATAACTGGGCGAGGCGAACCCTCGCGTCATTGAATTCAGAGAATCAATATGTCGAATACCGTTTTTGATCGCGTGAAGAAAGTTGTGTGCGAAGAGCTGGGTGTCAGCGAAGGCGAAGTGACGGAAACTGCGTCCTTCACCGATGATCTCGGCGCGGATAGCCTTGATGTTGTCGAACTCGTTATGGCACTGGAAGATGAATTCGGAACTGAAATTCCGGATGATGATGTTGCCAATCTCAAAACCGTCGGCGACGCGGTTAAGTACATCGAAGGCAAAGCAAGCTAACTTTCGTTAGCGCGAATTCTCACCATAGAGCTTTATGTCCAAAACCTATCAAGCAAGTGGTCGAGTTGTGATTACCGGCTTGGGTGCTGTCACCCCAGTCGGTAATTCTGTTGATGAGTTCTGGTCTCGTTTGATTGCGGGCGAGAGCGGCATCGGCGAAATCACGCTCATGGATACGGATGCGTATCCCACCAAAATCGCTGGGGAAGTCAAAGACTTTAACGCCGAAGATTGGCTGGATCGAAAAGAAGCTCGTAAAGTGGATCGCTTTATTGCGTTTGCTTGTGCGGCGTCAGATATGGCGCTCGCAGACGCTAACTTCCCAATGGATGATGAAGACCTTAAAGAAAATGTTGGGGTTCTGATCGGCTCGGGGATTGGCGGCCTCACCATGATGACGGAGCAAACCGAGCGTCTCCACAAAGATGGCCCGGGCAAAGTCTCTCCATTTCTTGTCCCGTATATGATCCCAGATATGGGGTCAGGTTACGTTTCTATCCGTCATAAGCTCACGGGCCCGAACACTTGTGTGGTCACGGCTTGTGCGACAGGCGTTCATGCAATCGGCGATGCTTATCACATCATCAAACGGGGTGATGCGGTGGCGATGGTCGCGGGCGGTGCCGAAGCTCCGATCAACGCGATCGGTTTGGCCGGATTTTGCTCTGCGCGGGCGATGACCACCAATAACGAAGCGGGCTCAAAAGCTTCACGGCCGTTCGATGCGGGTCGTGACGGATTCGTGATGGGAGAAGGGGCGGGCGTCCTCATCCTGGAAGACTACGAATTTGCCAAAGCCCGCGGTGCCAAGATTTACGGCGAAGTCGTCGGGTACGGAATGTCCGGCGATGCTCACCACATCACCATGCCCGATCCGGAAGGCAGTGGCGCCCATCGGGCGATGAAGATGGCGATCAAGAACGCTGGAATCCAGCCGGGCGATGTGGACTACATCAATGCGCACGGAACTAGTACGCCATACAACGATAAGTTTGAAACGATGGCGATCAAGCGCACTTTTGGCGATGACGCTTATAAAATCCCGGTGAGTAGTACGAAATCGGCGATTGGTCACTTGCTTGGTGCGGCGGGAGCAGTGGAATCCATAATCTGTATCCTGGCTATGCGCGATAGCATCATGCCGCCGACGATCAACTACGAAACTCCCGATCCTGAGTGTGATTTGGATTACATCCCGAACGAAGCTCGCAAGAAGGATTTGGAATATGTGCTCACCAACTCGTTTGGGTTTGGCGGTCACAACGCAACGCTGATCTTCAAGAAAACGGTAGATTAGGCTATGAGCGGCAAGTCTTTGGATGCGCTCATCCAAGACTATCTGGATACCCTGACAGCCACACGTTCTCCCAACACGGTGAAGAGCTATGGCACCGACTTGACTCAGTTCGCAAAAGTTGCTGATGGGAGCCGCGAAAACCTTCTTGTCTCTATGCGGAAGTTCATGCGCCAGTACGGAACAACTCCGATTACCCGCGCTCGGAAGCTGAGCACGCTACGGGGATTCTGCAAATTCTTGATTGAAATGGGCGAGTTGGATGAGGACCCCACCGAGGCTCTGGAAGCTCCGTATCAGCGGAAACAACTCCCGAAGGCCCTTCTCGAAACTCAAGTTGAAAAGCTCCTGGAACAAGAGATTGAATCCCCTACCAAGCTTCGTGATCGCGCGATTTTAGAGTTGGCTTATGGAGCGGGTCTGCGTGTGAGTGAAGTTGAATCAGCAAACTGGGATGACTTTGATTTTCGTGATCGCTCGATCCGGGTGCGAGGGAAAGGGAACAAGGATCGCATCTGCTTGTTTGGTGAGGTGTGCGAACGGGCTCTCAAAGACTATCGGGAGCGAGAGTATGTCCGCCCAGTCAAAGGCGACCCAGTTTTTACGAATCAGCGAGGTGGGCGGTTATCGATTCGGTCGATCAGTTCGATTGTCAAAAAGTGGGCGATTGCGGCAGGGTTGCCCCCAGATGTTAGCCCTCACACGTTGCGGCATTCATTTGCAACCCATCTTTTGAATGGCGGGGCTGATTTGAAAACGGTTCAACAGCTTCTTGGGCACGAAAGCCTGGCTACGACGCAGGTTTACACTCATGTGAGCGTGGAACGACTTCGCGAAGTAGTCGGTAAAGCGCACCCTCGCGGTGAAGAAGGCGCGAAGAAGAAAAGCTAACTCAAACCCAAGTGGTGGCCCGGCGGAAGATTTTGTATGTAATCGGTCGGGGCAAATGTGCGAACACGAAGTTCGGGTAGCCGGCCATGAAATCGAGTTCGTAATCTGGTGGGGGAGCGATTAAACAGACCGGAGTGGGGCTCGCAATAGGGTGATCCATCTTGGTTTCCGCGAACTCTTCGTAACCGGCGATTTTGTGCGGTTTCTTGAGAGTGGCGATGAGATCGACGAACAAAATGTCGGCATCACCACATTTTTCGAGTGCTTCGCGCCAATCTTCAATCACTACTAACTCGTCATCCGGTTGGAAGGCCCCATTTGTGGCTTCCACAATCTGCGGGTCACGAGTGATCAGCACGAATTTCATGTTGCTTACCAGCATAGCGAGTGCGACCACCGATTTGCAAGATGGGACAATCTTCACAAAAATGTATATTTTCTTGGAATCTTTACGAATTCTTTAGCATTACGAACGTATAGTAAGAAGTTGAGGAAGGGAAATGCAAACGATCATTGATGAAATTCAGAGTCTAGAGACCCCAGACCGTAGCATCAAAGCGTTCGAAGAAATGAAATCGGGAACGCAACGACGTGCCTATTCCATGGCCCTCCAACTCACACGAAATCCTTCTGATGCTGAGGATCTGGTTCAGGAAACCTATATCAAAGCTTGGAAAGGGTTTAGCGGCTATCACTCCGACCGACCGTTTTTGAACTGGCTTCTGCGGATCATGCAACGGGCATATTTGGATTCCCGTCGCCGCGACAATCCCATCCGAAAAGCCGACAGTTTGAACTCGCTCATCAGCCCGAGTGATGGCGAAGTGCAAGAGATCACCATTCCCGATCACAATCCTTCGGTCGAAGAGGAGATGGTTTATCGCGAATTTTCTGCTGAACTGCGGAATGCTCTCAGCGAACTTCCCGAGGTGTATCGCACCTCTCTCGAGCTTTGTGATTTGCAAGAACTGAGCTATTCAGAAATTGCCGAGATGCAAGGTACGACGGTCGGAACTGTTCGATCACGTATCCACCGCGGGCGTAAACTTCTCCGCGATATCGTGATCAGCAAAGGCATTCGCCTGCCGCAACGCTAAGAATTCTCAATTTTCCCTGTCGAATTGCGGGGGAACTACCGATGATTCAGATAGCTATGAGAATCGGTGGATCCAACCCGTACGCGGCACAGGCTCAACAGATAGCCGCCGCACAGACTCCGGCCGCTCAAGACAGCGAGCGACAGGTCGCCGTTTTGAAAAAAGCCCTAGACTCGCACCAGGCTGCAAGTGAAAAGTTGCTCCAGATGCTAGAGCCAAAGGGCAAGGTCATCGACATCCGCGCTTAGGGCGGGTATCTTAGCGACCTGTGAGTCGCAAACAACCGAAACGTCCAGTTTGGTGGAAGAACACATTTTTCCTATTCGGTGCCGCCTTGGTGGTCATCGGATTCTGGGGATTGTTTTCGGGCGAAAAAGTCATTCGTGATCCCGGTCAAATTCGGGAAAAGGGACTTGTCCTCTTTTATCTCCTTGGTGGGGCAGTGATGTTGGTCAATGGTTGGTTGACCCACGTACAAAGCCTTAAAACTTTTGAAGAAGAAGGCGGAGAAGAGGAAGGCGCGACTTCAACCGCAAGTGCGGTTCAAACAGATTCGGAGTAAATCATAGCAATGGTCACCTGTTCTTGCGGAAAGAAAATCGATAAGATCCCCAATTGGCTCGATGGAGTCAATGTGAAGTTTGTTTGCAATAACTGCCCGGATCGCGAAATTCAGAGCATTGCCGATATCAAACTTCCTGAGCCAAAGAAAGCTGAAGATGAGCAAGCGGCAGCATCTGAAGAATCTGCGGAAGCAACTGTGGATGAAGCCGAAGCTGATGACAAGAAGTCAGCAAAAGCTAAGAAGAAGTAAGGCTTAGTTCACGCAGTTTTTCAGGCGTAAGGATTCACTGGTTCCACCAGTGCCACACAGCGATGCATTCACTGGTTCTGCCAGTGCTATTCAGATTCGTTTATGCTAGGCCGCGCGGCGTTTTGCGCGTTCCATCATGATCATTCGCGGGGTCAAATTTGGCCCTAGCTTTTTCATGCATGCTTGTTGAAGATCAACTTCTGAGAGGAACGTGAGTTCGTTCACTGTGACTCGAGCAAGAACCGCGTCGCCACGCATCCACACCTCAGCATCGGAAACACCTTCTTGTTTGAGAAGGAAATCCCGAGTTGTGAAGATATCCGGTGTGTGATCGTAACCTTGGACGACTTCTAGTCTCACACCTTTGTCTTCGGTCGGTTTTGAGATTCCTTTAGGCTCGTAATGATGCGGTAATGCTCATAACGGTCGATATCAGTTCCGATCGCCGCATCATTTGAGATGACACCCCGCACGGAAATGCCAAGGAACTTACTGACTTTTGTTTCTAAGTCAGCAATCTTGAGTTTTTGCGGGAAGAACTTGCCCACTAGAACTGCCGAAAGCGTGTCCCAACCCACAATCGAAGCAAGCTTGATCGGGCTCTTACGCGCGGCATAGGCGCGCTCAATGACAGGGATTGCTTCCAGCATCTTGGAACGTGTAATCAATGCAATGTTGCCGCCAGTGAATTCGCCCTCAGCGAGTTTCAGTGTTGTGCGCGGCAATTCGGGGAAGGCTTCTTGGCAGGCTTCTGATCGAATGATAGGATAGGCAATTCCAGCATCAGTCGGGGCGGCATCAAGGAATTCTTGGAGTCCCTCCGTCGTGATAAACGGAATATCCACGGTGACGAGCAAGACTTTTTCGCCTTCCGCGTTTTCAAGGCCTTTCTTGAGGCTATCAATGAAATTTTCGCCGCTGGGCAATTGTCGATGACTAATCCCATCCGGACCGCCGATCAGCAGAGGCTCGTGGAGCGGGCGCGTGGCCTGCAAAACGTGCTCAAGCATGGACTTGCCATCAATCTCGACATCAGCACGCCATTCGATGCCGGTGGCGTCACGCCACTCATCATCGGTGCGGCCCCCAGCAAGGATTAGGATGTCGTCGAGATGCATGATGCCCTGTCCAGAGTATGCGCTAACCAGAGGTTCTTCCACCCTTCCGCAAGGAGTTTTTCTTTCGCGATTTCCGCCCTTGCTTGATCAGCGAAGTAGCCAAATACTGCGCTGCCACTGCCCGACATGAGGGCACCGCTTGCCCCGTGGATTTGAAGCCGCTCGGCGAGTTCGCCGCATTCACAGGGTGAAACTCGCTCAAAGTCGTTATAGAGTTCGGTTGAGTCGCTAGGAAAATCCCGCCAAGGTCGATCCATCGCATCGAGTGCTCGGTACGCAGGCCCGGTGGCGACTCCAACCTCTGGACGCGCGATCAAGAGATGTTGTGTTGGCAAATCATCAAGGGGAGTAAGGATTTCCCCGTAGCCCTCTGCTTTGGCTCGTCCACCGACCAAAAAGAACGGCACATCCGCCCCGACCGCTAGCGCGACATCATCCATCAAGATATCGGGGAGGTCGTGTTTCATATTGGCTTTGAGGATGCGGAGCAGGCCAGCGGCATCGCTGCTGCCCCCACCAAGGCCGCTCTCGGCCGGAATGCGCTTGGTTAGCTCCATTCGGAGGCTCGGAATGGGCAAAAGCTCGCGGAGGAGGCGTAACGTCTTTGTGAGCGTGTTTTCGACCGGGCCGAGGTCAATGTTACAAATGAGCTGATCGGGGCCATCGGTTTCGGAAATGGTGAGATCGTCACCCAGACTGATCGATTGGAAGAGGGATCGGATGGGGTGGTAGCCGGTTTTGTCTGGCGGCCCGACGGAAAGGAAAGTGTTGATCTTAGCTGGGCAGAATGTCGAGCCTTTCACGCTTGATCCTCTTGTTCTTTTTTGATCGCATGCGGAGGAACTGGTGGTGGCCCGCCCAGGCTCTCATGATCCAGCCCGAGCTCTGAGTTCAGCTCGGCAATCGCTTGCTTGCGCGCCGCGTCTTCTTCATCAACTTCCCTGAGATTAGAGCTTGGGAATGGTGTCGGCTTGATTGTGGCGATCGTTTCTGGGAAGGGAGTGAGAGCAATCTCTTCGAGTGCCTTGTCAATTGCTTCGAACTCCATTTTCGCCTCTGTGATCATATTCAGGAATTCCATCGACTCGGCTTCGGGGGCATTTCCGCTGAGGCGGTAGTTCAGCATCCGAATCCGGAGTGTATCGAGAGTTGTAGCAAAAACCACGGCTTGGGCTTCGGCTCGTTCAACCCCAGACATTACATTTTTGAAGTGATGGCTATATTCGGCGATGTTTCGATCGGCGACTTTGTAGAGTTCTTGCGCCTGCATGTCATTGATGAACTTCTTTGGGCTTCCTCCTACGGGCGGTGCAGTCCGGTATTCGCTAGAGACAATTTCGTGGTGGACAAGGTCGGCGCGGCGGAGAGCGAGGTAAAGCTGGTTGGAGAGTCGCTCGACGGTGCCAGGGAGTTCTTGCAGGTCTCCGATTTTCTTCTTGCGCAGGGCCTGCAGAGCTTCTTCTAGGCGTTTCCTACGATCGACGCAGGCATCCCAGAGCCGCTTGAACCTTTGATCGTGAAATCGCTTCTCAATGCTGGCGATGTAGGAGGTGATTCCCCAAGTGGCTAGTAATGTAAGGGCAATAGGAACCGCCGGAAACGTAGATTCGGTACTCGCCATTACTGGAATAGCAATACACCCTCCTATCGCTCCAAAAGCAATGAGGCGCGAAAGAGAAAAGGCTTCCTTCAGGAAAACCTTTTTGTCTCTTCGCTTGATATCTTCCATTGCTCACCTTATGGCATGGGAGCGCGCTTATCGAATCCCAATGCTTGTTCTACGGCGTAACTGATCTGAAGGAGTCGCTCATCGCCATTAACTGGCCCATTGAGAAGTAATCCAACCGGAAGCCCTTCACTCAATCCGCTGGGGAGTGAGATGCTGGGGAAGCCGCCCATGTTCGCCGGGATCGTACAAAGATCCAAAAGTTTCAACGCCATTTGGTCTTGAATCCCTCCCACCGGGAAAGCAACTCCGGGAGAAGACGGGCTCATGATGACGTCGTACTCCTGATACGCACGCTCGAATTCTTGTGCCATCAAACCACGAACTTGCTGTGCGCGGTGATAGTACGCATCGTAATACCCGGCAGAAAGCGCGTAAGTTCCCACCATGATGCGGAGCTTGACTTCTTTCCCAAACAGACTGCCGCGCGTCGCCGAAAACGCTTCAATATGACCGTCAGCGTCAATGCGAGGGCCATAGCGCACTCCATCGTATCGCCCGAGGTTACTGCTCGCTTCTGCGGGGGCGATGATGTAGTAGGTGGTCACGCCGTAGTTGATGCTGGGCAGATCAATTTCGGTGACCGTTGCGCCATCTTGCTCAAGAGTTTTGATGTTCTGAGCAATGACATGGCGGACACCTTCTTCGATTTCCTCGCCAAAGAGTTGCTTGGGGATGGCGATTTTTAGCCCTTTGAGTGAACCATCTTTCAAACCATTGAGCTTGATCTGAGAATCCGGTTGGCTGGTGGCATCGTTGGCGTCGTGACCCGAGATGACATTAGAAATTGCGGCGGCATCTTCAACCGATCGTGCGAACGGGCCGATCTGGTCAAGGCTTGATCCAAAAGCAACGAGCCCGTAGCGGGAAACACGCCCGTAAGTTGGTTTGAATCCGACAATGCCGCAAAGACTTGCCGGTTGGCGAATGGAGCCGCCCGTATCGCTCCCAAGGGAGAGAGGCACGTATTCTGCTGCCACTGCGGCGGCAGAGCCACCTGAGCTTCCGCCCGGCACCCGATCCGGATCCCAGGGGTTACGGCTGGGGAAGAACGCGCTGTTTTCGCAGGATGTTCCCATTGCGAACTCGTCGAGGTTTGTTTTGCCGATGACGATCATCCCTGCGGCTTTCATCCGTTCAATGACCGTCGCATCGTAAGGCGGGATGTAGTTCTCGAGGATCTTGCTGGCGCAGGTTGTGCGGAGCCCGTCAGTGCTGATGTTGTCTTTGATCGCAACAGGCACGCCCGTGAGGGGGCCAGCTGAGCCATCAGTGAGCATCTTTTCTGCGCGGTCGATGTCGGTTTGGACATCTTCATTGAGAGTCAGAAAAGCTTTGTAGATTTCATCGTTGGCATCAATGCGGGCACAGGAAGCATCAATGGCTTCTTGAACTTTGATGTCACCTGCCGCGATCTTTCGTCCAAGCTCGGTGGCTGTCAGTTGAGTAGACATCGGCTTTGCTTATTCCTCAATGATTGTGGGGACGATGAAGAGTCCGGCTTTGCTATCAGCGGTGTTGGCCATTCCGCGTTCGCGCGGGATTCCAGGACGGGCAATATCTTCGGCAAGAACGTTGATCATGCTGACGGCATGAGGCTTGGGAGCCTGGTTGCTCACGTCTAGGCCCTGAATATCTTCAAAGTGGCCCAGCAAGGCGTTCAGCTTGCCTTGAAAATCGACTAACTCGTCTTCATTGAGTTCAAGCCGGGCGAGTTTTGCCACATGACGCACTTCGTCCAAAGAAATCGACATCAACCGATGATAGCATGGCGACCATAATGGAGCCAAGGAATGTCAGTTTGGGGACGCAGAGAAGGGTATCAGGTTGTGACTTTTTTGGTCACTTTCTGGATATTGGTGGCTTCGGTCGCCTATCTTCTCAGACCTCTGATTCCTGATCCTGAGCCAAATCTGCTGGTCAATCAGCCGGGTGATTTTGTCCGTGCAGCCCAATCTCAAAAGCTGAAGTGGACGCTCTTTGGTTCGCAGGCGTTTGTGGAAGCGCGGCGACAGGATAAGCCAATCCTTCTCGTGACGGGTACTGGTTGGAGCAAGCTCGGGCAACGGATGGATCGGTTTTTTGAAACCGATGACATTGTGCGGAAACTCAATCACGATTTCATTTGCACCCGCGTGGATACGACTGAGAATCCGGCTTGGCGGAGTGCTTTGCTTCAGTTTCGCCGCGCTGAGTTTGCTGAAGACCCAACTTTTGGGATGTACATCCTCACTCCAACTGGGAAGATATTGCTAGCACCCTCTTCGATTCAGCTTTGGCAAGTCAACGACCGAGGTCTTCTGACGATGCTGAAAACCGCACTGGAACGAAAAGGTTCTGGAGAATTCGACCCGGCTCAGGAACAGCAGGAGGAAAGCCAGTTTTGGGTGAGGGGTGGCTCGCTTGCTGAACCGTTCGATCCAAGTTCTTACCTCGAAAAATTGGTCTCTCGAATGGATCCATCGTCGGGAGGATTCCGGGGCCAATCCCACGTTCGTTTGTATCCACAGGAATGGCTCTTGATGTACGAAATGGGGGATGACGAGAATCTCGCTGCTTGCCTCTCGCCAGTTTTGCAGTCACCTGCCGTTAACCTGTTGGACGGTGGATTTTTCTGGGATGCCAATTCCACCAGTTGGTGGAATGTCAATTACAGCGAGGTCGCTAGTGCCAATTTCGATATGCTGGATTTGCTAGCGAATCGGGCCGCAGATGGCGACGACCTTTCCCGGATATTAGCTAAGCAACTTGCGTACCGAATCATTAACCAGTGGAGTGAGGGAATGCCTGTTTATCGAGACGCATTTCAAGCTGATAACCGGCGGTCGCTCACATATTCATGGACAGTGAACCGTTTGAAGAGTGAATTGACTCCTCGGCAAAAACTGCTTGCAGAAAGTGCTCTTGGCATGGAGGTAAAGTCAAACCCTCAACTATCCCTCTATATCCGGCGAGTGGATGCATTTTTGGGGCAGCGGGATGAGATCGAGAAGTTGCTTGAAGTTCTTCGTGACAATCGGCAGGATGGAAAGGTCACGGTTGGCGATCGTCACGATTTGGGAGTTCTGGCTCGATCCGTTGCCGCTGTTTTCAGAGCAGCTCTCTTGCTAGAGGATCAGTTTCTGCTGGGCCGGGCAACGGCGGAATTCCATCGTTTGCAGGACGTGATGAGGATTGGCCTCGATGACGTCTACCGGCGGAACTTTGATGGAGCGGTCAAGCCCGGCGACCTGATGGACTACCTTGCATACGCTGAGATGGTCTTGGCAACACAATATTTTCAACCAAATAGTGAAGTATTGGAAGAGGGGCAAGCGGTGCTGGATCGTGGAATTTTTCTTGCACGAGAGAGCGGCGGAGACTTGGTACTCGGGAATTGGAAAGATCTTTTGCCAGATGTGGATCCGTTCACTTTTCCAGACCTGACCGACAGTTATTCTCGATCGGCGGTCAGCAAAGTGATTCACCTTTTGGTGGAGTATGGTCTGATGTCTCGCGATCCGCATAATTGTCTCATGAATATGGCCCGGGCGGAACAGTGGCTGGAGCGATACTCGTCATCGGTCGATGCGCTGAGCCTTGGAGCGGGAGGATTTGCCCGCGCGGCAAACGTATTTTCTCACCCGTTTTTGGTTGCTGTTCCGCAAGGTGCCTCAGCCTCCGTGCGATCTCAGTTTCCACGAACGACTTTGGTGATTCCTGGCGGATCAGAGGACGGGATGTACGAGGTGTTTTCCCCGAACATTGAGCCGAAGCTCGTGACGCTTGAAGAAGCAGTTGCTCTGGCACGGGCGAACTGACAGGCCTGGCACGCGCTCGCCAATATTGGGGATAATAACCGTCTGCGGAGAGGTCGCATAGTTGGTCTAGTGCGCCGCACTCGAAATGCGGTGAGGTGTAACAGCCTCCGTGGGTTCGAATCCCACCCTCTCCGCCATAATTCTCCTTACATCCGTACGATTTTGCGGGCGTAGTCGCCTGCTATTGGGAGCATGAAGGTCTTCCCTTTGAACGCTTGCACGGCGGCAACGATTCCAAAGAGCAGACCAATCATTCCGACCGCAATCGGCAGGAACCAAAGGATTCCGAACGTGATGAAGACGGCGATCCCGGCGATCAATCCCACGACCGCGATCACGAGCTGATACAGCACCGCCTGCATTGAGTGGAACGCTACGAACTTGGACTTTTCCTTGTTCGCGAAGTACATGACGAGGGGAATCACCCAGCCCAAAAAGGTTGCCGAAAGCAAGATGCCGGCGGCATGGGCGCCAGTTGCTGCCAGTCGTTCGTTGCGTGAAGTGATCATGGTAACTAGAATTACGATCTGCAAAAAATCGGGTTGCGAATTCCAGTTGCGTAGTCCTATTTCAGTGCCAAAATGAACCGCAATGGCAACAACACATGAGCAGTTTTGGGTGAGGAAACCGGGCAAGTTCGATCTTGCCGATATGCCAACCAAGCCCGAAGCCGATTTGGAGCGCGAAGCGGTGGAAACCATGACTGAGCAACTCGGAAAGGAGATGGAAGAGCTACTCGACCTGCTCTTTTTTGCGGGAAAACATGGATTCCTTATTGTGTTGCAGGGGATGGATACTGCGGGGAAGGACGGCACGATCCGGCATATGCTTCGATTCACACATGCTCAGTCGGTGAGGGTTGCCAGCTTCAAAGTGCCGACTCCGCAGGAGCTTGCCCACGACTTTCTGTGGCGGTGCCATGACAAGACTCCGGGCAAAGGCGAGACAGTCATTTTCAACCGCTCACATTACGAAGACGTTGGGGTTGTTCGAGTTCACAATTTGGTGGATGAATCCGTTTGGAAGAAGCGGTTTGACCACATCAATGCGTTTGAGAACCTGCTGGTGGATTCCAACACCATTGTGCTAAAAGTGTTCCTCCACATCTCAAAAGAGGAGCAGGAAGAACGCCTCCTTGAGCGCGAACAAGATGCGGAAGATGCTTGGAAGCTTTCGGTGAATGATTGGAAGGAGCGACGCTATTGGAAGGAGTACCAAGAAGCGTACTCCGATGCGATTGGCAAATGTGCATCTCAGGATGCGCCTTGGTTGGTCGTTCCGGGAGACAAAAAGTGGTTCCGGAACTACATCGTCACACAGGCAGTTGTTGAAACGCTCAAACCGTATCGCGAAGAGTGGATGGAATCGCTCAAACAGGTTGGCAAAGAAGCAAAGAAGGAACTCGAGCGCTTCCGCATTGCTGCCCCTCAGAAATGAAAAATCCCCCGGGCAATGCCGGGGGTATCTGAGTGATTTTG
>JAGQUX010000059.1 GCA_020438215.1 Armatimonadota bacterium | reverse complement strand
CTTGTTGAATAGACATTGAACAAGACGGCAGAGATTTAGCGAAAGCATCTCTAAATTTATTTTTTTACTGACAAGCCTCACACTCCCCGCCGTTCAGCATGGCGTCCAGGGAACATGCGGCGCGTTCAGCTTCGGTGTACTCCTTCTTCTCCGTCAGTGGAACATCCACCAAAGCGCGGGCACCCACCGGATCGGATTCGACATCCATCTGTCCGCCGCCGCCAGCAATGCCTTCGCTGACCTGCTTCTTCACCGCGACGGTCGCTTTTTCGATATTCGATGCGCCGAGGGTGCGGAGGTAGTAGGTGGTTTTCAGCCCGACGCGCCAAGCGTGTCGGTACATGTGGCTGAGCGTCTTCATATCCGCTTCGCCCAGGAAGAGGTTCACCGATTGGCTTTGGTCAATCCACTTTTGGCGTCGGGCCGCCGCATCAATAATCCACTGGTAATCAATGTGGAATGCCGTGAGGTATCGCGACTTGATCTCTTCGGGGATTTCCGGAATATCATTCAGGTTTCCATCGAAATACTTGATCTGATCAACCACGCTTTCTGTCCAGAGGTTAGCCGCTTTCAGATCCTTGACGAGGAACGGATTGAGGACAACAAAGTCGCCGCTCAGGTTCGATTTCACATAAAGGTTCTTGTACATCGGCTCGATGCACGGGCTGGTGCCCATGATGTTGGCGATGGTGGCGGTGGGGGCAATCGCGAGGACGTTGGAGTTTCTCATGCCCTGCTTGGCGATCTTCTCGCGCAGAGGCTTCCAATCCATCTTGCCGCCGCGAGGCACTTCGACGGGAACGCCGCGCTCGTTTTCGAGGGTTTCCAGCGTGTCTTGCGGAAGCAATCCACGATCCCACTTGGAGCCTTGGTAGGTGCTGTAAGTTCCGCGCTCAGCGGCGAGATCGGAGCTGGCTTCGTAGGCGTAGTACGCGATGGCTTCCATCATCTCATCGTTGAAATCGACCGCTTCTTCGCTGGCGAAATCGACACCCTTGCGATAAAGCGCACAGTGCAGCCCCATCACACCCATCCCGATCGGACGGTGCTTGGTGTTCGAGTTCTTCGCCGGGTCGGTCGGATAGAAGTTGATGTCGATAACGTTATCCAGAGCGCGGACGGCAATCCGAACCGTCTCGCGGAGCTTATCGTGGTCAATAGAGCCATCCGGGAGCAGGTGGTTGTCCAGCACGATGGAGCCGAGGTTACAAACGGCGGTTTCGTCGTCGCTGGTGTTCAGGGTGATCTCGGTGCAGAGGTTACTGCTGTGGATTACACCGACGTGATCTTGCGGGCTGCGGAGGTTGCACGGATCTTTGAATGTGATCCACGGGTGCCCCGTTTCGAACAGCATCTTGAGCATCGCTTTCCACAGGTCAAGGGCAGGAATTTCGCGGCCCCACATCTCGCCCGCTTTGGCTTTGGCTTCGTACTCTTCGTATCGCTCTTCAAACGCCTTGCCGTACAGATCGTGAAGATCGGGCACATCGTTGGAGCGGAAGAGCATCCAGTTTTCGCGCGCTTCCATCCGCTTCATGAACAGATCGGGAATCCAGTTCGCGGTGTTCATGTCGTGGGTGCGGCGTCGCTCGTCACCGGTGTTGCGGCGCAGTTCTAGGAAGTCGAAGATGTCGTTGTGCCAGCTTTCCAGATAGGCGCACCCTGACCCGGCTCGCTTTCCGCCTTGATTGACGGCCACGAGTTGGTCGTTGTGCATCTTGAGGAATGGGATGACGCCTTGGCTCTCACCGTTGGTGCCTTCAATAAATCCGCCGGTACCGCGAACCGCTGTCCACGATCCACCGAGTCCGCCCGCCCACTTGCTGAGGAACGCGTTCTCAGCGATCCCGCGGAGCATGATGGATTCGATGCTGTCGTCCACTTTGTAGAGGTAGCAGGAGCTGAGTTGGCTCCGTAGTGTGCCCGAGTTGAATAGGGTCGGGGTGGAACTGCAGAAGCGGCGGCTCTTATAGAGCGAATACAGTTCGGCAACGCGCTCTTCGCGGTTTTCTTCGTTCTTGAACAGCCCCATCGAAACCCGCATCCAGAAGAACTGTGGCGTTTCCAAGCGGATGGTGTCCTTGCCGGTTTTGTCGGAGATCAGATAGCGGTCATACAGAGTTTGCACACCGAGGAAATCGAAGTCCAGATCAGCGGTGGGGTCGAGCATCGCCGCGAGTTTTCCGAGATCGTACGCTCTGAGATCTGGGGTCAGGCGCTTGATTTCAACGGCGCGGTTGATGTACTTGACAAACGCTCGGGCGTGAGCCGCCTTGAGCTTGTCCATGCCATCCGTGACGATGTCCCAGCCCAGCACTTCTTCATAGATGTAGCTGAGGAGAATGCGCGCGGCAAAGAATCGAAAATCGGCATCTTTTTCCATCAGCGACTTCGCGTTCATGATGATGAGCTTGCGAAGGTCGGATCGCTTGATGTTTGGGGTGATGGATCGGCGGAGTTCGATCTCGATCCGGTCACGCGGCATGTCGATTTCGAGGCCGATGAGAGCGAAATCAATGCGGCGACGCAGGTCTTCGCCATCCCAGAAGACGGATTGTCCATCGTCCTCGGTGATTTCGATCATCGTGAACTGATCAGCTTCACCCTTTTGTGCGGCTTGCTCGGCGCGAAGCATGGCGCGTTGGGCGCGGTAGGTGATATACGCTTCCGCCACCTTGAAGTGACCCCGGCGCATCAGTTCTTCTTGCACGAGGTCTTGAACGACTTCGATACTGGTGTACGCCTGACCGGAGGTGCGTACACGATCAGAAACGGCTTCCGCAATCTCCACCGCCGCTTCGCTATTCAAGCCTTGACTGAGGAACGCCTTCCGAACGGCGATTTCGATCTTGTCCTGGCTCCAGGGCACCACCTGCCCGTTGCGCCGGATGAGCTTTTGATCAGTGACTGGGGTTTCGGAAACTTGAATTCGGGAACGCTGGCTGACGAGGCTTTTAGCGATCTCAAATTCGCCCGCTTCGATGAGCACGGCTTCAATCAGAACAGAGAGATCGTATTCACTCAGCTTGATCTCTTCACCACCGAGACTACCGAGCTTGGCGATCACGTTTGTTGCAATGCGCTTCGCGATATTGCGGTTCTCGGGGGTATCAATTTCTGTTTCGTGCTGACCGAGGCGCACAGCAACGAGGGCATCGGCAACAATATCACCCACATGCTCCACTTGGAAATCCCGCTCCAACTCCGGCCCGATGATCTTCACGCTCTTTTCTAAAGAAAGTTCGCGCGCAATCCCTTCTGCCCAGTTCAGTTGCGGTCGGTCGGAAGCGGAGAGTGTTGCAAACCGCTTAATTTCCATGTCTCTTTGAGTGGTGGAGCTCATTTTCGTCTTTTGTTCCCAGTGTGAAATTTGTTTTTTAGAGCCAGTCGCGGGAGAGACAAGGGTGGTAAGGGGAACATCGACAGGTTCAAATGAACTGACAAAGTTCCACTGACGTCTGGTCGGAAAATTCCTGTCCCAGCGGCCCTCCGTTGCGGCGAGACTCGAACGGCATCCTCGTTGTGACTCAAAAGTGGTCAAACCACAAGATGCAGTATTCGAGACGGCACCATGCTACAAGATGGAGCAAAATTTTCGAAAAAATCTGCACCCAATGTTTCCTACGCTTTTTCCTCAGTTTTGTCCACAGGGGATGGGCGGTTTTTGGTGCTGGTGTCTTGGCTCTGGAATGATTATAGTATATTTTTGTCTACTTAATCAATAAACGATAGAATAGCGATTGTGGAAGAGCTTTTCGTCCTCGTCAAAAAAATCCCCTCTGGAACCGTGGTCGGTTACGGAGCGATTGGGCGCATTCTTCCGAATCGTGTTTCAGGGCTTGTTGTCGGCAGGTGGATGCACCACTGCCCACCGAACCTTCCTTGGTGGCGCGTACTTGGCGGGGATGGGAGCATCAAGATTGATAAGCTCGACCCCGAAGCGGGCTTGCTGCAACGCCAAAAGCTGATCGCCGAAGGTGTGACCTTCAACAATGACAAAGTAGATGAGGAGTTCTTCTTCCCAGCGGAAGCATTGCTCACGCTTGGAGATTAGCTTTGTACTGTCCCGACAGAATCAATGAGTGTCCGTGCGTGGCCCTGGCATAGCCAGTGTTCAGTACTAAATTGAGTGCAACTAGCAGTTTGATGGGAGATTGTGTGGCACTTGCGCAGCCAGTGAAAGAACGCTACTGGAACTCACACTGGTTTTACCAGTGGCACACGATAGCTAACTTCTCCTCCCAAAGATTGGGAGGAGATTGAGTGGAGGGTTGAGAGTGAGATCAGAGCACTCAGAGTTGTGATCAACCCTCACCCTAGCCCTCTCCCGATGATTCACAGCAAACACTGGTTTCACCAGTGCTACACAGCACTTAGCAGATCACACATCACTCTGCCAGTGCCACGCGGCTCAAAAAGCCTAAGCCGCAGACTGCATCTTGCCAGGAAGATGCCGCACCAGAACTTCGACATCATCCGGGGCAGCCATAACTGTTGCCCGCTCCATCGTGTTCTCGAGTTCGCGGATGTTCCCCGGCCAATCGTAAGCACAGAGAGCTGCATAAGCTTCCTCACTCAAACTCGCCAGTGCGCGTCCATTCTCCTCGCTGTATTTCGCCAGGAAAAGCTCGCAAAGCGGACGGATATCCTCGTGTCGCTCGCGGAGAGGCGGAAGATGAATCTCCACCACTTGCAGGCGATAAAGCAAATCCAGCCGGAACGAACCATCATCCACCGCGGCTTGGAGGTCGCGGTTGGTTGCCGTCACAAGGCGGACATCCACTTGAGTCGGCTTGGTTGCCCCCAGTCGCTCGAACTCACGCTCTTGAAGCACACGCAGAAGCTTGATCTGGATCGGAAGCGGGATGTCCCCCACTTCATCGAGAAAGAAGGTGCCGGTATCGGCAAGTTCAAATCGACCAGGTTTAGCGGAGTCAGCCCCGGTGAATGCTCCTTTCTCATGCCCGAACAGTTCGGATTCCATCAGGCTTGCGGGGATGGCGGCGCAGTTGAGATCGACGAATTCGCGCGCGGCACGGCTTGACGCACGATGGATCATGCGCGCGACAAGCCCCTTTCCGGTGCCTGTCTCTCCATAGATGAGGACCGTTCGCACAGGGCTTTTC
>JAGQUX010000058.1 GCA_020438215.1 Armatimonadota bacterium | reverse complement strand
AAGGGGTGAGCAGTTCGTGGATTTGCTTCCAGGTGCTAAAAGGACGCTGGGAAAACTGCTGCATATAGCGGGTGGCGTTGGTCGGGCGTTTTTTCTCGGCTTCCGAGAGCGTCCGTTCTTCCATCACATCTGCGATGGCAAGAAGTCTGCCGTAGAGATAATCTCTCGTATCTCGGGTTTCATCGAGCGACATATCGAGGTTCTCCTTTCCGTGTCTGAATTTTCGGTAAAGAGCGCAGGCAATCGTAAGAGCCTTGCTCCAGTCATAACCATTTAGGCCAGGACGGTTCGATGCCCGCATCACCACCGACTCGACCACATCGCGCGGGATGGGCTGACCATCCACAATGCAGGGAAGCAGACGTTTGATGGTGGCTTTTTTCAGTTTGTCATCCAGGCGGCTGCCATAGGCGGCTTCGGCAATATCGGCAGGAGCCGGCGCCCCATAGAAGGGGATGTATCGTTTCTGTTCTTTACTGTAGTGATAGGTATGCCGCCAGGCGCAGGTCTCGTGCCAGTTTTCGATTCGTTCCAGAAACTCGGAGCCCTTCAGGACTTGGTAATAGACGATGGACAACCGCCCTGGTGTGGCTGAATCTACTGCCATCACAGCCACATCCGCCCGTTCGCCGATCTCCTCACGGTAGCCCGCGATTTTCTTTTTCAGGCGGATGCCGACATCTTGGGCAGTGTCAGCAGGGAGTTGGTCTTCTTCGGCATCCAGGCCGCTGTAAAATGAGTCGTAAGTGTCTTGGGTGGGCTGCGGCACTTTTGCGCCTGAAGTTGCCCAGGCGACAATTGCCAAATCGTCTTCGTGATAACCTTGTCGGCTGATAAGCCAGGCAAGGGCGTAATGAGCTTTCTGGGATGCTTCCATCCCAACCCCGCAAGCTTGTGTGTCGTCAATGAAGCGCCCACGGAAGGTAAAGCCGTTCTTGTCATTGGCTGAGATCAGCTTAGCATTATCACCTTCGTGGCGGATGTACTTAGGATGGTTGGCAGAAAGAATCTGATTTCGTCCAGTAACCAAACAAATCCCATTTTCTTCCTTGCTGATGAGATAGTAATTCGCCCAACTGCCCCACAAAGTCGCATCTCGCCATACTCTGCTCTCAACTTCGCTCGGAATTTGCACGATCCAACGTACAAAAGCGCTATCTTGGACATTTAGAAGTGAAAAGATGTCTTTGGTGTTCTTCTTTCGCTCTACCTGGTCCTTTCCTAGTAGATTTCCATTATCACTGACAAACAGAATCTTGTGATTCACTAAGTCTCGCATCAGTGTTTTTTTCTGGACGTACGCCAAAACAGAGCGGGCTTTGGGATGACTAAATGGTGAATTGCACCAATCTGCCAGTGATTTAGTGAATGTCTCGTATGGTTCTGTTGGGTATTTGGCAAAGCCAGAGGTGACCTCACCTCCGAAGTCAATGAAATCACCTGCGAGATATTGCAATTTGTCGCTTAAGGGATGACCAACAGGCTTACTTCCTGAGCGGCTGGCAGAACTTTCCGTGGCTGGAATAATCGTTGTATTGTCATCTCTGCTCACTAGGTGGGCGTCTCGAAAATTGCCCTTCCCATCTATCACGACCTCGATATGAGATTGTATTGTAATATGGCAAATGGGTAACAAGGGTCGTGACGCATCCGTAGAATAGCCAAGCATATCCTGGCAATTCTCATACGTCTCGTACAAACTTTGAATCCAGTTCATCTCACATTCCTCCTTCCAGGTAGTCTTCGAGCAAGCCTTCCTCGGCCAGTCCCACAGTATCGGGCGGATTGGCTTTCATTGGACGCACGAACTTGCGGATAATTTCTTTCGGGTCGTCAGGCTTGGGGAACTTAACGACACCGTCAATCATCATTGCCCGCCAGAACCGCGCCCAGAACTCGTCGGGCTTGTTTTCGTCGGGATAATCGAAGCCGTGGAACATCAGCCCGAAAGGCAAATTCCCGTAGTTATCGTAAAAGCCGTTGCCTTCGCCGAATTCGCACGGCTCGACGTATCCCTGGCACTCGCGCGTGCCCAAAAACACATCCCGCCTGCCGCCGCGCTCGATCATCCGCCGCGCAATCCAATAGTGTTTGTGGTCGTTGCGGTCGTGTTCAAGGTCGGGGCGGTTGTAATTCCAATCAAAATGCGCCTGTACCTGGTACTCGACATCGGCGAGATAGGTGTAAATCGAAAGATCGTTTCCGCCCGATTGATACTTGATTGGCTTTGCGCCGCGCGGCTGTGTGTGAATGCGATTCATCACCCGCACCTTGTCTATGAACCACACGATGGTCGGCTTCCAATACACCGAACTCAGGATCCCCTTCAAGGCTTCGTAAGTGGGAACCTGATAGGAGTATTTTTCGCCGCCGATGCGGGTCAGCGGGTCGGTGAACAGGGCGTACCTGCCCCACACCTTGAACGTTACGCTGTTCTGAAATGGCATCGAGGTCTCCTTTTGGATTTGTCGTTACGGGCTGCTGTCGGACGAGTAGCGAGAAGCGCATATCGAGACCAGTCGTCGAACCAATCTCCTCAACTGGAAATTGTTTCGACCTGTCTTGCAGGTCTCGCAATGACATTATGCGGTAAGTAGTTCCATGCCGTTGACCGGCTCTTCGCTCCAGCCAAATTCATCGCTGTAATATTGCCCATCTAGATAGTAAATTTCTGCGCCTTCCTGCACCTCTTGAATAGCTCCTCCTTTAGACAAATTTCTGAGTTGATGGTCGAACAAATTTACTGAATATCTCTGTGCCTGTTTGAGCAACTTGCCCTGCTTCTCCAGTCCAAACGCTCCGCACAACTCTATGATAACTTTCTTCCCATCCCCGTACGGCACGATTACGCCGCGCGTAGGTGTATCAATCACGCGAAATTCCCTGTTGGCAGTTCGAAAAGACTGCCTCAGGAGAATTTCAGGCGCGGAATGATGAATTGCTTGATGGGCAACTTCCGCGAGTTTGTTTACTGATAACGCATGGAATAGCTGGTCGTCACGTCCAAACGATGATGTTTTGTCCACTGGGTAGTCCAGTTCGTTTTGATGCGCCGCATAGTATAACTGGTAAAAGCGGAGAATCGCATCCAATCCGATTCGGTCGTTTCCAAAATCGTCGGGGGCATCTCTGAAATCATCGAGAACACGCTGGGCGTGTTCTCCTCCGCTTTTGATGTCTCTCAGTCGGTCGAGATTCTCCTCTTGCAGATTGACAACCCACGCGCTCCCGCCATCCTCGCGTTCTCCGTGACGGTTGCAGCGTCCTGCAGATTGGGCAATCGAATCCAGACCTGCCAGCGCGCGGATGACCGCGCCGAAGTCAATATCCACACCCGCTTCGATGAGTTGCGTGCTGACGCAAATCACAGGGTCGTTGGCCTTCAATTTGGGTTTGATTTGCTTCTCCAGCACATCCATGCGGTGTGCGGGGCACATGTTGGTGCTCAAATGATAGATTGCCGCGCCTAACTGCCGCGCCTTGATTTCCTCGTACAATGCCTTCGCGGAAGCGCGCGTGTTGACCACGATCAGGACGCTGCCTTTTTCCTGTAACGCTTGTTCCGCCAAATCGCCGATTGCGGCGTTGGTCAAGCCGCCTGGTTTGCGCTCGTCATACACTTCGACGCGCTTTAGCTTTTTGAACAATTCTGCTTCGTTCTGGATTATTTTATGTTCTGGTTCAATGGTAAGTTTGCGATATTCATTCGGCAATTTGTCCAGCGGCGGCTGCGTCGCCGTGCAAAGCACGACGGTCGCCCCACAGTCATGGGTCAGGAAGCGCAGGGCGGTTGTAAACATATGCGTTATTCTGATAGGAATGATCTGTACTTCATCAAAGATGATTACCGAGTTCGCCAATTGGTGCATTCGGCGAGCATCGCGTGTGCCATAACCAAACAAGGCTTCCAGAAATTGAACCTGCGTGGTGAACACAATCGGCGCGTCCCAGTTTTCCGACAGCAAGCTGTTACGTCTGCGGGTATCTTCGGGTGGCATGAAGTTGGAGTGATGTTCGAGAACAACATTACCGCGCTCGTCCGCTGTCTCCAGAATTTCCCTCAGCTTATTGGCGTTCTGGTCAATGATGGTGATGTAGGGGGCGATGTAGAAAATCGTATCCATCTTGTGCACCCGCGCGTGATGCAGGGCAAAGCGCAGACTCGCTTCGGTCTTTCCGCCTCCCGTCGGGACGGTCAAATGGTAGATGCCCTTGGGCTTTTCCGCCGCCTCCAGGCTGGCTTGCGCCACCTGCGCCCTCAGTTGATTAACTTCCAATGCCCGCCCTGGTTTCATTTGCGCCGTTTCTTGCGCGTACTGTGAATACTTTCCTTCCAACCGGTCGATGAGCGTATCCCAGAGAGTGTATTTCCCGTAATTTCGGATTCTTTCATTGCCGGGATTCTCGAAATCCGCGGTGTTCAGACGGTCGGCATCCAACAAGCAACTGAGCAGGAAACGCGCTAGCAAACCTTGTTTGAATACCAGGTTTAGTTTTGAATTATCGCCCGCTTCCCTCATTTCATCAAAAATTTTCCTGACAAACTGTATTTCGATTGGTTTAGCAAGTATTCCATCCAGTTGCTTTTCGATGTCGGGCAGTTTGCCTAGGGCTTCGGCAAGATGAGTACTGTTATCGGCTTTGGTTATGCGTCGCTGGAATTCGTTTGCTCCGTCAGGCTTCAGACAGTCAATCAGCCCCGAATGATGGGAAGCGATAGCCAGCGCCAAAAACTGCGCCAGAATTCTGCCTTCCTGTCCTCGACTAGCAAGTTTCTCAAAAGCCAATTGTGCTCCCGCCGTGGAGTGGTCGACCTCTCCGCGCTTGGCATCCACATAGCCATCTTCATCTGGACCAATCAAGCCCTGTGTAGAGCGCAGATACCCCTGGAATTGCCCGCTGGCTTTGCCCAAATCGTGCAACAGACCCATTATCTTGCCAGCCTCTGACAATCCAACCTTTGCTGCAAATCGTTCCGCCAGTTGCGAGGTTTGGGTCAGATGATCGATCAGTGGCTGCTCCATCCCATCTCGCTCCCTTCGATGGGCAATCAACTCATCTTCTGGTTTGATAACGCTCACGCCATACAACCGTGCAAACTTGCGCACTTCGCCTTCTAACACCTTTCGCAACTCCGCTGGCTCCAGCACCTCCACATCCGCTCCCCAACTTCTGATCCACGGCTTCATATCCGTGGTATCCGCCACGTCCACCCACCAGCGCAGGTGTCCGGGTTTGTCGGGATCATCCATCGATTCTTGCGATGGATGCCAGCGCGTTTCTAGCACTCGCTCTTTGACGGAAGGGCTGAAGCGCAACACGACTCTGGTGGTTGTCTCGCCGATCATGATCGACCAGGCGTTGCGCAAAACTGCGAGGCCGGGAAAGTCTGCTGGAACCTGATAGAACTCACGCGTGACGCGCGCTGTCTCGATGCGATCCAGCCGATACGACCGCAGTGCGTCCGGCGCACTGCTATGCCCGATAGCGTATGTCGTGTAGCCGATGGCTGAGGGCTCCAGCAAGTA
>JAGQUX010000057.1 GCA_020438215.1 Armatimonadota bacterium | reverse complement strand
TTTGGCGTGATGTAGTTCTTAGGCTTTTGCTGTGGTGCATGGTTTGCACTCAGAGAGGCCAGCAAAGCCATCAGAAACATTGATGAGGTTTCGGTAGCCGAGGGATTCCAGGGCACCGATTGCAACCGGAGACCGGGTTCCACCAGCGCAGTGCACGGCAATTTTCTTGCCTTGCGGAATGACATCCATATTGCGAGGGATGTAGCCCATCGGCACATGGATGGATTCGTCCACTTTGCCCTCAGCGACTTCGGTTGAACCGCGCACATCAAGCAGGCAGTCGTGATCTACACAGCAGTCAGCCGTCATGGATTCTACGGACGCTCGTTCTTCGCTCGGCAGTTGGTCGACAACGTTGCCGCGCACCCAACCGATCACTCGATCGAGTCCGATCAGGCTGAGATCGTAGGCGGCCTGATTGGCATCAGCAAGCGATGCGGCGACGAGAACGATATCTTTGTCGTATTTCAGGTACCAGCCTGCCCAAGTGGTGAAGCCTTGTTTGAGCGGGGCGTGGAATGAGCCGAATCGGTGGTTTGCGAGATATTCGTCGCTGGGGCGGACATCCAGCACTTGGCAGGATTCGCAGAGAATTGTATCGGGGCTGGTGAATTCCGGAACGGACGGTTTGCCGTTCAGCATATCGGGGCCAACCTTGTTCAGGTGCTTCATTTGTGCGAAGTAGACCGGGGGCTCCGGTTGTCCGCTTAGAACCTCTTTGACAAACTCATCTTCCGTTTCGATCTGGAAAGCCCAGTTGGTGAGCTTTTCGTAACCGAGGGTGCTGACAGGGACACCACCTAGTGATTTCCCGCATGCCGATCCTGCACCGTGTGCTGGCCATATGGAAATCTGATCCGGCAGCATATTGAACCGTTGGATGGTTTGGAAGAGGCGTCGTGCGCCTGGCTCCATTGTGCCTTTGATACCGGCGGCGTTTTCCAGAAGGTCTGGTCGTCCGACATCACCGACGAACAGGAAGTCACCGGTGAATGCACCCATGAGGTGGCCACCAGCAGGCATATCGTAGGCAAGGAACGTGATGTGCTCGGGCGTGTGGCCTGGAGTTGCCATGACTTCGAATTTCACGCCTCCGACACTGAAAGTGTCTCCATCGCGAACAAGTTGGATGTTTCCGCTGTATGCGTACTTCCAATCTTGGTCGCCTTCATCGGAGAGGTAAAGCTTTGCGCCAGTTCGCTCGGCAAGCTCTCGGCTACCGCTCAGGTAGTCAGCGTGGATATGGGTCTCGGTGACAGCGGTGATGCGGAGTCCTTCCTTTGCCGCTTCAGCAAGATATTGATCGAGGTCGCGGTTGGCATCAATTACGACTGCTTCGCCTGCGCCTGGGCATCCGACGAGGTAGCTAGCGTGGGCCAACTTGTCATCATAGAATCGCTTGAGAATCATAGTTTAATTGCCTCCTTCGAGGGCTTTGGTTTTGGAATCGCACGTTGCAGGTTGATTCCACGGCAATTTCGAAATGAGAATTGCCATGCCGCAGAAATTCGTGATGGCGGCAAACATCAAACCGACAGAAACGAATGCACTCAGCCCAAACCAGCCGGGTGCTACTGTGAATCCGAGGAGAATACCGAGTCCGACTAGGAAGCCAGCTGCAAACCGGACTTGGCGTTCGATCGACCAGGTGGACGATCCGGTCGCAACAACCTTTTCGCCTTTCTCAATCCATGCTTGGGTGCCGCCATCCAGAACGGTGAGTTCTGGGTGGTGAACGGTGAGCATTTCGCAAGCGGTGGAAGCGCGGTTGCCGCTGTGGCAAACCAGCACGACTTCATTGAGAGGAAGGTCTTCGAGGCGAGCCGTGAGGTGCTCGATCGGGATATTGATCGCACCGGGGATGTGCCCGGCATTGAATTCGCTCACTGATCGAACATCGATCAAGCTAGGCTTTTTCGAAGTAATTTTTTCTTTGAGTTGGTCGACAGAAATCTTCATGTTGCGTCTCTTGCTAGTTCAGAGTCGGTGCCCAAAGAAAGGATTCACGAAGTCCCGAAAAACATCGGGAATATTAATTCTTTCCCTAAAACGAAGATCCCCATAATCAGGACAAATACTGAAAATCCAGTTTTGAGGTGGGCTCCGGAAACTTTGGCGCGTGCAGCTTGCCCCACCAAGAGTCCAAGCAGAGCCATACCAAGTGCGAGACCGATGATTTTCCAAGGGATCTCGGCTCCACTGGCGATTTCACCCGTAAACCCGACAAGGCTTTGGATAGAGATGATGGCAAGTGATGTTGCCACCGCACGCTTCATATCAAGGCCAAGGAAAGCCGTGAGAGCCGGGACAATAAGGAATCCTCCACCCGCACCGACCATACCGGCAACAAACCCTACTACCGCTCCTACGAGTGGGATGACGGAGGGCTTGGATTCTCCATGAGTTTCTTCAGATGATTTCTGCATGAGTCCGCGTATAGCGATGAACAGCATCAAGAATCCGAAGATGACGAGGAGGAAAGTGCCGCGCTGTAACCCGACGATCTGCTCAGGGAGGCTGGGGACAATCCACTTTCGGGTGATAAAGGCAGATGCCGCGCTCGGAATCCCAAAGAGGAGAACTTGTTTGATATCGAATTCCTTGTTTTTCCACGAAGAGAGTGCCCCGACAAAGGCACAGACTCCCACCACAACTAGCGAAGAGCCAGTGGACGTTTCACCAGAAAGCCCGAAGAGGTAGGCAAGAACCGGAACTGTGAGGATGGAGCCCCCTCCCCCGATGAGTCCAAGGATGACTCCGATTAGGATAGCGGCGACGGCACCGAAGGCGAAACTCATTAGCGGTTAAGAGTCGCAACCCCGGAGAAAAGATTCCCCGGGGTTGCTGTTGATAGTCTATTCAGCTTACGGAATTGCGGTTGCAGGTTCGTCGTTGAAGTTGTAGTCCGGGCGGAACATGAATGCGTGGCATCCGGTGGCGTCTTGCCATCGCATGTTTGGATCGTTCTGACCTGCATAGTCGGTGAATGGATCTTTGCGAGGATCGGTTGCCCCTTCGCCTTTCACACCAAGTTTCTGCCAACGAGCAGATGAATCAGCATAGGTGTAAATGATCCCTCCCTGGTGCAGGTCATAACCTGTACCGCGAGAGTTGCGGCTAGCTCGACTCAGGGAACCGTTATTACCGAAAGAACAACCTGCTGCTGGCGGTTGATAACGGCAAGGTGCAGCTGCAGTGGCGCATCCCATATACGGGTTTGCATACGCCCATCCTTCAATTCCTGCACGACCCCGACCATTCCAAAGCACAGGCAATCGGCTCACAGAGTCAATGGAAGTTGCACTATATCCATTGAGAAGAGCGTTGTAGGTATAGCTTACGATCGGCTGTCCAGACGGCGGAACAGCGGCACCATAAGGTGAAGATGTTTGACCTGTGATCGATACCGAATTCGGATCAGCTAGCAACTGGAAGTTCTTGATATACGGTTGGGTGTTGTTGCTCCAGAAGCTATCGACGGAAGCTTTCACAATCGGGTCAGTTGACATCAGCCAGTCCGGAGTCGGAGTCAGGCGGTCGTAGTTGTATCGAGTCGGGTTCCCTGGCATTGGAGCGTAGGTGATGGGGAAGTTATCATCATAGTCCGCGAGATAGATCTGCATCCCGGTACCGACTTGTTTGAGGTTGCTCAAGCTAGCGATTTTCTTTGCCGCGGCTTTGGCTTGGGCAAAAACCGGGAAGAGAATTGCGGCGAGGATTGCAATGATAGCAATCACGACCAACAGTTCGATCAAGGTGAAAGCACTTCGTTTCATTTCAGTTTCTTATTCTTCGGTGTGAATAAATTCACGCCTACAAAACAGACTGATTATGTCGCTTTCTCGTTCATTTGTGGCAGAATTTTGAAAATGTCTGGTCTTCGATTCGCTTCCTTCGCGCTTGCCGTATCCATTTTCTCTATTTCCTATGCAGATGCGGTCGATGACTTAGTCAAATCGAAGATGGAGTCTCAGCATCTTCCTGGGGTTGGTTTTTTTGTGGTCAACCCGCAAAATCAGATCACTTATCGGACTTACGGCGTTGCTGATGTTCGCAACAATGATCCCTATACTCCCAAGACGGTTCACCGCATTGCAAGCCTGAGCAAACAGATTTGTGCCCATGTGGCTCTGAATGTCATCAAAGAAGGGAAGCTGGGAATTGATGATCCGGTGAAGAAGTATTTGCCGCAAGTGCCCGACTCATGGGGCACGATGACAATTCGGCACTTGCTGGGGCACGTCTCTGGGATTGCCGCTCCGAACGGCTGGGATATCTCAAAGGAGTACACGCTGGATGAATACATTGCGCTTCTTTTTGAAAAACCGCTAGAAACCCAGCCAGGAGAAAAGTACGCATACAACAATCACGGCTACTCTTTGCTAGGGCTGATCGCGGCGAAGGCGATGAATTCTACGCTTCCAGAACTTGCGAAAAAATATGTTTTTGAACCGGTGGGGATGATCTCAAGCGGCTACTACGAAAAAGGTGTTGTGCCAGAACGGATGTCGCACGCGTTCTACTGGGAGAATGAGAAGTGGGTGCTTGGCGAAAAGGATCGCCCGTTTGTTTATCATGGCTCCGGCGGTGTCTATTCGACTCTGGAAGATATGGCCAAGTATGAGATGGCTCTTCGTTTCGGAATTCTGGATCGTAACATCTTGGAGCAGCAGTGGACCAAGAGCTTCCCGAATCTGGGCAAGTATGGCTACGGCTGGAATGTCGAAGATGACCGGCTGTATCACACAGGAACAACCTATGGCTATACATCGGCGTTCATTCGTGAAAAGAAATCTGGTTGGACAATCCTGATGTTCCGGAATTCAGTTGGGGAAAGCCAGCTTGATATGGCCGACGAAATCTTGCAACTTTGGAAGAAAGAGTTCAGCGGAAACTAGACCGCGTCCTGGCACTCAACGCAATGATCGAGCTGTTCTCGGACGTGTTGCCGAGCACGGTGGAGACGGCTCTTCATCGCTGCAAGGCTGATGTCTAACCGCTCGGCAGTTTCATCACCAGAGAGCCCTTCTAGCTCGCGTAGCTCATAAACGGTTCGCATCTCCTCGGGCATGGAATCCAGGGCGGTTTGAAGTTGTGATTTCAGTTCCTCCATCCCGAATTTGGGCTCAGGCGAGTTGGGGTCAGCTTGGTCACTGACCTCAGCGAGAGCCATGATCGGTTGGAGCTTTTCTTTGTGCCGGAGGCGAATACAGACGCGCTTGCCGATAGTTGTCAGCCAGTTGCGAAATGCGCCTTCATCCTCAAGTTGCTCCATCGCTTTGTAAGCACGAATCAGTGCTTCCACGAGGACATCTTCTGCGTCGTCATGGTTGCCGCAAACGCGTACCATTTGCCGATAGACCGCATCTTTGTGTTCTTCGACGAGCTTTTCGTAGTTCATTCGACTTCTGGCTCCTCCACTTCCTCGACTTCCTCAACCTTCGGGGGAGTGTTTCGTTTTCGGATGAGCATCCCTTGGAGCTCATCAGGCTCCACGATGATGACATTAGGTCGCGCAGAATCTTGGAATGTTGTTCGATCGATGTTTTGGATGAGTCCGTCATCGGTGAACTCATCAAGGAGTGCATCAAGAACTTCGCTTTTGGTGGGATTGTGATCAAAAGCATCCACCCACAAGCCTGGGCGATCTTCATCGCTTTGGTAGGCAACGGCCCCGATCCAGGTTTCTCCGTCTTCGGCGATGTCGCTTTCGGTGCTCCAATGTCCGCGTGAGGTCTTGAATCCAACCGAACTGAGGATGCCTTCGACCGTATTGAGCGGAAGCGGAGCGGAAGTCATCATCACCGTATTGGTTGCGGGGTCACCAACTGAAGCTTGGGTTGTGCCCGCAAACCGGCGCAAATACACGGTCACGCCGTCGGGGAAACGCTCTCGCACTTCATCGGTGAAGCTATCCCAATCAACGTGCAAGATCATTTCTTAGATTTTGGCTCCTCTTGGATCATGACTGCGGCTTGAGTCCCCGGATTGGGCAAAGCAATGCGCCAATGAACTCGATTCGCATCGGTGAGGCTGGATTTCCCGGATTGCCCACCTAGGAGTGTGGGGTCGAAGTCGCTATTCAACCAAAGGCATGATCCGACTGGCAGTCCAGCCTGAATTCGGAGGCGGATTGGCCCGGAATCAATGATGAAGGCGTCTCCGATTTTGGAGGCAGGCTCACCGAGCATTGCCGAGTAGTACATCGCTGCATTGTGCGGCTCGTGGGTGAGAATGCCGAGCTTTGGCAAGACCGGAGAATCTCCCTCACCGAATTCTTCCGGATCGAATCCGAGGTCGTGGGTGACGTTCCAAGTCACCCCAAACGGATCAACAAGGAAATTGTTGCCGCCTTGCCCTTGCCAGACAATTTCTTCAAACCCGGATGCTTTTGCGGTCTTGCGTGCATCGGCAAGATTGGTGACAAGAAATTCGAACACAGGGGGGCGAGGCTGACCGGGGTCAACAAAGATGTGAAGTGGCCCACAAGCAAGATGGACGAGCCCTTCGCCAGGGATCGGGCGTGCGCCCAGCGCATCCCGATATAACTCTATGGCATCGGTGGCGTTGGGGGAACAGATTCCCACACACGGGCTGAGGCGAAACGACATCTCTTGTTTGTATTATTACGCAGACGAGATCGGAGGTGGCTCAGGGTAAAACGAATTTCATCCTGAGGTTCACAAAGTGTCAGAAACCATCGATACCCTTTTGCATGAAGATCGCTCATTTCCGCCAAGCCCGGAGTTCACCGCTCAAGCCAATTTAGGCGATGCGGCGATTTATGACCAAGCGGATCGCGACCCCGAAGGATGGTGGGTGAGTTGGGCGGAAAAACTGGATTGGTTTGAGCCTTGGAATCAGGTGATGGAGTGGAATCGCCC
>JAGQUX010000056.1 GCA_020438215.1 Armatimonadota bacterium | reverse complement strand
TCCCCTTGCCAAAGCAAGGGGATTCTGCCATACTCAATGTCCCCGTGCGCGGTTAGCTCAGCGGTAGAGCACTACAATGACACTGTAGGGGTCACAGGTTCAAATCCTGTACCGCGCACCATTCTCACTTGAGCCTAGTTGGAACTGCACAAATTCACGAAGTACCATAAAAGTGAATGAGAGTTCTTTCCTCAAATCTTTATCCACTTCTGCGCGAATGGGCTGACGACTTGTCACTTTTGACACAAGTTCAAACGCTTGACGAGGCTCAGTTTTTGTCGTGGAGTAGAAAACTAGGAGTAAATCTACAAGGTGCTGTAACAGGGGATGTTGGAGAGTTTTGGAAAAGAGGCTGGCTACGATCTGAGTACATAGATTTCCGTTCAAAAGATGTGCATATGCGATTTCAGCAGGGCACTCGCAGGGAACTTGACAGACGCGACATTTGTGAGGAATGGGCATATGATGGCGAAGAATACGTTGATCCGCGCTGGCACCCGTTCAGGATTTGTACCGTATACGAAATACCCAATCCAATACTCTGTTTCCGAATTCAACCAGGGACACATTTTTCTCCAAAGCTAGGGGAGGCCATTGCAAGTAAATTAGAGAGCAAGAATGATCAGCTTACCGACGAGTTTTTTGATAGAAGCAATGGCATAGTAGATTTAGCGATTTTGCTTGAACCAATTTATTGGCCATGGATTACAAGTCGTTCTGTCGGCTTTAGTTTTGGTTTAGAGACCGAAATTGAAAGCCTCAGAACGAAGCACAAGGAACGATGCCTGACTCTACTTAGGGATATTGATGTGGAGGAACTTAGCAGTATTCACGAAAAGCTGAGACTCGCCGCCGCACGAGTTGACAAAAATGATAACCTCTACATTCTCTTGAGAGGAGCTCCATGGGATACGCGAGAAAAAGTTACGGGTGATCTGGGTCTTTCACTTTGGTTAAGACACATCGCGGAAGTTTTGCGCCGCGGCATAGAAGAAGCGCACGACATTCAGCTAATGGAGGAAGATAGAGCCGTTGGGTGGTGGCGTGAAGGAGCAAGAAAGTCAGTATACGGTGATGAGCGCCCGCTTGATTGGCCTAGCTACTACCGATCCGATGTTTTGCACAGTTTAGGGCTGCAATCATCTATTTGCGTACGTTGGTACATTGAGGGAGAAACAGAAGCGGGTTACCTAAAGGAAGCTCTTTACGACGCAAAACATTCACGCATTGAGTTAGTCAACAGAAGAGGTTTGTTTGCTGGCAAAGAATTAGTCAGATTTCGCGAAAACTTGTTGAGAGATGTTGAGTCGGAGATTTTTTCATTCATTTCAGTTGATGAGGATGTTAAAGCAAACATTAGTGCGCTCAAGCGTTTTGCAAAGCAAGAACTAATCGTTGGTTATGTATCGATCCACTCTCCAGATTTTGAATTTGCAAACTTCACAATTCAAGAGTTAGTTGAAGCGGCAATATTTTTTGATGCTAATGATCCCGCTGAGCCCCATGACAGCAAAAAGTTGCTCGAAGAAGCCGACTGGTCAAATGTGAAGTCAGGAAATGATTTTCAAGAGAAGTACTTAGAATTACACAAAGGTAAGCGAAGGGCAATCAAAGGTGAAAGGTGGGGACAGGCTCTGGCAAAGCTCCACAGCGAGAAACCCCTGCCAAATGGCATAGAGAGGCCTGTACAGAGCGCAGTACATGCAGCATTCACTGCAGGTGCCGTCAAGCATAGCTTTCAGAAAGAAAACTATCGGATTGACCCTAGTAATCTTAGTATCGTTAAACTCGAAGAGACCACCTAGACCACCTTTCTCGCCCGAGCAATATTCATGTCCTGGCACAGGTCCCTTAAGCCTTCTTAGGCCCAACTGCGCCATGTTCACCGCCTGAAACACGTATTCTAAAGCAGAAGCCAACGTGAATCAGGAAGAAAAACTCGCGCGCCGTCTCGGCTATTTCTCCTCGATCCTGATGTTTTTCATCGGAGGATCGGCGGTCGCGATGTTAGCCTTTAGCATGGTGGGCTGGTTCGCCGAAAAGCCTGTCCCTAACTATTGGGCACTCTCCTTTGGATATGGGGGCGCGATTGCCCTCTTCAAACTCACATCCCCCTTCTTCAAAGATCTGGCAACGGGGCAACACTTTGGCGAGCCGCTCGGCCCGGTCGAAACCATGATGTTCCGATTTGTGGGGATGGCGTTTGTCAATGCCCCTCATGCCGTGTTTATTGCGTGGGCGGCATGGTTCTACGGTGCGACCAACATCTTCCCCGACTGGATTTTCATGATCTCGGCTCTGCTGGGGTTGGTGGCATGGCACCACCTCCGCACTCGGCGACTCCGCATCTTGATGAGTGCGGGGCACCGTTCCAAGCTCGCGATTGACTTGATGCCGGGCGACCCGCTCCGCGACCGAGTATTGGCCGAGGTCAAAAAGAACCGCTACCTGGAGGCGGTGAAGGCGGTCCGCTCCGAGCGCGGCGTTGGCCTCCTCGAAGCAGAATCGACTGTTCGCCGCGTGCAATGGGAAGAGATCGCCCGCGAACACGATATTCCCAAAGACTGAACCTTTCCGGCATAATATTGCCAAGTGGGATGAGCAAGGTCAAGCAAGCTTCACTGTTCAGCTTCTACAAAGAAGAAGCTATCACAGCACTCTTTTATGCCCTAGGAGTGTCTGCTGCCGTATGGCTTCTTTATCGTGACCATGTACTGCTAGACAAACTGATTGGAACAATACTGATACTGGGATTCAATTTCACGTTTTCGCCAATTCGAAGTTCTATTTATCTGCTTACCTACGGCAGCATTGAATCCAAAAACGAAATCTTATTACGGAATGTCCGGGGCCTACTCAGAAGCTTCAACCCGATGGGTGTTGCGTTGGTATCATTGTTGATTTTCAAGGGTTTCTTCGGGCTTGAGCCCTTACCAATATGGGCATTCTTCGGAATACTTGGTGGTATCAGTCTTCTCATTTCAGTGTTCTTTCCCTATCGACCTAAAGCAAGTCAATCGAAAAATGAGCCCCGAACCACTCCTCAATCCGATCTGGCCAACCGTGTACTGAGCGAAGTCAATGCAAATAGACCCCACAATGCCATAAGAATCGTTAGTGCTGAGCGACATTGCCATCTCTTCGAAGCAGAGGGCCTCATCAACGATCTTCTCTACCGAGAAAAGCAAGTGAACGGCAGTGGTGAATAGCAATCAGTTGAAGACGAGATCAGAGTCATTCTTCAGCCTCATTGCCTTCACAACCCAAATCGCTATATTAGTATTTGCCCTCTATCGCTTCGCGCCAAATGCGACGCAAGAGCAAAAAATTGGTGCAGTTGCATTCTTTGTTTTCTATTCGTTTGTCACATCGTTCACGAGAAAACTCGTGCTCTCCAGTTCATTTAAGAAGAAAGTGGCTATGGAAGAAAGCCAGCTAAGACGAGCACATAGTGCTTTACGAGCAATCAAGCAAAGTGGTTTGGTCGTTGCTACTGTGCTCATCACAAGCCTCATTACATCTGGTCAGCTGTGGATTGCAATAATCACACTTGTGATTTATCATGTTCTTGACCTGCTTTGGTACAGCTTCTTCCCACAAACCCTCAAGCCGATGCGGCCTATTCTCTACGCCCACAACAAGCCTAAGTGGAACGAGACCATCATGTCAGATGAGCAAAGAGCGATTTGGTACGATACCAATCTCTCTGCGGAAATTGAAGAATCACTCAAGCGGGAGCACATCTACAATGCACTGCGGATTATCGTGGCAAGCTCAGATTTGAAGCTGAATGATGCGAAGAAACTCCTCAGTCACTATCTGTACAAGCTCGAATTGCCAGGCACGAGGTGCTGATTCCTATCCCCAAAGGGAACTCATCCGGACTCGGTACCCTTACCATCAATTCCTATGCGCGAATTCAAGCTATACGACACGCTGAGCCGCACGGTCAAACCGATCACAACGAGCGAACCAGGACACCTCAAGTTCTATTCGTGTGGCCCGACCGTATACAGCTACGCGCATATCGGGAACTTCCGCACCTTTCTCACCACCGATCTAGTGATCCGTACTGCCGAGGCGATTGGTTGGGATGTCACCTATGTCAGCAACATCACCGACGTGGGGCACCTCACCCAAGATGATGTCGCTGATGCCGCGGGCGATGACAAGATGGCCAAGGCACTCGCTTCCAAAGAAGGGGATCAATTCGCCAACGTGTGGGATCTCGCTCGGTTCTACGCCGTAGCGTTTGAGGACGACTGGAAACGCCTGAACCTGAAAACGCCGACCGTCCGCCCTCGCGCCACCGAACACATGCGTGAGCAAATCGTAGCGGTGGAAGACCTGATCAAAAAGGGGCACGCTTACGAAACTCCGACTGGAGTGTATTTCAGCGTGGATAGCTTTGAAGAGTACGGCAAGCTGAGTGGCAATACCGACCGCGAAAATCTCCAAGTGGCAGTCCGTGATGTTGTCCAAGATGACAACAAGAAAAATCCCGCCGACTTTGCCCTCTGGAAGAAAGATGACAAGCACCTGATGCAATGGTTCAGCCCGTGGGGATGGGGATTCCCTGGCTGGCATATTGAGTGTTCTGTCATGGCGCAGAAATACCTTGGCGATACGATTGATCTCCACGGCGGCGGCGAAGACCTCAAATTCCCGCACCATGAATGCGAAATCGCTCAGAGCGAAGCCGGCACGGGCAAACCGTTCTGCAACCACTGGATGCACGTGACGTTCCTCCAGGTCGAGGGAGAGAAGATGTCGAAGTCCAAGGGCAATTTCTTCACCGTCCGCGACTTGCTGGAGCAAGGTTTTGATCCCATTGCACTCCGTTATGCGCTGATCTCCGTTCCGTATCGCAAACCGCATAATTTCACGATCCAAACACTCAAGGATGCAGAAGGGAATGTTGAGCGCTTCCGAGAAGCAGGTCGTCGCATCGAAGCCATTTTGGGCGAAGGCTGGCTGGAATCAGCCGGAGATTTTGGCTCTGATCAACTTGGCCAAGAGCTTTCTGGAATCTACGAGCAGGGTCTGAACGCGATGCTTGATGACTTGAACACATCGGTTGCTATTGCAAAGGCCTTGGAAGGCACAAAGGCAATCCTCCGTATCAGTTCGCTCAGCGAATCTGATGCCAAAGAAGGAGCCGCATTCCTTGCCAAGGTTGAAGCTTTGCTCGGCATCACGGGATTGATTGCAACTCAAGAACCCGAGGAAGAAGCTGAGCCGGAAATCGAGGGCAAACTGGTTTCTGTCTGGGTCACTGAGCGCGACGAAGCCAAGAAGAACAAAGACTACGCTACGTCCGATTTGATTCGTAACAAGCTCACTGCTGCAGGAATCGAACTCCGCGACACCCCCGACGGAACTGTCTGGGCAAAACGATAAGCGGCGTCACACAATTCTTTGGAACTCAAGAGGAACAACCTGTATATTAACAGGGAGGATTCATGGCAAGTCGAGCTGCTCTCGGACTCAGTTTGGCTCTAGCCTGCGCGGCGGGCTTGGCCGGCTCGGTAATGATGTACACCGAGGCTCCCCGCGTGTTGACGCGAATTAAAGACGTCAACCTGATTACCGATGGTCAGGTTGATCCCGTTAAGTGGGAAATTTACAAGAAAGACGTCACGACTTTCTTGAAGCTTGCCAAGGATGACGACCCCTTAAAAGAGTGTCTTGATCGCACTCTCAATAACATCTCCCAGTACGACCAAGATATGAAATACACGTCGGAACTGAAGGAGATCATCTATGCGAACACAGACTCTAAAGTCGTACGAGAAATCCCGACCCGCAACATTCTGATTAATCACACAGCAACCCCACGATTAGAAGCCCAATCTGCGGAAGAACGCGAAACCACGAAGAGAGAAATCGAAGACTACATCAAACAGTTCGGAGTCTCACAAATGGTTGCGGGCTTACCGCGTACTGTCTCAAGAGTATGGAGTGAAGAAGAAGCCGCTGATTTGCTCGACATGATGGTTAGAATTGAGCCAGGATCTCAATTCAACGATGACCGCAAGTACATTTCTTGGCTGTATCGCCAAGATGAAGTGCCTTTTGCCGAAGTGATCCCAGAATTGTTGGAGATTCCCAAAGTCAAAGCAGCAATTGGCAAAAAGAAAATTTGGGTTTGTTTCCGGCAATATCTCAAAGAGCAGAGCCAAGATCTGCTCGTTGTGCAAGACATCACGTCAAATCGCGATGATGTGCTCTTTGTTCTCAGCCTCTATACTCAAGAAGAAATCCCTACTGGAATCCCAGAGGACAAATTGGTTTTTCACAGGATAAAGAACCGCCCCCCCGGTATTCTTGATGGTGCATTGCCAATCGATCTGTTTTTTGATGAGGACGGCATCTTGCAATATGGAATTCAAGATAATTCCCTGATGTACCGAATTCTCAGGATGCAACCGTATGGCCATCCTTCACGATCCTAAGCCCGGCGATACTGAACTTCAGTCATCGCGATCGGGTGATTCGGGTCGATCTTGAGGCACTCTTTGAACGCCTCAACCGCTTCTTCCTCGCAACCCAACCGGCGTAGGGCAACGCCGCGCAACGCCCGAGCTTCGGCAAAATTCGGGTTCACTTCGCACGCTTTGGAGAACTGCTTTTCTGCCTGTTCAACTTCGTTGAGTTCAAAAAGCGACTGGCCGTATCGACAAAGCACGTCGGCAAAATTCGGCGCGATCTCCAAAGCTTGCAGATACACGTCCCGCGCCTGAATCCAAGTGCCATCTTTTGCAAGAGCATCACCAGCCGCGATCAAGTCGCTGACATTACTTGCCGCCGGCTTGACTTGCTTGAATTCCTCCAGTGCTTCCGAAAAATCCGAATCGGAGTGATACTTTTCGCCGGCTTTCCACTCCGCGCCGTCCAGCCGCTGGTCGGAATGCACTGCTTGGGCCATCGCCGCAAAACCATCTTCACGATTCCCCTCTTTGTAGGCAATCAATCCACTCATGAAAAGACCGGCGGTATAGCCCGGATTGATGCGAAGTGCTTCATCAATGGCTTCCTGAGCAAGCTCAGTTTCCCCTAAAATGAAATGAACTCGAGAACGGAGTTGCCACAGATCGGCGAATCCGGGGCGCAACTCTGTTGCTTGAGATAGGAAATCTTTCGCGTCGTCGAACTCGCGCTTGGAAATGGCGTCGTTCGCAAGCTTGCCCAGGCATCCCGCCATGTAGCTTTTGGCGCGCTCTTTTGTGGAAACATCCTTCCCTTCCGCAATCGTTTCGCGGAATTTGACGAGGGCAGTGGCAAAATCCCCTTTTTCGTAGGCTCGAATCCCATCATCAAACTGGGGATCCTTCCCAAAACCGAACCATTTGCCGACAAAACTCATCTTGAACGCCTCACTCCTTGATAGAAGAATAGAGCCGTCCTTGGCCGTTCGCCCGCCACTCCTTTGGCCATTCTTCCAGACGCAATTGTTGGCGCGAAAGACGCGGAAGATCATCCCTTTTTCCCTCAATTGTTGAGAACAGGCCCGTTTCTCCTATCCCTGCTCAGAAAATTTTCGCTATCCTCACTATTGGAGTCGTTGGAATCGTG
>JAGQUX010000055.1 GCA_020438215.1 Armatimonadota bacterium | reverse complement strand
ACTCCAAAGTTCTCTACCTCAATTTGTACAAACCGAGCCGGCGTAGCCTCAAAATCGATCGTTGGCGTGATGACTTTATCGGCACCTGTAATGTCTTCGAGTTGCCCTACGGCACGATAGCTCTGCCCGTCTGTGGACAGGGCAACGGTTGCTTTTCGGGGTAGATAGATCCACTGACCTTCGCCGTTGAAAAAGCGAAAATGGACGGCGTGCACCGTTTGCTCCTGCCCCAGGTCGATCGTCAACTTGCAGTCTTTCCCGTCGAAGCCGAGCCACTCGGCATCGCCATAGCGTTCGTTGCTGCCATTAATGCCGTTGATCAGGGCCTGGGCACCGCCGCTGCCGTATTTGGGGTGAGGCGGTTCGGACAAGGTGATAGTGCGGCCGGTCGCCAGGTGCCAGTCGATGGCCTGCTGCCAGGGGCGACCGATGGCCTCGCCTTGCTTAAAACACTGTGCTTTTAAGGTGGTAGATTGCTGAATGGCTATGGCCGAATCGTAGATTGGGCTTTGAGGCGAAGGTGTGCTGCCGTCCAGCGTATAGTGGATCTGAGCATCATCGGCGAGCTTGTCCAGGCTAATCTGTACCTGCCCGTCACCGCCGGAGGTGTTGGATTTGATATCGTAAAGATGGTTGGCGGGGCGGATGCCCATTTTTTGCAGCCGCTCCAGGTGGGGGACCAGTCGATGCACAAAGTCTCCGAACTCGCGGTCCTTGGCCGACCATCCGATTTCGGCAGAGGCGCAGAGCCTGGGGAAAAGCATGTACTCCAGCTTCTCGCGTGTGGGGATGTATTCGGTCCAAAGGTTGACCTGTGTGCCCAGGATATATTTGCTTTCCTCTGCATTCAGCGCTTCGGGGATCGGCTCGAAGCTGTAGACGGTTTGCAGGGGCAAAAAGCCGCCAATGGCCAGGGGCTCGTCGGGGTGGTCGCTTTGGTAATAATCCAGGTAGCAGTAGGAAGTCGGCGTCATAATGACATCGTGGCCGGCCTGGGCAGCTTCAATACCCCCTTCAAGGCCCCGCCAGGACATGATCGTGGCATTAGGCGCTACACCACCCTCCAGGATCTCATCCCAACCGATGATCTGTTTGCCTTTGCTGTTCAGGTGTTTTTCGATGCGGCGAACAAAGTAGCTTTGAAGCTCGAATTCGTCTTTCAGGCCTTCCCGACGCATCAGTTCCTGGCAAAATGCGCTTTCCTTCCACTTTATTTTCGGGCATTCATCGCCGCCGATGTGGATGAAATCGCTGGGGAAGAGCATCGTGATTTCGTCAAGGACATCTTTGCAGAACTGGATGGTTTCTGGTTTGGTGTTAAGCACCCTTGGGTTTACACCCCACCGGGTGAAGACTTCCGCAGGTTTGCCATCCCCGAGGTGGGGGTAAGCGGCAATCGCCGCCTGCATGTGCCCGGGCATATCAATCTCCGGCACGACGTTGACATGTCGCTTGGTGGCGTATGCCACGATCTCGCGGATGTCGTCTTGAGTGTAGAAACCACCGTGGGGAGTGCCGTCGTACTGACCTGTGTTTCGCCCGACAACCGTCTCTTTTCGCATTGAGCCGACTTCCGTCAACTTCGGATACTTCTTGATCTCCACGCGCCAGCCTTGGTCATCACTGAGGTGCAGGTGCAGGCTGTTCATCTTATGGAATGCCAGCAGGTCAATCATCTTCAGCACCGAATCTTTCGGCATGAAGTGACGTGACGTATCCATCATCAGGCCGCGCCAGCCAAAACGCGGGTGATCTTGAACCGTTACAGCTGGAAATTCGATGGAGGCATTGTCGCCTATTCGGAGAGTCGATGCGGGAGCGAGTTGCCGCAGAGTTTGAATGGCGTAGAAAACGCCCTTGCTTGTGGATGCCTCAATCTCGATTTCGCTAGGAGAGATGCCGAGGCGATATCCTTCCTCACCGAGCTTGGCGAACCGCATGTCCATATTGATGTGGATACGTTTTTTGTTCTTGGATTGCCCATCAATGAGCAGGTTCATCCCGAACACTTCGTTGATGTAGCGCGCTTCTTCTAGCTCGTTGCGGTCAGCAACGATGATCGTATCGCTGGCAAGGGTGAACGTTCCTTGTCCGGGCGCGACAATAAACGGCTGAGGCACGATAGCAATTTCTTCGGGTGCAGTTATAGCGGTGAGGGTCAAGGCAATGATTCCAAACATCGGTCTGTGGTTCTCCAATCAAGAACTGTGAGTATCTTGACACGATTTCCTTTTGTTTCGGGAGTGAATTGGCGGGGGATTGTCGGGTACGGTCAAGAGCAAGGATGGAGGCGATAGACCTCCGAGGACTCTTTAGTGATGACGCAAAAGTCGAAATGGTTAGCGATTGCTTTGGTCGCGGTTTTGGGAATAGCAGGATGTAATGGCGGAGGAGGCGGTGCCACCGATACAGTTACCGCTCCGACGGGCGATAAGCTCACCACCAGCGATTCTGTTGAGGTGATGGTTTTTGAGGGCGGCTACGGCAAAGACTTCTATGAAAAAGCCGCCGAGGAATACAAAGCCGAGACAGGTGTGACGGTCAATATCGTTGGCGATCCCCGCATTGATGAGCAAGTCAAGCCACGATTTGTGCAGGGCAACCCTCCCGATTTGACTTATCCGGGATGGCGATTTGATCACTGGAAAGCTGTTGACGATGAAGAGGTGATGAAGCTCGATTCCGTGATGGGCGGCAAAGCCTGGAAATCAGAAGAGCTTTGGAAAGACACTTTTGAACCTTCAATTCTCAAGCTGGGTTACGGGAGCGGCGGTCAGTATGTTCTCCCCTACTTTTATAGCGTGATTGGCTGGTGGTACGACCCTGACCTGTTCGCAACAAACGGCTGGACACCGCCAACAAACTACACCGAATTACTCGCCCTTTGTCAAAAAATCAAGGATAAGGGCATGGCTCCGATCACCTACCAAGGTCAGTACCCGGATTACATGATTTCCGGGATGCTGACGCCTTGGGCGATCTCGGTGGGCGGCATTGATCAGTACATGAAGATGCAAAACCTGGAGCCAGGTGCTTGGAATAGCGATGCGGTTATCCGGGCGGCCAAGATGATTCGAGAACTTCGCGATATGGGCTACTTCCAATCCGGGGCGACGGCGATGAGCCATACCGAGTCTCAATCAGAGTTCGTGAACAGCAAAGCGGCGATGATTCCGTGCGGAACATGGCTGTATTCCGAAATGGAAAACACGATGCCTAAGGATCGGAAGATGAAGTTCTTCCTTCCGCCTGTTTTGATTGATGGCAAGGGCGACCCGAGCGCAATCATGATCAAAATTGAGCCGTGGTTTGTTCCGCAAGCGGCGAAAAACCAGGAGCACGCCATTGGATTCTACAAATACATGACGAGCAAAGAGAAGGCTCAACAGTTTGTGACCGAAAAGGGCACTCTCATGGCGGTGAAGGGGGCGAACCAAGTGGATCTCCCGATGCATCTTCAAGATGCGGCAAATCTTGTGGCCTCTTCTTCGGCGATCTACGCTCCGCAATGGCGTGATTTCTATCCAGCTATGTATAAAGCGGTGGAAACGAACATCACCAAGCTGGTGAGTGGAGAACTCACTCCAGAAGAGTTTGGGGCCGAATGCGAAAAAGCCGCTGAGGAAATCCGCAATGACAACCGCGTTACCAAGCGCACGATTGAGTAATCGTTCGTAAAATCAAACGAAAATGAGAGCAGCTCGCTGGCGAAGGAATGGGTTTATTGTTGCCTTTCTTTCGCCGGCGGTTTTGCTTTATGCTTTCTTTGTTCTCATTCCGTTTCTGCAGACATTTCAGCTGAGTTTTACAAGCTTTAGCGGTGTGAGCTCGAAGCGGAAGTTTGTGGGATGGGAGAACTATCAGTACCTGTTCAAGGATGAAGTGCTTTGGACTTCGTTCAAGAATGTCGCGATCTTGCTCGGGGTTGCTGGCCCGATCATTTTTATTCTGAGTTTGCTGCTCGCCCACGCGATATCGGGCGATTCTCGCGGCGCAAAGGTCATCCGAGCGATTTATCTCTTCCCCCAGATCATCTCGATTGTTGCGGTTGCGGTGCTCTGGAGATTCATCTATCACCCCACGGGCGGGATTCTGAAAGGGCTCGGTATTCATGGTCCCTACGATGGTTGGCTGGGGACATCCAGCACCGCATTTTGGTGTGTTTGTGTAGCGTTCATTTGGGTGAGCCTTGGCTTCTATACGATGCTTTTTTCAGCAGGAATCCGATCCATGCCCCGCGAGGTTTTGGAAGCCTGCGAACTCGAAGGGGCAAGAGGCTGGAAGAAGTTTGCGAAAGTCACCTGGCCAATGCTGTTCAGCTTGCGAAGAGTTGCCGCCGTCTATGTCGCGATTCATGTCATGGCAACGTTCGCGCTCGTCAATGTCATGACCGATGGAAACCCGGCGGATTCCACGCAGGTTCCGCTGAACTACATGGTGTATCTGATGCACCGAGAGAGTGATTTCGGCGGAGCATCGGCGCTCGCGGCGATGAATTTCTTCGTAGTTTTGGCGGTGAGCTTGGTGGTGATGTTCCTCTTTCGTCGGAATCCCGAGGAGGGCCGAGCACGATGAGAAAAGGATTGACTTGGTTCGCTTATGTCGCCTTCTTTGTGATTACAGTTTTCCCGCTGCTTTGGGTGCTGATGAGTTCATTCAAAGATGGAGCGTCCATACTCAGATCACCGTGGGAGATGCCTGCGGGGATGGCCTGGGAGAACTACGGCAACGCGTGGACGACCGGAAAGCTCGGGGCATCCTTGGTTCGGAGTTTGATCACAACAGTGGCAACGCTTGCGCTCCTTCTCCCAATTGGGGCGATGGCGGCGTATGTGCTGGCAAGATTCACCTTCAAGGGTAAAGCGTTTTTGACCGGTACGTTCCTTGGCGGGATGATGTTCCCGAACATCTTGGCGGCGGTTCCTGTTTTCCTCCTTGCCAGCAAACTCAAAATGTACGACACGCTCTGGGGGCTGGTGATTATTTATGTTGCCTACTCGCTCAGCTTCACGATTTTTGTGTTGAGCGGGTTCTTCTCCGCGATCCCGAAGGAACTAGAAGAAGCGGCGGTGATTGATGGCTGCGGATACGCCAGCACATTCTTCCGGGTTGTGCTCCCGATTGCAAAGCCGGGCCTGATTGTTGTTGGGCTGTTCAATGGGATTGGGCTTTGGAATGAATACAACCTGGCTAAGGTGATGATGTCGGCGCAGAACGCAACTCTGTCCGTGAACCTGGCGAACCTCACCAATAACCAGTTCTACAAAGCCGATTGGGGGGCACTCTTCGCCGGGTTGGTGATTGTGATGCTTCCGGTTTTGGTGGTTTATTGGCTTTTCAAAGATCGTATCCAGCAAGCAATGCTTGCTGGAGCAATTAAGTAGCCGCGGGCGTCTGCTAACATTCCATTTGTGATTCAACCAAGTGATGTTCGGGCTCAGTTTGCCGCTTTGGATGGGAGCTTTGCCTATCTTGAAAATGCGGGTGGGAGCCAAGTCCCCAATTGTGTGATTGATGAGATCACTCGCTTCTTCCGAGAAGACTATGTTCAGTTAGGGAGCGGCTATGCAGCCTCGGATCGGGCGGGTGAACTGGTTTATCAAGCACACGGGTTTATCAACGAGTTCTTCAATGGTGTGGACGTGGGCTCGGTGGCGGTGGGACAATCTTCGACGGCACTCACCCATATGCTTGCGAACTCTTTACGGTTTGGATTGAAGCCTGGCGACGAAATTGTGATCTCAGTTTCGAACCATGAGAGCAATATCGCTCCCTGGATGAGGTTGGAGCATGAGGGCGTTGTCATCCGCTGGTGGGGCGTTGACTCGGAAACGGGGATGGTGAACATCGATGATCTCAATTCGCTCCTGAACGAGAAAACGAAGCTGGTGGCGTTCACCCAAACCTGCAACATGATGGGTGATGATGTTGATGTTGCTGCTGTGACCAAGCTGGCTCACGAATCGGGCGCAAAAGCGATTGTGGATTCCGTTGCTGCTGCGAGCCACATTGCTCCAGATGTCAAAGCGTGGGATGTGGACTTCTGCTTTTACAGCCAGTACAAGGTGTATGGGCCTCACTTTGGTTGTCTGTGGGGCAAAGATACAGCTTGGAGTGAAATGAATGCGCCGGGGCACTTCTTTCTGCCGGACGAGGGCACAAAGCGTTTTGAACTGGGATGCACTCCATATGAACTGCTGGCTGGCGTGCTGAAACTGCAGGATTACTTTGCTTTCTTGGCGGGTCATGAATTGTATCAAGGGCGTGCGACTATTGAAGCAGCATATGCCGCCATGGCGAAGCTAGAAGAACCTCTGATAGAGAGGATTGAGGCCATGCTGGACGAACTACCAGGAATCCGCCGATTTGGGCCAGCAACGGGTGCGCATCGGCACCCGACATTTAGCTTTACTCATGAATCGCTCAAACCGAGCGAGATTGTGCGGGCTGTCCATCAGCACCCGATTGGGATCAAGCACGGGCACATGTATGCGTACCGCTGGTGTGAAGCGGTGGGAATCGAACCCGAAGAAGGTGCCGTGCGAGTCAGCGCAGTGCATTACAACACGGTCGATGAGATTGATCAACTTGAAAAAGTGCTTCGGCTGATTGTTAAGTGAGAACGACTTATTCGAACTTCCGTGAACATGGAATGAACCTGTAGGATAAACTCCGAACTGCTTTCATTTTTATGGATTCCTCACTCACTGGTCGCAAAGGGATGTCGGTGGAGACAGCCGAGCGTATGCTCCAACTGATCCACGACCTCGGTGCATGTCAAGATTCTCGAGAAATTCTGGTGGCGGCGGCGCGGCACTTTCGCGTGCTCTTTGGGGAATATCAGTCCGGCACATTCTTGATGGACGAGCCCAGTTCAGAAGGGTGGTATGTCTTGCCACTGGAAAACCCTTATGCTCCGAGTTGGGGCGGGGTGGCACATCACATGATCCCGGCCGCGACAGACACCGATGAAATCGTGCGCCGGCTTGGAAAAAACGTTTCTGCAACGCTGGAAGGAGCGACCGTTTTGCAACGGTTGTTGTTCGAAAACAAAGAGCCGTTCTGGTGCTACGATGATGTTGCCGCCGTACGGCTATCCGCTTTGACAGGTAGCCCGAGTCGATGCTTTGTGGGTGCGTGCTGGGAGCGCCCGATCACAAAAAAGCAGGCGTGGTACTTCATGGGTTTCCCCGAGCGGGAAGAGTTTGATGAAGATCGGCTGAAGCTGTTCTCAACGGCGGTGGAAGTGACTTCTCGGATGGCGCAATACCCATCGCTGGTCAACTATGTCGAGCGAACAGAAAAAATTAACCATTCGGTGAGACGAAACATTGTCCATGATCTCAAGACGCCGATCACGGTCATTCAAGGATATGCCGAGACGCTCCAGCATTTGGAGATCATAGAAGATCCAGAAATGCGGGCCGAATTGGTCGAGGGGATTGGTGATTCTTGCAATCGATTGCAGGAAGATATCAAGGACATTTTGGAGCCAGTGGAAACCGCTTGGGTGCCCAAACCAACCCGGTTCGACCTTTCTTCTATGCTCCACAAAGTAGTGACGGCAGAGCGGCATACCGAGCGATCGAAGGGGCACATCTTGACGCTAGTAGGGGCGGATAGCCCGATTGATATTGATGCCGATCAGCGCAAAGTCCGGCGTGTTTTTGAGAATTTGCTGAGCAATGCGGTGAAGTATTCGCCGGGGCACGGGAAGCAGGTAGAAATTGAACTCCGGGTAACTGGGCCAGTTGCTCAGATCAGCTTCCGCGAT
>JAGQUX010000054.1 GCA_020438215.1 Armatimonadota bacterium | reverse complement strand
GAGAGATTGATTGAAGCAAGAGCAGCCAGGCGCATTCCCAGTCAGAAAGCCTTGGCTGCTTTGATTTCTGTCTCACCTGGAAGTGTGAGTAAATGGGAAAGCGGAACCCATGCGCCGGATGCCGAAGCTCTCAGCATGCTGGCAGAGAGGCTACAAGTTCGACGCGAGTTTTTTTTGCGGCCAATCTACGACAGTGACCGCCCGCTTTTTTATCGGACGCTTTCGAGTACGCTTGTTCGTGATCTCCAGTATCAGCGATCACAGATGCGCTGGCTACAAGAAATCTCGTCAGTAGTGGGACATTATGTTGAGTTTCCGGAAATCGATATTCCTGACGTGTTGTCGGGTGGTAGTTACAGGCAGCTTAGAGATGATGACATTGAGAGAATAGCACTCGATTTGAGACGACATTGGGGGCTTGGCGAAGGTCCGTGCGCGGATGTTGTCTCATTGTTGGAGCGAATTGGATGTGTTGTTGGCTCTATTGAAATGGGTACTTCGAAGCTAGATGGTTTGTGCAGCTGGTCTAAGCCGGAAGGTAGACCACATGTTTTACTTTCGACAGACAAGATGTCCTTTCCTCGTCGTCAAATGGATGCAGCACATGAACTCGGACACGCCATACTTCACGGCAACGTTACGGAAACGGAACTAAAAAAGAATCTAAAGGAGATAGAATCACAGGCATTTCGCTTTGCAAGTGCATTCTTAATGCCATCTACTACCTATCCTTATGAGGTGCGTAATCCGTCCATTGCCTCATTATTGGCGCTGAAAGAGCGTTGGCGCATTGCTGTAAAGGCGCAGATTGTCCGTCTCGCGCAACTCGAGCTAATTCCAGATGACTACAAAGTTTCGCTATTTAAGTTGCTTTCGGCAAAGGGCTGGAACAAGGGAGAGCCGCTTGATGACAGTTGGCCACTTTCTAAGCCCAAATTGCTACACGATGCATTGAATCTTATTACTGACTCTGGTTCCAGAACAAAGGCGGATCTTCTTTCTGTCGAGTTCACTATGGGGGCTGGTGACATTGAAAATGTAGCTAGCTTACCTCCAGGCTGGTTCTTAAAGTCGGGTGAAGTTGTGCCTTTGAAGTTGAAAACTGCGACTCCAAAGAATGTCGAATCCGCAGAGATCATCCCTTTCAGACGATGAGTGGGTCATTTTTGAATTGGCACCAAGGCGCAACCAAAAGGAGCTCGGACTGTGAGCTGCGTTGTTGAACATTTGCTTAGAAAAAAGCTTCAGACCGGACCAGCGCTCCTAGTGGCAGAAAAAGCGTTGGCTTGTGTTCAAAACAAAATGTTCCCGCCAGTTTCTGTGCTGTTTCACTCTTGAACGAAGCACAAGCATCTTCCGCTCATCCTCCCACCAAATTGCTTCAGCCATCTCCGAAATAGCCGTTGCCTTCTCATCGTCCGACGCTGAAATGACCAGAAACAGGTTCGGTATACCCAGTTCCGTTTTGTATCCTGCGCTCTGTATCAGGGCCTGGTAGGCAAGCAGTTTTTTCAGGAAACTCGGCTGCTCAAGCGTTGACCGACGAAGTGGATTGCGGTGCTCTACTTCCAATGCATAGAAGCGGTATTTCCGCGCATTTCCGGTTCTGTGTTCAACTGCAAAGAAGGCGTCTGGCACGATGCTGGTGCGAAACGGTTTGCGCATGCCAGGCACATGCTTGCTTGGCGGGATGGTGACGGGAAATGCAATGCGTTCAATCTTGCGGCCAAGTTTCACTGATGCTTTGGCGAGGATTTCCGGTTCGAAGAGAATTGCCCTGTCGCTTCGTTCGCGAAAAATGCCCTCGATTTCGGCCAAGGTGTCGCTAGTCTCCACGGCATGTTCAAACTGTAAGATAGTACGATCAAACTGTTTGGCGAACGAGACAACCGGCTCCTGCAGTTTTGAACCCGCCTTAATAAGCACGGCGCGACCGGCTTCACTCAACTCATAAGTGATGGGGGAGTAGAGAGCCTTGGCTGAGCGTAATTGCGCCTTTGGCCGATCCATGAGGCGGGCTTCGTGATAGAGCTTGCCCAATCGTTCGATGAAGCGCTTCCGGCTTTTTGGATTGATGAGATGTACCAGCCGGTCGGAACGCAGATAGCGATAGCGGTGAAGCAATTCCAGAATGGCATAGTCACGCTCGGTCAGGCGCAGCCCGTTGGTGTGCTCATCCGAGATTGCTCTTATGCGGGGCGCGAAACGCTTCCGCCTGTTCAAACTGTCGCGCATGTTGAAGCCTCATGAAGCCGTGCTCATTTCAATAAGCTGACTGGGGCCATGTACAACGTTCGCTATGGCAAGCAGTGTTCCCGGCTGGAAAGCCATGGTGCGCAGTGATGTGGCATCACTTTTAATTGCGATTACCACTCCTGAGGCTCGTCGCTCGGCGTCGGCCCATTGGGATCAGGATTCGGATTGATATCGCCACCGTCTGGATCATCATCCCCCGAGCCATCTGGTCTGGCGCGGCTCTGAGTCATCGCTTCATCGATGTGGACGGCGTACTGCTCGCGCATTTGCTCGCGCAGCAAGTTCATTTGCATCACTGTCATCCTTGTCATCCGCTCCAACTGGCCTACCGGGATTTGTATGGAAATTGCGTTCTTGGTCGTACCGCGAATGAATGCAGCGAACTCCAGCCTGTCGATGCTCTCGATGAAACGGGCGTCGGTACGCATCTCAGCTGCGAGACTGCGAGCATCCTTTGATGATACGCCACCGGCGAACTTTATCGAGGTATTGGCGAACACGCTCTCTTGCAGTTTGCTGTCGAGCTGTCCGAGAAACTGGTGCGCCAAAACCATGCCGACTTTGTACTTTCTCGCCTGACTGAGAATGATGCCAATATTTCGGTCAAAGTAGTCGGCGGCCTCATCAATGTAGACAAATGTCGGCATTCGGTTTTGGTCTGCGATAACACTACGTTCCTGGGCCGCCTGCGCAATCATTGCAATGAAGAAGCGCCCCAGAAACTCTGTACCGTCTTCCTTCAAAAGGTCTTTGGCGGTGTTGATCAGGATGACCTTGCCGGAGTTCATCTCGGTGAATAGATCGAGTTTCGAACGTGGATAGAGAAACATCCGTTCGAAGGTTTGGTTTTCCAGAATGCCCCACAAGCGTCGCAGTACCTGCTTTTTGGTTTGTGTAAACTCGCTGGAGTCGAACTCGGTTTCGAAAAAGTCGCGGGCAGAGCCAGAGAGTTTTTCGATATACGGCTGATACTTCTTCGACCCTTCCTTGCCCAAAAGTTCCCGGAAGGTGGAAATAGTTGCATCCGGGATTTGCAGCATGAGGCGGGTGATGTAGCGGAAGATAACGGATTGCTTCTGGGTCATCTGCGCATCAAGCAAAGAGCCGAGCACAAAATCATAAAGCTCCAGCACACCATTGATCATCCGTTCACGATCAAGCTGGCTGTACTGATTGATCCGCTCCATGCCGACATCGAACAGATTCAATGCAACCGGGTATTCGACGTCAGATGGATCGATGAGGACAAGCCGGTCTGAAAGCGGGCCGCCTGGAGCGAATTGCTGAAGGCTTGAAATCTTTTTGATGAGGTCGCCCTGGCTGTCCATCACGACAACAGAGGCCGAACCTTTCGCAACCTGCTCAAGGTCGTGAAGGATGAGATGCTGTAGCGCCTGCGTCTTGCCGTGGCCGGAACCGGCGACAATGTGATGATGTTCGAAGCGGGTCGATTGTGGGATGGAAATCGGTACTGAATAGTCGAAGAGTTTTCCCCAAACCGTACCGGCAAAATAGGCATCAAGCAGCGCGGCAGGATTGTCAGCAAGTGGTGAGCGGGTTGGTAGTTTTGGAACGCGCGGCCAGGTATCAGGGTCGCCGGGCATCCCTCCCGATGCGACTATCAGGTTGTGCTCAAGTCGCCGCGATAGCTTCTCGACCGTGCCATCATCTTTCAGTTCGGGAATGTTCACCAGCAGGAGAATGCGTTCGGCAAGCGACGGTAGCTCGTTGACCACCATCGGAAGGGGAGCGGTGAATGTGAGGTCCTTTTCTGAAGTGCTTTGGAGATGGATCTCAAGCAATGCTGGATGCGCATGCGTCAACGGCAAAACGGCTTCGTAAAACATGTGGGAAATGCGGCCAATGACATTGTCAAAATCGCCAATCAACCGTTCCCGTTTACTGAGAACAGTTTCAGCTTCCCATGTCTCCGCGATGTTAACACTACGATTGCCGGACAGGGCATCGGGTACAACAAAGAGGTTTTCTTCTTCTAGAAACCCTTCGATCACCGATACCAGGTGGCTGAAGAAATGCAGGCTGTCAGGCTCGGGCAATTCTTCGAGATGATTGGCACCCTTTGCTTCCCAAAGCGCGTCGATGATCTGGCGAGCCATTGTGTCCGCCAGTAATCGAATGCCGGATGGTTGGTCGAGTTTTAGTTTCTGCACCTGTTGTTGGAAGTCTTCAGCGCGTTGGAAGATCGCCGCAGTTTCGCGATTGCGCGCGGGTGCTTTGAAGCCGCTCTTCACGGCTCCAGCAATCTTGTCGCGAATACCCCAACCCCGGTAGGACATCCTGGTGGCTCCTTGCAGTCTAGATTGGTGAAGCGGTCAAAATGACTTTCCGGGCATCCTCACGACTGAGTGCAGGAACGGCTATCGCCTCCCGGTCATGCCAATGTCTTGCGCTTTCGAGAACTTGCCGGATGAAGATGCAAGCCCGCTCCATGTCGTATTCCCGGCGAATGAGACTGACCACGCCATCGCAGCGAAACGTTCTCCCGCCATTCATCAAATCGATAATTCGGAGGTTGTCGTAGTTGTCCCAGAAGTGGGCAAACAGCCATCCCAGGAAGACCAGAAATAGCAGCCAGTAAATTGGCAAGCCAATTCCAAGGATTGATGAGACCAACCCCAAAACCAATACAATCGGTATCATCGAAATAATCGTGGCGATGAGCGCGGGAGCAATCGATTCACGCAAAGGCGGCCAGAACTTTCCGTCGTTAATTCGCGCATCTTCAAGATGATATTTTCTCAAAAGGTCTCGTTCTTCCGGTGTGAACTCGACTTCGGCATGCAGGTTGAAAATGACACCGCGCCCAAACCGGAGCGGAAGCAGTTTGAAAAGTTTGTAACCCGATTGGCTACGGCTAAGCAGTAGATTCATTTTCCCCTCCCATATCAATTACCCAACGGAAGTAGACACGTGTTGTGTATGTGTTTCAACCTTTCATTGAACGGAAAAATAGATTGGGTGGAGTCGTTTGAATGGGCGGGTATTCAGCTTGAATAAGCAGAATAATCACATTTGATACCGAACAGTTGTTATTCCGCTATGTTTGAATATGGTCAGGTATGTTCTGGGGATAGGGAAAAGAGATTATGGGGGATAGTGAAACCCCATGTTTTGAAACGTCGTATCCCCATTAGTTTGCAGGTCCTGCCTGCGACCAATTCATGTCCCGGAAAAAAGGAAAAGCCAGCGTCGCCGCCAGCTTCTCCCGCTCCGAAAGGAGCATCAGGATTGTTGATTTCTCGCGTCAATTTTTTCTTGAAGCCACTCCAGCACTTCGCTTTCAATCCATCCCACCCTGCAGTTGCCCAGCTTTACCCGCTTGGGGAATTGACCGGCTGCCTCCAGGCGCGCGATGTGTTGTGGCGAGTACAGGACCAACTCCCGAACTTGACGTTTGCTCAACAGTTTCATCACGATATCTCCTCTGTATGAGGAGCATCGCGATGCCCTCGGGTTGATTAGCCCTAGGGTGGTGGCAACCTACCATTTGCAACTATGAAATGACAATGTTCGCTCAAAATCTATCGAGCGAGCGCGTCCATGATTTGCTGACGGATTTCCTTTGGATCGCCGCGCTCCATTGTGGTCATGACGAACACGCCTTTTCCGTTGGAGGCCTTCGCCCACTGCTGGCCAATGAGTTCCTTTTCTCGTGAATCCCGGCTCTCCTCAGGAGTCCGGTCCTTGCCTTTGTACTCAACAACAAGGAGACGGCCATCGTCCAATACCGCTACAAAATCCGGATAGAACTTGTCGGTCGATGTGGGAAGCGAAAACGAATTACGATGTCGGCTTACATTGCGGGTCCAGTATTTGAGATCGGGCAAAGCATCAATAGCGAAGGCGCAAAGGTGCTCTTCGCCGCCCTCTTGGCCATCAAAACCCGGAACTTCGTCTGGTCCCATAAAGTGATTCTTGAAAGTGAACTTGCTACCCCGATACTTGGGAACATCAGCATACATTTCATCGAAAAACTCGTAGCCTTCGTCGAAAGAAACCTCCACCCGAGCGTCCGGTCCAAAGAGGTTCATCTGATAGACTTTGTCTCGTTCAGCTTGACGAAAACCTTTGATCTTATCACCCAACTTCCTCGCAAGAATGAACTTGCATCGCATAAGTTGCGATAGCGGAAGTTGACGGTCGCGGATCAAATAGGTGACCACATCTCCAAGCCACGCTAACAGCTCTGTTTGGCTGATCCAGGGGTCTCTAACTTTCTTGTCCAGCCAGCGGACCAAGCTGTTCGGCGTCCAATCTTCGACGTCAATGTCCAGCGTCAATTGGTCGGAAGAGTCACCTGCAGATATTAGGAGCCGACTGCCGTCTACATCAATTTCAAATGTGTTGGTTGTCTCGACGATATTGAACTCGTTGCTCTCCAGCCGAGCAGGATAATCCCGGAGTGACCAGTCATGATATTCCATCAAGACGTCGGTGTCGCCGAACACCAATTCACCTTGGACCTCAGCCATCAATCGAGGCACGATGAAGGTTTCTCCTCGATGAGCGGGAGCTACTTCGTGCGAATGCTCTGCTTCGTATGCAGCAATCTTTTCTTTCAGAACCCCATGCAATCGTTCAGGTGTCTGTTCATAAAGAATGTCCTTCTCTCGAGGCTTCAAGAACCCCTTGATCTCGACCTTGGCTTTGCCTCCCTCCGGAGCGGTGGATACGGTGATTTTTCCTGGGGCGGCAGTAGCCAGTTGCTTTGCTTCTATGTCCGACGCTTCCACCTCGACCGTAAGAACAGGCTTTGGTTTGGACTGGCGACTAAACAATCCCTCAGCCAGCTCAGGTTGCTCAGCTTCGATATTGGCTTCCGCTTCGCCTTCCTCAAAACCCATCTGGACCAGTTTGTCTCTAAGGGTTTGAGCGGCTTCCGAAAATCGCTGGGATATCAGCTTGGCATATGATTTGTTCAAGGCGGTTGACTTGCGTCTTGTGGCATAGGGCATTCGCAATACCCTACCGAGAAGTTGCTCGGCATCAATGGAACTCTTGATGTTTGCCACTGAGCAGAACACGTAGGCGAAGGAGCAATCCCACCCCTCCTTCAACGCTTCAATCGTGATGACGTATTCGATTTCGCAATTGGGATCGAATAGATCGATGCCATCGAGTTCGCGTTGGGAACCAGTAGCCACTGCAATCTTGTCGGGGTCAATGTTCTCATTGTCGATCAGATGTTTCTTCAAAACATCAACGGTGACTTCCTCATTGGCCTTTTGCGCCTGGAAAAGAACAATAGGGCGGATGTAGCCTTCTCTGTCTCGATCCGCATGCTCTTGTAGTTCAGCGCGTTTCAGGATGGCTGAGTTGACAGCGCCTTGCCAGGTTTCAGCCTCATCAAGGACCACTGGCATCTTGATCATCTCTTCGTCTTTCAGCTCCTGTGCGCTGACCGTGTGAAGGATGTTGTTGAAACCGCGTGGCGTGGCGGTGAACTCGATTAGCGCGGTTGGATTGATCCGCTCGTAGACCTCGCGCGAAAGATCGGATCCGGCCTTGTGCGCTTCATCCATAATGACAAGCGGACGATGCAGGTGCATCAAATTGGCGAAACTGAACCGTATGCCGCTCTTCTCGTCTGCTTCATCAACCCGCTCAAGCCCGGCCGTATTAGGTGCAACCGAACTGAAATGCGGCTCCAGCATTTCGTGGTGCGCATAGACCTTGCGACCGTCTGTATTGGTTACACGAAGCGTCTGAATGGTACCGATGACCACGCAAAGATTGGAGCGTAAATCATGTGGCGTGATTTGGGTAAAGTCGCCTATGTCGAAAATGCGAACCCGTCCTTCAAAGGCTTCGTCAAGAACCTTGCGATAGGGATGCTTGGGATTCTTTAGCGCTTCAGCTGTCTGGGTTCGAATGGTGTTCGTCGGAACCAGCCAAAGAACCAGCGGAAAATCCTTTTCCACCCAATAGTCTTTGGCAACTGTAATGGCATGTGCTGCAAGGATGGTTTTCCCGCCACCGGTGGGCAGTCTCAGGCAGACATAGGGAACTTCGGGCAGTGGGGTAATCGGTTTGTAGGCCGCGGCATAGCCCTTCAGCCGTTTGGCAAGGTCCGGCTCGCTTGTGATTTTTTCGTATGCCGCTTTTGGTCCTGAAACACGCGCCTCCGCAAGGAAGTCACCCAATGTGCCAAGGCTCTCCTTTTGATAGTCCTTCAGCCTCATTTGCGTGCCTTCACATCATAAGGGGTTTGCTTGAACTCGATGCGCTCGGCTTTAAGTGTTGTTTCAGACAACGCTGTCCGTTCACCATATACCGTCATCGGGCCAGTGAAATCTTCCTGGGCGGAACGGATAGCAGCCAGAGTCTTTCGGGTTAGCACATTGCCGCCGGACGCAGACTTGTCTCCCAATATGCCGTTGTAGAGAAGCGCATATCCATGTTTGTCATGGCTGCCGAGAAATGGTTTCAGTTTGCCAGGCTTGCTCCATGGCGACCCTGTCTCTGCGAACCAGATATGTGCTGCAAGTACGGGAAACCCAATGTCTGGTTGTATTGAACCTTCTTCTGTGAAGACCGGTGGCCCCAAGCGATAAAAGCGAAAGCCACCACCACCGTCCCAGTTCTGGGAAGAACTTATTCCACTAGCATCGCCGTCCACAACTGCAGTCAAGCGAGGTGCGCAATGTGTTTCTGCCTGTTCTCCCAGTTCAATCCCTATAAAGCGTCTGCGCATTTTCGCTGCAACCGCTGCTGTTGTCCCAGAACCAAGAAAACTATCTAATACAATATCCTTTTCAGAGTTACTGATCATTGCGATAACCCTCTCGAGGAGCATTTCAGGTTTCTTACCTGATGGAAAACTTACACCACCCTCGTTCTGTAGGTTATTTGTTGGAATATCGCTCCAAATCGTCGAAATTGGTTTTGAGATATAATTTTTTCCATCTTTTTCTCTTACAGAGCCTGAAAGGAAGTACATTTGCCGTCCTTTAAGCAGGATCAAAGGTTC
>JAGQUX010000053.1 GCA_020438215.1 Armatimonadota bacterium | reverse complement strand
TGATGGTGCCACCGTATTCATTCGGCTCTAGCCCAACCCCGATAAGAGCGAATTCTTCGTCGCCATCACTGACTTTGGGATCGAAGTCGGGAAGAAAGATCGTATTGCCGGCGCGGATGTCATCCAGAATGTGGCTCATCACCGTATTGCGGCGATTGATTTCTTCGGGAGAAGGGGTGAACGACATCGACTGGATCAAGTTACCCCGGCTTAAAATAAAAATGGCGGAGCGAGAGGGATTCGAACCCTCGATAGGCATGACCTATACACGATTTCCAATCGTGCTCCTTCAACCACTCGGACACCGCTCCGTCCAGGCTCTCTATTTTGGTCGGTTTGCTGAACTAGTTTCCAGACCCCCCTGGGCCTTGAAAGTGGGAAAAGAGCATTTTGTAGGCGATTGGGCGGGGATTCTGCCTGATTCGCGGCGATTCTGAGCGGATTCTCGTCCTGAATTTGGTGGCGATGACAATTCGGGAGCAGACTGAGGCAAGGGAAGCCGCATCACTGAGCGAGTACGCAATGTTGGCTCAGAACTCGGCGGGGCGGCGGCGAATGGAAGAACCTTGCCCAATCCGCACTTGCTATCAGCGTGATCGCGACCGAATCCTCCACAGCAAGCCATTCCGACGGCTGAAGCACAAGACGCAGGTGTTTATCGAGCCGATTGGGGACCACTACCGCACCCGCTTGACTCACAGCCTAGATGTCGCACAGATTGCACGGACGATTGGGCGTGCATTGCGTCTGAACGAAGATTTGATCGAAGCGATCGCGCTCGGGCACGATGTGGGGCACACCCCGTTTGGTCATGCTGGTGAACAGGCTTTAGATGAACTCCTCCAAGGGGAGCTAAAGGGGCAATCGGGAGCACCGGAACATTTCCGCCATTACGAGCACTCTCTTCGGATTGTCGATATCCTGACTGACTTGAACCTGACTGAAGAAGTGAGGCTCGGGATTGGGGGGCATAGCAAGGGCCGCAAGGATCTGAGCGCTCACGATGGGGAACCGACTTCAACTCTCGAAGCGGCGGTAGTGAGAATTTCTGATCGGATTGCCTATCTCAACCACGACCTGGATGATGCGGTACGGAGCCGCCTGATCGAAGGTGTGCCCGAGAGATTCAATTCCATAGGCACATCGCATGGGGACCGGATTTCAGCGATGGTTTTGGATGTGGTTCGGCACAGCGAAGATCAGCCGCGCATTGCCATGTCAGACGAGATGTTCGTTTACATGAACGAGCTGAAAGAGTGGCTCTTCGAAAATGTGTATCTGAAAGAACCGCTTCCAATGGAGCAGGTTGTGAAGGCGAAACGGATTGTTAAGGAGCTGACTTTGCATTTCGCTCAACCGGGCCAGCTTCCCGACGGATTTGATGGGATTCAAGGGGCAGTCGATTACGTTGCGGGGATGACAGATCGCTTTGCCATCCAGACTTACATGCGGATTTTTGTGCCAACAGAGTTCAGCGAGTTTGTCGCATTAGTTCGCTAAATGTAGCCGTCGTGCTTGCTGGGAGAGATCGTATCGGAAGTGTCTTCCTTTTGATCTACTGAAAAATTGGGGACAACGATTTCGAGGATTTTCGACGCGAGCTTCTCACCCACTAAGCCTTCTTCATCAACAACATGGTCACCACCGATCATATCCAGTTCGCCAGCGTGGACTTGATAGCGTGAGCGCACTACAACCGGAACATGAGGAGCCAGAGATTTGGCTTGACCAACCACCATTCTCGATATGTTGTGATCGCTCATTGCAACAAGAACCGCCTTTGCCGCTTGAATATGTGCGTGTTCTAGGATTTCCGCACTGGTCGCATCTCCAATCAATCCGGTGAGGCCGTTCTGTTCCGCTCTGTGAATGACTTTTGGGCTGAGATCAATAACGAGCCGCTTGGTTCCAGATTCGGTGAGCGATTCGCAGGTGGCTTGCCCCGCCTCACCATATCCAATGATGATGACGTGATCCTTGATTGGGTCGGGGTGAGCTTCTTTCTCTTCCGTGGCGAGTTTTCGGTTGGGGATGAAGCGAATGGCAAGATATCGTGCCGTCTTGGTGGCGCGTCCTGTCAGTAATGGGGTCATCAGAAGAGTAACCATCGTCACCGAGATAAAGAGCTGGAAGATTTCATCGTTGATCACCGTGGATTCGCGCCCAATGTTGAGGAGAACAAATGAGAATTCCCCGATTTGGCTGACGGCAAGTGCGGCGGCTAGCACTTCGATCACACCATTGGTAAAGGGCCGTAGAGAGAAGTAGGTCGCCAGAGTTTTGAGCGTCATGATCCCCGCAGAAACCGCCAAAACCAGGACGATGTTTTGTCCCATCCAAGGGAGATCAGCGGTGAGGCCGACACTGACAAAGAAGAGAGTGACGAAGAGTGTCCGGAGGGGGAGGACATCCGCGCGCATCTGGGCAGAGAACTTGGATTCCGCCAGCAAAATTCCCGCGAAAAATGCCCCGAGCGCCGGACTGATTTTGAGTTCATGGGCGGCCCAAGTTGCTCCAACACAGGTGACAATGGCGAGGATGATCGGGAGTTCGCGGTTACGGGCAACAATGCGTTCATCCAGTAGGCGTGGCACCACCTGACTAACAAAGATCACGAGCCCAACAACAAGGGCAACTGTCTTGACAACCGCAACGCCCACCTGCGACCAAACATCCGATCCGCCTTGGCTCACAAACGTGACAATCAGGACAAGCGGGACAACTGCGATGTCTTGCATCAGCAGAAGCGCAAGGGCGTGGCGACCGTGCGTTGTATCGAGATCGTTCCGTTGCCGCATGACCCGCAATACAATTGCTGTGGAAGAGAGCGATGCTGCCGCCCCCAAGACAACCGCTGCCTGGATGCTCATCCCGAAGGCAAGGCAAGTCGCCAGGACAACTAGCAAAGTGACGGTAATGGTCACAACCCCGCCTAGGAGCCCAGTTCGCCCCATCTTGATCAGGCGTTTCCAAGAGAACTCGAGCCCAATAGTGAAGAGGAGAAGAGCAACGCCCACCTCGGCGATGGCGGAGACGGCTTCTCCTTGCTCAATTAATCCGAGAACGCTGGGGCCAGCCACGGCTCCGGCGATCAGATAACCAATGATCGAGTTGATGCGAAGGCGCTCGGCCAGCAAGCCCAACAGCAGCGCGCCGCTGAGGGCAATGAGCAAGTCGAGAATAAGTGGCCAAGCTCCTTGCATGGTTTGATAATGGTAAGAATACTGGCTCCGCTTAGGGTTTGGCCCATGATTCTGGGAAAGGAATGAGTATTGTGAGGTTTATGCGCAGCGTTCTGATTGGGGAGGATCGCTAAAACCTTGGCTCAGTCTAGTCTGCGCGAGACGATTGGGAAGTGGCCCGGATGGCGCGTTTACAAGCACATCGACTTCCGGATTCTTTGGATTGGCTCTTTTCTTTCTTTCACTGGTACCCAGATTCAAAATGTTGCTCAGGGTGACCTGGTTTACCAACTCACAGGCACAAAAGTATCTCTCGGTGCAATCGCTTTCTTCGGCATGATTCCGGTCACGATTCTCGGTCCGATTTTGGCCTTTTTCTCGGATATATTGGATCGCCGTAAGGTGCTTTTGTGGGCAATGACGGGCTATGCCGCTGGTGCCGGCGTTCTGACCGCGGGCATCTACATGGGCTGGATTCAGTATTGGATGATCTTGGCGGTTGCCCTTGTCAATGGCTTGATTTTTACTATTGAACAACCTTCTCGCCAAAGCATTGTGCGAAGCATTGTTCCGCCAGAGGATCTGTCTGCCGCAATTCCTGCTCAGGGGATGACATTCAACTTTGCGCGATCAGTCGGCCCTGCGATTGGTGGATTGCTGACGGCAGCTTTTGGCCCGGCGATCTGCTTTGCAATAAACACGGTAAGTTACTTTGGAATCTTTTTCGCAACGATGAAGATGAAAGCGGATTTATCTCCGGTTTCTAAAAGCCCGGAACCGATCAAAGATTTGATTTTTGAGGGGATGCTTTATACGTTCCGAACAAAAGCTTTGCGCGTACTTTTTTTGATGGAAGCAACGACATCTCTCTGCGGAATTTACTACCTGAGCATGATGCCGGCAATTGTGAAGGACATCCTTGGGCTGGACGCGAAAGGTTTGGGAGTTGCATTTAGTTGTGTTGGCATTGGGGCACTTCTTAGTTTGATTGTGATCTCAAGCCAAGCGGATAAGCAGATGAAGCCGCTTATCATCCGCATTGCGATGTCCACGTTCGCTATCGCTATGTTTGGGCTATCCGTTAGCAACGTTCCAGTGCTCTCCTTTGCTTGCCTTGCGCTCCTTGGTGCGAGCACAATGGCGCAGTTCAATACGACCAACACCATGTTTCAGTTGATTGCCCCACACCGCTTGAAAGGGCGCGTTTTGGCGATGCATATGTGGGCGGTGGCGGGTTTATCACCGATTGGGAGCTTGATGTTTGGGAAGTTGGCCGACTGGACGAACTTGCCGACAGTGTTGCTGATCTCTAGCGGAGTGATTGCTTTTGGAGCAACAATGGGCTGGGTTTACCGAAAAGCGGTTGTGGAACCAAAAGTCGGGGAAGAAGCTGGAGCCTCCTAACAGATTCGAACTGATGACCATCCGCTTACAAGGCGGGCGCTCTACCACTGAGCTAAGGAGGCCTCCGACGATTGATAATACTCAAGTCGGTGTTTTGGGTCTGAGAATTCAGCCCTGATGAAAAGAAGAGGAGCGTTGCTCCCAGAACAACGCTCCATCTTTTTCTTAGCTAAATAAGCTACTTACTTGCGGCGCTTGCGAGTCTTGACGAGTCGCGGGGTGCCATCAGCATCGTAACCCAGCTTGAAACCAGCAGGAATCTTCGCGAGAGCTGCTGCAACGTCATCTGGCATTTCAACGGCTTTGGAGGACTTGCGTCCGCGTCGTCGGCTGCGTCGAAGGGTCTTTGCAGCGGCTTCAGCATCTTTATCAGATGTGACGAGAACGATTTCCTTTCCGTCTTTCTTGAAGATTTCAGCTGCAGGTGGGATGTGCACGAATACGAAATCATCAGATTCGATCATTCGGACTTCAAACGGAAGTACGTGCTTCTTTACACCCATGCGCAGGGTGAGAGCACCTTCGCGCGGAGACGTTCGCAACTTCAAAGCTGCTTTGGTTTTTTCAATTCCTTTCGGCATTATTTTAGAGTTCCTAATAGCAACAACGAGAACTGAGGGGAGTCCTCATTGGATATGCGGCTACTATACTTAAAGGCGTAGGGGGATATCTATGACGTTCGGGCGAAAACTAATAAATTAGAGAAAAACGCCTATGTTGTCTATCAATCTTACGCCGTGGAAGCGAGCCGCAACGATCAGACGCCCGTTAGAAATACGATGTTCCTTGGGTTCTAATGTCACTGGGTCCACATATGCAAAATACTCTGGTGCGAAATTATGGTCGGTTAGTGATCGTTGCGACGACAACAAAATATCGCTAATCGATTGATCGCTTTCTTTGATTTGCGTAGATGCTGACATTAATGTGTCATGTAAATGGCAAGCCTTTGCTTTCTGGTCAGGAGTGAAATATTCATTTCTACTCGACATCGCCAGTCCAGATTCCTCTCGCATCGTGGGCTCAAATTGAAGCTGGATGGGGAAGTTCAAATCTTCGACCATCTGAGCGATTACTGCGCACTGCTGAAAGTCTTTTTGCCCGAATATTGCAATATCAGGTTGAGTGACTAAAAATAGCTTAGATACGATTGTTGCAACGCCATCAAAATGGCCTGGACGATGCTCACCTTCCCATAATCGGGAAACTCCACCCACTGAAACGGTTGTCTTGATGCCTTGCGTGAAACTTGCGGTCTCGGGAGCAAAGATCGCGTCAACTCCGACTGATTCTGCCATCGCAAAATCTTCCTCTTCTTGGCGTGGGTAGTTAGCCAGATCATCAGTTGGCGCAAATTGCAGAGGATTGACAAAAATAGAAATTGCCACCGAATCGGCAACTTCCTTTCCTTTTTTCATCAAACTCAAATGGCCCTCATGGAAAGCCCCCATTGTCGGGACAAGTGCAAGTTTTCCGAGTTCTGGGCGTGCGCGCCGGAACTCCTCAACCGTTCGACAGATTTTCAAAAGCTGTTTTCCTCGGTAGGAAACTTGCCATCTCTTACGTCCTGTGAATATTCACTGACGGCCCCGCGGAATAGCTCTCCGCCTTTGGCGTAATGGCGGGTGTGTTTGTACACTTTTGGTGCGAACCCCATGATGTCGTGGAAGACTTGGATCTCTCCGTCGCAATGGATTCCGGCTCCAATCCCAATGGTCGCTGCATGGATGTTGTTGGTGATTTGCTTGGCAAGCTCGGCAGGAATCAGTTCGAGGACAACAGAGAAAGCGCCGGCATCGGAAAGGCGTTTCGCCGCATCATTCACGATTTGACCAGAATCTGCTTTGCCTTGAACTTTGAATCCGCCGAATTTGTTCACCGATTGCGGAGTGAATCCAACATGGCCCATGGTGGGGATACCTGCTTTGACTAGTGCCTCTATTGCTTCCGGGTAATCACCTTCCAGCTTGACGGCTTCAGCTCCCGCTTTCATCAAAGCCACGGCAGAATCCACTGCTTGTGATGTGCTGGAATTGTAAGATCCGAATGGCAAATCGGCAACCAATAGAGCATTGTTGACACCTCGCCGCGCTGCTTTCGTGTGATGAATCATGTCATCGAGCGTTACCGGAACAGTTGTGTCGTAACCGAGAATCACGTTACCGAGGGAGTCACCAACCAAGATGAGGTCTACTCCGGATTCATCGGCGATGGCGGCCGAAGTGAAGTCGTAGGCGGTCAAGCAAACAATCCGCTCTCCCGAATGCTTCTTCGCTAGAATTTTGGGTGCGGTGATTTTTGATGCCATGTGATCGGAGTCTACCGAGTCAAGCTTAGCGACTAAGACTTTGCCGCTTTGAGAACTTCCGCCGCGTGTCCTGCTGGTTTGACTTTTTCCCAAACCTGGATGATCTTGCCATCGGCTCCCACAAGGAAAGTCGTGCGATCGACGCCCATGTATTTGCGACCATACATCGACTTTTCGATCCAGAGTCCACAGGCACTAATCAGTTGCTTTTCTTCATCAGCGAGAAGAGTAACTCCCAGTTCGTATTTCGCGATGAATTTCGTATGCTTCTTTGCCGAATCTGGGCTGACTCCAATGACCTTGATGTCGCCAAACTTCGGAAGGTTCTCGGTGAATTCACACGCTTCCATTGTGCATCCGGACGTGTCGTCCTTGGGATAAAAATAGATGACGTAAGGGTTTCCGGCGAGCGAAGTATTGTCAACGATCTTCTCATCTTGATCGGGGAGGGAAAAGGAAGGGAAGGCGTCACCGGGTTTCAGCATACAAAGATGTAAGAGGTGAATTCACTCAAAAAAGATTCAACTTTGGCTCGGAAGTCCCAGAAGTCATTTGAGGGTAGCTGCATCTACCAACAGGGCATGCATCAAATCCATTCGCATTACCATGCCAATGAGGCGATCTTCTTCCACAACCGGAAGTACCGTCAATCCCGATTGGAGCATTGTATGGAGCGCATCATTGATCTCTTGATCTGGGCTGGAAACGGTGGGATTAGCACTGGCATATTGCTTGGCCAGATCACTTTGAATCTTTGTCAGTGAATCTCGAACTTGAACCGCTCGCCCGATATCCCCTTCGGTGATGACATGCGTAGGTTTGGCGTTATCATCCACGATAACAAGGGCAGGGAATTGGTAGATGTCCATTTTATCAATGGCATCACGAAGAGTGCTCTCTTGGTTGAGAGTTGGAATGTGGGCATGCAAGACCTCCCGTAGGGTCATGCCGAAGATTTTAGCCTACCAATAAGGAGGGAACGAGACTGAATCCTTGTTCCGCTTGAAGCTATCAATGAACTCGTACTTTTCTGGCTTCCATTTCCCCTTGGAATCTTGGGTAAGGAACACCTTCATAATCGCGGACTCGTGATCATTGAGAGTCGTTTTTTCTTTTGCGACAACAAGCACTTGCGCGGAGCCGTGCTGCTGCTTGAGCACCTTGAAGTAGTGAAGCTTGCCGTTGATCTGAGCCGCTTTGAGAGACTTTTCAACCGCTTTAGTCATTTCCTGACCGTGGAGCTGAGTAAGAATCTCGGCGTAGCCATACGGCGCGGCGCCAACGAGTATTGTAAAGAAGATCGTCCATCGCCAGGAACGGAACTTGTCGTGTTCCTTCACACTTCGGAAAAGTGCCACGACAACTGTCAGGACGATTGCAATAAAGAAGCATCCCAGCAGATACGCGAAAAACCCAAGTGCATGCATAGCTAATGGGTGTTTTCCATGTTTTCGCGAAAAAGTGGATGTTTATCGTGTGGCAATGAGGCAATAGATCTCGCCAACGCTCCAAAGAGGAACGCCTGCGGGTGGATCAATTGTGATTTCCATTTCAGTTTTGCCCTTGATGAGTTCATTCGGTAGGGAGAACTGAGCTTCAGCCCAGCGATTGTCTCGATTCTGGTGAGGCAAGTACCACCAGCCCGCCATTTCCCCGTCATTCAGAACTCGTGCTCGTTGTCGCCCATGAAATTGGTCGTATGTCTTACCAAGTCTCACTCCGATCTGGTCGCCGGGGAGTTGGACTCTCCATGTGGCGCGATTCAGGTGATATGCAACCGGATTCGTTTGTCCCCCGCTGGTTAGAGATTCGACTTCGCTCATGTTCTTGACTTGGAAGCTTCGCGCCTTTCTTGCCTCAAGGTCGGCGATGGAAAATCTGTCGATTTCTATGATGGTTGCATCGGTGGGGAAGGGATCGTTTGGCGTGATGCGGGCTTCAATTAGTCCAGGTGTAGAGGCGCTAACGGTCACAAAGTGAGAGAATTCGCCGTTAGTTTGAGCACTGATCGAGCCATCAACGACGATCTTGGCTTCGCCTAAGACGTGGTAAGTGCCAGAGCCATCGTAATCATGGATGACGCGGTGCCCGCGATGATCCCGGTAGAGGCAATCCTCTCCTTCGAATCGTTCAAATGTCCTTTCGGGAACAATTTCCGTCACTTTTGAATCTCTTGCCATAAAGGCGGCAATCGGGAATACCGACTTTGAATAGTGTCACCCATGGAGCAACTGAAAGTCACGCCCACAACTCCGAACGTCCTGCGCGCACGACCCGCCGCTGGCCAATTCAAGGTGTGTCCGCTCTGTGGTGCTCTCAATGTGATTGAGAATTGCGAGTGCTTCGTCTGCCGCTGCCAGGGTGAATTCGATTGCCAAGCAGCGATGGTTCGCATGAAAGTGC
>JAGQUX010000052.1 GCA_020438215.1 Armatimonadota bacterium | reverse complement strand
GATGGATATCTTCCTCACTATAAAGGCGATTTTTTGCCCCGACCCGCGAAGGCTCGACCAATCCTTGCCGCTCATATTGCCGAAGGGTTTGGGGGTGAAGCCCGCAGAGCTCCGCGGCGACCCCAATCATGTAAACCGGTGTTTTTGAATCTCGGCTCATTTCTCACCTCTTGATTTTTGAATCTGCTCCAATAGTTTTTTCTCCTCTTTCTCTAGCTGCTTCGGCACCGTTATTTTGATCCGCGCAAAAAGATCACCCTTGTTACTGGAACCGAGTTTCGTCAAGCCTTTCCCTTTCAATCGCAATGCCTGGCCACTCTGAGTTCCTGCAGGAATTTGCATAGTGCCACTGGATTTCAAAGTGGGGACGCGAACGCTACCACCCAAAGCTGCGTTCAGGTAATCCACTTCAACCTCCACTTCCAAATCTGCTCCTTTCCGCTTGAACTTAGGATGCGGTGTCTCCTTGACGATCACAAAGAGATCTCCCGCGCGTCCTTTGGTGCCCCGCACGCCACCACCGGGTACACGGAGCTTCTTGCCGTTTTCAATACCAGCAGGAATTGAGACCTCAACTTTGCGATCTTGGTAAACCGTTCTTTGTCCGCCGCAGGTTGGACAGGCAGCACTGCGTTTTCCGGTCAGCTCCACAACGCCGCGACCATCGCAAGTCTTACAGGCATCTGGAGACCGATAGCTCAATCGCCGCCGAGAACCTTCATCGATCTCCTCCAAACTGAGTTCGATAGTTTGTTCAATGTCCTGAGGAGGAACAACCGCTCCACCTCGTCCAAATCCTGACTCTCCACCGCCAAAATTTTGGAAGAACTGTTCGAAGAGAGATTCAAACCCCTCCCCGCCAAAATTCACGCCTTCCTGATAGTTTCCGGCACCGCCTTCGCCACCGCCAAAGTGACTCGCCTGCTCCCAGTTCGCACCAAACTTATCGTAGAGCTTCTTCTTTTCTGGGTTGCCGATCACCGAATACGCTTCGCCGATCTCTTTGAACTTACGCTCAGCCTCTGCATCATTCGGATTAACATCCGGGTGATACTTCCGCGCGAGCTTGCGGTAAGCAGATTTGATCTCCTTTTCGTCCGCGCCCCGACCGATTCCGAGCACCTTGTAATAGTCCAATGCCATGATGCAACCCAGCTCAAAGACTTGAGCCTACTATACTCAAGTAACGAAACTTCATGCCATTTGGTTTCGGCATAGGATTTTTGTCCGCTACAGAACAAAAGCACATCGCGACAAAAAATGTTGAAAATTGAACTGGGCTTAGCCTAAAAACTGGCTCACCAACGCCAATCATTTGAATGTGGATTTGGCAAGTCTTGAGATTCGCATGTCGCGAAGCGAAAATCTTCCGGTACTCCCCCAAGCGGTGAGTGCCATTCTCAAGCTCGCCGATGATCCGAACGCCTCTCAGCGCGACCTCGAAAAGGCGTTTGAAAAAGACCCCGCGATCACCGCAAAGATCCTCCGGGTTGCGAACTCCGCCTATTACGGTGGCAATCAAGTTCCATCCATCGGGAGAGCGATTAGCATGCTGGGGATCACGACGATCCGTTCTCTGGTGGTTGGGGTTGCGTTCCAACAAGTAGTCAGTTCTAAGAACAGCTCTCGTTTGTTCAACAAACTGGACTACTGGACACACAGTCTTTCTGTCGCAGTGACGAGCCGTATTATTGGCAAACTTAAACTACCGAGCCGATCCGAAGAACTCTACTGCGCGGGCATGATGCACGACATTGGCTACCTTGTTCTTGAGCGCTTCATGCCGAGCGAACTTGACAAAGCACTTGAAGACGCAAAGAAATCGGGTGGTTCCCTTGTTTCCTGTGAACAATCCGTCATTGGATTCACTCATGCAGAAGTGGGGGCTATGCTCGCCGAAAAGTGGGGACTCAGCGAAGTCATCAAGAATGCAATCAAGTTTCACCACGATCCCTCCGCAGATTCAAGCTGCCGGGAGACAACGGAAATCATTGCTACAGCGAATGAGCTGGCTTACCAGTGCGGCTATCGTAATCAAGGTTACGGTCCCGACGCGCTAAGTGACAAGCTGAAAGAAGCCATCGGAATCCCCGATGAGCAGATCGCGATTATCCTGCAAGTTCTTGATCAGGAGATCAGGAAAGCGCAGGAATCCTTCCAGATTGCAGCGTAAAAAAAAGAGCCCGTTCAAAAATGAACTGGCTCTTTTTTTTGTTTCAACCTACACGATTAAGGGCAGGTTGCGGTGTCTTCCGAGTCAGTGATGTTCAGACCAGGAATACCGTGAAGGTCGTTGTAAGGGCCGGTGGTGCCAACAAGAGAGTATCCAGTTGGGGTGCTCGGTACTGCCTGGAGTCGGCCACCAGTTTTGCAGAGGCCATCAGCATCGCAGTTGGTGGTGTCTTTTCGCCAAGAATAGTACGTTGGAGCCCGGGAACCAGTCGGAGTTTGATAGTTCTTTGCAATGTTTTGCACTGCGCTCCATCGATAGAACTTCGCGTGAGTGTCAGCAAAGTTGATCACCAAACCATCAGCGTGGCGAGCTTGACCAAGGAATGTGTAGAAGTTCAGATCTGGCGCTTGCTTGATGTAGCCATCAAAGAACATGATGGTTTCTACTTGCTCAGGCAAACCGGTGTGAACGATTGTGGGGGTGTACGATGGCTTCAAACCACAGAGGTTGTCACCAAAGACGCCAAGGTTCGGGATATAGCTAGCCTTCTTAACTTGCTTTGGAACCAAGCCGAATGGTTGAACACGGGATTCCCAGCTCTGTCCACCACTGATTTCATCAGATGGGCTCACCAAAATCTGTTCATTCTTCATGTACGGCTGAAGGAGATCGTAGACCGAGACAATTGTGTTCGGAGCTTCGATGTAAGCCGATTGAGGAATGGTGTCGTCGTAATCTGCCAAGTAAATGGCGGTCGAAGTCCCAACTTGCTTCAAGTTGCTAATGGACTGAGTCTTCTTCGCCGCATCTTTTGCTTGAGCAAAGACCGGGAACAGGATTGCGGCCAGGATTGCGATAATCGCAATCACGACCAACAGTTCGATCAAAGTAAATGCCTTTCGTTTCATGGAATCAAGAGTCTCCAATCACTGGGTGCCCTTAGACACCCTGTGTGCTCCACAGACGCGAATGATAGCCCATTCCGCCTTGGGAAATCCGCATTAATACGGAATTGTCCCTCTATGACGCAATTCTGACTAACTCTCGGTCGCAGATCAGGTATTTCCACGGGGTAGGACGGAACTCGATTGGCGACTGTTCCAGTGTCCTACTCAAAATCTTGAGAATCTAACTCAAATTGACCTAAACTAGACCCCAATGGACTTCAAGGTTGTGTGCATGGACTTGGGCGGCGTAATGGTACGAATTCGCCATACTTGGGAGGAAATTTTCCGAGATCTGGAGATCATGCCTCCCAATAGTGCAGCTCTAGGTGCATTAGCTGATTCGGTTGCCCTTCATCGCTTCCAAACCTCAGAAATTGAAGAAGAGGATTTTTGGAAAGACCTTCAGGATGAACTGGGTGATCTCCCTCTCGACACAGTCAAGAATGTGTTCAATCACATTTTGCGAGATGAATATCCCGGCGCGCTTGAGTTAGTCAATGAGCTGAAAGAGAAGGGCTACAAAGTGGGATGCCTGAGCAATACCAATCGCCCCCACATAGACGAGTGTATGAATTCGGGTCGATTCCCTGTTTGTCACGCCTTTGATCGGCTTGTCACCAGCTACGAACTAGAACTCAGTAAACCTCAACCAGAGATCTACTGCGCTTTTGAGGAGATTTTCGATGTTTCACCGAAAGACATCATCTTCTTCGACGATAGCCTCGCCAACGTCCGTGGTGCCATTGATTGTGGGTGGACGGCCCACCAGATCGATCCGCACGAAGACCCCCCACGCCAAATCCGCGAGATTCTCTTCCCTTAAAAAACGCCCCTCTTAAAAGGAAACCGAGCCAGGAGCTTTCGCTCCCGACCCAGTTCCACGCACTACCAGAAAAGATATTCGGTCACTTGCTTCGGCATCTTTAGACCAAAAGTTTAGAATGTGATCTTTTTCCTTTTTGGCTTTTCTGGAACAATTTTGTCCATGTATGCACGGAAACCGTATGCAACTGCCATTCCCGCAACAATGAACAGGAATGCGAACATCAGGAACTTGCCCGGCTCTTTCTTTGCCGGTTTCAAATCAGCATCTGCGCCTTGCAAACTCTTGACCGCATTTGAATCGCTGTTCGCGGAAAGAGAAAGCGATTTCGCCGCTTCTGCTTCACTAGCGCTGCTCATGCGTCCGCCTTCATCGGAATGATATTGCTGACCTTGGCCCGGTGATGTCGCCGAAACGTTACCATCACCTTGCAGCTGCTCGAGCTGAGCATCCGATAGCTCACCGTGGAACTGCACTCCATCGGGTTTATCTTCGATAGGAGCAAAGCAGAGCCCAGCAAAAGCAACAATGACGATTGCAAACCATGTGCGCATATGAGTGTTTTTCCGCATTAGTAGCCTCCATTGAAACCGCGATCTTGCCAGGTGCTCTTGAGTACCGTTGGGCTGCGCGGAAGGTCGAGGTCAATCAGCGGCTGCTGATTCACTTCTCTTTCTCGAATACGGTTGTCGTAATTCATCCGAATGGGGAGCGACCACGTGACAATCGCTTCGTCGCGACTGATAATCGTGCCGTTCAGCGTCATACCGCCACCAGACGTGCCCACGTTCCCTCCACCGCAGAAGTTGGTGTAAAGGATTGCATCGATCTGATTTACGCCGCTCGATGCAGCTGACTTGTACTTTGAACTAGTCGCCGGATCGAATTCCAGAAGCGATTGGTACCGCTTTATTCCCCAGGAATCGGTCTCGTTCGCATTGAATGCAGGAATCGTATTACCATTCTCGTCCAAACGAGGTTTGGTGAAAGGCGGAGTCATGTAGTTGAGGGGATAGTATCCAAAGCTAGTGGTATTACCCATGATCACCGATTCACTGGCAGCAAGACCGAGGAAGTCTTTCTTCTCAACCGTATTCTCGATTGTGGTTGGGTTGCTTCCGCGGAAGTCTGGCGGGTTCTTGTACTTCACTGAAGACAGAATATGAATATTCCGTTTAGAGTAAAGAGTGCCTTGACCTTGAACATAGCCAGAGATAGCGACATCCCCATTGATGGCAACCGGACCGTGGATACGAATCGGTTTCGAGCTCGTTCCAATCAACAATGCTGAGCCGTTGACAACTCCATTACTGCTGACGCGCTCCCACTGGCTCGTTGTGGAGTTCCACACATCGACATACGCACCTGCATAGTTGACGTTGGGTGTTCCATCGCCATTGAATTCATTTACAGAAGTTGCATTGCCTGAGTAGTTGGGATTCGCTGTTCCATCACCGAAGGTTGCTTTCTCATCACGATAAGCTTTGCTACGTGCAAAACGCTTTCCGCCAATATCAGCGGAGTCGGTTACATTGCCAAAATCGCGCAGATCTGGCATGATGACTTCTTCGGTTGGACGAGGATCGAGCATTGTTTCTACAGCGTTATTCGCCGTATTAGTCCAAGCTCGCGATCCTTTAGAATCTTCCATGACCGCTCCAAAAGTACGCCCATTTGTTATCTGAGCTTCACTAAAGAAAACGAGGTCGCGCCACTTTTCAAACTCAGCAGAACCGATCGCACCGTGTTTGGTGGGATCATAAACCGGGCGCATTCTTTCTTTGTATGCAACTCCAGCTCCGATTTGATTGGAGTAGTTGTTGTCGGTCCACTTCAGCGGAGCTTCGGAAATCAAACCGTTCGCACCAGGAACAAGCTTCTCGTTCGCGGTTGCGATAATGGTTCCATTGATCGTCCCTGAACCAGAGATGAAGTTGAAGTCACCATTCGAACGCATGTCTCCATTGACGATCAGGTTCGATGGATTGAAACCTTGCATCCAACCGTAGTTGTTGATGAAGTAGGTGTAGTCGAAAACTTTGGATCGAGATAGACGAAATTCAGCCGTCACATCGACAGTCTTGCGTGGCTCATTTGCATCGGCAATCCCGTTGTTGTTCTGATCCATCCAACCAACGGCGCGGATTACAACCATGCGGCTGTAGTTGTCGCCGACTGGCTGATAATAATTGATGACGCCAGCGGCGTACTTACCAATGCCGTTAAGAGTTCCGGACTTCGCAAGCCGCGGCGAACCTGTCGTAGCTCCCGCAAGGATGCCTTCCATATTCGTAAAGGCTTGCGACTGCTTGAACGGACGCCAGATATCCCGCATGACATCCTGGATGCCCGCTTCACATAGGTTCGTCGCTTGGACTTCCCTCATGTTGTGCTTCGCCAAACGAATCGAGGACGTCGCACGATCGATATAAGTAGTTGCCGCGATCGTGATAATCGACATCAGACCAAACGTAATGAGCAACGCCGTCCCGCGCTTTTTGTGTGCGCGCGGACGTCGAGTCACTTGCTGATTCATGCGAATTTTCCTTTTCATTTGATAATCTCCGGAACATTCCGCAACACGACGGTTTCCCTTTTCCTTGCCCGGACAGTCTCTTCCGACTGCCCGCCTTTATTGCTGATGACAACCATCATCGTTACCTCGGTGATCACTGCGCCGGGGTTTGGTGTAAAAACTTTGTAAGCCGTACCAGTCGTTGCGCCGACTTTCCGCTCTTCATTCAAACGGTGTGAAGCAGATGCAAACGGATCGACTGTCAGCACGTTTTTGGCAATCTTGCGATTCGTTGCACCATCGCTGATCCAAAGGCTGCCGTTACTGTAATACAGTCGACGAACTACGCCATCCCAAGCAACCGGGAGCGTGAAATCGCCAGCTCCGTTTTTCGCGGGTTTACGATAGGTCAAGCCCATACCATCGGCATCGACCTGTACAAGCATTGCCTCGCGGAGTTCATCGGACATAGCACGCATTGCTTGGCGAGCATCGTTCTCACCATCCATACGACCTTCACCGCGAGCCCACGAGCCCATCACCATAAGGAGCAAGCTGACAACGCCAAACAGAACTACTGTCGACATAACAGAGCTGACAATGACTTCCATCAATGTAAATCCGCGCTTTTTCATTTTTCGCTTCATGTTCTGATTGCCTCCTTATAGATTTGCGACCAGCGTTCCCATCCGCACGGTCTTCCAGACATCCTTCTCTTTCCAGGCGATGATCACGGTAATGCGCCGAAGTTCAAGATCAACCTGTTCCGTTTTGATGTACCCTTTGCCACTGGGCAGCACCTTCGCCGCGCTATCCACCAGTGCCGAATCTGCATCCGAAGCGTCGTACGCCATTTCGCCAGAAGTGCCGATACCGAGTGCGCCGATATTGACCTGCGTCGTGCTTGAGATGAGATTGTTATCGAAAAGCCTTTGTGCGGTTGAGTTGGGATATCCATCTCCTCGCACCGCTTCGATAGTCTTAGCTGCGAGACTTGTTGCCAGATTGACGTTTTCCGCCTTACCTCGCGTAAAGTTCGCAATGGGAATCGTTGCCGAGAAGATGAGTGCGCAGATGAGTGCCAAGAAAGCCGCCATCATTGCTTCTAGCAATGTATGGCCCCGATTCAAACGGATTCGGCGCTTGTTATTCATCACACACTTCGGCTTATATGATTTCTTCCGCATTTTTCGTGTTGTTTCGCCCGGTGGAATTACCAGTCCCTGAATACAATTCAAGGCAAAAATCGAAACCCAGTAGCTTTTCCTGCAAGATTCACGCCAAAAAAAGCCTCTGGCGAAGTTCGCCAGAGGCTTGATTCACACGCTTGAGCCCAGATTAGAGGCCAGCGGCAGCGATTGCTGCATCTCGAGTTGCTGGATCTTGGAAAGCATCCAGTGTTTGACCCTTGAAGGAAGGAGCAGCGGACATTGCGTTTGCAACGTAGTCTGCACCGGTACCAACCGGCCCGCTTGGCCATTTCTTCATGTAGGTCGGGCTGAGATCAGCAGATGTTGGAGTCGCGGTGCTAGCAGCGCCTGTATCCATCGCCCATTGTTCCTTAGCAGATTCAACTTGCTTCAGGTTTCCGATAACGGATTGGACGCGGCTGTTTTGACGAGCTTTCACAAAGTTCGGAACTGCGATCGCTAGCAAGATACCGATGATCAAAACAACGATCATGATTTCAACCAGCGTAAAGCCTTGGTTCTTTCGATTTCGCTTCATAACTTTTCTATGCCTCTTTTCGGAACTCCACTTCGATTTCGATGAAGTGAAAGCTCTACTGAGTTGGGATTCCACAATCCCTTCACCACTCCCCTAGCAAAATTGCCAGAATGAATATTCAAAAGGGTTTCCAAGTCAAAAAATAGAACCCCGGTGGACTCCACCAGGGCTCGAATAGTCGTAAAGTTCCCCTATTCTTAGAGGCCGGCTGCAGCAATTGCCGCGTCTCGAGTTGCCGGATCTTGGAACGCATCCAGTGTCTGACCTTTAAAGGTTGGAGGTGCGGACATGGTTTCAGCGACATAGTCTGCGCCAGTGCCAACCGGACCGCTTGGCCACTTTTTAACATAGGTCGGGCTGAGATCTGCTGAGGTTGGGGTGGCGGTGCTTGCCGCACCAGTATCCATCGCCCATTGTTCTTTGCCGGACTCGATTTGTTTCAGGTTGCCGATAACGGATTGAACTCGGCTGTTTTGTCGAGCCTTGACAAAATTGGGGACTGCGATCGCCAGCAAGATACCAATGATCAGAACGACGATCATGATTTCAACCAGCGTAAAGCCTTGATTCTTTCGGTTTCGCTTCATAACATTCTCTTTCGGCTTCTCTAATTGGGCAAGCCGCCAGACTGCCCGGACGCCGAGTCGGTTATTCCACAGGTCAAACCATCTGCCACTAGCAACAATTCCGGGATATGATAGGGAGAAGCAAGGGCCGGTTGTGCCTAACTTTGGAATCATGAGCATGTCAAGTGTCGTCAAATTAGTTATGAAGAGGTTCAGCAGTATTCTCGTAGCCGGGATCGCCGTGATGGCAACCCAAGCGCAAGCCGACATCTTCCGTCCGTCGGTGCAAGATCAAATCAAGCTCGGCAAGGATGCTGCCGCCAACATCCGCAAGGAAGCCAAAATGGTGCCCGCCTCCGACCCGCGTGCCAAAGAGTTCGAAAAACTCGGCAAGGCACTTGTCGCGGTGATCCCAGAAAAGGAAATGCAAGACAAGAAATGGGAGTTCTCATTCGAGGTCGTCGAAGATGAGACTCTCAATGCCTTCGCGCTTCCAGGCGGACCGATCTTCATCAATACTGGTCTTCTCAATAAGCTCAAAACCCAAGATGAAGTCGTCGGGGTGCTCTCCCATGAAATCATTCACGTTCGCAACCAGCACTGGGCAAGCGCCTACGCAGATAACCTCAAGCGACAACTCGGCATTGTTGTGATTCTCCAACTACTTTCCGCAGGGCAGACCGCATACGACCTCGCCGGAATCGCCGACACCGTCTTCTGGACACTCCCCTATAGCCGCCGTCATGAATCAGAAGC
>JAGQUX010000051.1 GCA_020438215.1 Armatimonadota bacterium | reverse complement strand
AGTCGTTAAGACTTCTTAGCAGCAGCAAGGGAAGCGATTCGGCTCTTGCGGCGATTCGCTTGGTTTTGGTGGATGATGCCGCGTTGAGCAGCCTTATCCAGTTGCTTGGTTGCCATGTTTAAAGCTTCTTGAATGGCTTTGTCGTCGCCAGCTTCTACAGCCAGTCGAACTTTCTTGACATAGGTTTTCAGCGAGGTGCGAACAGACTTGTTTGCTTCTGTTCGGCGAGCTGCTCGCTTGACGTCTTTTTTTGATGATTTCAGATTTGCCATATCGTTTCTGTTGGTTGAGCCTTGCTATGGTGGCCCAAAGAGCGAAGTATTTTCAACTCCTTGGGCCGATCAGTCCAGCGTGGCCCGGGTCTATTGAATGAATTTCTTCTTCGTTTTGTCGAAGCCTTGCTCGACTTTCTTGTGGTCGTAGTGCCAAACCGGGGAACCGGATCGCTGGTAGAAGCAGACATAACTGCTCAGCAAGCTAGCCAGCATTCGGCGACTGGTTCGGCGAACAACGTTGAGTTCCCAAAGCACGGTCAGGAAGTCTGCTCCCTTCGGCCAGTGGGTCATCACTTCACGCAGAATGTCGAACGTGCTCATCTCCGGTGCGCGACCAGAGATTTCGCGGAGTTCTTCCATGCGTTGGTTGGAGATGTAAACAACCGGGTCGGTTTGCTCCAGCCATTCGAATTCCATCACGTTCGGCTTCTTTGTCTTCGTCAATTGGAAGACCGCACCCGATTCCACCGGTTGCTCTAGCCACCAGTCGAACAGGTTGAAGATGAGCCGGCATTCGTGGTTCACCCATGCCTGAAGTTCGTTACCGCTCGGATCCACCAAGATCAACTCCTGGACATTCGGGTCGGTATCAAAGAAGCCGGTGGGGAACTGGCTCAGCGGGAACGTACCCATTTCGCGGTGGATCGGCTTAAGAACCAACCGCAGAGTGTCCGGCATGTTCTTCGGTGCCGGGATCATCTCTTCATCCAGCACGTCGGTCGCCAGCGGGTGAACGATGAGCTTACGGAGCGAGCTGGAAAGACCTTCGTCGTTCAGTTCGCAGTCCACATAAGTGCCATCTTCTTGTTTGAACTCGGTTTGAACAAACTCGAGCGGAGCAGGAACTTCGTTGATAAAGTCCGGAGCCGTCTTCGGTTTACGGAACCGGTCGCCACCAACCCACCAAACCGAGGAGTCGGCTTTAAGCGCATTCATCAAATTCGTAAGGTCATCCGGGAAGGTCTTGACCTGCGGAGTCACTTCAAATCGCTCTTCCAGCATCTTGATCGCGCTCACGCTTTCATCGCTCGAAGTAATTTCCTTAATACAAGCTTGAATATCTTCTTTCTTGTATTCCAGCGGAGCCGCATCTTCTACTTCGATAACGGATTCCAGCTTGTCAGAAAGCTTCACAGCGGCAGAAATCCAGCCCTTCGCTTCTGATTCCGGATAGATCACCCGGTCTGAGTTCATGATGAACCCAGGCACGGAGAGCATCTCTGCATTGAATGTCTTCCACTCGTAAAGGTGAACTGATCGCGGATCTTGCGGGTTCAAGCTCTTCCAAGCCGCACAACCAAGAGCAATCGCATTGACTGGAGAAACTTTCTCCAGCGCATTGACAATCGCATCCGGATCGCGCCAATTGAAGTCGCCGAGAGCTTTCTCAACAATATCCACATCTTCCGAGGTGATCTCGTTGTCAAGCAGTGCGCGCTCTACCGATTCATCGGTTGCGCGGAAAACGAAAGTATCAACTCCGACTTTGTCATCGCGGGTGATAAAGAAGGTTGGGTCGCTCGCGCCCAATCGTCGAACGGTTTGTTCGGTGACTTCTTCGTCTTGCTCAAAAGTGCGGCTGAGCTCGGTGATCACCAAGTTCAGCGGCATCGGTGCGCCGTAGCTTTGCAACATCCGCTTGAGAGCGTGTGCAAACGGGCGACCTTGAGTTTCCACGCGGCTTGCGGGAACCCAGCGTCGCTCAGCATAGGCAAATCGGTCGGGGTTGGAGGAAAGCAGCGAGCGAATCGCGCCCAAACCAAGTCCTTGCGGTTGAAGTTTCTCCGCGATTTCGGACGGTTTGACCACTTCGTAAAGCTCGGTCAGCGTTTCCAGAATCAGCTGGTCAGCGTAGTTGCGTGCAATATCAGAATTCGGGGTCTTTGCCTTGGCCAAGGTGAGATCTCCTGAGAGCGGTGTTGACCCAAAAATTGGGTGGGAACCGAACGCTCATTTTGGCATGGAACTCAGGTGATACTCTAGGCCCGGCACACCCTCAAGAAAAATACGCTTCGCCCCGTATTTCTGCCGAACTTTCAACAATTCTCTTCCGTTTATCACGTGCGTGGTTCATAATGCCAAAGTGTGCAAGGATTCTGTCCTTGCTTCTTTTGGTGAATAGGAGAAATGAAGAAACTACTTGGTGCACTGCTTTTGACGTCACTTGGTGCCGTCGCCTTTGCTCAAATCCCGTATTCCACGAGCTTTGAAGGTCCTACCTTTAACCCTGGCCTCTTGAATGGTCAAGATAGCTGGCAAACCTCAGATAGCTCTTACGGCGTCTCAAGTTTCATTGCTCGAACCGGTTCTCAATCGGTTGAGTGGTCAGGCACTGATTCGAACTTCCCGTGGGCATTCCGCTCATTCGGTAACGTCGCAAATGCAGTCGCTGACGTCTGGGTTTTCGTTCCGGGGAACACCCATTCCGGATTTTATTTCGGTCTCGAAGCATTCCTCGATCCACTCGCGGCAGAATTCTCCATCTTGACCGTCAACAAAGATGGTGAAGTTCGCGGAACCTTCGGCTCTGCTGGTAGCACCGACCTCACTGTTCTCGGTAACGTTGGTAGCGTCGCTGATAGCTGGATCAACATCAAGCTTTCGGTGGATACCGCGGGCTCCACTTGGGGAACTGTCAATGGCACGCATTTCTTGTTGCCGACTCTGACCGCTTCCACGTTTATCGAAGATATCGATCTCGCATCCTACGCTTGGTCGAGCCCATCCGGTGTTACCGGACGCGCCTTCTTTGATGACTTCAGTGCTGCCCCGGTACCAGAACCGTTCACCCTCGGTGCAATGGCTCTCGGGCTGGCTGCCGTCGCTTCCAAGCGCCGCAAGAAGTAACTTCAATCTTCAAAATACAAAATCGGGTTTGTCCAATGAGGTCAAACCCGATTTTTTTGTGGCATCTCGTTGTGGTGCTCCAACCATCTGATCACGCCGACATGGTGAATCTGATAGGAGTTCCAGATAGCTCTTCCCCAATCCAAAATCGCTTGATTCCGATTCGGCTCATCTTCGAACTCTAAACAACTCCCTTCATTCAAAGAAACGCAGATGTCAATCGGCTGAAAGTCGGGCCAATCGCTAGTTTTTTGCGTCAACCGAATGTGTAGATTCTGGGCATCCTTTCCGGTCATCCCGAATTCGTAGACATAGCACAGCCCAACGAGGGCAAATGCCATTTTCATCGGGCGTTCATCGGGGAAGGCGTGTTGAAGTGCGTAAGCATCGACGGCTACTTGATGAAGGAAGAATTCATCGCCGAGAGAAAGAGTGTATGCCCACAATTCGTGAATCGGTTCCACGAACTCAGTATGCCAACTGACAGGCTAGATCGTACTAGGCCGAGGATCGAATCCGGTTGGAGAAGGCGACTCATCTCCTACCGGTTCCTTCGGACGAAAACCAGGTGATTTGAACTCATACACCGGGCCATCCCAACCCGAAACTTTGATCTCGCGGTACTTACTCCCCGTATAGCGATAGATAACATTCCGCCAGAAAGTACGAGCTACGTTATTCTCGTTGTGAACTCCGATCTGCCAGGTGCCGTGGCGCATTTCAAAGAGGATGCGGGCGATCTCTTCACCAATGCCGAGGCGGCGATACGATTCTAAGATAAAAAATTCGCTGATTGAGTGGATTGGTTTGTTTGAGAGGGAGGACAAATCGCGAACAAGAACAAAGCCAGCGAGTTTGCCTTTCACCCGAACAAGATAGGCGTCCTTATCAGTTGCCTCCACAAAAGCGGGGAGGTGATCATGCTCAAATCGACCAAAGTCGTCCATCTCGTGATGCATGAACCGACCCATCTCATGCAGATAAAGCTGGATGAGATTGTCTAATATGTGTGCCTCAGAGGCATCGACTTTTTCTAATCTAAGCGGCATAGCGAAAAGCAAGGTTCATCCACACTCAAACCTTGAGCTGCACCAAAGTACATCTGTGGGACGAAGTGGAAGCAAGTTTTGTTCCAATCTTCGGCCGAATTTAAAGAATCTGTTATTAAGATTTAGATCGTGTTAAGAGCTTGCTCTAAATCGCGCAAGATATCTCGCACATCTTCTAAACCAAGGCTCAATCTTATCCCACCCGGAGCAATTCCTGCTTCAAGTTGTGCTTCTGGTGGCAGCGCACTGTGCGTCATGCTCGCCGGATGCTCCACCAAGGTACGAATCTGACCCAGTGAAACCGCCAATGTAATGGAGAGCGAATTCGCGGCGATATGGTCAATCACTTTCATCGCCCGCTGATAGCTCTGCTCAGGATTCCCGGCAATTTCAAAATAGATCATTGCGCCCGGAGCAAAATCGCCATCAATATCTCGCATTTGCTTATGCGCCAGATCTTTCTGAGCAAAAGTATCGAGCCCCGGATAATGCACCTTGCTCACCTTGCCGTGAAGATCAAGGAATTCAGCCACTCGCTGCGCCGAAGTCTGTTGTCGCTCTAGCCGCAAAGAGAGCGTCGGCACCCCATAAGTCAGAATATGCCACGCTGCATCGGGAGAAAGCGATCCCCCGAAATCCTTGCGATAAACCAGCAAATCCGATTCAAACTCCTTGCGAGTCACAACAACACCCCCCATCGTGCAACCAAACCCACCGATGTGCTTAGTCAGCGAGTGCAGAACCAAGTCAATCCCATGCGTAATCGGTCGTTGACCGTACGGACTAGCAAAAGTGTTATCCACCACCGTCATCAGCTTTCGCTCAGCCGGACGTTTCTTGTTGATCTTCTTGACCAACCCAACCAGCGCTTCCATATCAATGAGCTCCATCGTCGGATTACACGGGGTCTCAAAGTAGATCACCCGTGTGTCATCGGTGATCGCCTTTTCTAGCGCGGAAAGGTCATTCAGATTCACACCCGTATTCGTGATCCCAAAGCGGGTCAACCAATTCTGAATATGGCTATGCGTGCAGCCATAAATAGCCGGGTGATAAACAATGTGGTCACCCGTCCGTAGGAAAATCCCAATCGCCGCACTGACCGCCGCCATCCCTGTGGCAAAAGAAACCGCGCACTCTCCCTTCTCCGCAAAGGCAAGAGTCTCCTCCAGCAACCCTTGGCATGGTTCATCCAAGCGGTCGTAGATGTAAACAGGAGTGGTTGTATCCCGGTCGTACTCGGGGTTTGCAAACTGCTGGAATCCCTGCGCTCCTCGTTCGGCCGATCGCAATCGGAAAGAAACCGCCGTCGTAATCGGAGGCGTGATGTGATCCGCAAACGACCACTTCTCACTCTTGAATTTCCCGTGGATCAGAACTGACCGGTCACGATACGAACCATCTTTTGCCATATCTCAATTCTGGGAAAAAATTGCCTTGAATTTTGCAAAATCAAACAAATTCAAAACAAAAACAAGAAAACCCCGCAAATTCAAAAAGAATCTTGCGGGGTTCAGCGAAAGCCGTTGTGAAAAACTTACTTGTTGTTTTGTTGGTTGCCGTAGCGTCGCATAAACTTCTCAACGCGACCAGCAGTATCAACGATTTTCTTTTGTCCTGTATAGAACGGGTGGGTGAAAGCAGAGATTTCAAGCCGAATCACTTGATGCTCAATGCCGTCGATAGTCTTCGTTTCACCAGAAGACATGGTGGAAATGCCTTGCCATTCGTGATCACCATCAACGAACAGGGCAGGGAAGTTGGTCGGATGTGTTTCGGCTTTCATAAAAAACTCCTCGATTCGCGCACGAATTCGACAGGTGAAGATTGTGACGCATTCCTGCGGATCAACATAAGGATAGGTTAGGACCTCAGCTTTTTGAACCGCAAAACCTAAAGAACTTCTTCAAATTACCAAAGACTGAATTGGAAACCCGCATTTTTGCGGGCAAGTTGAGCCCAATACATGGCCTACGGTAGTCGAATTTTGATCATAGACGACTCCCAGAACGGGAGATCAGTCATCGGGGAGCACCTGCATCTCGATGATGTCTATATCGAAGTCGAAACCGATTCCAAGCGCGGCCTCTCCAAAGTCCTCGAAGAGCCACCAGATATCCTCATTGTCGATATCGCCTATGCTGGCCTCGACGGCTGGACTCTCATTGACCGAATTCGGCGCACACGCCACGTCCAAGAGCTCCCGATCATCATGGTCACCGGGATTGCCGATATCGAAATGCGTGTCCAATCCTTCGAGATGGGTGCCGACGACGTCATCCAAAAGCCGTACAACACCGCCGAACTCAACGCGATTGTCCGCAACATCACCCGCCTCAACCGATTCCGGCGCCTCGCCGACGAGCGACATCGGGTCGAGCAGATGCTCCACCACGTCTCCCACAGCTACGATCAAACCATCGAAGGTTGGGTGCGTGCACTAGACCTCCGAGATCGAGAAACCGAAGGGCACAGTTCCCGCGTCGCACAAATGACCCTCCAACTCGCCGGCATGTTCCGATACGGCGAAGACAGAATCAAGCACCTTTGGCGCGGCGCACTTCTCCACGATATCGGCAAACTCGCGATCAGCGATACGATTTTGCGAAAACCCGGCGCCCTCACCACCGAAGAACGCCGCATTATGATGAAGCACCCCATGCACGCGCACGAGATGCTTTATCCAATCGAATATCTTCGCCCGGCTCTCAATATCCCGGTCTATCACCACGAACGCTGGGATGGAACTGGTTACCCATTCCGCATAAAGGGCGACGAAATCCCATTTGAAGCACGACTCTTCAGCGTCATCGATGTTTGGGACGCCCTCAGCTTTGATCGCCCGTACCGCGAAGCATGGCCGCAAGACAAAGTCCGCAGCTATATCGAATCCGAAGCGGGCAAACACTTCGATCCGCAAGTCGTTCCTGTTTTCATCGACTTCCTGCGGCAACTCGACTCGATGGGCAAGCTCCCCACCGAGAAAAAAGCCGCCTAGTCTTTGAGTCTGGGTCTGGTTCAAGCCACCGGTATAATTTCCCGCTGGTAAAAGTTCTTTTTTCTCTGTCAACGGCGCCAGATGAGAGGAGGCAAATTCATTGCACCAGAGACAGAATTAATGAGCGAGAAGAGAGTTTATCTATTCCGCGAAGGCAACGCCACGATGCGCGACCTCCTTGGAGGCAAAGGCGCAAACCTGGCAGAAATGACCAACATTGGCCTTCCCGTACCCCCCGGATTCACCATCACGACCGACGTTTGTACCGAGTACTACGACAACAACCGCCAAGTCCCATCCGCTTTGATGGATGAAGTGCGCCAAGCCGTTGCGGATGTTGAAAAGAACCTCGGTAAAAAATTCGGTGATGCGTCCGATCCCCTACTGCTTTCCGTCCGATCCGGCTCCAAATTCTCCATGCCGGGAATGATGGACACCATCCTCAACCTCGGCCTGAACGCAGAGACCCTGAAAGGATTGGTGGCAAACGGTGGCGACGAGCGATTTGCATACGACGCCTACCGACGCTTCATCATGATGTTCAGCGATGTTGTGCTGGATGTCAGCAAGCACAGCTTTGAAGAGCTTTTCGGAGCCCGCAAGAAAGCCAAGGGCGTCAAGCTGGACACCGATCTCGATGCTGCAGACCTCAAAGCCGCATCGGAAGAGTTCCTGGCTTTTGTCGAAAGCAAAACCGGCGAGCCGTTCCCCAGCGATCCTTGGAAGCAACTTGAACTGGCTATCGAAGCTGTTTTCCGCAGTTGGAACAACGACCGCGCAATCGTCTACCGCCGCACTGAGAAGATTCCTGACGAAATCGGAACCGCCGTCAACGTCCAATCCATGGTCTTCGGAAACATGGGCGACGACTGCGGCACCGGCGTTGCGTTCACCCGCGACCCATCCACCGGCGAGAACTCCCTGTACGGCGAATACCTGATGAACGCCCAAGGCGAAGACGTTGTTGCCGGCGTCCGCACTCCGGTTCCCATCAGTGAACTCGAAAAGCAAAACCCTGCCATCTACAAAGAGTTCGTGGAAATCGGAAACAAGCTGGAAGGCCACTACAAGGACATGCAAGACCTGGAATTCACCATTGAAAAAGGTCGATTGTTCATGCTCCAATGCCGCAACGGAAAGCGCACCGGCCCCGCCGCTGTCCGCATCGCCGTGGAAATGGTCGAAGAAGGGTTGATCACCAAAGAACAAGCCGTTCTCCGCGTCAATGGCGCGCACCTCGATCAGCTCCTCCACCCACGCATTGATGATGTCTATGTCACCGACCGCAACATCTTGCCGGTCACCAAGGGACTTGCTGCCTCTCCGGGTGCGGCAATGGGCAAAGCCGTCTTCGATTCCGATACCGCCGACCGACTCGCCAATGCAGGTGAGAAAGTCATGCTGGTTCGGGAAGAAACCAACCCCGATGACGTGCACGGAATGCTCGCCAGCCAAGGCATCCTCACCGCCCGCGGTGGGAAAACCTCTCACGCGGCAGTTGTCGCTCGTGGCTTCGGAATCCCGTGTGTTGCTGGTGCCGAAGAGATCGAAGTCGATCTTAAGAACCGCAAGTTCGTCGTGAATGGCCACGAAGTCAATGAAGGCGATATCATCACCATCGACGGTTCGACCGGGGAACTCTTCCTCGCTCAACTGCCGTTGATCGCTCCGGATGTGTCCGGCACGTTCGGCACGCTGATGGAATGGTGCGATGAGTACCGCCGCCTCAAGGTGCGAACCAACGCCGATAACCCCCGCGATTCTCAGCAGGCAATCGAATTTGGTGCCGAAGGGATCGGCCTCTGCCGAACAGAACACATGTTCTTCGAAGCGGATCGTCTCCCCATCATGCGCGACATGATCCTGGCTAAGTCCGATGCTCAGCGACAAGCCGCCCTCCAAAAGCTAGAAGTTGTTCAGCAAAAAGACTTCGAGGGCATCTTCGAAGTCATGGACGGAAAACCGGTCACCATCCGTCTCATCGACCCGCCACTCCACGAGTTCCTTCCGTCCCACGAAGAACTCCTCAAGGAAGTCACCGAGCTAGAAATCGCTGCTCATATGACGGGCGGTGAGGCAATCAAGACCGTTCTGGAAGAGAAGCAAACCCTGCTCAAAGCCGTCGAAGGGATGAAGGAATTCAACCCAATGATGGGCCTGCGCGGTTGCCGCCTCTCCATCGTCTTCCCGGGCATTGTCGAGATGCAAACTCGGTCAATTCTCGGTGCGGCGATCAAGCTGGCGAAGCGCGGCGTCAAGGTTCTCCCTGAGATCATGATTCCGCTCGTCGGTCACGTCAATGAGCTTCGCGCCGTACAAACTCAGCTTGAGAATGTAGCGAAGGAAATGCTCGCAGATTCCGGCACCAATGTCGAATATATGTTCGGCACCATGATCGAGATTCCGCGCGCGGCTCTCACCGCTGCTGAAATCGCTGAGTACGCCGAGTTCTTCAGCTTCGGCACCAACGACCTCACCCAGATGACGTTCGGTTTCAGCCGCGACGACGCAGAAGGGAAGTTCCTTGGCGATTATGTCGAGAAGAAGATTCTCCCAACCAACCCGTTCGAGTCCATCGACCAGACCGGTGTGGGTCGCCTGATGCGACTCGCGGTGGAAGAAGGGCGAGGTCAGCGCAAGGGGCTCAAGTGCGGCATCTGTGGCGAACACGGTGGCGACCCAAGCTCCATCTACTTCTGCCACGAAATCGGCCTGGACTATGTGAGCTGCTCACCGTTCCGCGTGCCGATTGCTCGCCTCGCTGCGGCGCAAGCGGCAATCAATGAAAAGCAAGCCGTCAAGGCGTAAGCTCTTCCTGTGATCCAAAGAAAGGCTCTCGTTCAATTTGAACGGGAGCCTTTTGGTTTTTGGATGTTCCAAACGAATCTAAAAAGGAGCCAACCCATCACTAGCGCAGAGCTACCAATGAGGATTTCCAAAACGAAACCTCGCCAACTGAAACTCTTCTTTCGGGCGACATAAGGTTTTGTCGTAATAACCGCATTCGAGC
>JAGQUX010000050.1 GCA_020438215.1 Armatimonadota bacterium | reverse complement strand
CTTTCGTCGCCAGTGAGTTCATGGATTACGGTTTGGGTGCGTCCGGAAGCGGTTTGTTTTTCTATGTGGAAGTGGGTGTTGGCGCGACCCGCGATTTGGGGGAGGTGGGTGATCACCATGACTTGGTTGTGCTGGGAAAGTTGTTCGAGTTTCTTTGCCGTGATCGCTGCCGCTCGCCCTGAGAGCCCTGTGTCCACTTCATCGAAGATCAAGGTGGGGACGCCCGCTCGCCCGGCACTAGCGACTTTGATCGCCAGCATAACTCGGGAAATTTCGCCTCCGCTCGCTACTCTCGCCATGCTCCGTTGTGGCTCCCCTGGGTTGGAGGTGAAGTAGAACTCTATTGCATCTAAACCATTCGGTTGGATCGGAATTTCGGTGAACTGAACCGAGAACTCCGCTTTTTCCATTGCGAGGTCACGAACATGGGCTTGAACCTCTTGGGAAAATTTTGTTGCTTTGCCCTTGCGGAGTTCAGAGAGTTGATGTGAAAGTTTTTCGAGTTGTTTACTTTGCTCTTCCAGGGCGGAAACAAGCGACTCTTCATCGTAGTCACCCGATTCCAGGTCAGAGAGCTCACGTTGAGATTCCTCCAAATGGTTGAGGATCGCGAGCTCGTCTTCACCGTACTTCCGCTTGAGCCGGGCGATCAAGTCAAGCCGGGCAGCGGTTTCTTCCAAGGCTTCTGGATCCAAATCTAGTGCATCTTGGTAATGCCGTAAATCACGCAAAGATTCGGTGAGGGCCGCTTCTGCCGCTTGAAGTTGCCCGAAAATCGGTTCTAGCTCAGAATCAAGGCGGCCAAGCGATTCAAACTCCCGCAGGGCGGCAGAAACGCGTTCCAATGCCGAGCCTTCATCATCCGAGAGTGTTTGCAGGTGTTGACCAGTCGCTTGCAGAAGCCGCTCGGAGTTCTTGAGACGACCAAGAAGATTGTTGAGGCTCTCGGTTTCATTTGCGCTCAGGCCCGCCGACTCAATCTCTTCGATTTGAAACTTGAGCATGTCAATCCGTTGCTCTCGTTCCCGTTGACTGTTGCGGAGGTGGTTGAGCTTGCGTTTGAGTGACTCAACTTGGGCGTATTGCTCCGAAATTTGGACGATGAGGTGAGCGGCATCATCACCAATCCAGGAATCAAGGAAGTCAAGCTGCTTTTCTGGGTTCAGGAGCGACTGGTTGTCGTGCTGACCGTGCAAATCAATCAGGAATCGTCCGATTTCCTTGAGTGATCCTACGGCGACCGGCTTCCCATTCAGCCGAACGGTGGAGCGTCCTTCCGTTGTGATGGTGCGTTGGACGACCAGGATGCCGTCTTCCATCTCAACGCCCAGTTCGGCGCACTTGGCGAGGGCAATCGGGTTGGCGCGAAGATCGGCCACGAGGTGGACAGATCCTCGGTTGCATCCGGTGCGGACAAGCTCGGTGTCGGCGCGATTCCCGAGGGCAAGACCAATGCTATCCACGAGGAGAGATTTTCCTGCGCCGGTTTCGCCGGTCAATGCGCTGAACCCCGCCCCGAAAGTGAGCATGGCTTGATCAATAATCGCGATATTTTCGACCGTAAGCTCTTGGATCATTGCGTCAACACTATTCTGGACGAGGCGATGATGGAGATTGCGCCATATCCCAAGCGACAAACGGGTAAATAGGAGCCGATGACCAACGTCTCTGCGGTGGAAAAGTGGGCAAGGATTTCGCTTGCCATCACTGCGGGTGTAGTTGTTGTCAAGCTGGTTGCGGCGAAGATGTCGGGATCTGTGAGCGTTCTTGCCGAAGGTTTACAGAGCCTCGTCGATGTTGCGATGAGCTACTTCACGCTGTTGGCGATTCGGTATGCACGTCGCCCCGCAGATGACACCCATCCTTATGGTCACGGGCGGGCGGAAGTGGTCTCCAGCCTATTCCAGATGCTGATAGTGATTGGCACGGCGGGGATGATTGCTTGGCAAGCAAGCCTTCGCATGGCTGAGCCGCGCGACATCAAGCCTGATATCGGGATGATCGCGATGGGGGTAGCGGTTGTCGTGAATCTTGTCTTGATCGGCAAGCTGCGACAGGTCGGCAAGGAAGAAAAGAGCCCCGCTCTCTTGGGCGAGGCCGAGCATCTGCGCGGGGATATGTTCGCGACACTGGGCGTCTTTGCCGGATTGATCCTGTATTCCGTTACTGGCCTCCAGTGGATTGACCCGATTGCGGCGATTGTGTTCGTGGCAGTGGGGGCGGTGTTTGCAATTCGCCAACTTGGGAAGCTGGTTCATGAATTAATGGATGGCTCACTACCGCCGGATGAGGTCAAACTCGTGGAAGATGCCCTTCACGAGCACCCGCTTGTCCAAGGTTTCCACGCGCTCAAAACCAGAAGAATCGGGAATCAACGCCACGTTACGCTCCACGTTTTGTTGGAAGATTCCCTTACTTTTGTAGAAGCGCACGATCAAGCGGAAGAGGTGGAGGATCACCTCAGTCGGGTGCTGGGGGGAGCACTCGTCGAGATTCACTTTGAGCCTTACCGCGCAGAATTAGCGCACAGAAGAGCTGAGCATGGGGAAGATGACGGTACTCACAACGGCGATTCGCGGTAAGAAGAGAAATCATGAGTTCTGCCGTAACCGCAACTGGCGCTGAGGGCGTTGTTTGGGATCTCTCCGTTTTTTACTCTTCTCCCACCGATCCAAAAATTGAGGAAACTTGGGCGGATTGCCATGCCCGCGTGGATGCATTTACACACAAGTATCGTGGCAATATCGGGAGTCTGACTCCGACGGAACTGGCTGATGCACTGCGAGAGCTAGAGAGCATCCAGCAGGACGCGGCAAAACCGATCAACTTTGCCGGATTAATGTTTGCGGGAGATACGAGCGACCCACAACTCGGTGGTTTTTATCAAGAGCAGAACGAGAAGTCGAGCGAACTGCGCTCGAAGCTCATCTTTACCGATTTGGAACTTCAGAAGATTAGTGACGATGATATTCAAAAGTTGCTGGATGACCCGGCGATGGCCAACTTTCGCCACTACATTGGATTAGTGCGGGCGTACACGCCATTTATGCTCACCGAACGCGAAGAAACTCTTCTTGAGCAAACCTCGAATACGGGCTCTCGAGCTTGGGTGCGGCTCCACGAAGAGGTCACAGCAAACCACGTCTTCAAGTACACCGACCCGCACACCAGTGAAGTGACCGAATACAGCTTGGAAGAAGTCATCGACAAGCTCCGGCATGAGGATCGCGCGGTTCGGCAGGCGGGGGCAGATTCGATGTCGGCTGGTTTGCAAGAGCTGAATCGCGTCATTGTCTTCACATACAACACTTTGCTTGCCGACAAGCGACTGGGTGATCGCCTGCGGAAGATGGAGTTTGCCGAACAAAGCCGGCACCTTGCTAACGAGCTTGACAAGGAAACAGTTGATCTGGTGATGAAGCTCTGTCGCGAAAGAAGCGATCTGGTCGAGCGGTACTACAACGTCAAGAAGCAGATTCTTGGGCTGGATGAACTCACCCACATTGACCGATATGCACCGCTCTTTGAATCGCAAGAGAAAATTAGCTGGGATAAGGCGCGGGATATGATCCTTGATGCATTTGGTGCGTATCACCCCGAGTTGGAAATCCGGGCGAAGGAGTTCTTTGACAAGAATTGGATTGATGCCGAGGTTCGCAAGGGCAAGTCGGGAGGTGCATTCTGTAACTTCAACACCGCCGACACTCACCCAGTGATGTTGATGACCTATCAAGGCGGGCTGAATGATGTGATGACTCTGGCTCACGAGTTAGGGCACTGCGTTCACGCAAGTTTGAGTCGCAAACAGACCGAATTCAACTTCCACGGAACGCTTCCGCTGGCAGAACTTGCTTCCATTTTTGGGGAGCAGCAAGTGTTCGATCGTGTTGTGAAGACGGCGACTTTGAAAGACCAGATCGCACTTTATGCCGATAAGATCGAGGGGATTTTTGCCTCCGTGCACCGCCAGGCGGCTATGTTCCGGTTTGAGCAACGATGCCACGAAAAACGCCGCAGTGAAGGCGAGCTTTCGAGCGAAGAGTTTGCCGAAATTTGGCAGGATGAAATCCAGTCCATGTTCGGCGATGCGGTGAAGATGGGCGAGCAGCACAAAGACTGGTGGAGCTACGTTTCCCACTTCTTCTTTGCGCCGTTCTATGTTTACGCTTACTCGTTCGGTGAGCTTCTGACCCTTGCACTCTATCAAATGAGCCAAGAGCAAGGTCCCGAATTCGCCGACAAGTACGTCAAGGTTTTGGAAATGGGTGGGAGCCAAACTCCGCACGAGCTGATGGCGCACCTTGGTGTAGATCTGCGATCAGAAGAATTCTGGCAAGGCGGATTTGGTGCCATCGAAGGGATGGTCACAAAATTCGAGAAGCTGTGGTCTGAATACTCAGCTTGATTTTGTGATTCCGAGGTGATCGTAGCACCGCTGAGTGGCGGTGCGTCCTCGGGGTGTGCGAGCGATGAATCCTCGTTGGAGGAGGTAAGGCTCGCACACATCTTCGAGTGTTCCCGAATCCTCTCCGAGTGATGCAGAGATCGTCTCCAAGCCGACCGGGCCACCATCATATTTCTTGATGATGGTTTCTAAGAATGCACGATCAAGGCGATCTAATCCTTCGCCGTCGATCCCCAGCGAATTAAGGGCATGATCGGCGATTCTATTGTCGATCACGGTGAGTTCTTCGACTTGAGCAAAGTCACGAACCCGACGCAGAAGCCGGTTGGCAATCCGGGGTGTACCTCGTGATCGCCGGGCGATCTCTTGACCACCGCTTTCGCTGATTTCAAAGCCAAGAATTCTAGCTGATCGGCAGATGATTTCAAAGAGGGCGTTGTCGTCGTAAAAATCGAAGTTGAGAATGATGCCGAACCGATCACGTAGCGGCCCGGTGAGAAGGCCTTGGCGGGTTGTTGCGCCAACTACGGTGAACGGCGAAACATCAAGTCGGATGGAACGGGCGGCAGGCCCTTTCCCAATCATGATGTCCACCTTGCGATCTTCCATTGCAGGGTAAAGGATTTCCTCGACCGAACGCGAAAGGCGGTGGATTTCATCGACGAAAAGGACTGCTCCCTCTTCCAGGTTTGTGAGGATGCCAACGAGATCGCCCGGACGCTCGATAGCAGGGCCGCTTGTGACATGAACGGGAGCCTCCATTTCATTACCGACAATGTGGGCAAGGGTGGTTTTCCCGAGGCCGGGAGGCCCGTAGAGCAAGAGGTGATCAAGTGGCTCATTGCGCTGTTGAGCTGCACGGAGGAACACACTCAGATTCGATTTGATATCTTCCTGCCCGATGAATTCGGTCAGTCGCTTGGGGCGGAGAGAGAGGTCATCATCGGTGACGAGAGCGGTAGCGGCAAGCTCATCGGTTCTCAGTTCGTCGCTCATTTCGCTAGCCTCTTGAGCGCGATTTTGACCTGCTCGCCAATGTCTTCGGATTCAGCACGTGCGGCAGATGCTGCTGAATCAACTTCAGAACGTTTGTATCCTAAAGCGATGAGAGCTTCTATGAGTTCGTCGTCAGGCTCAGAGATTTGCACGGCAGCAACGGATCGCGAACCGCCCGTCAGTTGCTCCAGGCGCACTTCTTGGATTTTGTCTTTGAGTTCGACAATGATCCGCTCAGCAAGTCGGGGCCCAACACCGGATGTCTTAGCAAGAGCTTTCGCGTCTTGGGTCGCGATGGCGGTGATGGTGCCACTCTCTCCCAGGGTTGAGATGATGGCAAGACTGGTTTTAGTGCCGCATCCCTTGGCATCACGAAGCAGGTCAAAGAGATGACGGGAAGTTGCGTCTTTGAACCCGTAAAGGTAGTGTCCGTCTTCGCGGACGATCATGCGGGTGTAAAGCGTGATTTCTTCATTGACGGTTGCTTGAAAGGCAACGTGCTCAGGAACGGCGACATCGTAGCCGACTCCCCCACAATCAATCACCAGGCGGTCTGAAGTGGCTTCCCAGACGGTGCCGCGCAACCGAGAAATCATGCACGAATGTTACCTTATGTCTACCCATTTCAGGGAATTTTCTTGCAGGATCATGGGTCGGCGGTGTGATTGACCTGCGAGATTCGTATGTAAAGAAGAGAAGTGCTATGAGCAAAGATTCGAGCTTGAAAAAACTGTCGCAGCTGTTGGCGGATAGTTATGTTTTGATGCTGAAAACCCAAAATGTTCACTGGAACGTTGTCGGTATGCCGTTTTTCACCATTCACACGATGACCGAGCAGCAATACACCGAGCTGTTTACCGCGGTAGATGTGATTGCCGAGCGTATGCGGGCTTTGGGTGGTAAGTCGCCCGGCACAATGAAAGACTTCCTGGCTCAAACTAAGCTGAAGGAAGGCGCTGGTGGCGGCGATTTTGCCTCTATGGTGAAAGAGCTCACAGATGCGAACAATGCAATTTCTACTGAGCTCAAGAAAATGGTGGATGGCACGGATGATCCCGCAACCGAAGATCTTTTTGTCCAACGCATGCATGTTCATGATAAAGCCGCCTGGATGTGGAATTCGTTGATGGCTGACCCAATGGTTGCTCAAGCGGCGAAATCGGTGGCTGCTCCTGCGGCAAAGGCTGCGCCGGCACCGAAAGTAGCGGCTCCCAAACCAGCAGCAACAAAGCCTGCCTCCGCTAAGCCAGAATCCAAATCGGCAAAGGCGAAGAAGAAAAAGGCGAAGAAGCCGGTGGCGAAAGCTTCGCCAGCACCTGCGCCAAAAGTGGAAGCTCCTAAGCCAGTAGCAAAACCAGCTGCTAAGCCAGCATCCACCAGCAAGCGATCTGGTCGTTTGGTGCGCGATATCAAGAACGTCGGCTAAAGGTTTGTCCTTTGCTCTTCGTCGCCTCGGGGGATTCCTCGGGGCGACTTTTTATTCCAGCGTGTGGCTGAGGAACCACTCGCCCAGCTTTTCGTTTTGGTAAGCGTTATCCCAGGAGTTGTGCCCAACGCCAGGGTAGGTCGTGAGCTTTGCTAGAGGGGAATCGATCTGCTTGATCGCATCGATTGATTTCTGGATGGGGACGGCTTGGTCAGCGTCTCCGTGGAATGCCCAGCATGGGATGCTTTGATAAGCTTCGTGGAGGTCTTTGCGATCCGACCAGCCGCAGACTGGAGCCATTGCCGCGAAATGCCAGCTGAGCTTGTCGGCAAGTTCAAACGTGCCGTTGCCGCCTTGGCTTAGCCCGGTGATGTATCGCCGGTGGGGATCGGTGGGAAACTCTTTCTCCACCAATTGGATGATTTTGTCGAGGTCATCGCGGTGGGCGGGCCAGAGCTTATCGAACTCCGGCTTTTGGGGGGCAATAACGAGGAACGGCCAGTCGGTGCGGCGGTTACGGATAGCGTGGCTCAGCCCGATGAGGGTTTGCCGGAGGCCATCAGCTCCGCTTTCTCCGCGACCATGCAAAAAGAGGATCGTCGGGAGTTCTTTTGGCATGGGGTCAAGTCGGGGGACGTAAACCACATAGGGGAGCGGCCCATTTGTACGCTCCAGAAACCCAAATTCCTTGATCATTGATTCGCTCTTCCTTCGACTTCTTTTGCCGTGAGATCGAAGTTGATATAGACCTCAAAAGCGCGGGGCCAAGGGAGGCTGATTTCGACGTTTTCGAGGCTCGTAATGCGATAGGTTTTGCCGTCGGCTTCAAAAGCCCGCCCCAGGAATTGGTTGTCAAAGACATCGTCGAGATACTTACGCATATCTTTCCGCACGAGGGCCGTTGCTTGCATCAGCGCATCGCCGTAGACCTCATCACGCTTGCCGTTATTCAGCTTTTCGATGAGCTCGTAGGCTTCCGGTCGGACGTGCCGGTGGTAGTAGTAGTCGTTCACCAAACGGTGGAGGAGAAACTTGCGGAGGGCCACTTCGCGGTGGAGGGTGGGGAGCTTAGCTTGCCGCCCCAGGAAGTACAAGTTCGCCGCTGGGATGGTTGTGCCCATTGAATTTCCGGCTGTATTCCAACCGGCATAGCTGAGCAGTTTGGGTGCTCGTTTTTCGGTTGTGATGGCGAGATAGAGTTCGCTGGTAGCAGTGCCAGTCCACCCAAGATCAACATCAGCGACTGCGATGGGGGCACCAGAATCAGCCTTAGCCTGGAGGTCTTGGATGAAGTCGTCGTAAGCGCGCGGGCTGGAGTCAGGTGTATTGACAAAGATTGTGTAGTCGCTCAGTTCCGGCGCGTGCTTGACGTTCCCACCACTTGTTGTGATTTGATCATAAAGCGACTCTCCGATAGTTTTACTTTCGTAGGCGGCGACTTTGTTGGCGCCGTCGGTGTCGGCATAGCGGAGATCAATATCGGGCGAGAAATTGTACGCGTTGAGGATGCTCCGACTGACCAAAAGGTTAGCGATTTGGTCAATGCCGGAACAGAATTGCACGCGGTCACTGATTTTGAGTTCAGCGGCACGATCGGCGAGGGTTTTTCCTTCGAAGCTGTGGGGGCCAATGGGTGCGGTGTCGTCTTGCCCAATTGTGAGGTGTGTGAACGCCCCGTGGTATGTCATCTTGAGGAGTTCTAGCTGAATTTCAACATTACGCTGGCGAGTTTGTACATAGCGATCCAGAACTCCTTCAGGGAGTGACTTGGCATATTGATCGCGGGAGTATTTGGTGGTGGGGTCGCCGTTCAGACGGTATTTGGCGTCGGTCACCGCCCAGTAGTAGAGGTCACGGCGATAAGCAACAGATTCATCGGTTGCGGTTGGGGCGATGCGCATTTGCGCGGTGAAAACGTAAAAGGGAACATGGTGATCGGTCTTGCGGATTTTCCAGAAATCACGAAGGCGGATCATGGCGAGGTTGTAGCTACTGCGATCAACTCGGCTGGCGATGAGTCCGCCGTATGCGATCATATCGGCACTGGCGACGACGGCATCGTACTGTTCAATTCCGGTTGATTTGAGCCAGTTGAGGATTCCGCTCGGGTTGCCGGGTTGGAGGAACTCTCCGAGAAGGTGCGATGGTGGGGTGACGACTTCGACGCCCGCAAGATCGCCAATCATCTCTGGGAATTGAGTGACGGCGGGGCGGCTATCCACCGGGATGAGCAGAATGCGTTTAACTTTCTGCTGAGCCTGGGCGCAGGAGATGGTCAGTAGACCAAGACAAAGTGCGCCGAGAAGTCTCTTCACGCTTTTTTCCTTGTCAGCTGTGTGAGCATGGATTGGATGGTTTCTTGCGTTTTTTCTCCTTTAGTTTCTGGTCTAAGCCGTTTGAGCTTGTCACCTATGTCATCGAAGAGTGCATCAAAAGCATCATCAATCAGATCGTTGAGCTCTCGGGAGTAGCTGTTTTCAATCCCTTTGGTTCTATAGGAACTCGCGCGAAGAGAACCATAAGGGGTTTGCGTTTCAAAGTCCATATCGACGGTAAAGGTCGCACGGAATTTATCGTTGAATTTTGTGCTGGAGACTTTGATGTCGAATCGGCCACCGGACGTACTTCGATCATAGCGAACCGCACCGCCCATTCGACGGACGATGCCTTCTAGATCACCTTCTAAGTTACGTTGGTAGCTGCCACCCAATTCTCCCGGACGGTTTGAGCTATTGATATTCACATCAACGTAATAGCGAGAGAAATTGAGCACGCGGTTCCAGTTTGCGCCGGGGTCGACGATGGTTGAGATCGCAGTGGCTTCTTTAGGATAGCTGTCCATCGTTTCGGCAACGCGCTCAGGGGTGGAAAGGACAAGAGCAAAGAGGTCGCCTTCGGTCGGATTGTAGATCGCCATAATCCCGCGCGTGCTCCAAAAAGCGAAAGCAAAGTCTTCATATCGAGTTCGAGGATAAGCCACTTCGGGAGCAATTTCGATATGGCGTTTGAGGTCGTCGAGCTTGCGATACTCGGTTGGTACCCAAAGGACGGCATTGCAGACGGCGTCTTTGCCGCGCCCATCCAGCAGGGCATGAATCTGTTGTGCCTCACTCGTGGGGAGTTCAAGGGCTTCTGGTCGGAGCTTGCTTTTTGCCGTTTTGTAGAGCTTCTTGAGATCTTCGTCCGTAGTTTTTTCAAATTTGATTTGGTCGAAGGACCGCCCAATGAAATCGGAAAGTGGGTGAGGCTTGATCTCTGCCTGCTGGGTAGGCAGGATTGTGGCGATCAGAGCGAGGCTCGCAAGCATGGTGCTATTTTATCTTGCTTGATGGTTGAATAGGGCCATGTTTGATTAAGGCGCAATCCGGCCCGAGGCCACGCCCTCGTCGCTTCGCTCCTCC